>CADBQU010000029.1 GCA_902796905.1 Oscillospiraceae bacterium | reverse complement strand
TTTTCAAGGTTCATTTTTGCGCCCCGTTTCTTCAGGGCGCCCAATTATAATACCAAAATCTTTTCCGTTTGTCAACACTTTTTTGCAAATTTTTTTAAAAAATTTTTATTTTTTATTTTAAGGCTGTTTTTAGGCTGTTTAAAATACGTTTTTCACTGCGTGAAACAGCCACTTGAGTAAGTCCCAAAGCCTTTGCCGTTTGGGTTTGTGTTTTGTGATTGAAAAATCTTTGCACTATTATATCTTTATCTTTTTCCGGCAATTTATTAATAAGTTCTTCTATCATTACTTTTTTTATTACGGTTTCTTCCGCACTTTTATTTACGCCTATATCCGTTTCTTTAATTTCTCCGTCTTCGTTTATAAAGCTTAAAGAGCTTGGGGCCGAGCAAGCCGAAACAGCTACTGCGACTTCCTCGGAAGTTATATTTAATTCTTTTGCGATTTCGGAAATTTTAGGAGGTCTTAAAAATTTATTTGCCAGCTTTTGGCTTACGACATTTATTTTTAAATACCTTTCTTTAAGAGAACGCGAAATTTTTATGCTTCCGCCGTCGCGGAACAACCTTTTAATTTCACCCATAATTACCGGAAAAGCGTAAGTTGAAAAAGCAAAACCTTTGGAAGGGTCGAAAGCGTCCGCCGCTTTTATAAGACCTATGCTTCCCGCCTGAAAAAGGTCGTCGTATTCTATTCCTTTGTTTTTAAACCTTTGGCAAATGCTGTGCACTAATTTTAAGTTATTGCAAATAAGTTCTTCTCTGTTTGTTTTAAGGTTCATTTTTAAAACCTAAATCCTAACACTTAGTTTCTTTTTCAGCAAAACGGTAGTGCCTACGCCTACTTTTGATTTAACATAAAGCTTGTCCATAAAGCTTTCCATAACAGCAAAGCCCAGCCCCGCGCGTTCGCTGCCGCCGGTTGTAAAAAGCGGTTCCATAGCCTGTTTTATGTTCTCTATACCGCAGCCCCTGTCCCTTACTTTTACGGTTATGGTTCTGTTTTCAAAAATTTCGCAGGTTATAAAAATTTTCCCTATAGTATCTTTGTATGCGTGCACTATACAGTTGGTTGCGGCTTCGGAAACGGCTGTTTTAATATCCGAAAGTTCTTCTATGGTTGGGTCTAACTGAGCAATAAAAGCAGAAACCGCCGAGCGTATAAAGCTTTCGTTTGCAGAATTTGAAGTTACGGTTAAATTGAATTTATTTAAAGATTTCATTATTTTTCCGCCTTTCCTAATTTAGCCAGGCGTTCTATACCCGACAATTTCATAACTTTGGTTATATGCGGCGTAGTATTTATAATATGCAATTCTCCGCCGCATTTTTTTAATTCCTTGTACCTTCCCATAACAAGACCTATACCGGAGCTATCCATAAAAGTAACGTCTTTAAAATCAAGCACCAATACTTCGGGCATAAGCTCGTTTATGGATTTATCTATAACTTCTCTCATACCTTTAGCCGTATGATGGTCTATTTCTCCGTCTAAATAAACCGTTAAAACTCTTTCGTTGCTTTCGGTTCTTACCGACATTTTTTATTCCTCCCGAAAAATATTTTTATATTTTTTGCTTTTTTGTTTTTTGGCTTTTTGTTTTCGCTTTATTTGCTTTGTTTTTTTATTTTGTTTGTTTTAGTACTATGCCGAAAAAGCGCAAAGTGTTTAAGGCATAATAAATAAAAAATAAAAGACCCTTATTTAATAATAAGAGTCTTTAAATGAAAATTTTAGTTTATTCGGTTGTCGAATTAAAAAATTTTTGAGCGACAGAACGGATATCCGACGCTAAATATAAAGAACCGCAAATTAAAACGGGACCGTTTTTTTGAATTTTAACGGCTTTTTTTAACGCCTCGGTTAAATCATCTTCCCAAAAACTTTCTACATATTTTTCCGCTGTTTCGGCGATTTTTTTGCCGCTTTCCGAGCGCGGATTGCTTTTTACCGTTACGCCTATTAAAGCAACGCTTTCTTTTGCTATTAATTCTACAATTGTTTTTACGTCTTTATCCTTCATAACCCCCATTACGGTAACAGGTTTTATTTTTTGGGTTTTTAAATAATTTACAAGCCCTTCGGCTCCGTCGGGATTATGCGAACCGTCTAAAATTACCAGCGGTTTTTTACATATAATTTCTGTTCTTGCCGGCAAAAACATTTTTTTAAATCCGTTTAAAATATCTTCTTTTTGCAAATTTAAAATTTCGCAGGCTTTATATGCCGCAGCGGCATTTTCCTGCTGAAATTTTGCCTTTAATGGTAAATTAAAAAAACAATATTCTTCTTCGTATACATAATTACCGCTATTCTCATTTTTACTTTTATAATTATTATAAATATATTTATGTTCTGTTTGAGGATTTTTTTCGCTTTCGGCTTTACATTCGCTTTTTTGCTCTTTTAATTTTGTTAAATAAATTTTTGAATGTGTTTTAATTGCTTTTTTAATTAAAACATCAATTACTTCTTTTTTATTATTGGGCGAAATAACCACAGGAACATTATTTTTTATAATTCCGGCTTTTTCAAATGCTATTTTTTCCAAAGTGTCTCCCAGCACTTTTGTGTGATCCAAAGAGATTTTAGTTATAACCGATACTTTTGGAGTTATTATATTTGTTGCGTCAAATCTTCCGCCCAAACCGGTTTCTATAACCGCATAATCTACATTTTGTTCTTTAAAAAACAAAAACATAACAGCTGTTATAAATTCGAATTCGGTTATAATTATATTTAATTCTTCTTTTAATTTATCCGCTTTTTCTTTTACTTTTTTAACATATTCGGTTAAATGTTCTTTGGAAATATACTTGTTATTAATTTGAATTCTTTCTCTGAAATCCGTAACATAAGGAGAAATAAACAAACCGGTTTTATATCCGCTTTCAATCAAAGCCTCGTTTATATATTCGCAAACCGAACCTTTACCGTTGGTTCCGGCTACATGTATTGTTTTTATATCGTTTTGCGGATTGTTGAGTTTTTTTAACAAAACGGATATTCTTTCCAAACCGGGTTTAGAGCCGAATACCTCTAAAGAATGAATATAGTTTAAAGCATCATTATATTCTTTTAAAAAAGTTTCTTTCGTTAAATTATTTTCCGTAGGTTTTAAATTTTTTGAAATTTTTTTCTGCATTTTAACATCCTTAAAAATGTAATTTAAAATTGAGTTTATTGTAAGGGCGAAAGCCCAAAGCCCAAAAATTTTTGGGCTTTGGCAAAAGCAAAGCTTTTGCACCAAAAAACAACTTGTTGTTTTTTTGGGGCTTTCGCCCCTTATTGCCATATTCGTTTTTATCTAAAAATTTAGGGTCGCGAATACACGACCCTATTAGATTTAATTTTACCGGCAAATATTAAACAATTTTATTTTCACATTTGGCTTTTTATATCTTTAATACTCGAATTCAACATTTCTATTTTGCTTAAAACCTTGCTTAATTGTTCTTTTTGCGCGTTAACAACCTTTTCGGGAGCTTTGTTTATAAATCCCGGATTATTAAGCTTGGATTCAAAAAATTCTTTATCCTCAAGGGCTTTTTTAAGCTCTTTTTCTATGCGCTCTATTTCGGCGGTAAAATCAATAAGCTCGTTCATAGGCATATAAACCGTTGCCTTTTCGGTTACTATTGAAACCGTTTTGGATTTGTCCTCGGGTTTTCCTACCGTAACAGATGAAGCGCTTGCCAAACGCACAAAAATATTTTTATTTAAATTAAACAGTTCTTCGTTATCGGTGTCTATTATAACCGCCGCTTTTTTAGAAGGCGGAACATTCATTTCGTTGCGCCTGTTCCTTATTGCCTTTACGGCCTTCATAATAATTTCAAAGTCTTTTTCTTCTTTTTCAAAGTTAAGCTCTTCGTTATATTTGCACCAATCGCTTATCATTATAGATTCGCCGATATGAGGTAGAGACTGCCAAATTTCTTCGGTTATAAACGGCATAAACGGGTGCAGCAGTTTCATTGTATTGCTGAACACATAGGTTAAAACCGCTCTTGCCGTTGCTTTTTCTTCGTTTTCTCCGTTTAAACGTATTTTGCAAATTTCAATATACCAATCGCAAAAAACATCCCAAATAAAATCATACAATTTGGAAACCGCCAACCCAAGCTCAAATTTTTCTAAATTGTCCGTTACATCTTTTACAAGATTGTTAAATTTAGAAAGCACCCATTTATCTTCTAAAGATAATTTTTGCGGTATGTGCGGCGCCGGTTCGTCATCCGCTAAATTCATCTGTAAAAATCTTGCGGCATTCCAAATTTTGTTTGCAAAATTTCTGCTGGATTCAACTTTTTCGGGAGAATAACGCATATCGTTTCCCGGACTGTTGCCAGTAGCCAAAGTAAATCTTAATGCGTCGGCTCCGTATTTTTCAATTTCTACCAACGGGTCTATTCCGTTACCTAAAGATTTGGACATTTTTCTTCCCATTGCGTCCCTTATAATTCCGTGTATAAGAACGGTGTTAAAAGGAGCTTCTCCGGTATATGCCAATCCCGAAAAAATCATTCTTGCAACCCAGAAGAATATTATATCGTAAGCCGTAACCAAAGTACTTGTAGGATAAAAATATTTTAAATCCTCTGTATTTTCGGGCCAACCCAAAGTAGAAAACGGCCAAAGTGCCGAAGAAAACCATGTATCTAAAGTATCTTCGTCCTGATATATATTTTTGCTGTGGCAGCAGGAACACTCTTTGGGCTCTTCCGACGAAACGGTTATTTCTCCGCAGTCTTTGCAATACCAAGCCGGAATTCTGTGTCCCCACCAAAGCTGACGCGAAATGCACCAGTCTTTAATGTTTTCCATCCAATTTGAATATATTTTTTCAAATCTTGCGGGAACAAATTTAATTTCTCCCGTTTTAACGCTTTCAACGGCGGGTTTTGCCAAAGGCTCCATTTTAACAAACCACTGTTTTGAAACCCTGGGTTCTACTACGCTTCCGCAACGGTAACAGGTGCCTACATTATGCTTCATAGGCTCTGTTTTAACCAAATATCCGCCTGCTTTTAAATCTTCAACAATGGCTTTTCGTGCCGCGGCGGTATCCATTCCTGCATACTTGCCGCAATCCTCCGTCATATGCGCGTCTTCCGTCATAACGGTAATAACAGGCAAATTATGCCTTAAACCAACCTCAAAGTCGTTAGGGTCGTGAGCCGGTGTAATTTTAACTACGCCGGTACCGAAATCCATTTCAACATATTCATCCGCTATAATAGGTATCTCTTTGTTAACAAGCGGTAATATTACATTTTTACCCACTAAATCCTTATAACGCTCATCTTTGGGATGTACCGCAACAGCTGTATCTCCCAACATTGTTTCGGGTCTGGTAGTGGCAAGCTCTATATATCCGGAGCCGTCCGCCAACGGATATCTTAAATGCCAAAAAGAGCCGTCTTTTTCTTCGTATTCAACTTCGGCGTCGGAAATAGAAGTTAAGCAGTGCGGGCACCAGCTTATTATTCTTTCTCCCCTATATATTAAACCTTTTTCGTAAAGCTTAACAAATACTTCTTTTACAGCCTTGCTGCAGCCTTCGTCCATTGTAAAACGTTCTCTGTTCCAATCGCAGGAAGAACCCATTTTTCTAAGCTGAGAAGTTATTCTGTTCCCGTAGGTGTTTTTCCATTCCCAAGCGCGTTTTAAAAATCCGTCTCTGCCTAAATCATCTTTTGTTATTCCTTCTTTGCGCATAGCCTCAACAATTTTAGCTTCGGTAGCTATAGAGGCATGGTCCGTTCCGGGAATCCACAAAGCGGCATAGCCCTGCATTCTTCTGAAACGTATTAAAATATCCTGTAAAGTATTATCCAAAGCATGACCCATATGCAACTGACCCGTTATATTCGGCGGCGGCATAACTATAGTATACGGAGTTTTATTTTTATCAATTTTTGTATGAAAATATCCTCCGTCTACCCAAAACTTATAAATTCTGTCCTCCATATCCGCAGGACTGAAGGTTTTGGCTATTTCCTTTTTCATTTTGTTTCCTCCAAGTAATAAATTAAATAAAAAATTTAAAAATCAACAAATAAAATAACTCAAATTTAAACCCGCAAAACTTAAATTTTAAAAATATAAAAACTTAAAACTTAAATTTTGAATTTTATTTTTTAAATCCATAAAAAATTAAAAACTCGTAAAAATTAAAAAACCCGTCTCAAAGTTAAACTTTGAGACGAGCAAAATATTTTCTACCCGCGGTACCACTCAAATTGTAAAGATTTATAACTATAACTCCGTTTACATCCGTTCAACCGTTATACTAAATAAAAATTTTAAATCTTTTTAATTTAAAATAATTAAACCTTATAGGTTTAACGGCAGTTATAAACTCTACCTCTTACGGAATCCATCAATTCCATTGCATTAACGCAGCATTCACGGAAAGGTTCTACTAACCGAAATATAAAAGTTAAAATTAAACCGAATAATAAACTTTATAATAAAATTTATTATTAACAACTTATAACAAAATTTAAACTTTTCGGCTTTCTTCCTAACGGCTCTGAAGCTACAAATATAAAACTCGGCTTTAGGGGCTTCCACCTTTTCCCCATTCTCTTAAAAGCAAATGTTTTACATCCTCTTCGTCATAGCCTTTACAACAAAAGCATTATAGCATCTATAATTTTAATTGTCAAGTTTTAGGTTTAGTAGACTTAGATTTAGTTTTTTAAAGGTTTCGCTGCGGGCGGCAAGCCCAAAGCCCTTTGGGCTTTGCAAAAGCAAAGAATTTGCTTTTGTCCCAAAAAACAATAAATTGTTTTTTGGGGCTTGCCGCCCCATACATTTTTTAAAAAACAAAAATAAAAATAAAATAATTACAACAAAGAAATTTGTTCTACCTCGTCCGCACCCAAAAAGCTGCCGGCTGCCGGTAAGCTTTTTACGCGGTATCTGTGTTCTCTGGGTAAGCTTCCGGCTTTATATACCGAAGCCTCCACCAACCGCTGCCCTTTCTTTTGAGTCATAACGCAAACGCCGCCGCTTGATTTGGTAGTTTTTGTTCCCAATACCGCCGTATTTACCAAAAGTCTGCGTCCGTTTGAAGAAACCAGTAAAATTTCTTTATCCTCGTTAAGCTGTAAAATATTCAAAAGCTTAAATTTATTGCTGTAAGCCGAAATAAGCTTTTTACGGTTTAATTTTGTGTAATAGCTTTTTAAATCAACCTTTGCTATTCTGCCGTTATCAAAAACAAAAAGCAAAAATCCCGTATAATCTTTTGTTACCACCATAGAAACAGCGTTTTCGTTTTCTTCCATCGAAAGCTTTGCAGGTATATATTCTCCTAAATTGCTGGCTTTGCCGTCCGGCATATCCAAAGTTTTAGCCTTGTAAACCTGAAATTTATCGGTAAAGAAAAGTATTTCCGTATCGCACGTGGTTTCTACAAAAGATACTATTTCGTCTCCTTCTTTTAATTTCTGTTCGCCGCTCATTCTTAATGACTGCGGAGAAATCTTTTTAAAGTAACCGTCTTTTGTAAAGAAAAGATTTGTGGGACTTGTGTCCGCCGGTTCTTCAAAGCTTTCATCGCTTTCTTTATAATCATATATAACAGAGGTTTTTCTTTCTTTGCCGTATTTTTTAATAACCTCCGAAAGCTCATTGATAATTATTTTAGATATTTTTTTCTTGCTTTGCAAAATGCTGTCCATTTCGGCTATTTCTTTTTCTAAGTTTTCAATATCCTTTAGGCGGTTTACAATATATTCTCGGTTTAAATGCCTTAATTTAATTTCAGCCACATAATTTGCCTGTATTTCGTCTATACCGAAACCTATCATTAAATTGGGAATAACCTCTTTTTCTTCTTCGGTACCCCTTATAATTTTTATGGCTTTGTCTATATCTACCAAAATCTTTTCCAAACCTTTTAACAAATGCAAACGGTCTTTGGATTTATTAAGCGTAAAGAAAACTCTTCTTTTAACACATTCGCTTCTAAAGGCTATCCACTCAAGTAAAATTTCTTTTACACCCATTACTTTAGGAGAGCCTGCAATTAATATATTAAAATTACACGCAAAAGAATCCATTAGCGGCGTAAGTTTAAAAAGCTTAAGCATTAATTTTTCGGGGTCTGTACCCTTTTTTAAATCTATTGTTATTTTTAAACCGTCTAAATCGGTTTCGTCCCTAATGTCATTTATTTCGGTTATTTTTTTAAGCTTTACCAGCTCTATAATTTTTTCCGTTATAGCCTCTACGGTTGTAGAAGGAGGTATTTCGGTAATATCAATACAGTTTTGCTCTTTATCGTATTTATAAACCGAGCGTACTTTAAAACTTCCTATGCCTTCGTTATAAATTTTGTCTATTTCTTCTTTTTTATAAATAAGCTCTCCGCCTACCGGAAAATCCGGTGCCAAAAGAGTTTCGGTTATATCGCAGTTTTCGTCTTTAATTAAATTGATTGTGGTTTCACAAACCTCTTTTAAATTAAAAGGGCAAACGTTGCTTGCCATACCTACGGCTATACCGGTATTGGCGTTTACCAACACAGAAGGAAATGTAACCGGAAACAGCGTAGGCTCTTTTAATGTGGCGTCATAGTTATCAACAAAATCTACCGTATTTTTATCTATATCTCTGAAAAGTTCGTTGGCAATTGCCGATAATTTTGCTTCGGTATAACGCGAAGCCGCATATTGCATATCTCTGGAATACGCTTTACCGAAGTTTCCCTTACTTTCCACATACGGATGCAACAGCGCTCCGTTGCCTTCGGATAATCTAACCATCGTTTCATAAATAGCTGCGTCTCCGTGAGGGTTAAGCTGCATTGTTCTGCCCACAATATTGGCGGATTTTATTTTTGCGCCGTTTAATAAACCCATTAAATACATGGTATATAAAAGCTTTCTGTGAGAAGGCTTAAAACCGTCTATTTCGGGTATGGCACGCGAAACTATAACGCTCATAGCGTAAGGCATATAGTTTTTTCTCAAAGTATCGGTAATATTATCCTCAACTATTAAACCCTTACCGGCAATATAAGCGTTTATATTAATTTTTGTTTTTTTAATTTCTCTTTCCTTTTTGGAAGCCAAACTTTTTTACCTCCGTTTATTTTAAAACTTTTAAAATAAAAAATTCAAACGAAAATAAAAATAAAAATCATTATTTTTATTTTTAAAGTTTTTACTTTTAAATTTGTTTTTTATTGCGGCGGCGAGGACAAAATAATAAATTTATTTTGTCCTAAAGCCAAAACTTAAGTTTTGGCTTTAAAACGCCTACGGCGTTTTCGCCGCCGCTATAACACGCAAAATCAATTTTAATTTTTTGATTTGTTTTTTGTTTGTTTTTTAACTTTTGTTTTTAGCTTATATCCGCTTCATCCAAATAAAGGTATCCGTTTTCGGCAATATATTCTTTTCTGCCTGCCAAATTATCGCCCAAAAGCAAATCAAACATTTCGGCGGTTTTGTAAACATCGGTAGGTAACACCTTTATAAGCCTTCTGGTTTCGGGAGCCATAGTTGTAAGGCTCATCATTTCGGGGTCGTTTTCACCCAATCCTTTAGAACGCTGAATGGTATATTTTTTATCTCCTATTTTTTCTAAAATTTCTGCTTTTTCTTTGTCATCATAAGCAAAATAGGTCATATCTTTTGTTGTAATTTCATAAAGGGGAGTTTCGGCTATAAATATTTTTCCCTCTTTAATAAGCGTTGGCATAAGCCTGTAAATCATAGTTAAAATAAGCGTTCTTATCTGAAATCCGTCTACATCGGCATCGGTACATATTATAACTTTGTTCCAACGCAAATTGTTAATATCAAATGTAGATAAATTTTTGTTGTGCTTGTTTTTAACTTCTACTCCGCATCCCAAAACTTTTATAAGGTCGGTAATAATATCGTTTTTAAATATTTTTTCGTATTCTGCTTTTAAGCAGTTTAAAATTTTACCCCTAACAGGTATTACCGCCTGAAAATCCGCATTTCTTGCAAGCTTACAAGAGCCTAACGCACTTTTACCTTCAACTATAAATATTTCTCTTATATTAACGTCTTTTGTTCGACAATCCACAAAGTTTTGTACTCGGTTAGCCAAATCGTTAGAGCTTTGCAGAGTTTTTTTAATATTAAGCCTTTCTCTTTCGCTTCTTTCTCGGCTTCTTTTGTTTATAAGTACCTGTTCGGCTATTTTTTCTGCATATTGTTTATTTTCAATAAAGAAAATTTCAAGCGAATGGCGTAAAAATTCGCTCATTGCTTCATATATAAATTTATTGGTTATGGATTTTTTTGTTTGGTTTTCGTAACTGGTTACGGTAGAAAACGAAGATATTACAATGTCCAAACATTCTTCAACATCCGAAAATGTAATTTTGCTTTCGTTTTTTTGGTATTTATTATTTTGTTTTAAATAAGCGTCTATTTGTGCCGTAACGGCATATCTTACCGCCTTGTCCGGCGCCCCGCCGTGTTCCAAATAGCTTGAATTATGATAATAGTCTTTTATTTGCTTTTTGTTTGAAAAACAAATAGCGGTTTTAATTTTAACCTTGTATTCGGGCTTGTCCGCACGGTCTCTTCCCACCTTTTCGGTTTGCCAAAACTGTACCGGAGTAAGTCCGTCTTCGCCTATAAACTCATTTAAATAATCTTCTATACCGTTATTATAAACATACTCTGTGGTTTCAAATTTGCCGCCTTTTTGCATTTTAAAAACAAACAGCAACCCGTCATTAACTATAGCCTGTCGTTTTATAATATCTTTAAAATATTCTTCCGGAATATTAATGTCCGTAAAAACCTCTAAATCCGGTTTCCACTTCGTTTTTGTACCTGTCTGTTTACCGCTGTACGGCTCTTTTTTAAGTCCGCCTATGTTTTCGCCTTTTTCAAAATGAAGAGAATATAAAAATCCGTCTCTTTTAATTTCCACATCCATATATTCCGAAGCATATTGCGTGGCGCAAAGACCCAAACCGTTTAAGCCCAAGGAATATTCGTAGTTTTCGCTTTCTCCCGTATTATATTTGCCTCCGGCATACATTTCACAGTAAAGCAATTCCCAGTTATAACAGTTTTCGTTTTTATTAAAATCCACCGGCGCTCCGCGTCCGAAATCTTCAACTTCTATAGAGCCGTCCTCAAAATATGTTACCGTTATTTTTTTGCCGTAACCTTCTCTTGCTTCGTCTATAGAGTTTGAAATTATTTCAAAAACCGAGTGCTCGCATCCGTCAATTCCGTCGGAGCCGAAAATAACCGCAGGACGTTTTCTTACTCTGTCGGCACCCTCCAGTTTTTTTATGCTCTCGTTAGTATAAGCGGCAGTTTTTTTCGTCATAAAGCAAAAATACCCCTTTTAAAAATACATTCATATTAAATATATACTATATTTAGTATATTTGTCAAGTAAAAAAGCATTCTTTACGCTATATTTATTTTAAAACAAAAGCAAAAATTTTTAAAAAATATTTTAAAGTTTAAATTGTTCTATACGGGCGTTCGGCAAACTTTGTTTGCCGTTTAAAACCGAAAAATTCGGTTTTAAAATCAAACCGCTCCGCGGTTTAAACGCCCGTAAATATAATTATAACATACTCACAACCGCTCACGGCAGTTTAAAATTACCGGCGTTAATCTCCTCTTTCTTCGGCTTCGGCCTTAGTACGGTGTACGGTATTAAAAGGATGATGCGGCGGCGCGTAAACAGAATAAAGTTTTAATGGAACACTACCTATATTAATTATATTATGCCATGTATTTTTAGGAACAATAACGGCAAAATTACTGTCCGCAACCGCAGAAATATTCAGTTCGTTTTTTTCTTTTCCCATAAGTATTCTGGCTTTTCCTCTCACAATTCTTATAAACTGTTCGTTATCGGGATGTTTTTCAAGTCCCACACAACTGTTAACATTTATACTCATTAAAGTAAGCTGCATATAGTCTCCGGTATACAGTGTTGTTCTGTAGTTTGTGTTTATTAAAGCTAATTTGTTAATGTTAAAAATAAACGGATTTTTCCCGTGGTCATATAAACAATCACAACTCATAATTGCTTTTAACAACTCCTTTTTTAAAAAATACAGTTTTTATAAAATACCTGTATTAACGGTATTTTAATAATATTTTATGCAAAAAATAAAAAAAGGACTTTGAATTCTTCAAAGTCCTTAATATAAACATTAAATAATAACAAAGCAACCGTGAAATCCAAACCTACCAAAGCTAAAAAGCTTTACCGTTCTTCCCTAAAGTAAGATAATCCCAAGCTTTCGGGAGGCTGATTTTCGCGCTTTTTGCGCATACTTATTAGTATTAAAACAATTATTGTAACCAAATACGGCAACATTTTTATAAGTTCTTTTGCAGAACTTGAAAGCCCCGGTATATACACACAAATAATGTAAAGTCCACCAAAAATAAATGAAGAAAATATAGCCGAAGCCGGTTTCCAAATAGCAAAAATAACAATAGCTATTGCAAGCCATCCTCTGTCTCCGAAACCGTTGTTGGTCCAAGCTCCCGCGGTATAATCCATTACAAAGTAAAGTCCGCCTAAACCTGCTATCATTCCGCCTACCAAAGTAGAAAGATATTTGTATTTTGTTACACTTATTCCCGCGGCATCCGCAGTTGCGGGATTTTCTCCGACAGCTCTTAAATTAAGACCTACTCTTGTTTTCTTTAAAACAATATTTGAAACTATAGCCACAAGAATTGCAAGATAAGCCAAAAATCCGAAAGATAAAAATGTTTCGCCGAACAGTCCTAAATTTTTATAAAAAGGCAAAGCTGCTTTAAAATATCCGCCTGTTTTATACAAAGATATAGAACCTGTTTCTCCGAAAAAGCTTAATAAAGAACCACCAAAGAAATTGCCCAAACCTACACCGAATGTTGTAAGCGCCAAACCTGTAACATTTTGATTTGCTCTTAAAGTTATGGTTAAAAAACAATAAATTAACGCAATCAAAGCCGATCCCAAAAGGCATGACAAAAACGGAATTAATATTCCTAAAAACGGATTCATATTACTTGTAGAATGTTCATATAAATATCCGCCTATAATTCCGGAAATTCCTCCTACATACATTATACCCGGAATGCCTAAATTTAAATTTCCGGATTTTTCAGTAATTATTTCTCCTACTGCTCCGTACAAAAGAGGTATACCCTGTATAATAGCTGCATTTAAGAAAGCAAAAATAGTATTTATCATTATTTTACCTCCTTATGTTTTTTAAAGTTTATTTTATAATTTATAAAAAATTCGCAACCTATAATAAAGAATAAAATAATACCGGTTAAAATATCTGCTACGCTTTCATTCAATCTGAATGCCGTTGCTATTTCTCCTGCTCCGCGTTGTAAAAATACAATTAAAAACGAAGTAATTACCATTAATACAGGATTAAATTTAGCAAGCCACGAAACCATTATTGCGGTAAAACCCATACCGCCTGCCAATTCTTTGGATATTGTATGATTAGTTCCGGATACAAGCAAAAAACCTGCAAGACCGCAAACGCCTCCGGATATTACCATTGTTCTTATAATTACTTTTTTAACGTCTATTCCTATATATCTTGCCGTATTTTGACTTTCGCCCACAACCGATATTTCATAACCCTGTTTACTGTATTTTAAATAAACAAACATTGCCGCCGTTAATAAAGCCACTATTAAAATATTTAAAAAATACTTTTGATCAAAGACTATCGGAAGCCATCCTGCTTCGGATGATTGATTAATAACTCCCATAACACTTGAACCGCTGGGAACCCAAACCATTATAAAAAAGCTTACCAACTGAATAGCTATATAGTTCATCATTAATGTAAATAAGCTTTCATTTGTATTCCATTTTGCTTTAAACAAAGCCGGTATAACACCCCAAATAATACCTGCCGCAATACTTCCTACAAGCATTATTAATATTAAAACCGCATTTGGCAAACTATCTTTAAAATAAAACATACAGGCTGCCGAAGCCAAACCGCCGACTAAAACCTGTCCTTCGGCTCCCAAATTCCAAAATTTCATTTTGAACGCAGGAGTTACCGCTAAAGATATACAAAGAAGCATTGCCAAGTTTTGCAATAATATCCATGTTTTTCTGCTGCTGCCAAAAGAACCCTTAAACATTTCTGCATAAACTTTTAAAGGGTTATATTTTGTTAACACCATTATTACTATTCCGCTTACAACAAGTGCCGCTAAAATAGCAATTGTTCTTATAATCCATTGTTTATACCAAATCATTTGATCTCTTTTTGTTATATGAAAAAGAGGCTCTTTTATATGTTCTGTTTTGCTATTCATTTTCGGCACCTCCTATTTTATCGGTTTTAGTCATAAGTAAACCTATTTCTTCTTTAGTAGCTGTTCTTCCGTCTACAATACCGGTTATTTTACCGGCGCCTATTACTAAAATTTTATCGCAAAGTTCTATTAAAACATCTAAATCTTCGCCAACAAATATAACGGCTACGCCGTTGGCTTTTTGCTCGTTTAACAAATTATATATAGCATAAGAGGAATTTATATCCAGCCCTCTTACCGGATAAGCTGCCATTAAAACAGTAGGCGCCGCCGCAATTTCTCTTCCTACCAAAACTTTTTGTACATTTCCGCCCGAAAGTCTTCTTACGGGAGTGGCGGTACTTGGCGTTACGACCTTTAACCTGTCAATAATTGTGTCCGCTAAATCTTTTGGCTCTTTTCTTTCTAAAAATGCGGTTTTTCCTTTGCGGTAACTTCTTAACATCATATTATCTACAATGTCCATATTTCCTACCAAACCCATACCCAATCGGTCTTCGGGAACAAACGAAAGTCTAACGCCTAAATCTCTTATTTGTAAAGGTGTTTTGCCTACCAAATTATCGATTTCTCCGGTTTTCGGATTATAATATAATATTTCTCCGCTGTCTAATTTTTGAAGTCCTGCAATGGCTTCCAACAGTTCCCTTTGTCCGCTGCCGGCAATACCCGCAATACCCAAAATTTCACCGCTCTGTGCAATAAACGAAATATTGTCCAAAAGCTTTACGCCTTCACGGTTAATGCAATTTATGTTTTTAATTTCCAAACGCTTTTCGGTATTTTCAGGTTCGTTTCTTTCTATATTAAGGCTTATTTTTTTGCCCACCATCATCTCGGTAAGCTCCGATTCGTTTGTATCTTTAGTGTTAACCGTTGCAATAAACTCGCCTTTTCTTAAAACCGTAACCTTATCCGAAATTGCCAAAACCTCGTGAAGTTTATGGGTAATAATTATAATTGCTTTGCCGTCTTCTTTCATTTTCTTTAATATGGCAAACAATTTAACCGTTTCCTGCGGAGTTAATACCGCAGTAGGCTCATCCAAAATAAGAATATTTGCGCCGCGGTATAAAACTTTTAATATTTCTACCGTTTGTTTTTCGGAAACCGACATTTCGTAAATTTTCTTTTTGGGATTAATGTCAAATCCGTATTTATCACATATTTCTTTAACTTTTTCTTCAACTTTTTTAATGTTGTAGCTTTCGCCGTCTTCGTATCCCAAAATAATATTCTGTGCGGCAGAAAAAACATCAACCAATTTAAAATGTTGATGTATCATACCTATTTTATATTTAAAAGCGTCTTTAGGCGAACGTATAACAACCTCTTTGCCGTCAATAAATATGCTTCCTTCATCCGGAAAATAAATTCCGGAAATCATATTCATCAAAGTTGTTTTTCCGCTTCCGTTTTCGCCTAAAAGCGATAAAATTTCACCCTTTTGAACGCTTAAAGAAACATTGTTATTTGCAACTACCTTGCCAAATCTTTTAGTTATATTTTTAAGTTCTATAGCCGCATTCTCCATAAACTCCATCCTTTCTGTTAACAGTTTTAAAATTAAAAACAAAATTCATTAAATAAATTTTTTAATTTTTAACAACTTTTCTTTTTAAGTCCAAAACCAATTAAATTAAAATTTAAAAAATCTTATAAACACCGAAACAGATATTTTATACAAACACTATTAAGGTTTTAATTTATTGCGAAAAATCTCATTTTAAACTAAGCGAGCTAAAACAATATAATTGTAAAAGGCTAAGGCGGAGCGAAAATTCGCTCCGCCTATATTAAATTTTAAAAAATTATTCGCTTATACCGTCAATATATTTTAAATCAAAGTAAGGTGCGCTTCTTTTTGAAGATTCAGCAAATACTCCGTTTTCAATAGCTTCGGTTTCGGGCTTATAGTCGTCGGCGTCGTCAACATCGGCAGTATAAGTAGTAAGCTTTTTGCCTTGGTATGTGAAAGAATTGGTATCGAATACTTTTATCTCGCCGGAATTTAATTTTTCTTCAACTTCGGCAAGCTTTTCTTTTGTGCCTTTAGCTGCAACTTTTTCGTTAAGTTCTGTTAATTGAACATATCCGTCTTTCATAGTTCCACAGTAATCTGTAGGAATTGCTTTGCCTTCTAACATACTGTTAACTATCAACTCAAAATAAGGAGTCCAATTAATTTTAGAAGAAATAAGAGCTGTGTTAGGTCCCATAGAAATTGTGCTTATATTATAAGCTACATTGGGAACATCTTTCGATTCGCAAGCTTTGGGTGCGCCTTCGCTGTCTGCATGCTGGCTTATAAGTACACATCCGTTGTTAATAAGTTTTAATGCTGCTTCTCTTTCAAGAGCAATATCAAACCAAGAACCGGTATAAGTTACTTTCATTGTAGCGGAAGAGCAAACCGAACGAGCGCCTAAATAGAAAGAGGTTAAACCGGAAATAACTTCTGCGTAAGGGAATGCACCTACATAGCCTATAACTGCTTTATCTGCAGTGATTTTTTTGTTTTCAATCATTTCATTTAATTTCATACCCGCTGCAACGCCGGCTAAATAACGACCGTTATAAATTTGAGCGAATGCATTGTGGAAGTTCGAAAGATTTTCTGTATGAGCTTTTGTTCCGGTAGCATGACAGAATTGTACATCTTTGAATTCTTTTGCCGCCTGAATAATGTAGGATTGATGACCGAAAGAATCGGCAAAAACAATGTTGCATCCGGCTTCTGCAAGCTCTGCTGCTGCAGTATAGCATTGATCATCTTCCGGAATATTGGTTTTAATTAAAACCTGAGAATCTTTTAAGCCCAAAGATTTTTGAGCGTCTTTTAATGCCTGAATAAAGTTATTGTCATAAGTAGAGTTTTCATCGTGTAAGCAAATTAAACCGATTTTAAAGTTTTCTTTAGAAACGGCTTCTGTACCTGAGCTGCTTTTACCGCAACCTGCAAATACTCCCAGCATCAAGCAAAGGGCGAGAACAAGTGATAATACCTTTTTCATTTAAAATTCCTCCAAAAATTTATTACCAAGCTTTACGCTTTAGGTACAAAAATAAAAAAACAGACTTAAAAGTCTGTTTGCCAATAAAAAACATTAACAATTTCCATTATATAATTTTAAATTTTTTAATTTAAAGATTAATTTAACGGAAACTGTTGGTTTTATTCTCCAATAGTCACAACTGAACGGCGTGTGGTAGAAACGTTTGAACCAGCTAATCAAACATATATTGGCAATATATTAAATTTTGTTTTTTAATTATGCCGAAAAAAGCATAATTTGTTATTACAAAAGTATTATATACTATATTTTGTTTTTGTGCAATAGTGATTTTTTTAAAAAACATAAAAGTTTTTAGGTGTTTTTTAGTTATTATTAATAATAAAATAAAAAATTTTGAAATTTTAACAAATTTAATAAATAATTTATTGTAAAGTACGTTTTTTGGTACTTATATTATGTTATAATATATTTATGAATAAGAAACAAAGAAAAAATAAAAAAACAATTCAACAAAACAGCATAGAACTATCTTTGAAAATCTACCTAAACCTAAACAAAAACCAAAAATATACTTTTAAAAATTTAAATTCTTTATCCGTTGACAAAATTTTAAACACTCTTGAAGAAATTGAACACTTTTTTAATTGATAAAAATTTAAATTTGTGATATAATATTCACATAAAATAAATTTTAGTTACTTAGAAGGTGGTTTTATGAAAAAAGATTTATGTATTTTACTTTCGTTAACTATGGTAATTTTGCTGTTTTCTTCGTGTGATATTAATATGAATATTAATACCGATTCCGTTAACAACTCATCTAAAATCACTTCAAATACTGCGGATACTTCTTCTAAAACAACATCATCAAAAAAATCCGCCTCAAACAATTCTTCAAAAAATAAAAAATCAACCAAAAAGAACACAAAAAACACTGCTACGAATAAGTCCAAAAAACAAAAAAACAGCAACACAACGGTCGTATCAAGTCCTTGGAGCAAAGATGATCTTGACAGTATACACTATTCCGATAATGATTTTATGATACCTCCGGAATACAATCCTTCGCCCGAATTAGGCAAAGTAAGTGTAAGCGAATTTGTAAATCTGCTTTAGCCCAGTCTTCTTACCGTAAACAAACGATTATCCGTAGGCAGCAGATTCATCAAATCGTATGCCAAAGGCACCAGAATGGTATGCGAAGTTTATTATTTAGATACCAATATACTGTCTTTTAGCAATGAAGAGCTTGAAAATTTAAAAAGCAGCATTTCAAACTATTGGCAAAAACGAATTGAAGAATATTACGAGGCATATAAAAAACAAAGAATTTATAACTTAACCGGAATAGACCTTATTTATTTTGATAAAAACGACAAAATGTTTTTAACCTTAAAAACAAAATAATAAAGAAATATAAAAATCTGGAGTACTTTTATGAAAAAATTTTTAAATATTTTAATTGCAACCGCTTTGGTTTTATCTTTTGCTTCCTGTGATCTAAACATAAATACCGATAAAAACAGCAAAAATTTAAAAACAACCGTTGAAAAAACTTCAAGTTTATCAAATACAGCCGATACATCCGCAAAAACAGAAACATCTTCCAAAATATCTCCAAAAGACACTATCAAAAAAGCTGCACAAAAAAATATATCTTCCCAAAAGAAAAAAGTTGCCTCTAAAAAAGCTACAAGTAAAAAGAAAAGCACAACTCCTTCAAAACCTAAAAATTCAAAAAATTTACCTTCGGATATAGAAAGCAGAATATCTATACCGGAACCCCCTGTTGACTCGGATATAGCTATAGGCGACCCCGAAGAAAAAATTACGCTTGATGAGTTTGTGGAGGAAATGCAACCTATAATAGAAGAAATAAACAATCTGTATGAAGAAAACGATGTAGGTGTAGCTGTAAGCGTATACGCCGAAAAAAAACTTTTTGTTTATAAGTTTAAGTACTTGGATGTAGATATTGACGAATTAACAGAAGAAGAAATAGAATATGTAGATGCTGTAATTAAAGAAGAAATTTCGGCAGATTTTGACGAGGCTATTGATAACTTAAAAGAAAATATAAGCGATTTAAACGGAATAAAATTTATATTTACCGATAAAAATGACAAAGTTATTTCTTCTGTAATTAAATATTAATTTAAACATCCTTTAAGTTTATTGTTATATTAAAAGACCCAAAAGAAATTTTTGGGTCTTTTATTTTATTGATTGACTGTTATTTATATAATGTGTTATAATGTTCGCAAATAAACAAAGCTAAAGCTTTGTTTTAAAAGGCTTTGCCTTTTGGACTTCGTCCTATTTGCTTCATTGTATAACTAA
>CADBQU010000028.1 GCA_902796905.1 Oscillospiraceae bacterium | reverse complement strand
TGTCGATTTACCTCTTAACTGTATACAGTCTATTGTTGTATTATTAAAATGTATTTCTTTATTATCTCCCGATACCGTTATATTTTTCAGCTTTTTATCTATTTCGTCTATTTTATCTTCCAAAGCCATTATTTTATAATCCATTTTTTTCCGCCCTTCTTTGTTTTTTTATACCTCTATATTCTTTGGCCGTTTGCCTTGCTTTTATTTTACCACCGCTTTTATTCTCTCTCAATAAATTTTATTTATCTGTCTTTAATTGCTTTTTATCTGTAATTAAGTTTTTACTGATTTTTAAACAAAATTTAAAATATATGCACAAAAAAAGGACGAAAATTTTCGTCCTTTGATTTTAAAAAACTTTTTATATTTTTTATTTTTTAAATTATTTTATAAATTATTTTATAAAAGCGTCGTGAATTGCGTTAGCCGCGGCATCGGTATCTTTTTCATCAATTAAAACCGAAACTCTTATTTCGCTTGTGGAAATCATTTGTATATTTATATTTGCCGTATACAAAGCCTCAAACATTTTTGCGGCTACTCCGTGGTGCGATTCCATACCGGTACCTACAATAGAAACCTTTGAAACCTTATTATCTTTAATTAACGACTGATATTTTAAAACGTCCTTAAGGCTTTCCAAAGCATTTTCCGCGTCTTGCTGCTGGTCTTCGGGAACGGTAAACGAAATATCCTTTGTTCCGTCTCTTCCAACCGACTGCAAAATAATATCAACGTTAATTTTGCTTTTTGCCAAAGAATTAAAAACTCTAAAAGCAATTCCGGGAACATCTTCCAATCCTATAATTGAAAATCTGCAAACATTTTTATCACAGGCTACGCCTCTAACCAACATTTTTTCCATTTTAACTTTCTCCTTAACTATTGTTCCGGGTTTTCTTTCCAAACTCGATAAAACTTCAAGTTCCACGCCGTACTTTTGCGCCATTTCAACCGAACGGTTATTTAATACCTGAGCGCCCAAAGTAGCAAGCTCCAGCATTTCCGAATACTCTATTTCGTCCATTTTAACGGCATTTTTAACCTTTCTGGGGTCTGCGGTATAAACACCGTCTACATCTGTATATATTTGGCATAAATCGGCCTTTAAAGCCGCAGCTATAGCCACAGCGCTTGTATCCGAACCGCCTCGTCCTAAAGTTGTAATATCATCAAATTTATTAATACCCTGAAATCCCGCAACAATAACTATATTGTGCTTAGAAAGTTCCGAAGTTATTCTTTCGGCTTCCACTGTTTTTATCCTTGCGGAAGTATAAGAAGCGTTGGTTTTAAAACCTGCCTGCCAACCTAAAAGCGATACCGCCGGAAATCCGAGTTTTTCTATAGCCATTGCAAGCAATGCAATAGAAATTTGTTCTCCTGCGGAAAGAAGCATATCCATCTCTCTTTTAGAAGGAGCTTCGCTTATTTCTTTGGCTTTTTCTATAAGATGGTCCGTAGTATCTCCCTGTGCAGATACCACAACTACTACATCGTTGCCTTTGGCATAATCTTCTGTTACCAAATTAGCAACGTTTAAAAGGCGTTCGGTGTCTTTAACACTGCTTCCGCCGAATTTTTTAACTATAAGCGCCATTGTAAATCCCCCTAATCCAGTATATGCAATTTAAACAATACTGCCGCGTTTAATAAATTAAGTTTTTCTGTTATTTTATATTCCTGTTCTTTGGGGGTTACAAAAGCTATTTCGTCTTCCCCGTTTTTGCGGGTTATAAATTCAACATTTCCGAAAATTTCGGTTATTCTATCTTTAATTCCGTTTTGGTTTTTAACGCAAATCATAAACGAAGATATGCTCTTTTCTTCATTTTCCACATAGTCTTCGCTGCCTTCGCTCCAAGAAAGATATTTTCTTGCGGAAAGGTGTTTAACGCAATCTATAACATCTGCCACAACAGCGCTGGCAGTAGGAAGTTTGCCGGCACCTCTGCCGTAAAACATAACGTCGCCTATGGCGTCGCCCCTTACCATTATGGCGTTAAATACATCCTCTACATGAGAAAGCTGATTATCATACGGAACTATTGCAGGATAAACCGCCGCGGAAATTTTACCGTTTTCTTTTAAAACAGACCTGCCTATAAGCTTTATAGCGCCGTTAAAATTTTGGGCATATTCTTTTTGCTCTAACGTAATATTCCTTATGCCTTCGGTATAAACCTGGTTTGGATATACATGTTTACCGAAAGCCAAAGAGGCCAAAATACAAATTTTTCGGCAAGAATCTATACCGTCTATATCGGCACCGGGATCTCTTTCGGCATATCCTAATTTTTGTGCCAAAGCCAAAGCATCGGCAAATTCCATATTTTCTTTGTCCATTTTGGTTAAAATAAAATTAGTGGTGCCGTTTAAAATACCGTTTATTTCGTATAAATCGTTTGCCGCCAAACATTGCGCTATGGGGCGTAATACAGGTATGCCTCCGCCAACGCTTGCCTCAAACAAAAAGTTTAAATTATTATCGTTTGCTATTTTTAACAATTCGGCGCCTTTTTGCGCAACAAGCTCTTTATTCGAAGTTACAACGCTTTTCCCGTTTTCCAAACATTTTTTAACGTACTCAAACGCAGGATTTATTCCGCCCATAACTTCTATAACTATTTTCACTTCTTCGTCGTTTAAAATCTCGTCAAAATTTTTGGTAAATAAATTATGATACGGCAAATCGGGAAATTCTCTTATATCTAAAATATATTTAATGTTAATTTCCTGTTTGGCTTTTTTATATATAGATTCTTTGTGCTGATGTATTACTTCTACAACACCGGAACCTACAACTCCATGACCTAAAACTGCTACCTGAACCATTTGCTATTCTTTTTCCTTTCTTTTCTTTTGCTTTTAAAATTAATAAATATATTAAATAAATTTTTAATTTTCTTCTACCTTATTTACCGCAATTACTCCCTTGCAGGTTTTTAATTTTTTTAATAACTCTTCGTTTGAAACAGATTTATTAACCCTGTAAGTTACGGTTACCACTGCGGCTCCGTTTTGCGGATTTTCCTGGTTAATAGTTAAAATATTTGCTCCCAAATCATATAAATTATTAATAAAGTCCGAAAGCATTCCTATTTTATCTTTTAAAATTGCCGAAATAGAAACAACCGTTTTTTGACTGTTGTTTTCAAGTTTTACAACACTGTTTCGGTACTTGTAAAAAACACTTCTCGAAATTCCTGTTTTTCTAATGGCTTCCGAGGTACTTTTTACCGCGCCGCTTTTTATTAAATTTTCCGCTTCCGTAACTTTAATAATTATTTTGGGCAGTGCGTCTTCCCTAACAACATAATAGTTTTGTTTAGCCATTGTCCACCTCCGAAAAACAGTTATTCTCGCAACATAAACAAATATAACATATTTTTATGATATTTTCAAGGTTTTTTTATTTTTTTCTTGTAACTTTTTTTAAAATAGTTTATTATTATATTATTGGTCTTTATATATTAATTTAATTTTGTGTTTTAAAAGTTAAAAAATATAAAATTTATATAACAATTTTTAAGAGGAATAAAAAAATGAATACCGAAAAAAGAAAAAATTTTTTAATAAACGTTTTGTACTTTGCGGTTATATTAAGCATAATATATGTTTGCTTTAAATTTTTATCCATTTATTTAATGCCTTTTTTAATAGGTATGTTCGCTTGCTTTATTGTTCAAAAGCCTGCCAATGTTATTGCAAAAAAAACAAAAATACCAAAAAGCGTTCTTACAATATTTTTTGTGGTTTTAACTTATGCCATAGTATTAATAGCGTGCGTTGGAATAATTTATTTTTTATATACAAAAATATTAAATTTTGCCTCGGCTTTTGTTCCTGTTTATTTGCCCATTTTAAAAAATGCATTCAGCGGAATAAATTTAAAATTAGCGGAAATTTTTAAAGACCTTCCACAAAACATACTTAATACACTTAATTCTTTGCCGTCTAATATTTTATCTGCCGTTGCAAAAAATGCCAGCACCTACCTTACAAACTTCGGAGCATACGTTATAAAATCCGCACCTAATTTGTTAATAACCGTTGTGGTTACTTTAGTTGCAAGCTGCTTTATTGCAAGAGATTATGAAAAAGTAATAAAATTCATTAAAATGCAGCTTAATAAAAAAACATTGGATATTGTTACCAATATTAAAGATATTTTTCAAAAAAATATCTTTAAGGTTTTACGCGGATATATTATTATTATGTTTATAACTTTTATAGAATTAAGCATACTGCTTCTTATTCTTAAAAAGCCTAATTTTGCGGCTTTGGCAGCAATTATAACCATAGTAGATATTTTACCTGTTTTGGGTACCGGTACCGTACTTATTCCTTGGAGTTTATATTCTTTAATTACCGGCGACATTTACGGTTTTATAGTTTTACTTTTAGGTTATATAATTATTACCGTTATAAGACAATTTATAGAGCCTAAAATTATAGGTCAACAGTTAGGTTTACATCCGTTGGTTATGCTTATAGCATTATTTGTAGGCTTAAAAATTGCAGGCTTTGCCGGAATGATTATGCTGCCGCTTTCTTTAATTGTTATTACGGACCTTCAAAAAAACGGCAAAATCTCACTTTGGAAAACTACCGAAACAAAAGAAAAAAATACAAATACAGATAATACAAATATAAATAATACAAAAGATTTAAAATAAGCATTTTTAATTTAAAAAAAGAAAGGACTTTTATTATGAAAATTCGTGTTGGAATTGTAGGCTACGGCAATTTGGGAAGAGGCGTTGAATACGCTGTTAAAAATACCGAGGATATGGAACTTTGCGCCGTATTTACCAGAAGAAACCCCGAAACCGTTAAAACCGTTTTTAACGCTCCGGTATATAACATAAACACAGCCTTAAACTTTAAAGATAAATTAGACGTTTTAATTATGTGCGGCGGCAGCGCAAACGACCTGCCTGTTCAAACTCCGGAATTTGCCCAACATTTTAACATTGTAGATAGTTTTGATACCCATGCAAAAATACCTTCTCATTTTAACAATGTTGATGCCGCAGCAAAAAAGGCCGGCAAAATCGGTATTATTTCAATAGGTTGGGATCCCGGCTTGTTTTCTTTGATGAGAGCATTGGGCAAGGCTGTTCTTCCTAACGGCAACGATTACACTTTTTGGGGCAAAGGCGTAAGCCAGGGCCACAGCGACGCCATAAGAAGAATAGACGGAGTATTAGACGCCCGTCAGTATACAATACCTATAGAAAGCGCTTTACAAAGCGTTAGAAACTGCGAAAATCCAACTTTAACAGCAAGAGAAAAACATTTAAGAGAATGCTTTGTTGTGGCAAAAGAGGGTGCGGATTTAAACAAAATAGAAAACGAAATAAAAACTATGCCCAATTATTTTGACGAATATAATACCACCGTTCATTTTATTTCTATGGAAGAGCTTAATAAAAACCATAAGGGTATTCCCCACGGCGGATTTGTATTCAGGACCGGCAGCAGCGGTAAAGATAACGAAAATAAACATGTTATGGAATTTAAATTAAAATTAGACTCCAACCCCGAATTTACCTCCGGAGTTTTAGTGGCCTTTGCCCGCGCGGCATATAAATTAAATAAAGAAGGCGTTAGCGGCTGCAAAACCATATTTGATATAGCGCCAAAATACCTTCTTTCCGAATCCGAAGAATTTTTAAGAAAAACCATGCTTTAAAATGCAAAATTTAATATTTACTGTATTTTTAAAATAACAAATTTGTATTACGGGCGGCAGCCCCCCAAAAAACAATTAATTGTTTTTGGGGCAAAAGCAAATTTTTTGCTTTTGCAAAGCCCCTTGGGCTTTGGGCTGCCGCCCTTATTTTATTTATTTTTATAATTTTTTATAGGTTTTCTTTTTTTAATAAAAGCAAAAAAATGCTCAAACCTTCTGTTTGTTTTGCAGTTTTTCCTACCGATAACAGCACTTTAATAAATTATAAATTTACATAAAAAACAGACCGAAACGGTAAACACCGCCAATCGGTCTGTTTTAATTTTAATAAATTAAATTTTTAATAGACTTATGTAATTGCTTTAAATTACTTTCTGTTGTTAATCATATCAAAAATTTCGTTGTATGCGCCGTCGTCATCGTCTTTATTATCGCCGGAGCTTAAAATATCAACTAAATCGGAATTTGCGCTGTTAGATTTATTATCTGTTCCCAAACCTGTGGCAACAACTGTAATTCTAACGGTGTCTTCCAAAGTTTCGTCAAGCTGGCAGCCCCAAATAATATTTGCATCCGGATGAGCTTGTTCGGCTATAATGGAAGCTGCTTGTGTTACTTCTTCCAAACCGATATCTTCCGAACCGGTTACGCTTATAATAACGCCTCTTGCATTTTCCATAGATGTTTCTATTAAAGGACTGCTTATTGCATCTCTTGCTGCCTGTTCTGCTTTATCTCTGCCGGAAGCTACGCCTACGCCCATATGAGCAAATCCGCTGTCGGTCATAACTGCTTTAACATCGGCAAAATCCAAGTTGATTAAAGCTGTAACATTAACTAATTCGGATATACTCTGTACGCCTTGACGAAGAACATCGTCTGCAATTTCGAATGCGTTTTTAAGAGTGATTTTTTCGTTAGAAACATATTTTAAACGTTCATTTGGGATGATAATAAGACTATCTACATGTTCTCTTAAAGCGGCTATACCGGATTCCGCCTGATTCATTCTGCGTTTGCCTTCAAATTCAAAAGGTTTGGTTACAATACCAACGGTTAAAATACCAAGCTCTTTTGCAATTTGAGCTACCAAAGGAGCAGCGCCCGTACCGGTGCCGCCGCCCATACCGGCTGTAATAAATACCATATCCGCGTCGCGAATAGCAGAAGTTATTTCATCCTTAGATTCTTCGGCTGCATTTGCGCCTTTTTGAGGATCGGCTCCTGCGCCTTGTCCTTTTGTGGATTTTTCTCCTATTTGAATTTTAGTAGTTGCTTTAGAAAGGTATAATGCAGCGCGATCGGTATTTACCGCTACAAATTCTACCCCTCTTACACCGGCGTCAACCATTCGGTTAATGGCGTTACCGCCACCGCCGCCTACACCTATAACTTTAATTTTAACAACATCACTGTTCATATCATTTGATACTTCAAATGGCATTTTTATCATCCTTCCAAACTTATTACTTCATTGAAATAATTATACAATTAGATTTTAACATAGTTTTGCACAAATTTCAATATATTTATTAAAAAATTTTAACTTTTTTATTGCCGAAATTTTATTTTTAACTTTTAAAAATTTCAGAAATCCAAATTAAAATTCATTTTAATTTTCTTTAAAATATCCTTTGGGACTTGAAGAACTCCAGGCTGATAAATCTATAACTCCCCTTGTTCTGTCCTGCAATTTATCAAGCATACCCGTTAAGTGATTTATTTTATGTTCTACGTTTGTATAAGAACCTATATTTACGGTTATGCCGCCTTTTATTATAAATTTAATTGAACTATTATCGGTTACATCTATGGCATTTACGGCAATTTTTTTATCCTTAAAAGAATTGTTTAAATCTTCGTATATATTTTTAAATAAATCGAATTTTTCGTTTTTTTCTATTTTTGCATTTTCGCCTATAGTAAATTTATCTGCGTTTATGCCCTTAATAAGAATAATATTTTTATTTAAGCTGTCGCTTTTTTCTAAAACTTTATATTCTTTATTTAAATAAACATATTTCCCGGCGTTATCGGTTGTTTCCAAGCAAAACAAAGCCGTATCTTTTTCTGCTTTAATATTCAGTACTCCGTTTAAACTTCTTGCAAAGCTAACGCTTTTAATATACGGCAGCTTTAAAATAATTCTGTGTTCGGTTTTTTTACTTGAAAACCCGTACATTTTGCTTTCGTTTATTAATATACCCGAAGCTTCCGCAATTTGTTCTTTGGTATAATTTGTATTTGTTGTTACATTTATTTTTTTTACGGGAAACAAAACCGTTTTTGCAAGAACGGTAAAAATTGTTCCAAACAAAGCCAACACCAATAATAAAGCCAAAATTTTATTGGCTTTATTGCGTTTTTTATTTTTAGGCTTTTTTCTTTGTTCGGTTTTACCGTAGCTTACCTGCATAAATTAACTTTCCTTTTTAAATCTTTTTTAAAATTTTTAATATATTATTTTTATTATTTTAATTTTTTATTTTCTGCTTATATCGGCACCCAAATTTTTTAAATTTTCCACTAAATTTTCATAGCCTCTGTCTATATGATAAATTTTATTTATAAAGCTGGTTCCAACGCTTGATAACGCCGCTACTACCGTTGCGGCTCCGCCTCGTAAATCGGTACATTCAACCTTTGCGCCGTAAAGCTTTTCTTTGCCGAAAACTATTGCAACTTTACCTTCCACACTTATATTTGCGCCAAACCTTTTAAGTTCGTCAACATATTTATATCTGTTTTGAAAAATATTTTCCACAAAAACGGTAGCTCCGTTGGATTTTAAAAGCATAGCTAAAGTTGTAGGTGCGGCGTCGGTAGGAAAACCGGGATAATAATAAGTTTTAACGGTTTCTACGCTTTTAATTTGCTTTGGCGCTTTAAGCCATAAACCGTTAACCCCCGTAACAATTTCGCATCCGCTTTTATTAAATACTTCTATAACCGGCAATAAAAAATCCGGATTAATTTTTTTTAAATAAATCTCTCCGCCCGTAGCCGCTGCACAAGACATATATGTAGCGGCTTCTATTCTGTCGGATATTACCCTGTGTTCCAAAGAATTTAAACGTTTTACGCCTTCTACTTCTATTATGCCTATGTTTTCTCCCGTAATTTTGGCTCCTGCCATTCTTAAAAAATTTGCCAAGTCCGAAATTTCCGGCTCTCTTGCCGCGTTATGGATTACCGTTTTGCCCTCGGCTACTGTGGCGGCTATCAATGCGTTTTCGGTAGCTCCCACCGAAGGCACGGGAAAATTAATTATTTTCCCTTTAAGCTTATTTTTAACTTTACAATTTAAAAGTCCGCCCTCTTCGGTTATATCCACACCCAAATTTTTTAAGGCGGCTATATGTATATCTATGGGTCTCGGACCCAATTCACATCCGCCGGGGCTTGAAAGTTTTGCATTTCCCGTTCGTGCTATAAGTGCTCCCAAAAAAATAATAGAAGAGCGCATCTCTCTCATTAAACTGTCGGGTATAAAACTCTCGGTAATGTTTTTAGAGTTAACGGTTATGGTGTGTCCGTCCCTTTTAACAATGCATCCCAAGTGCCTTAATATATTAATTGCCGCGTTTATATCCGATAATTTCGGACAATTATGTATTACAGTTTCGCCTTTTATTAAAACCGTTGCCGCAAGTATAGGCAACGCCGAATTTTTTGCTCCGTGAACATTTAGTTCTCCGCTTAATTTGTTACCGCCGGTTACGGTTATTATGCCCATTGGTATATGCACTCCTTTAGAAAAACAGCATAATATATTTAAACTGCCGTTCATTCCATACTATGCAAAACCAATAGCGGTGTTACACCCTATCCCATACCCAATGGTTTTGACAAATAAAACATTTTATTGTTTTATTTGTAAAAGTAAGAAGATTGTTTTTAAAATCCTCCCAAAAATGTTTATGTTCCTAATAGGTAATAGTAAAAACCGTTTAAAGCTATTTTGTATACAGTTTCATAAGTTCTTCGTATATAATTTCGGTAGCGTTACAAATAGTACTTTGCTTTACCCTTTTACTCATTTTTTCCAAAAGCTCATTGTTGTTTATAATTTTTAAAACAACATCCTCCAAAGTATCTATATCTTTTTCTTCAACAAGTTCCGCAGCGCCTACTTTTTTTAACGAAAGTGCATTAAAATACTGATGATTTTCCGCCACGTTGGGGGAAGGAATAAATATTGCCGGCTTACCGCAAATGCCTATTTCGGTTAAAGAAATGGCTCCGGCACGAGATATTACAAGGTCTGCCGCCGGTACGCAAACGGTATTATCCAAATAATCTTTTATTATTAAATTTTCTCTTTCCGTGGGAACGGAATTTTCCGTTAGCTTATTTATAAAGTCTTCATATCTGTTTTTACCGGTACCGTGAATAAAAACAATGTTTTCGTTAAGCCAATTATCGGCTATTATTTTAGCTACCGCATTGTTTATTTTTTCTGCGCCCAAAGAACCGCCGAAAGATAATATTACCTTTTTATCCATAGGTATATTAAGTTTATTCCTTGCGGCCTCTTTGCTTAAACTGCTCATTTCTCCCCTAACGGGATTTCCCGTAACCACATAAGTTTTTTTAATTTTTAATCTGTCTTTTGCCTCTTTCATTGCAAGCATAACGAGGTCAACTTTATTTGCCAAAAGCTTGGTGGTAATTCCGGGAAAAGCATTTTGTTCGTGTATTGCGGTTTTAATTTTTAATTTTTCGGCTTCTCTTAAAACCGGACCGCTTACATAACCGCCGGTACCCATAACAATATCGGGTTTTAACTGCATTAAAAGCTCTCTTGAACGTTTGCAAGCCGAAAAAACCTTTTTAACCGCGTCTACATTCCTTTTAATGTTTTCGGCTGTAATTTGCCGTTGAAATCCCGAAACTTCAATAGGATAAAAATCAAATCCGGCTTTAACCACAAGCGTTTCTTCCATACCGCCTTTTTTACCTATGTAAGAAATTGTAGCATAGGGATGCTTTTGTTTAATATATTTGGCTACTGCCAAAGCCGGATTAATATGTCCCGCGGTACCTCCGCCGGCAAATAAAATATGCATAAGTTCCACCCTTAAATTTAATTATTAATACTAAGCCTTTAAAACCGCCTAAAAAAGTTTAAATATAATAAAAACAAAGTGTTTAAAACGGTAAAATTTTTATTTTAGTTTTTAACTGTTTTTAAATTTCCGCTGTTTTTAATTTTAGTTTTTATAAAAATTTTTTTAATTTTTCAGCATCAGTTTTAAGTTTTATTTTGCTTTAAGTTTTAGGCATATTACTGCTTCTTGAAATAGAAAGCACAATTCCCATTTGCACCAAAAGAATTAACAGTGCCGTACCGCCGTAACTGAAAAACGGCAAGCTTATACCGGTATTAGGAACAGTATTGGTTACAACAAGTATATTTAACGCCGCTTGCAAACCTACCTGAAACGTTAAACCCACAGCCATTAAAGAGCCGAATTTATCGGGAGAACGCATTGCTATTATAAAGCCTCTCCACACCAAGGCGCAAAACAAAAATATAATTATAAGTGCGCCTATTAAGCCTAATTCTTCACAAACTATTGAAAATATAAAATCGTTATGGGGCTCGGGTACCCAAAGATATTTCTGTCGGCTTTTTCCAAAGCCTTTACCCATAATTTCGCCGCTGCCTATTGCCAAAAGCGACTGTATTGTTTGGTAGCCTTTACCCGAAGCGTCTTTCCACGGGTCCAGCCAATAAGAAATTCTGCTGCCGCCGTAGCTTATAAGATTTGTAGCTATGGCAAGTATTCCGCCGGCTACCGCCACCAAAGCTCCTCCGAAAACATATCTTAATTTTATTCCGCCTACAATCATTAAAACAATGCCTATAATAAAAATAAGTATTGTAGCCGAAAAATGCGGCTCTACAACAACTAATCCGCAGGTTATGCCCAACAAAACGGCAAACCTTAATATTCCGTATTTAAATGTTTTCATTTTATTGTAATTTTTTGCAATTAAAGTTGAAAACAAAAGTATAACCGAAAATTTGGCTAATTCCGAAGGCTGAAAGTTAATGGGTCCCAAAACCAACCATCTTTTAACATCCATACCCTTTACCATAGGCGGTAAGATTAAAAGTAAACCCAAAAGCACATTAGATAAAATATAAATTGCCCAAGCAAATCTTTTATAAATATTATAATTTATTTTAGATACAAACAACATTAATATTACGCCCACTACCGCAAAAACCGATTGTCTTAAAATAAAGTGGTAGCTGTTGTTCATATAAGCGTAAGAATAAGCGTAACTTGCAGAAAAAAGCATAACTAACCCTACGGTTAAAAGAATAAGCACTAAAGACAAAAAGCCTATATCCATTTTGCCGCGTTGCCAAAAGCCTAAATTTTCGGGCACTTTACGGGTTGTAGATTTTACGCTCTCCACAAATTTTCCTCCTATCCCGTAATAAATAAAGTTTTTAAAATTTTAAAAATATATAAATACAAAAAATCAACTGCAAAAATTAACTGTAAGATATATGGGATAATAGATATATGGGATAATAATTTTTACAGATATATTATAGGAACAATAACCGCAACGGAAGCAATTAATGTTATTAACGAAAAAACAAATACTATTTTTTCTTCACTCCAACCGCACATTTCAAAATGATGATGCAGCGGAGCCATTTTAAATATTCTTTTTTTAGTTCTTTTATAATGGGAAACCTGAATAATTACCGAAAAAGCTTCTATTAAATATATTATGCCAACAAAAATTAATATTATAGGTCGGTTTATTGCAAAACTCATACCTACTACGGCGCCGCCTAAAAACAGCGAGCCGGTATCTCCCATAAAAACTTTTGCCGGATGAGCGTTCCACACTATAAATCCTATAAGCGCACCGGCTATAGCCGAAGCGTATATGCTTTCGCCTATATATCCGAACATTCCGCCTAAAAGCAAAAATGCGCAACTTACTATTATAGTAACCGAAGTTGCCAAACCGTCTATGCCGTCGGTTAAATTAACCGCATTGGTAAAACCGTAAACAAAGAACAAAGCTATAGGCCAAAAAATTAAGCCTATTCCGTAATTTATATCTACCATACCAACAAACGGAATCCAGGTTTTATCCATTCCGCAAAGAGCCAATGTAGATAAAAACGCAGCGGATACCAAAAGCTGCAAAAATGTTTTTTGTCTTGCGGTTAAACCTAAATTTCTCTTTTTTACTACTTTTATATAATCGTCTAAAAATCCGATAAATCCCATACCCAAAGACAAGCCTAAAGCAGCAAGCCATTCACAGGTTTTGGTTCTGTTAGGCGTATTAAACATTGCGGATTTGGTTATAGGCGTAAGTAAAGAGCATATAATTACAGAAACCACCGTTCCTAAAATTATAAGCAACCCGCCCATGGTTGGCGTACCCTGCTTGCTTTCGTGCCATTTAGGTCCGTCTTCTCTTATGGTTTGACCGAAATGTAATTTTTTTAAAAAAGGTATAAGCGGATACCCAAATATAAAAGTTACCAAAAACGCAACTGCCGCCGCAATAACCGTTGTAATGTCCATTGTTCATTCTCCCTGCTTTTAACTATTTTTTCTCCCGTAAAATATCGGCTATAACTTCTCTTTCATCTAAGTGAATTTTCTCTTTGCCGATAATTTGGTAGGTCTCGTGTCCTTTGCCTGCCAAAACTATTATATCATCTTTTTTGGCAATTTGCATTGCATATTTTATAGCTTCTATTCTGTTTTCTATAATTTTATATTCCGTACGGGTTTTTTTCATATTTACCACTATATCTTTAATAATTAAAGATGGGTCTTCCGTTCGGGGATTATCGCTTGTTACTATAACATAATCCGAATTTCTTGCGGCTATTTCTCCCATAATGGGTCTTTTGGTTTTATCCCTGTCTCCTCCGCAGCCGAAAACCGCTATTAAACGGTTTTTTGGACAATCCTTAAAAGTACTTAAAATATTAAGTAAACCGTCGGGTGTGTGCGCGTAGTCTATAATAATTGTATAATCGGTATCGGTAGGAACAATTTCCGCCCTTCCCTTTACGCCTTTTATAGAAGATATTGTTCTTGTAACATCGTCTACCGAAAAGCCTAAATCTATTAAACATATTGCCGCGGCTATAGAATTGTAAACCGTAAATTTTCCCGGAATTTTCATTTTAACTCTGCTTATAAGTCCGTAGCTGACTATTTCGTAATCTACACCGGTAGGCTTATAAGTAATATTTTTTGCTGAATATGTTGTATCGTTTTTAACCGCGGAATAGGTTAATATTTTGCATTTTAAACCTTTAACCAATTCTTCGTAATACTTATCGTCTGCATTTACAACGGCGGTTTTGCACATATAAAACAATTTTTTCTTTGCCATTAAATAATTTTCCATAGTTTTATGGTAATCTAAATGGTCTTGAGTTAAATTGGTAAATATAGCAACTTCAAAATTTAAATTGTAAACTCTTTTTTGGTCAAGAGCATGGGAAGATACTTCCATAACGGCGTACTCACAGCCCTCTTTAACCATCATATCAAAAAATTTGTTTAATTCGTAGGCCGAAGGCGTAGTATTTGTAGATTCTATTATTTTTTCGCCTATTAAATTATTTATGGTTCCTATCAATCCTGTTTTATGTCCCAATAATTCCAAAGAATTTTTTAACATATAAGTAACCGAGGTTTTACCGTTTGTACCCGTAACGCCTATCAGTTTTAATTTATCTGCCGGATTACCGAAATAATTTGCACACATTACCGCAAAAGCAGCTCTTGCATCTTTAACTATAAACTGATTTTTAAGCTTTAAATCTCTTTCGCAAATTATTGCGACAGCTCCGGATTTTACTGCTTGCTGCGCAAAATCATGTCCGTCTCCGGCATTACCGTTAATACAAATAAATGCAGAACCTTCTTTAACTTTTCTCGAATCGCAAGTAATATCTTTAATTTCAATATCACTGTTTGTTTCTTTAAGTAAATCTCTTAATTTCATAAAAAATACCTCAAAACTATACCTTCAATTTAGGCCGTGTATATTTCAGTTTAATTTACCAAGCCTATATCTCCCGTTTCCTGACTTCTGAAATAAACCTCTATAACCGTTCCCTTTTCGGCTTTGGTTCCGGCTTCTATACTTTGCGAGTAAGATACTACGGCGCTGGACGTTAATGTGTTTCCTTTAAACGAAACATTAAAGCCTGCGTTTGTAGCAGTAGAATTTACCTGCGAAATAGTCATACCCGTAAGCTTTGGCACTTCTGCTTTGCTGTCGGATTTTTCATCGGTATACAAAATTACTATTCCGTTTTTATAAATGGTTTGTGTAGCCGTAGGAAGCTGTTTTATAATTTTTTCTCCCGAACCTATAATTCTGTAATTAAGTCCCGCGCTTACTAAGGCGCTCTTTGCTTCCGAAACCGTTTTGCCCACAACATTGGGAACGCTTATTGCCATACTTTGCATTTGTTCCGCCGAATACTTAGGCTCGTAACCCAAATACGGCAAAATATCCGATAAAATCTGACCTCCTACCGGAGCGGAAATAGTGCCGCCGTAATAGTTGGACCCGTGCGGTTCGTCCAATAAAACCAAAACCGCCAATTCCGGATTATCCATAGGAGCAAAACCCGCAAACGATGCTACATACAAGCCTTTTTTACCCGATGCCAGCATTTCGGCAACCTTTTGCGAAGTTCCTGTTTTTCCTCCTATTTTATAGCCTGCTACATAAGCGTTTTTTCCGCCGCCGGAAGAAACAACGCTCTCTAAAATATTAGATACCGTTTTACTTGTTTCTTTTGAAATAACCTGTCTTTTAACGTTTGTATCTATATTTTTAACTACATTTTTATCGCTGTCGATTATTTTTTTAACAATATGCGGCTGAACCAGCTTTCCGCCGTTTACCGTAGCCGAAAGCGCCGTTATTAACTGTATGGGCGTAACTTTAAACGTTTGACCGAAAGAGGTAGACGCTAATTCGGTAGGTCCCATTTTGTTTGCTTTATGATATTGCGGTTCTGCTTCGCCCGGTAAATCAATTCCCGTTTTTTCCGTTAAACCGAAAGCCGCAAAATATTTAGAAAATACATTTACGCCTATAGACTGTCCCAAAGAAATAAAATAAGGGTTGCAGGAATTCTGCGTAGCTTCTACCAAAGTTTGGGTACCGTGTCCGCCGTGTTTATGACAGGAATATTTTTGACCCGCCACAAATATGCTGCCGGTACAGGTAAATGTTTGCTTTAAATTGCAAACGCCTTCTTCCAAGCCTATAGATTCCGTTATAACTTTAAAAACCGAGCCCGGCTCGTAAGGGTCGGAAATCGTTTTGTTTCTCCATTGCTTATTTTGTAAATCAGATTTTACTTTTTTCTTTTCGTCCTCTTTGGTACCGTCAACCGTTTTTTGGTCTTCGGCAGATAAGGTAAATGGGTCGTTAGGGTTAAAATCACCTTTTGTAGCCATTGCAAGAATTTCTCCGGTGTTAACATTCATAACAATAGCGGCGCCTCTTTGACCCACTTTATTATTTACAACCGCAGTATTTAAATATTTTTCGGTTACATACTGCACATAAGTATCTATTGTTAGAACCAAAGAATTTCCGGGCTTGGCGTCTACCTTTTTTTCGTAAGTAAAAGGCATATCCGTTCCGTGCGCATTTTTTGCGGCTACAATTCTTCCGGGCGTTCCCGTAAGGGTTTCGTCATATTGCAGCTCGGCACCGCTTAAACCCTGGTTATCGTCTCCTACAAATCCTAAAACCGTAGAAGCCAAAGAATCGTTTGTGTAATATCTTTTGGTAGATTCATCTAAACCTACATAAGTAGACAGAGCCAATTCTTTATCGCTGTTTAAAAATTTTCTCACTTTATCTGCAACGGTTTTTTCAACCTTCTTTTTAATTGCTACATAATAAGTGGAGGTTTTATTTAAATCTTCTGTAATTTTACTTTTTTCAATATTTAATATTTCCGATAATCCGTCGGTTATTTTATCTTTAACTTTTTGCCTTTCGGTTTTATCTTTTATTGCTTCTATTTCGTTAGGTGTTACAAATACCGTCCAAACCGGAGCGCTTGTTGCCAATTTTTTATAATTGCAATCGTAAATATCTCCTCTTTCGGCAGTAATTCTTGCGTCATATAATTGCTGTTCCGTAGCCATTTGCTGGTACTTTTCGCCGTTTACAATCATTATGTTTATTAAGCTTATACCGGTGGTAGAAACCGTAGTAATAACCAAAACCAATAATATTACAAACATCCTTTTAATCATTTGTTTTGAAGGCTGTCTCAAATTTCCACACCGTCCTTTACACCTAAAATTAAAAATCAAAAAATTTTCATCGGCAATAATATTGTTTTATATTTATGCACTTAATGCGAGAGCCGTTTTTTGGCCCTCGCATATAAATATGTTTAAAAAACCTTAATTATTCTCTGCAAACTGAACTCCGCTTCCGGTTTCAGCTTTATTTTTTTCATTGGCTTTTATATAAACTATTTGGTTTTTTTCTGCTTTGCGCATTCCCATAGCATACGCCGTGGAATCCAAATTTTTATATGAAAGCTTTTTTTCAAGCTCTATGTTAATTTGAGTTTCTTCTCCCGTAGCCTCGGTTATTTCATTGTTTATTTTTTCTATTTTAGCTCTGGTTTCCGTTACCTGCGAACGCAAAAACAAGCTAAAAAGCAAAAAGCCCAAAATAAGCAATGTTCCTATAACAACGCTTGTTTTTTTGGCTACCATATTTTTTGAAGCTTTTTTTCTTGCGGCTTTTGCTCTCGGACTTTCCGGCATATCTACAATTTTAGCTTTTTTCTCTTTTGCCGGCATAAATAGTTCAAAGTTATACGCCAAACTGTCGTCATAATACTTTAAATTGTTCATTTCAGTCCTCCGCAATTTTTTCAAGTACCCTAAGCTTTGCACTTCTGCTTCTTGGGTTTACTCTTATTTCTTCCTCTGTGGGTAGTATGGGTTTTTTACTTACAAGCTTTGCTTTTGGCTTTTTATGGCAAACGCAAACCGGAAAATCCGGCGGACAAGTACAGCCCTCGCAAAGCTCGGCAAATTTTTTCTTTACAATTCTGTCTTCTAAAGAATGGAATGTTATTATAGCTATTCTTCCGCCTAAATTTAATTTTTCAAAGGCTTCGCCTATAACTTTTTCAACACAGTCCAGTTCACCGTTAACGGCTATTCTTAAAGCCTGAAAAACTCTTCTTGCCGGATGCCCGTCTCTTTTTGCCGCAGCAGGTACCGCTTGCGATATTACATCCGCCAATTCCAGCGTGGTATTTAACGGTCTTTTTTTAACTATTTCTTTTGCTATTTTTCTTGAAAATTTTTCTTCTCCGTAAGTAAAAAATATTTTTGCTAATTCTTCTTCCGAAAGATTATTAACCAAATCCTTTGCCGAAACTCCGCTTTTGCTCATTCTCATATCTAACGGGGCGTCGTTATGAAAAGAAAATCCTCTGTCTTTATTATCCAATTGATAAGAAGATACGCCCAAATCCAGCAGCATACCGTCAAATTTAAGCTTCCCCTCTTCTTTTAAGGCTATGTTAAAATCAGTAAAGTTTAAATTAAATACTTTTGCATTTAAACCTTTTAACCTGTTTTTTGCAACTTCTACCGCATCGGGATCTCTGTCAAGCGCCAAAAGCATTCCGTTTTCCGTTAATCTTTTGGCTATTTCTTTTGAATGCCCCGCACCGCCGGTAGTTCCGTCTATATAAATACCGTTTGGCTTTATGTTAAGCGCCGTAACGGCTTCGTTAAGCAAAACCGAAATATGTGAAAATTCCATTTCCTTTTTTCTCCGTAATCTGTTTTTTAAAACAAAAACAGTATTTTATACTTATATTGTTAAACTGAATATAAATCAAATACTGTTTTTACTGCTTTTAAAAATCCAATTCTTCCATAATAGAAGCAATAGATTCGGGAGAATACAGCTTGCTTTCGGCTTCCCAAGCAGCCACGTTCCAAACTTCCAAATGTGTGGACATACCCAATATATACGCTTCGTCTGTAAGCTCGGCATATTCTCTTAAGTTTTGCGGAATTAACACTCTTCCCTGCGCATCGCAGTCAAGTTTGGTGGAACCGGCATATAAAAATCTTTTTACCGCACCGGCTTTGGTGTTGGGCAAACTTCTTATTTTTTCGTCTAATTTATCCCATTCTTCCAAAGAATAAATACATAAGCATCGCTTGCCGTCAATTCCTCGGCAAATCATAAAAGTGTTTCCCAGTTCTTCCCTTAATTTAGAAGGTATAAAAGCTCTGCCCTTTTTATCTATACTGTGCTGATATTCGCCGTAGAGCATTTTATCCCCTCCTTTTAATCCACTTTGCAACACTTTAGTGATTTTTTACTCCACTTTGCACCACTTTGATTTTATTATAACTGTTATTCCCCACTTTTGCAAGCATTTTTTAAAAATAGACAAAAAAATATCACCATACACAATATATAGTGTACGGCGATTTAAAAGCTTAAAACTGCAAAAATAAAAAAACGAGTGATTTTTCAATCACTCGCCTAAAAATTTTAAGTTTTTAACAAATCTTTATTTTGTTTTTAAATAAAGCTTAAGCAAATCTTGCTACGTTTAATTTAATTCCGGGGCCCATTGTTGTAGCCACTACGCAAGATTTTACATATTGACCTTTTGTTGCAGCAGGTTTTGCTTTAACAATAGCGTCCATAAGTGTTTCAAAGTTTTCTTTTAATTTATCTGCGCCAAAAGAAACTTTACCTATAGGACAATGAATAATATTCGCTTTATCAAGTCTGTATTCAATTTTACCTGCTTTTGCATCGTTAACAGCCTTTGCAACGTCGGGTGTAACCGTACCTGCTTTAGGCGTAGGCATTAAACCTTTAGGTCCTAAAATTTTACCTAAACGGCCTACCATACCCATCATATCGGGTGTTGTAATAATAACGTCAAAATCAAGCCAGTTTTCTTTTTGAATTCTTTCAATGGCATCTTCCGCACCAACAAAATCACTGCCTGCGGCTTCTGCTGCTTTTGCGGCGTCGCCTTTAGCAATAACCAATGTTCTTACGGTTTTACCTGTTCCGTTAGGAAGTACAACAGCACCTCTAACCTGTTGGTCTGCATGACGGGAATCTACGCCCAAACGAACGTGAATTTCTACTGTTTCGTCAAATTTGGCAGTACCTGTTTTAACAGATAAATCCATTGCTTCATCTACATCATAAAATTTGCCAACCTCTAAAAGACCAGCGGCGGCATTATATTTCTTTCCGTGTTTCATTATAATACTCCTCCCGCTTATTCTTCTACAGTTATGCCCATACTTCTTGCAGTTCCTGCAACCATACTCATTGCAGTTTCAATAGAAGCAGCGTTTAAATCGGGCATTTTTTGTTCTGCGATTTTTCTGACTTGCTCTTTTGTAAGTTGAGCTACTTTGTTTTTGTTCGGAACGCCGGAACCCTTTTCAATTCCAAGAGCCTTTTTAATTAAAACGGCTGCCGGAGGGGTTTTTGTAATAAAGCTGAACGAACGGTCTGCATATACCGTAATTACTACAGGAATTAAAAGACCTGCGTCGTTCTTTGTGCGTTCGTTAAATTCTTTTGTAAACGCCATAATGTTTACGCCGTGCTGACCTAATGCAGGACCAACAGGCGGAGCCGGTGTAGCTTTACCGGCAGGAATTTGCAGTTTAATGTAACCTGCTATTTTCTGTGCCATTTTTTCTTCCTCCAATATAGTGGTGTTTCGGGCTTATGCCCTCCCACGCGGATAAACCGCATAAAAAGCGCTGTGCGCTGATTACCAAAATAATCTGATACTATTCAGATAATGTTAACTGATTTAATTCCAACTCTACAGAGGTTTCTCTGCCGAACATGGAAATTAAAACTTTAACGCTGTTTTCGTTCGTGTTAAGCTCTGTTACCTTACCTTCAAATCCTTCCAAAGGACCGTCGATAATTTTAACCACTGAACCGATTTTGTACTGTAAAGAAACAGATTTTTTCTCTACGCCTAAATTTTCAACTTCTTCATCTGTTAAAGGAACGGGTTTGGAAGCAGGACCTACAAATCCCGTAACACCTCTTGTGTTCCTAACAACATACCAACTGTCGTCGGTAACTATCATTTTAATTAAAACGTAACCGGGAAAAATCTTATGTTCGGTTTCTTTTACTACATCATCTTTTATCTCTGTTACTTTTTCGGTTGGTATTTTAATGTCCAAAATAAGGTCGTTCATTTTGCGGCTCTCTACCATTTTTTCAAGGTCCGTAGCCACCTTATTTTCATAACCCGAATAAGTATGAACAACATACCATTTAGCTTCGTTAGCGTTAGACATTAAGCTTTAGCCCCCCAAAGTGCACCTACTAATGCGCCTAATCCGAAATCCACAGCCCAAATAATAATTCCGAATAACACACAAATTGCAAGTACTATAAGAGTGTTTTTAACTACATCCCTGGGACCCGGCCAAACAACTTTTTTAATTTCGCCTTTGTAATCTTTTAAGAAATTAACAAAGCGTTTTACCAAAGGTAATTTTGCACCTTTGCTTTCCATAACTTCCACTTTATCCAAAGCAAAAATATATGCCACTACCAAAGCAAATGTAACAAACATTAAAATCATTGCTACCAATATACCCGACGCATAGCTGATATTCGTAACGTCTTTTAAAGGACGGATATCAACAAACTTTACCGGTTTGCTTAAATTGATTACAAGCATATAAATGCTGGAAGCCAAAGAAGTTATTAAAGCTGCCCAACGTACGCCCTGATGTTTGGAAAATGTTATGGCACTGAATATGGCGGTAAACAAAGAAAGCATAAAGCAGAACCAAACATCTGCCGAAACTGCCATTTTAGAACCGTTTACAGTTCCTTTAAAACACATTACCGAACCTGTAAGCGATACCGCTTTACCGCCTGCCGTAACACTTGCAAAAGGCATAAAGAAGAACAAAGCTAAAGTTCCGACGCCGGCAACAACCAATATAATACGGAGAACTTTTGTTAATGTTTTCATATTACTACTCCTTATTTGGTTTCTTTATGAAGCGTATGCTTTTTGCAGAAACGACAATATTTGTTCATTTCCAATCTGTCAGGATTGTGATTTTTGTTTTTTGTTGTGTCATAGTTGCGTTGCTTGCATTCTGTACAAGCTAAAGTTATTTTTACTCTCATGACGGCACCTCCCGTTTTACGGAAATATTTTGCCTCCCTCAACAGCATTTTTATTCGATTTGGGAACGAAAAAAAAGACCTGCGAAGAGGTTAAAATGATTATACCACAAAACCTCTTGCAGGTCAAGCATTATTTTACAACAAAAACAATACCCATATTTGGTTTTTTAAGCCGTTTTATCTTTTTTATAAACTATTTTCGGCTTTTCGTTTTTCTTAACGCACTTTTCGGTTACTATAACTTCGCTTATATTTTTTTCGGAAGGTATTTCAAACATTGTTTCTTTTAAAATACCTTCTACTATTGAACGCAGTCCCCTGGCTCCGGTTTTGCGCTCTATTGCCATATCCGCTATTGCTTTAAGTGCATTGTCTTCAAATTTAAGCTTTGCACCGTCCATTTTAAACAAAGCCTCGTACTGTTTTACCAAAGAATTTTTAGGTTCCTTCATTATTCTTACAAGGTCATCCGTTTTTAATGCATTAAGAGTGCTTACTACGGGCAATCTTCCCACAAGCTCAGGTATAAGACCGTATTTTACAAGGTCTTTATGCGTTGCCAACGGAATAAGTTCGTCTTCTTTTTCGGCGTATTTGTTTTTAAGCTCGGCGCCGAATCCCAACGAACCGCTGCCCATTCTTTTTTCTATAATTTTTTCTATACCGTCAAAAGCTCCGGCACAAATAAATAAAATATTTTTTGTGTTTATTTGTATAAACTCCTGCTGAGGATGCTTTCTGCCTCCGCCCGGAGGTACGTTTGCAACCGTTCCTTCCAATATTTTTAAAAGCGCCTGCTGAACACCCTCTCCGCTTACGTCCCTTGTTATAGAAACATTTTCGCTTTTGCGGGCAATTTTATCTATTTCGTCAACATAAATAATTCCACGTTCGGCTTTCTTTATATCAAAATCCGCCGCCTGAATAAGTCTTAACAAAATATTTTCAACGTCTTCGCCAACATAGCCCGCCTCGGTTAAGGTGGTTGCGTCCGTAATTGCTATAGGCACATCTAAAAATTTTGCCAAAGTGGAAGCTAAAAGGGTTTTTCCCACACCGGTAGGTCCCAAAAGCAATACGTTGCTTTTTTGAAGCTCCACATCCGTTTTATCGTTTGCAAATATTCGTTTATAATGGTTGTAAACCGCAACGGATAATGTAATTTTGGCAGAATCCTGACCTATAACATATTCGTCCAATTTTTCTTTTATTTCTTTTGGGCTTGGCAATAAAAATTTTTCTTTATCGTTTTTGCTTTTATCGCCCTTGCCGTCCGCATTTTTAATTTTGGGATTTATCATATTATAGCAAAGCTCAACGCATTCGTCGCAAATAAATACTCCCGGACCTGCGATTATCTGCCCTGCTTCATCCTGACTTTTCCCGCAAAACGAACAGCAAAAGTTTTTTGTTTCATCGTATTTAGACATTTATTTTCCCCAATGTTAGTTATTTTTGCTTTTAAAATACAGACAAAACAATCAGTAAATCCCGATTGTTTTGTCTAAGGGCATATTATAATATTATCTCGATACAATAACCTTATCTATTAAACCGTATTTTGCAGCTTCTTCGGCAGACATAAAGTTGTCTCTTTCCGTATCCCTTTTAATTACATCCAAAGGTTGACCGGTGCGTTCCGCCAAAATGCCGTTTAAAGTTTCTCTGGTTTTTTCAATATGCTTTGCATGAATTAATATATCTGTTGCCTGACCTTCGGCAGAGCCTAAAGGTTGGTGAATCATAATTTCGCTGTTAGGCAAAGCAAGCCTTTTGCCTTTTGTTCCGGCAGCAAGTAAAAATGCGCCCATAGAAGCCGCCATACCTATACAAATTGTACTTACATCGCATTTAATATATTGCATTGTATCGTAAATAGCCATACCGGCAGATACCGAACCGCCGGGGCTGTTAATATAAAAATTAATATCCTTATCGGGGTCCTGACCTTCCAAATAAAGCATTTGAGCAATAATTAAACTTGCCGAAGCATTATCCACTTGGTCGTAAAGCATAATTATTCTGTCATTAAGTAAACGCGAAAAAATATCGTATGAGCGTTCTCCTCTGCTTGTTTGTTCTACTACGTATGGTACTAAACTCATAATAAATCCTTCTTTCATTTTTTATATTTTTATTATGTTTTTCGGTATTTATTTTTATTTTAACAAAAAAACTCTAACGACATCTGCGGTACTTAGTACTAATCGTGCCGAAAGAGCTTTATAATTAATTATGAACTAAACCGTAAAAATATAATCAAAATTTAATCAAAATTAAATAATTTTTTATATGTGCGTTTAAATATTATTTATCGGTTTTTTTAGCTGCCGGTTTTTTTGCCGCAGTAGTTTTTTTGGCTGCGATTGTTTTTTTAGCAGCAGTGGTTTTTGCTGTTATTTTTTTGGCTGCCGGTTTTTTCTCGGTTTTCTTATCTACTTCGGTAATTTTTGCCTCTGCTTTAATAAACTCTATGGCTTTTTTAACCGCTAAGTCTTCCGCTACTTCTTCTGCCGGTATTCTGGCTTTAATATCTTCGGCTTTCATACCGTAAGCGTCGGCCATAGATTTATATTCGGATTCAATATCTTCATCGGTAGCTTTTAAATTTTCTTTTTTGGCAACTGCTTCCAAAGCCAATCTTACCTTTACTTGGTTTTCGGCTTGCGGACGCATATTTTTCTTTAATTCTTCTATGTTAGAACCGGTGTACTGCATATATGTATTAATGTCCATACCCTGCATTTGAAGTCTGTAACCGAATTCTTTAACATTCTGCTCGGCCCTGTTATTAAACATAGCTTCGGGTATTTCGCCTTTTAAGTTTTCAATCAACTGTTCAATAAGTTGATTTTCAACGTCTTCGTCGGCGGATTTTTCTTTGCGTTCCAAAGCTTTCTTTTTATAATCTTCTTTAAGCTCTGCCAAAGTATCAAATTCGCTTATGTCTTTTGCAAATTCATCATCAATGGCAGGCAATTCTTTTACTTTTATTTCGTGAAGCTTAATTTTAAATACAGCGTCTTTATCGGCTAATTCTTCTGCTCCGTATTCTTTGGGGAATTTAACATTAACGTCAAATTCGTCTCCTGCTTTGTGTCCCACTATTTGTTCTTCAAATCCGGGAATAAATTGACCGGAACCTAAAGTTAATGAATAGCCTTCGGCTTTTCCGCCGTCAAACTGTTTGCCGTCTACATATCCGTCAAAATCAATAACGGTAATATCTCCGTCTTTTGCCGCACGGTCTCCGGCGTCTACCATTCTGGCATTTCTTTCTGCATTTTGTTTAAGTTCGGCTTCTATTTCTTCGTCGCTTACCGCAGCTTTAACTTTTTCTGCTTTTAATCCTTTGTAACCGTCAATATCCATTTCGGGTTTGGTGGTTAATTTAACTTTAAATTCAACGCCGTCTTTTTTATTTATAGATACAAGGTCAAAATCCATTTTATCGTCTATAACGGTTAAACCTGCTTCTTTTGCGGCTTCGGTTAAAGAATCTGCATATAAAAGATTTAATGCGTCTTCGTAAAATACGCCTTCGCCGTACAACTGTTCAATAATATGAAGCGGAGCTTTACCTTTTCTAAAGCCTTTAACTTCTATTTTTCCGGCTTTTTGTTTGTAAACCTCGTTAATAGCCTTTCTAAAATCTTCACCGCTTATGGTTATATCTAACTCATAACGGTTGGTTTCAATTTTTTTGGAACCTTTTAAACTCATCTGTTTTTCCCCCTAAAATTTATACAATTTATATATTAACACAAACTTTTTAATTTTTCAATCTTTAATTTTAAGTAATTTTATTTATTTTTAATGTATTCTTAACGGCATAAAATCAATGCAGTCGGCAGATGTTAATTTTAACTTAACTCCCATATATTCTTTTACGGAATTATTCATTCCCTTTCCGTGTATATGTCCGTAATAAACCGTATCTATATTGTACTTTTTAATAATATTAAATATTGGTTCGCAAACAAAATTTGCATATACCGGCGGATAATGTAAAACCACAATGGGATTTTTATGTTGTTCTTTAGCGCATAGCAAAGACCTTTCAAGCCTTGCGGCTTCACGATTTATTATTTTTCCGTCCTTACTTTCGTCCGTGCAATCGTAAAACCAACCTCTGGTTCCGCAAATCGCAAAGTCTTCCGCTACATAACAATTATTAAATATAAAATTTATTTTGTTAAAATTATTTTCTTTTAAAAATATATCATTTTTATTTGCGGTACTCCACCAAAAATCATGATTTCCCTTTATTAAAACTTTTTTACCCGGCAAATTATTCAAAAACTCAAAGTCTTTTACCGATTCGCTTAATTTTAAAGCCCAGGAAGTATCTCCGCCTAAAATAACCGTATCTTCTTCTTTAACAACTCTGTTAAAATTTGCCTTTAATCTTTCGGTATAGTTTTCCCAACCTTTAAAAACATCCATAGGTTTATTTGCGCTTAAAGACAAATGCAAATCGGATATTATGTAAATTGCCATATTCCACCTTCTTTTAAAGGAATTATATTTTATATAAAAACAGTATAAAACAGCTAATTATGTTAATAATAAAAATGATACTTAACAATTAATATTAATGTTTTTATGTTAAACATTGAACAAATTGCAAAATTCCAATTTTAAAAACAATTAAAATTAAATATTTTTTGTTTATATTAAAAACACAGATATTAATTTGTATCAATAAAATTTTTAAAACAAAAATTCAGAAAGGAAATTTAAAATGGACAACAATTTTAATGACAAAAAAGTATTGGACGGTATTACCTGTAATGTTTCAAACTGTATCCACCATCAAAACAGCTGCTGCACCGCAAACCAAATTAAAGTAGGCCCCGGTTATGCTTGCTGCTGCGACGAAACCTGCTGCGGTACTTTCAGTCCCAAAGAGGAACAGTAATAAATTAAACGAATTTTAAAAACTAAACAATTTTAAAAACCAAAAAAGCTTTTATAAATGAAGCAATTATAAAACCTATTTAAAACTATATTAAGTTTGTAAATCCGAACAGCCCTTTTAAAAGGGCTGTTTAAATTTTACTTTATATTCAAAAAATCTTTTACGGCTTTTTGCATATCGTCTTTTTCAAGAACTTTTTTAAATCTTACTTCCTTGTTTTTAAGCTCCAAAATACTTTTCGGTACGGGCATTTTGCTTTTTTCGCATAAAACATCCAGCTGCTTAAAATCATCGTCAACCTCTTTTATGCCTAAAGCTTTAATTACATTCGGCGCAAATTTATAAGGCGAAGCGGTAGAGGCTATAACCGTGGGAGTTTCATCTCCTGTTTTTTCAACATATCCGTTATAAACATTAACCGCCACGGCAGTATGCGTATCACATAAATATCCGTATTTTTCAAAGGTTTCTTTTATGGTTTTAAAGGTTTGCTCATCGTTGCAATATCCGCCGAAGAAATCCTTTTTAATTTTGTCTTTAACTTCTTTGGTTACTTCGTATTTGCCGCCGTTAAATAATTCGGTTTGCCATTGTTTTATCAATTCGTCGTTATAACCGCTCAATAAGTAAAGCAATCTTTCCAAATTGCTGGAAATAAGTATGTCCATAGAAGGACTGCTTGTTGTATAAAAATGTCTGTTTTTATCGTATATACCGGTATTAATAAAGTCGGTTAAAACATTGTTTGCGTTAGAGGCACATATAAGCTTGTTTATAGGCAATCCCATTTCTTTGGCATAAAACGCCGCAAGAATATTGCCGAAATTACCGGTAGGAACCACAACATTGAATTTTTCCGGGCATCCCATATCTATAAATGCCGATATATAGTAAACTATTTGCGGAACAAGTCTTCCCCAGTTTATAGAGTTTGCGCTTGAAAACTGTTTGTTATTTGTCTCTAAAAGCTTTTCAAGTTCTTTGTTTCCGAATATTTTTTTAACGCCTGTTTGAGCATCGTCAAAATTTCCCTTTATAGCACAAACAAATACGTTTTTACCTTCTTGTGTTGACATTTGCAGCTTTTGCATTTTGCTTACGCCGTCTGTGGGATAAAATACCATTATGCTTGTGCCTTCAACATCTTTAAAACCTTCTAAGGCAGCCTTTCCGGTATCTCCCGAAGTTGCAACCAAAATTACGGTTTCGTTTTTATTCCCCAATTTTTTAACGGAAGTTGTAAGCAGATAAGGCAAAATCTGAAGTGCCAAATCCTTAAAAGCACATGTGGGACCGTGCCATAATTCTAAAATATAGGCAGTGTTGTTTAATTTTTTAACCGGAGCCGGAAGTTCGTTATCAAACGAACCGGTGTAAGCCCCTTTGCAGCAATAATCAAGCTCATCTTCGGTAAAATCGGTTAAAAATTTGCCCAAAACAAATTTAGCGCGTTCTATATATGTTTTATTTTTTAAAGCGTTCAATTCTTCTTTTGTAACGATAGGAATTTCGGTTGGTAAAAACAAACCGCCGTCGGCAGATAAACCTTTTGATATGGCTTCTGCGGAAGATACTTTTATTTTGCTGTTTCTTGTGCTTGTGTATTTCATATTTTTTTCTCCCGGTATTTTGTTTTGCTTATTTTTATTAAAAAATAATATATATTTGTGTTTTAAATTTTTTGCTTTAAAATATTTTTAAAAAACAAAAAAATAAAAGTTAAAATGCATTTTTTATTACATTTATTTCAACCTCGCCGAATCCGCCGTTTTTATCCAATATTACTTCTACTATATCGTATCTTACCTTTAAAAAGTTTTTTAAATGACTTCTTAATAAAAAATTTTCGGCGCAAGATTTTACCTTTATTATTTTTTGGGTATCTACAGCCTCTCTCGGATTACGGCCTTCGCTGTATTTTCGTGTTTTTACTTCGACAAATACTATTTCCGTTTCATTTTCGGCTATTATATCTATTTCTCCGTGGTTAAAAACATAGTTCCTTTCGGCAATAAAATATCCGTTGTTTATATAATAATCCGCTGCTAGCTCTTCACCCATAAATCCTACGGTTTGATTTCGCATTTTCATATTTAAAAACTCTTATTCCGTTATTTTTTTATATCTCTTACTTTTATATTTTTATGGTTTTTGTTTTTTATTTTAATATGTTTTTTAAAAAGCTTGGTCTGTGTATTTTACAAGGTCCGTATTTTTTTATGTTTTCTATATGCTCTTTTGTTCCGTAACCTTTATGTTTTTTAAAATTATACTGCGGATATTCTTTATCTAATTCTTTTATAAGCCTGTCCCTTGTAACCTTTGCCAAAATAGATGCGGCGGCAATAGAACACGAAGCTCCGTCGCCTTTTACTATTGTTTCGCATTCTATTTTTAAATCAGGTTTTCGGTTTCCGTCTATCAAAGCATAATCGGCAATTTTTAAACCTTCAACAGCCCTTTTCATAGCCTCCATTGAAGCATTTAAAATGTTAAGCTTTTCTATTTCTTCCACACTTGCAAAAGCAACCGAATAATCCAAAGCTTTTTCTTTTATAATATCAAAAAGCTGTTCTCTTCGTTTTTCGGAAATTTTTTTGCTGTCGTTTAAACCTTCTATAATAAGCCCTTTGGGCAATATAACCGCTGCGACGCAAACCGGACCTGCCAAAGGACCTCTTCCCGCTTCGTCAACACCGCAAATATATTTATAGCCCTTGGCCTCTGCGTTATCTTCGTATAAATAATCCGGCATTTTTAACACCCTAACCAAAGCTAAAATAAAAATTTGTTAATAAATAATAAAAATATACAAATTTACAAATATATAAATATATGTTTTATTTGCAAAATTAAATCAAAAATTAAACTTTAGGTTCTTCTATGGAAATTTTGCCTATTATACCCGCTTTGAATTCGTCGGCAATCATTTTAGAAGTCCTTTCGGTATCGGTTTTTCCGCCTTTTACAAGCATTCCTCTTTTGGCGCCTATTCTGCAAATAATATCATAAGCGTCATCATCCGAATTAAATGTTAAAGAATATCTTTTTTCCAACATTTCTTTATAAGTATTATCGGTTAACAAAAACTTTATTAAATAAAAAGCAATTTCTTCGGTGTTTAAAATCGATTCTTTAACCGCACCGGTAAATGCCAAATGCATTCCTACCGTTTCATCTTCAAATTTAGGCCATAAAACGCCGGGTGTATCTAACAACAGCAAATCGTTTCCGGCAGAAAACCACTGATTACCTCTTGTAACTCCGGGTCGGTTTTCAACCTTTGCTTTTTTATCTGCCAATAAATTAATAAAAGAGGATTTTCCAACATTGGGAATACCTACTACCATTATTCTTAAGGCTTTTTTAATTCCCTTTTGTTTGTTTTTTTCTATTTTTTCTTTTAATACTTCTTTTAACCCCAAATTAAAGTTTTTTATTCCGTTTTTACCTTTGCAGTCAAAAGCTATGGCTTTAACACCTTTTTCGGCGTAGTAATTTATCCATTTTTCGGTTATTGCGTTATCTGCCAAATCACTTTTATTAAGTAATATTATTCTGGGTTTATTGGCGGTAATTTCCAATATGTCGGGATTTTCGCTTGAAATAGGAATTCGGGCATCCCTAATTTCCGCTACGGCGTCCACCAACTTTAAGCTTTCAATTATTTTGCGTTTGGTTTTTGCCATGTGCCCCGGAAACCACTGTATAACTTTGTGCTGTTCTCCCATTACTTTACCGCTCCGATTTTATTAAAAGGATATATTCTGCATATTGTATGTCCCAATACATACTTAACGTTTATTTGCCCGTCTTCCCCTATTTGAGACGAACGGCTGTCTAACGATACTCTTCGGTTATCGCCTAAAACAAATATACAATTTTCTTTAACCGTTAAAGGAAATTTAACGTCGTATTCGTTTGTGGTAGAATAATGGTTAAGTACATAGTTTTTTATATACGGTTCATCCTGTAAAAGTCCGTCTACATAAACCTGGCCGGATTCAAAATCAATATTAACAGTTTGCCCGGCCGTAGCAATAACCCTTTTAATTATAGGTTGTTTGTAAACCTCGTCGCTTATGCTGTTATCCATATTTCTGGATAAAACAACTATATCTCCCTTTTTAGGTGTATAAAACATATTTGTAATTATAACCCTTTCGCCGTCTATAAGCGTATCATTCATAGAATCTCCGCTTATGCTTACAATTCTGAAAACAAAGGTAAAAAGCAAAACAACAATAAGTATGGAAGATACAAAAATATCCAGCCATTCATAAATGTTGGCTATTTTGGATTTACTTTGTACTTCGGTATTTTGTGCCTCGATATTTTTTTCTTCCATTTTTCCGCCGCCTTTTGCAAGTATATTTTAATATATATTTGTTAAAATTTCAAATATTAAATAATTATTTTAAAGAAAAAAAATATATTAACTTTTAAATGTTTAAATATTTTTTGTATCAACCATAAAAAATTATAAGCTTTTATAATAATTCTTTTAGTTCTTTAAAATGCAAAAAGAGGACTCGTAAAAGTCCCCTTTATGGCTATTTAATTTGTTCTTTAACTTTTGCTGCTTTACCAACGCGATCGCGTAAATAATAAAGCTTAGCTCTGCGAATGCGTCCGTTTCTAATAATTTCAACCTTCTCTACATTGGGAGAATGAACCGGGAACACACGTTCAACACCAACGCCGTAAGAAATACGACGAACTGTGAAGGTTTCGCTTATTCCGCTGTTATTGCGGGCAATTACCGTTCCTTCAAAAACCTGTATTCTTTCTCTTTCGCCTTCACGAATTTTAACATGTACGCGAACGGTAGAACCGATTTTGATTTCCGGCACATTTTCTTTTAAGTTTGCCGAAACAATGTTTTTTAAAGCATCCATTAAATTTTCCTCCTTAATTTTTAAAAGACGTTCTTAACACAAAAAAGTTTTAATTGTAATTTAATAAAAACTAAATAACAAAGCAAACATTTGCCAGAGGACCGTCCGCTTCAAAGTCGTATAAAACGGCAATGAAACCACCCTTTAAGGAAAGGGTGAAATCAAATGCCTAAATATAATATCATATATCGGTTTAAAAATCAAGAGAAATTTTAACTTTTTATTATCTTTTTAAAAGATTTTTAACAGTGTTTTTAATAACTTTAACTTAATTGGTGTAAAAATAAAAAAATTAAATAAAAACTTCGTCTTTTTCGTTTAGCAAAACGGTTCTTGTTACGGAATAACAAATATCGTTATTGCTGCCGTCGGCGCATTCTTTTAAAATTATATCTGTAATAAGCGAAGGATTAATATTTAAAGTATTGCCTGCCGGCAGCTTTAACATTAACACGGTATTTCCATTTTCTTTATTTACCTCATATTTTAAAATATTCGGTTTTAAATCTATTTCTTTTATTCCTTTTTTTGTTTTTTTAAGTGTTAACAGTTGTTCTTGTTCCAGCAATTTTTTTATTGATTCCGTTAAATTTACATCATAAAATTTTATATTGTAAACCGCAGAAGCAATTTCCTTGCTCTTCATTTTCGGATAAACCGCTTTAATTAAAACTATGCTCTCCGGCAAAACCTCTTTCAATTTTTCCTCTATAACCGAAAGTTCTGTATTTTGCGTTATTCTGAAATCCATAACTTCATATAAACTTTCGTAACCTAAAGAAAGCGGTAAAGCAAAATTAACGTATACCCTTTTATTAAAGCCCTCGGTATACCAAATAGGAAGCTTTGTTTTTCTTAACATTCTGGTAAAAAACCTGTTCATATCCAAATGAGAAACAAATTTCATTTTCCCTAATTTTTTATATATAATTCTGATATCTGTAATTTCAACCATAATTAAACCCACTTAATTTTAATGTTTATGTATTGCTTTTTGTTCTTTTATTTAAACATATACCGCTTTTGTAGCACAATGCTCCGCAGTCGGAACATTTTTCTTTACAATTTTTTGTGGTTAAGGCTTGTTTGGCTTTTTCGTTTTCCGATATTAAAAATTCTTTTTTTACCCCTATATCAATAACATCCCAAGGCAAAACTTCATTATAATCAATTTCTCGATATGCATAAAAATCAGGATTTATATTTTCTTCTTTAAATGCATTAAGCCAAATTTCTTTGTTAAAGCACTCTCCCCAGCTGTCCATTTTTGCTCCGTGATTAAAAGCGTTTAATATAACTTTGCCCAAACGCCTGTCCCCTTTGGCAAAAATAGCTTCCAAAAACGAAGTTGAACTGTCGTGCCATTTTACATTTATTTTTTTTGATTTTACGCTTTTAACCAAAAGCTCCTGCTTACGAATAAGCTCTGCTTCGGTATTTTGCGGATGAAACTGAAAAGGCGTAAACGGTTTTGGTATAAAGCAAGAAACACTTATGGTAATGCTTGGGCTTTTCCCTTTAGGTCTGTTTTCGTTTTTATAATAAAGATTTAAAATTTCTTCTCCTAATTTTGCAATGCCTATTATATCTTCATCCGTTTCAAACGGAAGTCCCAACATAAAATAAAGTTTAACATTTAAATAGCCCTGACCGAAAGCCGTTTTGCAAGCTTTAAAAATTTCTTCTTCGTTTATATTTTTATTAATTACGTTTCTTAGTCTTTGGGTTCCCGCTTCGGGAGCAAACGTTAAACCTGTTTTCCTTACCGTGCTTACCTTTTCTACCAGTTCTTTGCTAAAATTATCTATTCTTAAAGAAGGTAACGATAAGCTTATTTGGTTTTTATCGGTATATTCCAAAAGCTTTTCAAGCATACATTCAATATTACTGTAATCGCTGGTACTTAAAGATAAAAGCGACATTTCTTCATATCCCGTACTTTCACACAAAGCTTTAGATTGCTCTAAAACGGTATCTATGCTTTTTTCTCTTACCGGGCGGTAAATAAATCCCGCCTGACAAAACCTGCAGCCCCGTATACAACCCCTAAAAATTTCTTCTACGGCTCTGTCGTGCACTATTTCTGTATACGGCACAACAAATTTTTTGGGGTAATAGCTTTCATCCATATTTTTAATAATTCTTTTTTTAACGGTTTTAGGCGCTCCGTTTTTGGGAATATATCTTTTTACGGTTCCGTTTTCGTTATATTCCGCCTCGTAAAGCGAAGGAACATAAATTCCCTCTATTTTTGCCGCCTTTATTAAAAATTCTTCTTTTGATAAATTTGATTTTTTGCTTTCTTTATACAAATCTATAAGTTCGTTTATAACTTCTTCGCCTTCGCCTATCATAAACAAATCTATAAAATCTGCCATAGGTTCACTGTTACAGGTACACGGTCCGCCGGCTACCACCAAAGGTGAAAGACTTGTTCTTTCTTTTGAAAGCAAAGGAATATTGCTTAGCTTAAGTATATTTAATATATTGGTAAAACACATTTCGTAAAGTATGGAAAAACCTATAATATCAAATTTTTTAAGTTCATCTCTGCTTTCAAGCGCAAAAAGAGGAATGTTATTTTTTATCATCACTTCTTCAAAATCTATCCACGGAGCATATACTCTTTCACACCAAACATCTTCTCTTGAGTTTAGCAAAGAATAAAGTATTTTTACGCCCAAATGAGACATTCCTATTTCGTATGTATCCGGAAAACACATTGCAAACCTTATTTTGTTTTCTTTGTCTTTTATTATACTGCCGTCTTCTCCGCCGGAATATCTTCCCGGTTTTTGCACCGATAAAAGCAATTGTTCAAATTTTCTTTCTTCCAAATTTTAAACCTCAATCCGTTTTAAACTTCTTTTTTGTTTTTCAATGCTTGTTTTTTACTGTAAAATACAGGGCGAAAGCCCAAAGCCCTTTAGGGCTTTAACAAAAGCAAAGCTTTTGTTCTTAAAAACAGTATCTGTTTTAGGAGGGCTTTCGCCCTTATTTATTACCGTTTTTTCTTATTTTCCGTTAAAACGGCAATTATTAATAAATATATTCCCGTAATAACTATGCCGTAATTACTGCTTTTAAAACAAGCATAAAAACCGTAAAATATAAATGCCGTTAAAATTAAAACAGTTAATGTTTTTAATATTATATCACAAATACGCACCGATAAAAACTTATTTAAAATAAATTTTAAAATATCTCCGCCGTCTAAATTTAAAACGGGCAACAAATTAAAACAGCAAAAAATTAAATTTACCGCCGAAAAATAAATTAAAATTTTATATTTAACTATTTTGAATATAAGTAAAAAACCTAAGAAAAAAATAAAATTTAAAAGCGGTCCCGAAAATTCAATTAAAAAATCGTGAAAATCACAAAAAGAAACATTGCCGTATATATTAATTGAACCCAAACCGAATTTTATACTTTTGGGTTTACTTTTTAATAAGCACATGGCAATTAAATGACCCGCCTCGTGCAAAAAAGCCGCCAAAAAAATTAAATAAGCCAAACCTGTTTTATCTGTAATAAATATAAGCGCTAAAAAGCAAAACCAAAAATAAGAAAAATAAAATTCAATGTTAAAAAGTTTAAAGCCCATATTTTATGTATTTTTATTTTTAAATTTATTTTATAACAGTACAGTTAACCTTTTTATATAAAAAATTAAAGCCATAGTTATTGTTATACTAATATTGCTGTAGTAACATCGGCAGTTAACAGTCAGTTATATTAACGGTTATAATTATATTCACTGTTATATTTACTGTATTTAAAAATTAATATAATTTTGCGGATTAACTCTTTCTCCGTTTAAAATAATTTCAAAATGCAAATGCGGACCGGTAGACCTGCCTGTAGAGCCAACCAAAGCTATTTTATCGCCTTTTTTAACCTTTTGTCCGCTCTTTACAATAATTTCACTGCAATGACCGTATAACGTGCTTAAAGTATCGCTGTGTTTTATTATAACATAATTTCCGTAAAATTCATCTTTTTTTACTTCGGCTTCTCCTTCCAAAACAGAATAAATTTCACTTTTTTCATCCGCCGCCAAATCTATACCCGAATGATGCGCATTATTACTTGTAAACGGGTCGGAACGCGAGCCGAACAAAGAAGTTATAACATAGCTTTTAAGCGGGAAATCAAAACTGTTTTTAAAAGCGGAATTTTCAGAATAATAATTGTTTACCGTAAGCGTTTCGGTAACATTTTCGGCATTGCTCTGCTTTTCTTCAAAGCTGCTGTTACCGCTGTAAGAGCTTGTGTTTTTGTTTTTATTGTTTTTATTGCTTTCATTGCTTTTATTACTGCTTGCGGTTAATTCTTTGTTTTTGTTGTTCCCTTGCTTTGCGTTTATTATTTGGTTTACGGAAGTATGGTCTTTTACGTTTATTTTGTACCAGTCTTTTACCTGTAAAAAAGTTTTTGGGGTTAAAACCTTTAAACTGAAAATAAAAATTACGGTTAATATACAAAAAATAAATTGAACGGTAATTATGGAAAGTTTATTATTTTCTACCCTTTTAAAACCAAATACGGTATGTTCGCCGTTTTTATAAATATCTCCGTTTTCGTTATCTTCAGCCGCATTTTCATCAATATTATTATATTCGTTTTGTATTTTTTCAAAATCGTTTTTTATATTATCGTTTTTTATATTGTTATCGGCTGTATTTGCAGATGTATTTGTATTAATAATATTATTGCTGTTGTTTGGTTCTAAACCGTTGTTTTCTTTTTGACCGTTAAATGTTTCTACAACATTTAACGCATACGGCTTATTTGTTTGTGCTAATTCTCTTTCCAAAAAAATCACCCCTAAAAATAATATGCCTACTCGTCCGGCAAAATTACTTTTTTGAGTGATTTTTTAAGTGATTTTTTCAAGCAATTTTATTTTTGTCAGCACTTTAAAAAACTTTTTATTTAAGCTTTATATCTGTATTTTTCCAAATCTACTTTTCCGTCTTTGGTAAATTTTACACCTTCCGAAATCAACAATTGCTTTTGCATATTTTCGCCGCCGAAAGCAAATGCGGAAGATACTTCGCCAAATCTGTTTACTACCCTGTGGCAGGGAATTTCATTTGGATTGGGATTAACGTGCAAAGCATAACCTACCACTCTTGAAAGTCGTGGGTTTCCTGCCATAAGGGCAATTTGACCGTATGTTGCCACTTTGCCTTTTGGAATTTTTTTAACCGCTTCATATATTAAATCAAACGTTTTGCCCATACAAAAACCTCCAAAGCTTCTTAGTAACGTTATTCCGTTATTAATTATTATGCTTTTATAAATTTACACCTTAAATTATTGTAATCCGATTATACTATAAAATACAAATAAAATAAAATAAAATGAAAATAATACAAAAATCAAAAAGGAATTATTAAAAATCTTCAATAATTCCCTTTTAATTATTTAAGTATTTCTACTTTTTTTATTAATTTTCTTCAACCGTTAAAATTCTGGGAGAAGTTAAAATTCCGCAAGGCGACAGTTGATATTCGTAACTGAACGAGGCGCCTGTGGTTCTCCAAATAGGCGGACCGTACCAAGTATAGGTTTTATCGGTATTATGCAACGCACCGAATGTATTTATACGGCTGCCAAAGCACTGTAACCGCAATACATTTTCTTTTTTATCTGTTTCTTCCTTTTCTTCTTCATTGGATTTTTTTATTAAAGCTTCGTAGGGTGCCAATGCCAAAACGCCTATTTTTTCTTTATTTAAATAAGCGGTTACCAACGGTGCTTCAAAAGTATCAAGCTTTATAATTCTGTCGTTGTTACTGTTATTAAGCCCAATCTCGTAAATAATATTTCCGCCGTAAAAAGGAAATCCCTGCGATGTAATATCCCCAAAATATATTTTTTCGGGTAAACATTTAAGCGTTTGATTTGTTCCGTTTAATTCTACGGCAAAATCGCCTAATATAAAGCTGTTTTCTATGCAGGTAAGCGGTCCGAACTTAACGTGAAGAACCAATTCGTTTTCCCCTCTTTTTACTATGGGCAAAGCAACTTTATCTATATCTATATCCACATATTTTCCAACAGATTTAGCTTCAACTGTTTTTCCGTTAAATTCTATTTCGGTTTTATCTAAATTTTCCAAAGCCAAATACAAGCCTTCGGCCATAATATCGGAATTCACTTTATATTTTAAATGTAAAGTGTGAGGCGTTTCGGGTTCTTTTTCGGTAACCCAAGGCTGACATCCCGCAGCTCCGTCTAACGGATATCCCAATTTTAATTTTGCTTTATCGCAAATTTTTAAGGATTCTTCCATAGGCTCATATTCGCCTTCGTCTATAGCCCATTCTGCTAAATCCAGCATATAAACATTCGGTTCCGACAAGCTGTAATTAACCGAGCCTTTTATATATTCCTCTTTAATTATTTTTGTTTTGGGCTCTGCGGCTACGGTTTTGGGTATACCGTTTTCTAACCTTACCAAAATGCTGGAATGTGTGTAACAATCCCAATTAAAGGTAGTATATCCGTTTTCGGCAACGGCTTTTATAGGTAAAAATTCTCCGTTTTCGGTATTAAGCAAAGTGGGTGCAAAAGTACCTTTTACTTTAATAGTGTAATTTTCTTCTTTTGTTATATGCTTGTTGCCGTTAGTGGTTACATGGCAAATAAACAAGTTCTTTCCGTTACCGTCGTTACGCATACCGTAAACCAAATTATTTGCGTTTGTACCGGTGGAATTGTCTAAAATTTCTACCGTTCTGTACTTATTTAAAGCGCTTAATATTGCGGTTTTCTTCCACGGCACAACATTGCATTTTTTAGAAAATTTTAACGGAGCCTTAGAAGGCTCTGCATCAACCAAATAAGGAATATCTCCGGCAAATATAACATCTCCGCCGTTTTTATTAAATTTTTCAAGCTTTTCCAAAGTGGAAAAACGTATTGTTTCCATAGAAGGAACCAACACTGCGTCGTATTTCATTTTGCCTACGCAAAAACCTTCGGCGGTTTCTTTGTATTGCGTTTGCAATAAAGACTCCGAAACAAAATCAAAATCCAAATTGTTATAAAGCAGCCATTCGGTCAAATCCAAAAATCTTTTGTTTAATTCGTCTCTTCCGGCTTTTGTTAAATCATTCGGTCCGTAATGTAACCAATAAGATTCTATAGGATGTACAACCGCAATTTTTATATCTGCGGTACCTCTTGTCATAACACTGTTTACTCTTGCAAAGTGATTTTCAATAAATGAATATTCTTTGTACCAAGGCGATTGATGACCTATGGATGCGGGGTAATCTCTTTTAGCCTCTCCGCCCATAGCAACCCAGTATAAATGCGGTACTCTAACACTAACGCCCAGCGCCGCCTGCCAGTCGCCCTGTAATTTATGTCCTCTGAAATCAAAATTCCAGTTGGTTACGCCGTATAATTCCGAAGTTACACCGGGACATCCGTATTGATGCGCCGCGCTTGCCGCCTGTTTTACCGTGGTAAGTTCAACACAGTTGCAAAGCATATCTACACCCGGCAAACCAAAAGACCTGTACGAACGCATAGCCTCGCCTGTAGAATGCGTTTGGCTTTCAAGCGTAGGTTCTTCCATAACATGTCCCGTCAGCATTAATCCGTTTTTTTTGCACCATCCGCCCACGTTATCGGCAAAAGAAGTTACAAATTTCTCCGCCAAATGATCGTGAAAACGGTATCTGGTAACGGAAATTTTATCTTTCATATCCCAAAATACTTCGGGCAATTTTTCCAAAAAGCTTTCGCCGTATGTATTTTTAAAAGTTTCTTCAAAATCTGTGGTAAAAGGTAAAGTAATGTCGCTTTTATCTTTTGCAAATTTAAAAGTGATTTTACGGCTGAACTGAGGTTCGTCCGTAAAAATAGCGGGAATATCGCCGCCGAAACTGTTTCCTACTTCCTTTTTATAGGTTTCGTGCGTAATTTCAATAAATTTATCTATGGCTTCTTTGCATAATGTATCCACATAAGTTTGATTGTTAAACCAAGCCGAAGGCATAGCAGTTTCTAAATAGGCATACCAAATATCGCCTTCAAAACTTTCGTTTTCCTCTAATGTTTTATATGCTTCCAAATAGCCTTCATCATCTAATTTAACGCCGTATTTTGCAAGCAATGTACCGTTGCCGGTACGTTCTCCCCATGCGCTGCAATCCAAAAATAAATCTACTGCGTGCTCGTTTTCGGTATCATTTTTGCCGTATGGCACGGTGGTAAACAAAATATGTTTTTGACGGTATTTTTCTTCTTTTGTTACATATCCGCCGGCATAGCCAGAAGGCCATTTGTCTTCATCGTAAAGCCACGCAAGCATATCTTCCTTTTTTGCTTTTTCGGTACAATTTTTTATAAACTGCATAAATTCCGAAGACAGATATTTTGTGGCCATTCCAACCCTTGTATGCATGTGAAATCCGCCGAATCCCATTTCCTTCATACAGTCTATTTCCATATTTAAAAGGCTTTGATTTAATTTGGTATTCCAAGCCCAAAATGGTGTAGCTCTGTATTCGCAAGGAGGATTTTTAAAAACTTCAGGCGAAATTTCTTTTGTAAAATTTTTAGGATAAAGCATATTAAACTCCTTTAAAAATTTTTATAATATTTAAAAATTTAAAACCGTAAAAATAAAGTTGATGCTTTTTTAAATAAAAAGAGTATAGATATATTTTTTATTAAAAATATTTATTACACATTACACACAACACAATAGTATAAACTATTCTTTTTAAAAAAGCAACGAAAAAAACAACAAATTTTAATAAGTATTTTTTAGCCAAACTGCTAACTAATAAACCGTTTCTACTTTTAATAAATTTGTATTACCCGAAACCCTTATGGGAACACCTGCGGTAATTACTACTATATCTCCCTTTTGTACCATATCTATTTGCTTTGCGCAAGCTACCGCATGCTGCAATAAACCGTCGGATGAAGTTTGATATTTTGCCACTACCGGATATACTCCCCAAGACATAGAAAGCTGATGAAACGTTTTTATTTCGGGCGTTGCCGCAACAATGGGTATTTCGGGACGGAATTTGGACATTTGCCTTGCAGTATTACCCGAAGTGGTAACGGCAATAATAGCCGTAGCGTTTATATCCCTTGCCGCTCTGCAGGTAGCGTCGCATATAGCTCCCGTACAGTCGTCCCCCAAAAACGGAGTAGTCCTGTGCGGATAAATTTCGTAAAAATCGCTTTCTGCCTGAGCCGCTATTTTTGCCATAACTTCTACGGCTTTAACGGGGTATTTGCCCACTGCGCTTTCGCCCGAAAGCATTATGGCGCTGGTTCCGTCAAATATAGCGTTTGCAACGTCTGTTATTTCGGCTCTTGTGGGATTGGGATTATTTATCATAGATTCAAGCATTTGCGTTGCGGTAATAACAATTTTTCCGGATTGATAGCATTTTTTAATAAACTTTTTTTGAAGTCCCGGCAAACGGGTATATTCCACTTCAACGCCCATATCGCCTCTTGCAACCATTATACCGTCGCTGGCCTCCAATATCTCGTCAAAGTTTTCTACGCCTTCTATGTTTTCTATTTTAGAAATAATTTTTATTTTTTGTCCGCCGTTATAATCTAAAAATTTTCTTAAATCGGTTACATCAGATTTACGCCTTACAAAAGAAGCCGAAATAAAATCAACATCGTTTTTTATTCCGAAAAGCAAATCGTCTTTATCTCTTTCGCTTAAATATTCCATATCTAATTTTATGTTAGGAACATTTATGCTTTTTTTATCGCTTATAACTCCTCCGGATAAAACTCTGCAAACAATTTCGTTTTGAGTATAGCTTTCAACCGCTAAATTTACTTTGCCGTCGTCTATTAAAATATCGTTGTTTATATTAATACAGTTGGGTAAACCCTTATAGCTTATAGACGCTTTTTCTTTTGTGCCCAAAACGTCTTCTACAGTTAAAATAAATTTATCGCCGTCTTTAAGCTCAACTTTTCCGTTTTCAAAGTTACCCAGTCTTATTTCCGGACCTTTGGTATCAAGCATAACTGCCGCCGCTACTCCTAATTTATCCCTTACTTTTCTAAAAAGCTTAATGGAATTTTTATGGGTTTCGTGCGTACCGTGAGAAAAATTAAGCCTTGCAACATTCATTCCGGCTTTTAACATTCTTTCAAGTATATCTTCTTTTAAACAACTGGGCCCCAATGTACAAATTATTTTTGTTCTCTTCATTTTTTACACTCCAAAACACTAAGACTTCCATTTTTACTTGTTTTTGCAATTCTATTATTTTAATATTTTTATATTTTTATTTGTGCCGTATGTTTATTTAAAATACATTTTTAAAAATTATAAAAGTACTAAAATAATAGAATTATATTAACCTTAATACTGTTATATAAAAATTGTTTCTTTATCTTAAAATCGGGTTTTGCAAAAATGCAAAACCCGAAAAAAGTATTATTTTGATTCAACGAGTTCTTTCATACTGTAAAGGCCGGGTTTTTTATCCTTTAAAAACAAAGCGGCATTTACCGCTCCTACGGCAAAAATTTCTCTGCTCCTTGCAGAATGGCTTATAGATACTATTTCGTCCCTGCCGCAAAAAAGAACCTCGTGTTCTCCTACTATAGTTCCGCCCCTTACCGAGTGTATGCCTATTTCGTTTTCGGCTCTTTTTTCACGCTTGCAGTGCCTGTCGTATTCGTATTTCATTTTATTATCTAAAACTTCGTTTAAGCCGTTTGCTATCATAACGGCTGTACCGCTTGGCGCGTCAAGTTTTTGATTATGATGCTTTTCTATTATTTCAATATCAAATCCGTTTAAAACCGCAGCCGCTTTTTTTGAAAGCTCTATAAGCAAATTAACGCCTAAAGACATATTAAACGAAAAGAAAACCGGTATTTCTTTGCCGGCTGCCTTTATGCTTTCGGTTTGCTCTTCGTTAAAACCCGTAGTAGCCAAAACCACCGCGGTTTTTGTTTTTGTTGCATATTTTAATAATCCGGGCAAAGTGCTTATATGCGAAAAATCAATAATAACATCTGCTTTTTCTTCTAAATCGTCAAAAGAAGGATAAATAGGAAAATCTTTCGAAGCGCAAACTTTATCTACGCCGCAAACTATTTCACAGTCATCCCTGTTTGCAATTAAATCCGCTACAACATTACCCATTCTGCCGCAGCAACCGCTTAAAATAACCTTTAACATTTTGTTTTTCCTTTGCTTTAAACTCTGTCTTCCGTTTACTTTGGTTGTTTTTAAATTTTATATTTAGTTTATCGTTGATATTTTTAGTTTATATACCGTTATTATATATTGCTTATATAATATCAATTTAAATTTTAAATCAAATTTTGTTCTTTTAAAGCTTTAACAAGCGTTTCTTTGATTTCTTCAAGCATAGGTACCAAAGGCAGCCTGCATGGACCTACATTTAAATTCATTAAGTTCATAGCTTCTTTTATCGGTACTGGATTAACATCGGCAAAAAGAGCTTTCATTAAATTATGGTATTTTATCGTTAACTCTTTTGATTTTTCTTTGTTTCCGTTTAAATATTCCATAACCATATCGTGAGTTTCGTTTGGTAATATATTTGAAATTACCGAAATTACGCCTTTTCCGCCTATTTCACAAAATTCATAAATCTGGTCGTCGTTTCCGGTGTAAATGGTCAAATCGTCGCCGCACAATTCTATTGTTCTTTTGGCGGCTTCAATATCGCCGTTTGCCTCTTTAACGGCAACAACATTTTCTATTTTGCTTAATTCTTTGTAAGTTTCGGGTTTAATATTTACGCCGGTTCTTGAAGGAACATTATAAAGAATTATAGGTGCTTTTATTCTTTCGGCTATATAATTGTAGTGCACTACAAGCCCATGCTGAGAAGTTTTGTTGTAATACGGGGTAACCATTAATAAAGCGTTAGCGCCTACATCTAAAGCTTCTTTAGATAATTCAACCGCATATTTTGTATCGTTACTGCCTGTACCGGCTATTATAGGAACTTTGCCGTTTGCAAATTCAACCGATTTTTTTATAACTTCAATATGCTCTTCGTTAGTAAGCGTAGCACCTTCTCCGGTAGTTCCGCAAATAACCAAAGCGTCTATATTACCTTCAATTTGGTTGTTTATTATTTTTTTTAAAACATCGTAATTAACCGAACCGTCGTTATTCATAGGAGTAACCAACGCTGTTGCACAACCATTAAAAACTGTTTTTTTCATTGCTATTCCCCTCTTAATATTGCTTTTAATATTTAACTTTAAAAGCCTAAACGTAAAGATATAAATATAACATAAAAATTAAAATTATCGTAAAAAACAAGAATATATTAATAATTAATAATTATCCGTAATTATCAAAATTATCAATCCATATATCCTTCGGCGCACAAAAGCTCAGCCATTAAAACGGCACCGCCCGCAGCACCTCTTAAAGTGTTATGAGAAACACATACAAATTTATAATCATACTGGGTATCGGGTCTTAATCTTCCTAAGCTTACAGCCATTCCGCCCTCAAGATTTCTGCAAATCTTAGCCTGAGGCATATCGTTTTCGGTAAAGTAATGTAAAAACTGCTTCGGTGCGTGCGGCAAATCAAGTTCCTGCGGACGTCCCTTAAAGTTTTTCCAAATATTTATAATTTGTTCTTCGGTGGGTTTGTTTTTAAAACGTACAAAAACCGCCGCCGTATGACCGTCCGAAATAGGTATTCTTATGCATTGCGCAGTAAAATTCGGTTTTGTTGCCGGAACGATTTTCCCGTTTTCGATTTTGCCCCAAATTTTCAAAGGCTCTTTTTCGGATTTTTCTTCTTCGCCGCCTATATAAGGGTTAACGTTATCTACCATTTCAGGCCAGCTTTTAAATGTTTTTCCTGCGCCGGATATCGCCTGATAGGTGCAAACCAAAACATCTTCAACGCCGAATTCTTTATCTAAAGGATAAAGCGCCGGAACATAGCTTTGCAGCGAGCAATTCGATTTTACCGCAATAAAACCTTTTTGGGTGCCCAAACGCTGTTTCTGAGATTTTATAATTTCGGCATGTTCGGGATTAAGTTCGGGAATTATCATAGGAACATCTTCGGTAAAACGGTTTGCGCTGTTATTTGAAATTACCGGACATTCTTTTTTTGCGTATGCTTCTTCCAAGGCTTTAATTTCGTCTTTTTTCATATCTACGGCACAAAAAACAAAATCTACCAAAGATACTATTTTGTCAATATCCGCAGCAGCGTCTAAAACCGTCATATATTTTAAAGATTCGGGACATTCTTCCGTCATAGACCAGCGTTCGCCCAAAGCTTCTTTATAGGTTTTGTTTGCCGAACGGCTTGAAGCCGCCAAAGCTTTAACCTTAAACCAAGGATGATTATGTAAAAGCAAAGCAAACCTTTGCCCTACCATACCCGTAGCGCCTATAATACCAACATTATAACTTTTCATAAATACACCATATCTTTCTTAACACATATACAATATACCGGGTATTAACATTAATAAAAACAAAACCGAACATATTTTAAGTTTTGCAAAAGCTATAATAAAACAAAATTTTTATTTGCAAAAAAGGTTTTGCCCCTTATTAAAGCTAATACCGAAACGGTAATTTATAATTGCTTTTTAAAAGCAGTAAATATGCGTTTAAATATTTTCGGCACATTTTGCACCGTTACTTTAAAAACTTATAAAAAACACTTGTCAATAACAGCATAAAACATTATAATATAATATGAAATTACATTTACCAAACAATATTATGCTTATTATATATAATATAGCAAAGCAATTAGGTTTTGTCAAATATATATTATTCATTTTTTTAATAAATTGTGTTTATACAGACAATGCAAAAAACAAAGTAAAAAATAAATCATTTAACATTTTATTAATTGCGTTTAACTTTAATAAAATAAGTATTGTCGGCATTTGTTATATTTTGGAGTATTTATGGAAAAAAAAGACTTTTATTTTGATTTACCCGAAGAATTAATAGCGCAAACACCGGTAGAGCCCCGCACGGCTTCCAGGCTTTTGGTATTGGACAAAAAAACAGGCAAAACCGAACACACGGTTTTTAACAATATAAAAAATTATTTAAAAGCCGGAGATGTTTTGGTTTTAAACGACACAAAGGTTTTACCTGCCAGGATTTTCGGCACAAGAACCGACAGCGGAGCAATAATAGAATTTGTTTTACTTAAAAGGTTAAACGATACCGATTGGGAATGTATAGTTCGTCCGGGTAAAAAGGCAAGAGAAAATCACGAATTTAAATTTTCGGATGAATTAAGCGGAAAAATAATTAAGGTTAAGGACGACGGCAACCGCATAATAAGCTTTACTTTTAAAGGCGAATTTTATGCCATTTTAGATAAAGTGGGCAAAATGCCGCTTCCGCCTTATATTACAGCGGAGCTAAAGGACCAAAACCGTTACCAAACCGTTTATGCCAAATATTTAGGCTCTGCCGCCGCCCCCACTGCGGGACTTCATTTTACGAAAGAGCTTTTAAAAGAACTTGAAAATATGGGCGTAATTATTACCTATGTAACTCTTCATGTAGGTTTGGGTACATTCCGCCCGGTTAAAACAGATAATATTTTAGAGCATAAAATGCATACCGAGCATTATAACATTCCTAAAGAAGCAGCGGAAATTATTAACAAAGCAAAAAAAGAAAAACGGCGTATAATATGTGTAGGAACAACTTCCTGCAGAACGGTAGAAAGTGCGGCGGACGAAAACGGATTTGTAAAAGAAGGCGCTGCGGATACCGGAATATTTATTTATCCCGGATACAAGTTTAAATGTTTAGATTGCTTAATAACCAATTTTCATTTGCCCGAAAGCACATTAATAATGTTGGTTTCGGCTTTAAGCACAAGGGAAAATATTTTAAAAGCATATAAAGAAGCCATTGATTTAAAATACCGTTTTTTCAGTTTTGGGGACGCAATGTTTATAAAATAAAAACAAAAAATAAAAACAAAAAATAAAAATAAAAAATAAAAATAAAAAATAAAAATAAAAAATAAAAATAAAAATCAAAAT
>CADBQU010000027.1 GCA_902796905.1 Oscillospiraceae bacterium | reverse complement strand
TACATAAGGCAATTCCATTATTACGCTTTCTATTTCAAACGGTCCTATTCTGTATCCCGAAGATTTTATAACGTCGTCTACTCTTCCTACATACCAGTAAAATCCGTCTTCGTCTTTCCACGCCGTATCTCCCGTATGATAATAGCCGTCTTTCCATGTTTCGGCTGTTTTTTCGGGGTCGGCATAATACATCGTGGCTAAGCCGCAGGGCAATCCGTTTTTAATATTTATTACTATTTCTCCTACTTCGCCTACCGGTACCGGATTTCCGCTTTCGTCTATTATATCAACATCGTAAATCGGTGCCGGTTTACCCATAGAACCTATTTTATGTTTTTCGCCCCTTAAATTGCCTATTATCATTGTACTTTCGCTTTGACCGAAGCCTTCCAATATTCTTAATCCCGTAGCTTTTTCAAATTGCCTGTATACTTCTGGGTTTAAGGCTTCGCCGGCGGTTGTCATATGTTTTACGGACGAAAAATCGTACTGGCTTATATCTTGCTTTATCATCATTCTAAGCATGGTAGGCGGAGCGCAGAATGTAGTGATATTATACTTTTTAAACATAGGCAAAATATCCGCTGCCGAAAACCTGTCAAAATCGTAAACAAATGTTGCCGCTTCGCACAGCCACTGTCCGTAAAGTTTTCCCCACATAGCTTTTGCCCAACCGGTATCCGAAATTGTAAAATGAAGTCCGTTGGGGTCTACATTATGCCAATACTTTGCGGTATGAAAATGTCCCAAAGGATATTTATGGTTATGCGCCGCTATTTTAGGATAACCGCTGGTACCGCTGGTAAAATACATAAGCATAAGGTCATCACCGCAGGGAGAATCCGCCGTTCTTTCAAAGTGCGATGAGAAAAGCGTATATTCATCGTCAAAATTATGCCAGCCGTTCCTATGGGTGCCTACTATAATTTTATTAATTAAAGTGGGGCTGTCTTTTTCGGCTTTTTCTACTTCTAAATACGTTCCGTCTTCGGAAGTACAAACAATGGTGTTAACTCCCGCTTTATTAAATCTATACGAAAAATCGTGCTCTTGAAGCTGGTTTGTTGCCGGTATTGCTATTGCGCCCAATTTGTTTAAGCCCAGCATACAAAACCAAAACTGATAATGTCTTTTTAAAACCAACATTACCCTATCGCCTTTTTTAATTCCCAACGATTTAAAGTAGTTGGCGCATTGGTTAGAAGCCCTTTTCATATCTTTAAACGTAAATCTGCGTTCTTCTTTTTCTTTGCTTATATGCAGCATTGCAAGCTTATCGGGCTCTTTTTTTGCCAATTCGTCTACAAGGTCAAAAGCAAAGTTAAATTTATCTTCGTTTTTAAACGTAATTTTAACGGGCGTTCCGTTTTCATTTTTTACAACATCTATAAACTTATGATAAATTCTGGGTGTTTTATCGCTTTTATACGTTTTATTGTTTAAATACATTTCCGAAGAACTGTTAAGCTCCGGAATAATATCTCCAGTAGGATTTAAAACTATAGCGTAAAAGTAACAGTCTTTACCGTTTACGGCTCTCATTCCGTGCGGAGTTGAGGAGTTGTAATAAATACTGTCGCCCGGTTTTAAAATCTCGGTATGGTTGCCTATTTTTACTTCAAGCTCTCCGCTTATTACAATATCGCATTCCTGACCTTCGTGGCTGGTAACTTCTATTTCTTTGTTCTTGGAAGCGTCATCGTAAAAGCTGTGAACATAAAGCGGTTCGGCTATTCTTTTTTGAAAAGCCGAAGCCAAATTGTAATAAGTCATTCCGTGCGCTTTATCAATTCTTTGACCCTCGCCGTTTCTTGTAAGCGTATAAGATTTTAAAGTAGGCGAAATACCTTCTATAATTTCCGTTACGTTTACGTTAAAAGCATTGGCGCATCTGTAAATAAACGCAAAGTTTAAATCTTCTTTTCCGTTTTCGGCATTTTTATATTCTTCTAAAGAAACGCCTGTTTTTTCTGCCATTTGGCTTTGCGTTAAACCTTCAATTTCTCTAAGCTCTTTAATACGCGCAGCCATTTCCATTATTTTTTTATCTAACCCGGTTATACTTTCCAATTAATCCATTCTCCTTTTTTCTTTGAGAAGTACAAAAAAGCCCGTCTCAAAGCTAAATACTTTGAGACGAGCAAAATATTTTTTACCCGCGGTACCACTCAAATTGCAAACTTTTTTATTTTTAAATATTGTTTTTGTCTTTTTTGTTTTTTAAAATTAAAAACTTAAAAATTTTGAAACATTTAAAACAAAAATTATAATAAAAATCCGTTTGCCTCTTTAGGAATCTATCAATTCCCTTGCTTTAACGCAGCATTACGGAAAGGCTCTACTAACCGTTATATGTTTAATATAATATATAACCGGCTTTCTTCCTAACAGCTCGGAAGCTACAAATACAAAGTTATGTTTTAGGGGCTCGCACCTTTTCCCCATTCTCTTAAAAACAAAAATCTTTATATCCTCTTCGTCTTGGCTTTTATTAAAAGTATTATAGCATTTATGTTTTTAATTGTCAAGTTTAAAAAATATTATTTCGGTTTAATGCCTTGGTGTTTTTTCAATGCTTTAAAAACCGCTTTAAAGCCTTAAATTTTAAAGTTTATTGCGTTGTATTTTACCCGAAATTGTTTTGGGTAAATCATCTTTAAATACAACTATTCTGGGATATTTGTACGGAGCCGTATGCTCTTTTACATAATTTTGTATTTCTTTTTTCAGTTCTTCC
>CADBQU010000026.1 GCA_902796905.1 Oscillospiraceae bacterium | reverse complement strand
GTAAATTTAATATCGTTCCACAGCAATATAGCAAACTTGCTGATTCTTTCATAGAAAGCGAAGAAAAACTAGTACACAAACAATAATTTCAGTAATAGTGGTGGGGAGTTTTGCTCCCCGCCCTTTTGCTTTACTGATACACAAACTCTTTGAGCACGAATTCTTCCACTCGATTTCGGATATTATTCATCCGGCAGAGCCATTCGGTTTGATCTTTGGCTTTGAGTTTTTCGGTAACATTTTCTGCTTCCGCCGTGCTTTTTACGAGCTTTTCAAAGGTGTCTTGGGTATCATTATCGAATTGCTCCAAATACGCCCTAAGAGTGCCTTTCATCCGCATTGCATTGATGACTGTTCTCTTGTTGTTATAGAGATAGTCATAATGCAATCTGCCCCATTTACCGATGCCTTTGATTTCGTCTGTCTTTTTCATTTGTGTTTACCTCCGAATTTTTATTTTTTGTGTTAAAGTTCGGATAAGTAAATAAAAAAACAAATCCGAACGATTCACCAATGGTGAAAAGGTTCGGATTTGTTGAGTTTGGTGCGGGCGACAGGACTTGAACCTGCACGGTTACCCACTAGTTCCTAAGACTAGCGTGTCTGCCATTCCACCACGCCCGCGTAGTTATAAAATATATTTTTATTTAAACTATATAAAAATTATGTATTAAAGCTTTTAATTATTAATTTTTATAATCTTAAAAGTTTAAATCAGCTTTTTAATTTTACTAAAAAAATTTTTTATTGTCAAGTTATTTTTTATAAATGATATAAATGCTTAAAATACTTAAGGCAGGCTTGGATTATTCCGCTTGCCTATATTTATAAAAACACCGTTTGGCAAATTGATTAAATGCCAAACGGCGAAATGAATTTTATTTATTAGATTCTATTTATTAGATTCTATCTATTAAATCTTATTTGTTGAATTTTATTTGTTATACCTTATTTTTATTTTTCTGAAGAACGTTTTTTAATGAACAATAAAGCAACAAAAAGGTTTAAACTTAATGCCGTAACAACTGTTAAAGCGGGTAAAATACCGTCTTCTGTTTTAGGGCTTTTAATTTAGGCTTTTACGGTTTTTGAACCGGAAGGTTTGTTATTTAATTCTTCCGATTTATTGTAAATATTTATAAATTTTGCTTCGGATACGGTTTCGTCGCTTATATCAAATCCCTCATCATTTTCCGGATTTGGTGTAGCGGAATGGAATCTGATATTGGTTAAGTTGAAAGAAGTATCGGTTTCGATAATATCGAAAAATACGGCATAAACAGCATCGGAATATGTCCAACCGTCTTTAGTGCTCTTTATTTCTCTAATGTAAAAACCATCGGTTAAAACAGGTAATAAACTTCCGGGAACAGAAAATTTAAGAGTACTGTTGTAACTGCCTTTGCCGTTGGTTGTAACTTCGTTTGAAATATATTTTATATTTAATTCGTCTTTGAAAACTTCAGAAAATAATTCCACTTTAAAAGTTTCTTTTCCGGGTGCTTTTGTGCCTGTTTGTTTTACTTCAACCGTAAAAGGAATTGAAACTTCAACATGTGGGTCGTACTGATGTACAAAAGTTACTTCTTCGTATTCGGCAAATTCTTCATTTACGGCAACATAAACTTTACCGTTTATTATTTTTATGGTATAAGCGTCGTAAGAAGAATAACTATCGGGGAAATTGTTTTCGTAAAGAAGGAAAGTGCCGTTTGTTACGGGAATATTAAATGTGGAAATTCCGTTATTGTTTGAAACGGAAGAAGTGTAAACTGCATCCGAGCCTGCATCAAGACATTCAAGAGCAAATATTGCACCCGAAACAGGCGTAGTGTTTTCTTTAACTGCTTTTACATTAAAAGTTACGTTATTTGCCGCAAAAACCGTAACTGTAAAGGGTAGGATAAGCAGTACAACTAACATTGCGCTGAATAACTTACATAAAAAGACCGAATTTTTTTCATTTTAAAAACTCCTCAAATATTTTTTAAGATATAAATATCTTAAGTTTATTATAAATGAAATTTTTTATAATAGCAATAAAAAAATTTCTTACTTATATGTTAAAATGAATTATTTTTTTAACTTATATTTTTTATTTCACGCCTCATTGACAAATACCGCAAAAAAATATATAATTATATCTAAATGATTATATGAGAAGTAGGAGCTTTTGTATGGATTGGTTATCATTGAATACTATAAGAGAAAAATTTTTATCTTTTTTTGAAAGTAAAGGTCATTTGAGGTTGAACAGCTTTCCGCTTATTCCCAAAGACGATAATTCTTTGCTTTTAATAAACGCCGGAATGGCACCGTTAAAAAAATATTTTACCGGAGAAGTTACGCCTCCGTGCAAAAGAGTTACTACCTGTCAAAAATGTATTCGTACGCCCGATATTGAAAGGGTAGGCAAAACCGCCAGACACGGTACATATTTTGAAATGCTTGGCAATTTTTCTTTTGGCGATTATTTTAAAAAAGAAGTAACTGCCTGGGCTTGGGAATTTTGTACCAAGGTTTTGGAAATGCCGGTAGATAAACTTTGGGTTACCATTTATGAAAATGATGACGAGGCTTTTAAGCTTTGGACCGAAAACGTAGGTGTAGACCCTTCGCACATAGTTCGTTTGGGAAAAGAAGATAACTTTTGGGAATTGGGCTCCGGTCCTTGCGGTCCGTGTTCCGAAATATATTACGACAGAGGAGAAAAATACGGTTGCGGCAGTCCCACTTGCGGCGTAGGCTGCGATTGCGACAGATATGTGGAATTTTGGAATTTGGTATTTACGCAATTCGATTCCGACGGTAAGGGAAATTATACTCCTTTGGCACATCCTAATATCGATACCGGTATGGGTCTTGAAAGAATAGCCTGTATTTCTCAGGGAGTAGATAATTTATTTGAAGTTGATACGGTTCAGAATATTATGAAACATTTAAGCCGTATAGCTAAAGTTGAATATAAAAAAGACGCCAAAATAGATGTTTCTATGCGTGTTATAACCGACCACATACGTTCTACCACATTTATGATAGGCGACGGCGTTATGCCCTCAAACGAAGGCAGAGGCTATGTTTTAAGAAGGCTTTTAAGAAGAGCCGCAAGGCACGGAAGACTTTTGGGAATAAAAAAACCGTTTTTATCGGAGCTTTGCGATACTGTTATACACGAAAATTTAACGGCTTATCCCGAACTTGAAGAAAAGAAAGATTATATTAAAAAAGTAATATCCGTAGAAGAAGAAAATTTCGGAAAAACCATAGACCAAGGCTTAAATTTGCTTAACGATATTATTAAGGGCGGAATAAAAGAGCTTTCGGGCGAAGACGCTTTTAAACTTTACGACACTTACGGATTTCCGCTTGATTTAACCAAAGATATTTTGGAAGAAAAAAATATTACGGTTGATGAAGAAACCTTTAATAAGTTAATGGAAGAGCAAAAGGTAAGAGCGAGAAATGCCAGAAAAAACAACCACATAGAGGGTTGGAAAAATGCGGATGAATATTTAAACGGAATAGAAAAAACCGAGTTTTTAGGCTACGATAATACCGAAACCGACGGAAAAGTTTTAGCGGTTAGCGAAAATACCGTAGTTTTGGATAAATCGGTGTTTTATGCCGAAAGCGGCGGACAGGTTTACGATAAAGGTGTAATTAAAAGCGAAAATGCCGAGTTTATTGTAGAAAGTGTTATAAAAACACCTTCCGGTATATTTATTCACGAAGGAAAATTTAAAAACGGAAGCTTTAATAAAGGCGATATTGTTTTTGAAAAAATAGATGTTTTAAGAAGAGATGCCATAAAACGCAATCATACCGCAGCGCATTTATTGCAGGCAGCATTAAGAAAAACATTGGGTAATCATGTGGAACAAGCCGGCCAGTATGTGGACGAAAATGCCGTTCGTTTTGACTTTACTCATTTTTCGGCTCTTACACAAGAAGAATTGATAAAAATTCAAGATATTGTAAACGACGTTATTTTAGAAGGATTAAACGTTATTACCGAGGAATTGCCCATAGAAGAAGCAAAAAAACGCGGTGCAATGGCGTTGTTCGGCGAAAAATACGGCAAAACGGTTAGAATGGTATCTTCCGGAGATTTTTCTGTAGAGCTTTGCGGCGGAACTCATGTTTCAAACACTTCAAAAATAGGATTGTTTAAGATAGTATCCGAAAATTCCGTGGCTTCGGGTATAAGAAGAATAGAAGCTTACACCGGAAAAAATGTTTTAAAATTAATTGAAAATTACGAAGAAATTTTAAAAGACACCGGTGCCCAGCTTAAAACTCAAAATTATAATGATTTACCCGTTAAAGCCAAACAGTTAAAAGAGCAGATAAAAGAAAAAGAAAAAGCTGTTAGCGCTTTAGAAAGCAAAATGGCTAATGCCAGCACGGATAAATATTTAAATAGTGCAAAAACCGTAAAAGATTTTAAACTTATAACCGACATTGTTAAACTTGATGTTAACGGAACTAAAAATTTGTGCGATACTATTAAAGATAAAGAAAGTAATGCGGTTATTGTTTTTGCAATAACTTTGGGCGAAAAAATTACTTTTATTGCTTCTTGCGGTAAAAATGCCGTTAAAAACGGAGCCAACGCCGGAAACATAGTAAGAGAAGTTGCAAAAATTTGCGGCGGAAACGGCGGAGGAAAGCCGGATAATGCTATGGCAGGCGGTAAAGACGTTTCTAAAGTAAACGAAGCTTTAAAAACCGTTGAAAACTTATTGTAATTATAATAATATTAAAATAAAATTAAATATTAAAAAATGTATGCTTATTATAAACGGAGGTTTATTATGGAAGACTGTTTGTTTTGTAAAATAATAAAAGGCGAAATTCCTTCGAAAAAAGTTTTTGAAAACGATTACGTTTATGCGTTTCTGGATATTGAGCCGCAGGCTCCTTTTCATGCGGTGTTTGTGCCTAAAGCACATATAAGCTCCGCAAACGATATTAACGACGATAACGCTTTTTATATAGGCGAAATATTTAAAGCCATAAAACAGGTGGCAAAAGAAAACGGATTAACCGACGGATACCGGATAGTTAATAACTGCGGCGAAAGCGCGGGACAAACCGTATTTCATATTCATTTTCATTTAATGGGCAAAAGAAAATTCGGTTGGCCGGCAGGTTAAAAACCAAAAGCGGTTATAGCTGTAAATAATAAAATAAAAAGTAAAAAATCAATTTATAAAAAGTATAAAAAGGTTGAGAAAAATGGTTAGAGTATTGTTTTATGCAAGTATAATATCTCTATTAATTTCGGCAGCCTTTTTATTTTTGCCCTTAACTTTTATGTATTTTTTATTGGGCTTTTTGACGTTGGCTTTTATTTTTTCTGTTGTATTTAAAAAGAAATTCAACACACATAATCTTCCGGTTTTATTGTTGATTTGTACTTTTATATGCTCTTGGATTTTATTTAACTTTAATATAAACGTAAAAAAATTAAATGAATTCGACGGTAAAACCGTATTGGCAGAAGGATATGTATCGGAAGACCCTACGCCGCACGGCGTGTATTCGAGTTATATTTTAAACATTAAAAACATATCAACCGACGGTGTTAATTATAAGCCGATATTAAGCAGTAAATTAAAAATTTATGAAGATACCGGTTTTACTTTAAACAATTACAGATACGTAAAGGCTGTTTTTGACGTAAGCTCTGTTAAATCGGACGAAATGGGTTATTCTTCCGATTATTCCGAAAATATTTTTTTAAGAGGAAATGTTAAAAGAATTTACAGTGAAAAAGAAATGGAGCGCAAACCGTTTGATTATTATTTTTATTGTATAAAGCAAAAAATAAAAATATTAATGTACAATAACTTAAATAACGAAAGCGCCGCTTTATGCAATGCCGTACTTTTGGGAGATAAAAGCGGATTGGACGATTTTTTTATAGATAACACAAAAACTGCCGGTGTAAGCCACATGTTGGTGGTATCGGGTTTACATTTATCTATAATAGCGCAAATTTTTTCGCTGTTTTTTAAAAAAATAAAAGTACCGTATAAGCTTAACGCGGTACTTATGCTTTTTGTTACTTTTACCGTAATGGGCGTTTGCGGTTTTTCTTCCTGTATTTTAAGGGCAGGGTTTACCTATATTATTTATTATGTGGGAAAACTTATTTTTAAAAGGGGAGACCCTTTAAATTCTTTGGGAGCTTCGGCTTTAATTATAATGTTATTTAATCCTTATTTATTTGGGAATATAGGATTTTTGCTTTCGTATACCTCTACTTTTGCAATAATATTTTTATCGCCAAAAGTATACGGGTTATTTAAAAAACTGTATTTTAGGGGATTTTTATACAAAATTTATTTGGGTATAGCTTTTTTATTGTCCCAAACTTTAAGCGCAATATTTGTTACGCTTCCTATAACCTGTTTTTATTTCGGCTATTTTTCGGTAATAGCTCCCGTAACCAATATACTGCTTAGCCATGCCATAACACTATTGCTTTTTCTTATAATTTTAACGGTATTATTATTGCTTATACCAATAATAAATTATGCAGCGCTGCCGTTTTTATTTTTTATAACTTTAATATGCAATTATGTTTATTATGTAATTAATACTTTGGGCAGCTTAAAATATGCTGCGCTTCCCGCTAAAAATGAGTATTATATTGTTTGGTTATTAACAGTAATTTTATTGTTTATTATTTTTTATGTTAAAAAGTTTTATGATTTTAGTATAGTAAGAATAATTTCTAAAATAACCTCTGCGTTAATTGTTGTAACATCTGTTTTTTTAATAGCATTTGCAAATGTAAAAGACATTGATAAAATACATATATATACTGTATAAGTGTAAAAAACGGAATAGCTATAGCCGTAAGGCAAAATACAACGTCATTTTTAATAGGTACCGGCGACGGACTTAACGATTTTAAAACCATAGATAATTCTCTTATAAGCAGCGGTATAAGTAAAATAGAGTATTTAATTATACCTAAAGCTTCTAAAGAATATTGCGGAACACTTAAAACCGTAGCAGATACAAAACATATTGATAATATGGCGTTGTCGGTATTGGGAGATTATAAAAATACGGTTTTAAAAGTTGCCGAAAATTATAAGCAGCAACACGGTAACTGTAATATAAAAACCTTTGAATATGATTTTTCTTTTAAAAACAAAAATGTTGATTGCGTTGTTAAAGATAATATTTTATATTTAAAAATAGGAAAACGTTTAATTGTAATAGACCCCGAAAATAAAGTTGATTTTACGGATTTTACGTTTAAAGAGTTAAAGAGTACAAATATAGATATATATGTTTCTTTAAATGATATTAAAGAAAATAAAAAATTTAATAAAAATATAGTTTACGGTTCAGATTTCACGGACGAACAAAAACGGAATTTTAAAAACTCTGAAAAAATTATTTATATAAATAAAAATACCGAAATTGTTTTAGGAAGTGATAAAAATGATTAACGAAACGGAACTTATAAAAAATATAAATTCAGGATGTAAAAACAATGTATATTTTTTATACGGCGAAGACTCTTTTTTAATAAAAAAATATGTTAAAAAAATTGCGGATAAAATTTTGGGAGAAAACAACGATATGGATTTCGTTGAATTGACCGAAAATGCAAGCATATCCGAAATAGAATTTGAACTTAATCAAATCTCGTTTTTGGGCAATAAAAAAGCTGTTGCATTATATAATTATAATTTTACAACTTTGGATTTAGACTCATTTAAAAAATTTAAAAATATTATAAACGGTGCCAACAACAATACTTTCATTATATATTTTGAAGCCGAAGCGTTCGATTTTGAAAAAAATTCAAGAGTGGTTTCACTAAAAAAAGAAATTGAAAAATCGGGCGGAATAGTAGTGTGTCTGGCGCATAAAACCAAATATCAGTTAACTGCCATACTGGTAAGCAGTGCCAAAAAGAGAGGCTGTAATTTGCCCGATAATTGCGCCGAATATTTAATTGAAAATTGCTCTGACGATTTGAATGTTTTGGTTAACGAAATTAATAAGCTTTGTTTGTATAAAAAAAGCGGTACCGTTACCACGGAAGATATAGACGCTATATGCACCAAAACCGTAGAAGCCAATATTTTCAGAATTGCCGAAAATATTTTAAACGGAAACGCCGAAAAAGCCATAAATATAGTTAATACTCTTATAGCACAAAGAGAAAAACCGTTTTTGATTGTTAACGAAATAACCAACGCTTTATTGGATGTTTATTTGGCTTTTGCCGCAAGTACAAGCGGTTTTTCGGCGGAAAGTATAGCGGAAAAAATAAATTATCCCAAAAACCGTACATTCAGATTAAAAAAAGCCGAAAGATATGCAAAAAAATTAAACGAAGAAAAAGCGGATGAATTGATAAATCTTTTGGTAAAATCGGATATAGAGTTTAAATCGGTTAAAAGCACGGAAAGCATAGAAAAGTTTATAATTTCGGTAATACGTATTTTTAGGGGCTGAACAAATGATAGAAATAGATTTGCCGATAATTGTTGAGGGAAAATACGATAAAGCATTGCTTCTCGGTTTTTTAAAAACCACTGTAATAACTACCGACGGTTTTGGAATTTTTAAAGATCAAAACAAAGTTTTGCTTATTAAAAATTTATCAAAAAACGGAATAATAGTTTTAACCGACAGCGATAATGCCGGGAAACAAATAAGAAATTATTTAAAAAATATTGTGGACGAAAACAAAATACATAATGTTTTTATTCCGCAAATAAAAGGCAAAGAAAAGCGTAAAACTCAATTTTCAAAAGAGGGCTTTTTAGGCGTGGAAGGTATGAAAAAAGAAATTATATTAAACGCTTTTGTTAATGCCGGCATTTTATCAAAAAACTCTAACGGAGAATATAAAACCATAAAAAATATTTCTAAAAAAAGCAATATAACAAATGCGTTTTTATATGAGCTTAATTTAAGCGGAAAACCGAATTCTAAAGAATTAAGAGAAAAACTGCTGCTTAAAATTAATTACCCAAAAAACCTTTCGCTTAAAATGCTTAAAGAGGTTTTGGAGTTAAATTATAAAACCGAAGAAATAAAAGAACTGGTAAAGGAGTTAAGCTAAAACTATGGCAAAAAATAAAGCCAGAGTTATAGAAGTATTAAATATTTTGCGCAAATATACCGATGAAGAGCATACTATAACTTCAACCGAAATTTTGAAACATTTAAATAAAAAAAATTTTAATGCCGAAAGAAAGGCCGTTTACAACGATATTTCCGTTTTGGAAGATATGGGGTATAACATTGAGCTTACCGGTATAAACGGCAAAAAAGGATATTTTTTAGGCACAAGAGAATTGGAATTTACAGAAATATATCTTTTGGCAGACGCCGTACTTTCCGCCGATTTTGTTTCGGGCAGAAAAACCAAAAAGATAATAGAAAAGCTGGAATATTTTTTAAGCGATTATCAAGTAAGTAAACTAAAAGAAAGAATTTTTTTGGATAAGCGAATTAAAAGCGATAACGAAGAACTTTACTATACGATAGATAAGCTTAGAAAAGCGGTGGATTTAAATAAAAAGGTTAGTTTAACTTATGTAAGGCATATATTTTTAAACGGAGAAATAAGCGAAAATAAACGAGAGTTTGTTTTAAGCCCTTATGCTTTGGCTTGGGCAGATGACCACTACTATTTAATAGGGAACAACGAAAAGTACGACAACTTAATGCATTTAAGAATAGACAGAATTAAAGGCGTTAATATTTTAAAAAGCAAAATACGCCCTTACAGCGAAGTAAGCGCATATAAAAATTATTTTGACGTAGCGGATTATTTAAGCAAGGCCTTTAATATGTTCGGCGGCAAAAAAGAAATGGTAACCTTTATATGTAAAAATGAAATTTTAGAGCAAATTATAGATAGATTCGGTAAAGAACTTATATTTATTCCTTACGATGATAATCATTTTTCGGTTACGGTTGAAACATTTGTAAGCGAAGGATTAATTTCTTTTATATTGCAGTTTGGCAATAATTTAATTGTAAAATACCCCAAAAGTTTAAAAAATGCCGTAATTAAAAAAACCGAGGAATTAAAAACAGCCTATACAAACATAGAATAAAAAACATATTATAACATAATGCATAACCGACACACTAAGGTAATATTATAAAAAGCATTCTCATATATTTAAATCGGAGGAAGTGTATTATGAATATTATTTTAGGAATAGGGATTTCTTTTTTGGCGGTTTATTGCGTAGTTATGTTAGCGGTAATTTTTAAAAGCAAATATCCGTTTAAAAATTTTTTGTTTTGTGCGTTGTTTGGAATATTGTTAATTTTTGCGGTGAATTTTACTTCAAAATTTACCGGAGTTTCAATACCCGTAAATTTATATACTTTGCTTTGCGGGGGAGCGGCGGGACCTGCCGGAGTAATTTTAATTTTAATGCTTAATATAATTTTGGTTTAAAAATAAACAATAACTTTAACAGTCTTTTTAAAAGGCTGTTTTTTTATGCCCCCAAATATACTAAATTTTGGGCTTGGTTTTATGATAAATTTCAATATATAGTAGTTTACATAATTACTTTACATAATTATTATTTTTTTAATTTTTTTATTGACAAAGCTTTTATATAATGATAAACTAATTAATGCACGATATTTTTTTGAATACGGAGATTTTTACTATGCAGGAAAAGGTTGCATTTATAGGCTATGGAAATATGGCAAACGCTATAATTTCCGCCGCTTTAAATTCCGATTGTATAAATAAAAAAGATTTATATATTTACGATTTAAACGCAGAAAAGCTTAACAAGGCAAAAGAACTTAACATAAATACCATAGGTTCAATTAAAGAATCAGCTATATGCAAATATGTTTTTATTTGTGTAAAACCGCAAAATATAAACGAGGTTTTAAACGAGCTTAAAGAAACGGTAAATGAAAATAATATTAACGATAAAGTTTTTGTATCTATAGCTGCGGGAATAAAAACGGAATACATACTTTCTTTTTTGGGCAAAAACGCAAAGCTTATAAGAATAATGCCCAATGTTTGTTTAATGCAAAACGAAGGCGCCAGTGCTTTAACCGCACACAATACAACCGAAGATGAATTTGATTTTGTTTTTAAAATATTTAATTCTTGCGGAACCGCTGTTAAAACGGATGAAAAAAACTTTGATGCGGTTACGGCTTTATCGGGAAGCGGACCGGCTTTTTGTTTTGAGTTTGTAAACGAAATGATAAATGCCGCAGAAAAATGCGGTTTATCAAGAAAAGAAGCTGAAGTTTTGGCAATACAAACTATGTACGGCAGTGCCAAAATGCTTAAATTCGGCGATAAATCCGCAGATGAACTTATAAAAATGGTTTCTTCTCCTAACGGTACCACGGTTGCCGGATTGGAAGCCATGCGTAAAAATAATTTTAAAAAAAGCGTGGAAAGCGCAATTGTTTTTGCCAACAACCGTTCGGTGGAATTGGGGAATAAGTAAGCGCCGATATAATAATTTTATTTATATTTTGCATTTTATTCGGTTAAAAACTCTAATAACCTTTAAGTTTTTGGTAAGGAATAAAAAAATATTACATTCATATAAATTACTTATAAGGATTACTTGTAATTTTTAGGAGGATTTATATGAAAAGGACAACCATAAAAGTATTTAAAAAAAACAAGTATTTAGAAGTTATAAAAAATAACAATACGCTTATATTAATGTTTTTGTTTATTGTAATAGGCTTTTTTATAGGTTGTTTGGCGGTAAAATTTAATTTATTTAATTTAAGGGATAAAAACTGCAGCTATTTTTTAAATTATTTAAATTTAAGGAAAAATCAAACTTTTTTTAAAATTTTAATTAATACTTTTTTAAATTCCGTAACGTATTTTATATTAATTTTTTTCAGCGGAACCTGTTTGGCGGGTCCGTGTTTAATTCCGCTTATAGCAGGTTTTTGCGGTTTTTATTCTGCGGTGGTTATAAGCCACTTGTACATATATAACGGTTTGTTGGGAATACTTTTTTCTATTTTAATAGTAATTCCGCCCAGCCTTACGGCTTTTTTTGCCGTTATGTTAGAGGGCAGAGAAGCTTTGGGATTTTCGGTTTGTTTTTTAAAACTGGTAATGCCGGGCACAAACAATAAGGTTTTTGAAAATTTAAACAGGGATTTTAAATATTATTGCACCAGGCAATTGTTTATTGTTTTAATGTTTTTGGTTTCGGCGTTGCTGGATTCTTTGCTTTCGGTTTCGTTTATTAGACTTTTTAACCTTTAAGTCGGTTAAAAAAGCTAACAACTTATTTTATTTTTATTTTAAGGAGGGAAAATTATGGAGTTTTATGTTAATGAATTTAAAAATCATTTAATTAACGAAAAAAAGGTTTCCGACAATACTTTTTCAAATTACTTAAGAGATGTTTTAAGTTTTTTATCTTTTAAAAATTACGATAGTTTTCCTTCCGGCAAAGATGTTGAGGTTTTTGAAGATTTTTTAATAGCCAAAGGTAAAAGCAAATCTACGGTATCAAGGGTTAATGCCTCTTTAAGATGTTATTTTTCATTTTTAAACAAAAGTAATTTATACACCGAAAAGCCCCCTATAAAAACTTTATCGGTTAAGTTAGAGGACAAGCAATTGCCGGAAATTTTAACGGTTATGGAAGTAGAAAAGCTTTTAAATGCTCCCGATACCACTACATATAAAGGCATAAGGGACAGAGCTATTTTAGAAGTGCTGTATGCTACGGGCATAAAACCTACCGAACTTATAGAATTAAAGCTTAGCAATGTAAACATTAAGCTTAATTACATAAAGCTTACAAACGATAAAAAAGAGCGTATTTTGCCTATGTACGACGAGGCCGTAGAGGTTTTAAACGATTATATAAAAAATGCCCGTAACTTTTTATCGGAAGATAATTGCGACGCTTTGTTTTTAAATATGAACGGTTCTGCTTTAACCCGTCAGGGTTTGTGGAAAATAATAAAGCAGAATGCAGATAACAGCGGAATAAAAAAAGAAATTACTCCTAATATTTTAAGACATTCCTTTGCGGTTCATTTAATGGAAAACGGTGCGGCACCTAACGATGTTAAAGAAATTATGGGATTTAACGATATAAGCTCTACCAAAATATATTCTCAAATTTTTAAAACAAAATATGCAAAAAATTATAACAGGTTTCATCCTTTGGCAAAAAAAATAACCTAACTTTTTAATTAAAGTTAGGTTATTTTTTATACTTTTATTTTTTAAATTTTGAATTTTTATAAATTAAGTATACCGGTTATGCTTTCGGCAATTTTATCGGAAAGAGTTTTGGATTCTTCCATTGTGCTTTCAAAAGCCGAAACGTAAATCTTTATTTTGGGTTCCGTTCCCGAAGGACGTACCGTAACGGAACAGTTTTTTTCAAGTATAAATGTTATTACGTTGGATTTCGGTAAATCAATTTTAAGCTCTTTATTGCCGATAAAGTCTTTTTCTAAAGAAACACTGTAGTCTTTTGTGCCTGTTACTTTTAGTCCGCCTATGGTTTGAGGTATATTTTCTCTTATGCTTTGCATGGCGTTTGCCATATTTTCCATACCTTTTTGGCCTTCGCAAACAATGCTTTTTTGCTTATTGTAAATATAACCGAATTCTTTATATAAATTATCTAAAACATCTAATAAAGTTAATCCTTTTTCTTTATAATAGCAAGCCATTTCGCAAAACAGCATAGAGCCTATAACGGCGTCTTTATCTCTTACATAAGTTCCGCCCAAATATCCGTAGCTTTCTTCAAAGCCGAAAATAAATCTGTTTTCTTCGCCTTTTTCTTCTAAAAGTTTAATCTGACCGCCTATAAATTTAAATCCGGTTAAAACATTAATTAATTTACAACCGTATTTATCGGCTATCATTTGGCAAAGCTCGGTAGAAATTATAGTTTTTACGGCAACGGGATTTTTAGGAAGGGTATTAAGCTCTTTTTTGCGCTGCAGCAAATAATTAAGCATTAATGCACCGGCTTCGTTTCCCGAAAGCAGCGTATATCCGTTTTCGGCATTGCTGTTTTTTATAGCGGCTCCCACACGGTCGCTGTCGGGGTCGGTAGCTATTAAAATATCTGCGGGATTTGATTTTGCAATTTTTATAGCCAAATCAAAAGCCTCTTTAAATTCAGGATTAGGAAACGGCAGAGTAGGGAAGCTTCCGTCTGGTTTTTCCTGTTCGGGAACAACCGTAACGTTTTTTATGCCCAATCTTTTAAAAATTGCTCTTACGGGTTTATTTCCGGCACCGTGTAAAGGAGTATAAATAACGCTTAAATCGTTGAATTTATAATTGCTGTCGCTGCAGGAGCAAGCCTGAACCGCATCAAGATAAGCTTCTATAACATCGTTTTCTATATATTCTATTTTTCCTGCTTTTAAAGCTTCGTCAAAATTATCTTTTTTAACCGAAAAAATATCGGTTTTATCTATAAACTCGGTAACGATTTCGCTTTCTTTAAGGCCTAATTGACAACCGTCATTTCCGTAAGCCTTGTAACCGTTGTATTTAGCCGGATTGTGGCTGGCGGTTATAACAATGCCTGCGTCGCATTTTAAATATCTTACCGCAAAAGAAAGCATAGGCGTTGGCATTAATTCTTTGTATATGTATACTTTAATTCCGTTTTCGGATAAAACCGAAGCGGCATGTTTTGCAAATTCTTCCGATTTATGGCGGCTGTCGTAAGCTATGGCTACTTTGCCGCATTTTGTAACGGTTTTAATATATTCGGCTAAACCTTTTGTGGCTTGACCTACGGTATAAGTGTTCATTCTGTTGGTACCGGCTCCGATAATACCGCGCAACCCGGCGGTACCGAAAGAAAGCTTTTTATAAAAACGTTCATTTATTTCGTTTTTGTTGTTTGATATACTTTTAAGTTCTTCTAAAAGTGAAGCATCGGTAACATTATCTAACCAAAGTTTATATTCGTTTTCCGGCATTAAAAATACTCCTTTTTCACACTTATTAATGTTAAATTCCTTTTTAAATTATACTATTCTTTATGTAAATTGTCAATAAAATAAGCTTGACAAAACTATTTTTTTATAGTATACTAACAAATAAATATAAGAATATATATAATTATTGGTACGATATGGACAATTTTGCGGATTTTTCTGTTGAAAAAGATGAACAATTAGTTAAATTTATTCGTTTGGGTAACGATAAAGCCTTTAAATGTTTATACGAAAGATATTTGCCTAAAATGAAAACCATGGCATATTCTTTTCAGGGTTTATCTTTGGAAATTGAAGATTTAATTCAAGAAGCCGCAATAGGTTTTTATACGGCAATAAACGCTTACGACGAAAAAAGTGAAGCGTCTTTTTCTACTTTTTGCTATTTGTGTATGCGCCGAATGCTTATTGGCTTGCTTAAAAAAGCTTCAAGGAAAAAAGCCATACCTGAAAGCAAAATAGTAAATTTGGATATAATACAAAACGATTTGGTTTTAAATCCGGAAAATATAATTATAGCCAATGAAGATTTTAAAGCGTTAAAAAATAAAATTTTTAATAAGTTATCTTTAACCGAAAGAGAAGTTTTATTTAAATATTTAGGCGGATATAATTACGAAGAAATAGCTGAAAGCTTAAATATTCCCAAAAAATCGGTAGATAACGCATTGCAGAGAGTTAAGAAAAAAATACAGTAAATATTATGCAATCAATTTACAAAATATAAAAAATAACATTTAGTTTTATATTTATGTGTTATTTTTTAATATATGCCCTAGGTAGCTTAAATTAGAAGAGCGTTGGTTCCAAAGGCGTCGGTGCAATTCCGTCCGGGGCAAAAATATATACCATATTCAAGAGAGGTACTAAAACATGTTTGAAGACAAGACACTAGTTTGCAAAGACTGCGGAGAAGAATTTGTATTCACCGCCGGTGAGCAAGAATTCTTTGAGTCGAAAGGTTTCGTTAATGAACCGCAGCGTTGCAAAGCCTGCCGCGACAAACGCAAAAATGCAGGAAGAGCTCCAAGGGAAATGCACGAAGCTACTTGTGCCGCATGCGGTGGTGTAGCAAAAGTTCCATTTGTTCCTCGTGATGACCGTCCGGTTTATTGCAGCGAATGCTTTGCAAAAATGAAAGAAGAGGAAGAGGCATAATAATATATGTGTCTACGGCCGTTCAGCACTTGTGTTGAACGGCTTTACTTTTAAAATGTTTTAAAGTTTTTAAGTTTTAAAATCTTTTAAAAATGCTTTAAATGCGTTTAATACTAATAAAACTGCTAAAAAATATAAAACCGCATTTTAATTATATTAACATTAATATTAAATGCATTAAAACACTAAATTGTTAACAAACAGTTAATAAAAATATTAACATATTATGATATGCTTTAAGCGGAGGGATGAAAATGGAAGGTAATAAAATTTTAATTGTTGACGACGATAAAAATATATGCGAGCTTTTAAGGCTTTATATAGAAAAAGAAGGTTTTAAAACCGTAATAGCCAACGACGGCAAAACGGCGGTAGATTTATTTGAAAAAGAATCTCCGGCACTTATATTATTAGATATAATGCTGCCGGAACTTGATGGTTGGCAGGTTTGCAGAGAAATAAGAAAAATTTCAAAAGTACCGGTTATTATGCTTACGGCAAAAGGCGAAACTTTTGATAAGGTTTTGGGTTTTGAACTGGGAGCAGACGATTATATTACAAAGCCTTTTGATACCAAGGAGCTTTTATACAGAATAAAAGCGGTTTTAAGAAGAACATCTTCTAATAACAACAACGATTTAAAAATTGTAAAATACGATAATTTATCTATAAATCTTTCTACATATCAGTTGGAAGTTGCGGGTAAAATTGTTGAAGCTCCTCCCAAGGAAATGGAGTTGTTGTTCCATTTGGCAAGTAATCCTAATAAAGTTTATACAAGGGATCAGCTTTTAGACGAAGTTTGGGGCTTTGATTATTTCGGAGATTCCAGAACGGTTGACGTGCATATTAAACGAGTAAGAGAGAAAATAGAGGGAGCTTCGGATAAATGGAGCTTAAAAACCGTTTGGGGCGTTGGTTACAAGTTTGAGGTTAAATAATTATGAGACCTCGTTTATTTAAAAAATTTTTCTTTTCCACCGCTTTTTTAATAATTATAGTTTTAACGTTTATTTTTTCTTTAATTAATTATTTTGTTAATAATTATCTTATAAAACAAAAAAAACAGGAGCTTTACAACACCTGCCATTCCATTTCTACGGTTTTGTGCGGCAGTACCGTTATAAATTCCAATTCGGAAATATTAGACGCTATGTTTGCGGTATCAAACACCGACGATACTAATTTAATTTTAGTAAACAACGAAGGCAAGGTTTTGGCTTGCGGGTGCAGCGACTGGTATGCTTCACACAGTTGTGTGCACAGTAAAGACAATATTGATATTAAAATAGTTAAAAAAACATACGTTAACGATTATTACGAAATAGGATATTTCGGTAACAGATTTAACGAATCGAGTATGACCTACGGTATTGTAATTAAAAATGCTATGGGCGGCAATAATACAATTATATATGCGTCTTCAAAAATGAGCTCGATAAACAGCTTTTTAACCGATTTATTTAAGTTTTATTTAATTTCCACCGCAATACCGCTTGTGCTTCTTTTTATAGTACAGTATTTTATTACCTATAATTCTATGCGGCCGTTATACGATATTTCCGAGGCCATTGAAAGTATGGTCAACGGAGATTTTACAAAAAGGATTAAAACCAAAAGTAAAGACGAAATCGGCGAACTTGCCAACAGCTTTAATCTTATGGCGGAGGCGTTGGAAAGAACCGAATATACCAGAAGAAGTTTTGTTGCTAACGTATCGCACGAGCTCAGAACTCCTATGACTTCCATAGGCGGATTTATTGACGGTATTTTGGACGGAACCATAAAACAGGAGGACCAAAAAAAATACCTGAAAATAATTTCTAACGAAATCAAACGGTTATCGCGAGTAACCGAAAGTATGTTTAATATGGCAAAACTTGAAGCCGGACAGCAGCATTTAAATTTGCAGTATTTCGATATAAGCAAAATGATAATAGAAATATTTATTTCTAAAGAGGCGTTGGTTAGTGCTAAAAATTTAAGCGTTAACGGGTTGGAAAAGTTCAAAAAAACCGAAGTTTATGCCGATTACGATTTAATGTATCAGGTTATTTATAATCTTTGCGATAATGCTGTAAAATTTAACGAGGATAACGGCTATATAGCTTTAAGTTTAACCAAAACAGAAAACGAAGTTGAATTTAGCATAAGAAACGGTGGAGTTATTATAAAAAAGAACGATATACCGTATGTTTTTGAAAGATTTTATAAAGGCGATAAAAGCAGGTCTTATAAAAAAGAAAGTACGGGACTGGGTTTATATATTGCTAAAACCATATTGGATTTTCACGGCGGCAAAATAACCCCAAATGCCTCTACCGATACTTATACTCAGTTTGATGTTTTCCTTCCTTTAAAGCCTAAAGTCAAAAACGAAGAGGATATTATTTTATAATAAAAGCATAAGCAAATAAGGAGAATTTTTATGAGTGAATTTGAAAACAGTAATTCGGAAAAAGATTTTTTTGAGGAAAAAGAAAATAATAACGAAAACGGTAAAAAAGATTTAGAACAAACTCAAAAAAATATTGACCCTACCGCAATAGCGGATGAAACCGGAAGTGTTTTTGTAGGCGCACCGGAAGCCCCCGAAATTTCAAATTCCGATTTTACGGATAAAAAAACTACGGAAGAAATTAATAATTTTGATGATTTAATAAAGCCGCAAATAGAATTAAATAAAAATCCCGAAAAATATATTAAAAGGGAAAAATCCGGTGGTTTTAGAGTTTTTACAATTATTATTTCCGTTGTGCTTATTGTAGCGCTTGTTTTTACCTGCGGATATTTTGTGGGGAATTTTAATCAAAAGAGTGTAAGTACAAAAAATAATTCCTTATCTACAAAAGCATCTGCCAAGGTTTATACCGCAGACCAAGTTTATTCAAAAATCAATCCTTCTGTGGTAGGTATTGTAGTATATACCGCTAAGGGCGTAGTATCTAATGCCAGCGGTGTTATATACAGCAGCGACGGTTATATTGTTACAAACGACCACATATATTCCGAGGCCGAAGACCCTAAATTTAAAGTGGTTTTATATAATGGTAAAGAAGTAAATGCAAAATATATAGCGGGAGATTCCAGAAGCGATTTGTCGGTTTTAAAAATAAGTGCTTCGGATTTAACCGCTGCGGATTTCGGCAACAGCGATGAATGTATAAACGGAGAAGATGTAGTGGCAATAGGCAGACCTTCGGGCGCTACTTCCAACAGCAATATTACTAAAGGCATAATTTCCGCAAACTCTATAAGGGTAAGTTTAAAAAGCGGTTCTTATTCCGAAAAATTTATTCAAACCGATACCGCCATTAACCCCGGAAGCTCCGGCGGAGCATTGTGCAATATTTACGGACAGGTTATAGGCGTTACATCTTCAAAATTGGTTGGCGAAAACTACGAAAACGTAGGTTATGCCATCCCTTCGGTAAAGGTTAAAAAAATAGTTAATTCTTTAATTAAAAACGGATATGTAAACAGCAGAGGCGTATTGGGAGTAACATACACCGAAATTGATACTGTAACCGCAGAAGTAAATAAAGTAAAACCCGGACTTTTAATTTACAGTGTAAAAGAAAGCAGCAGCCTTTATAACAAAGCCGATAAAAATGATATTATTACCCATGTTAACGGCAAGGCAATAACTTCAAGCGAAGTAATTTTGGATATTATAGAAGAACACAAACCCGGAGATACGCTTATATTAACGGTTTATTCTCCCGAAACCAAAAAAACAACCAAAATAAGCGCTGTTTTAAAAGAGGACAAAGGAAGCAGCAGCTACAAAACCAAAGATAATTCTAACAATAACAGTTCAAAAAACGATAATTCAAAAGAAAATAACAGAAGCCAATACAATGCTTCGGAATTTGATTTTCCCGAAGTAAGATAATAAAAAATATTTTGAATTTATAACTAAATAAAAAACTCAGGAATGATTACGGTTTATCACTCCTGAGTTTTTTTATTTTGTTTAGACAATACAATCAGGGTCCAATGCTTCCCATAGCGGAAAATTTGTCCGATTATTTTGTCTCGTCATTTGAAATACGGCAGTATT
>CADBQU010000025.1 GCA_902796905.1 Oscillospiraceae bacterium | reverse complement strand
CCATTGAATGGTTAAAACCTTTTTTAGGCAAAGCCTAAAAAACGGCTGCGCCGTTAAATCCTTTCGGCTTTGGTTTTATAATATAACATTTTATAATGTTTTTGCAGAAAACGCAATATTAAGTATAAAAAATTGAATTATTTTGTATTTTTTGTTTTCAGATATATTTTATTATTGCTTTTTATTTTTTACTGTGTTACAATAATTTTGTCACACAAAACTTAATAATCCAATTGCCGGGATTGTATTTTTATTTTGGTAAAAATGCATTCTCTCTTTGTACATTCCCCGGAATTGGACAAAGTTTTGTGTGACAGCAAGCGGAGTTATGCATTTTTCGGTGCGTAGCTTCGGTTACGCACCTTTTTTATTTTTGCTTTTTATTTTTAGGTTTATTATTTGTATTAACGTTTACAATAACAAAAGCAAATTATAAAATAAAAAAGAAATTTAATTAATAAAAATTTCGGGAGGGGAAAAGAAAAAATGTTTAAAAAAATCAGCGTTTTAGTTTTGTCAGCAAGTATAATTTTAAGTTTGTCGGCATGCGAACTCGGAAATACCGCTTCTAACGGCAGCGCGGCAGATAATCAATCGCAACTAAGCAGTGCAAACGGCAGCGATACTTCTAAAAGTTTGCAAACCGGCAAAAGCACAAATAATAACAAAAATTTTAAAAACAACATTAAAAACAAAACAAACAAAAACAGCAATAATACAAAAAACAATAACAACAATACAAAAACTACCAATAATAATGCCTCAAAAATAAACAATTTATATTCTTATTTAAAAAACTTTGCCATAAATAACGGCACCGTAAAAGGCGATTATTCTTACTATTCCCAATCCGCAAACAATTACGGCGGATACGAAGATGAAAACTTCAACTTATCCTATTGGGCAAATTCCGGCAAAGTGGAATTTTGTTTGCATTCCGTAATAGATGATGAATGCAGTATTAACTTTTATTTATATATTCCAAAAACATATTCAGGAAACTACAATTATTTAACCAGTTACTATTACAGGGATAGCGGCGAAAGTATATGTGAAAGCAGCGGCGTTATAAAAGCCGGAGAATTTACAAATAATCATCCTCTTAACTCTTACAATTACAAAGGTTCCGATGATTTACAGGATGATTTTTTGGAAATGAGCCGAGATGGTATTTGCGACTTAATAAATTGCTTGGGTCAATTTTTACAAAAAGAAAAAACCGGCTATACGCTTACGGAATTGGGATTTAAAAACTTTTAATGGTTTTAAAAATTATAAACAGATACAAACAAAACATTATAAAAAGGTGCGTAACAAAATACCAAGCGCTAATGATGAACGATATTTTATTGTTAACGGTTGATACGCAAAAACGGTACAGTCAGGCGTTTGCCCTACTGTACCGTTTTTTGTTTTCGGTATTTATATTTTTTATATTTTTTATATTTTTTATTTTAAAATTTAAAGTATAAATTTAATATTTATATTTTTTACGTTTTACCGCTAAAAACAAAATTGATACCGCAAAGGAAATTGCGTCGGCTACCACTACCGATGCCCAAATGCCGTCTATGCCCCAAATTAAAGGTAAAATTAAAATAGCGGAAAGCTGAAATACAAGCGTTCTTAAAAACGAAATCAACGCTGAGGTCAAGCCGTCGTTAAGCGCCGTAAAAAACGATGACGCAAAAATACTTAACCCCGAAAAAATAAAGGAAAAACCGAAAATTAAAAACGCTCTTACGGTTAAGTTATACAATTCCTTTTCGTATCCCACAAAAATGCCCGACAAAACGCCTTTGAATATTTCGGCGCTTATAAACATTAAAACAGACGATACTCCTATTATAGTTAAACTTTTTTTAAGCAAGCTTTTTAATTCTTTATGATTTGCAGAGCCGAAATTATAACTGAATATAGGCGCAGAGCCTACCGCATAGCCGATAAAAACCGCAATAAAAATCATATTTACATACATTAAAACACCATATGCCGAAACGCCGTTTTCGCCGGCATATTTTAAAAGCTGAACATTATAAAGCATACCTACCAAAGACATTGAAATATTACTCATAAGTTCGCTGGAGCCGTTTGAAGCCGCCTTTAAAACGGCTTTGCCGTTCCATTTGGTTTTACCCAGTTTTAACAAGCTTTTATTTTCCTTTAAAAAATAAACAATGGGAATTAGCGCCGCCACCGTTTGGCTTATAGCCGTGGCAACAGCCGCGCCCGCAACGCCCATTTTAAAAACCGCCATAAAAAGCGCGTCTAAAACCATATTGGTTAAACCCGAAGCCAGAGTGGTATAAAAACCTAAGTGCGGCTTTTCGGCCGTAACAAAAAAGCTTTGGAATTCAAGCTGAAGCATATACGCCGGAAGAGCTGCGGATATAATTCTGCCGTAAATTACGGATAATTCAAACATTTTGCCTTTAGCGCCCAAAGCCAAAGCGATATTCGGCATAAAAATAATTGCAAAAACAGATATTACTACGCCTAACGCCGCGGCAATATAAACAAAAAGTGAAAAAAGCGAATTTGCCTTTTCGGTATCTTTTTCGCCTAATGTTTTTCCAACCAAAGCGCTGCCTCCGGTACCCAGCATAAATCCGAATGTACTTATTATTATTAAAACAGGCATTATAAAGTTTACCGCCGCAAAAGCGGTTTTACCTACAAAATTAGAAACAAAAAAACCGTCCACTATTCCGTATACGGATGAAAAAAGCATCATAGCAATACTGGGAAGCGTAAAACGGAATATTTTTTTATAACTAAAATGGTCGGACAGCTTTATTGCCGTTTTTGCCGTTTTTTGTTCTTTCGTATTTATGTTTTGTTCCATAATACTTTTTATATTTTCCTTTCTCTGAATCTTTAACTGCCTATTAAATTAAAACTTATATTTTTTACCGATTTTTATGCAGTAAAAGCTATTATACATAATTTAATTTATTATGTCAAATATTTTTTAAAAAGCTTAAAAATTTAACGGTTTACCACCAATACACTAATATTTTAAATAATAAATGAATATATTTATAAAAACACAGTATTAACATTTTTAGAGGCAAAATTATTTTGACATAAAAATTTATTCTCGACTTAAACGTATAATTTATACTTTAAGTAAGTTATTCGGAATTAAAAAGCGGCTTTTTAAATAAACAAAGTTCCTGCCGATGTTAATACGGTACTACAAAAATAATCAAGAGGTGCAGTATGAAAAAACTTTTAACTTGTGTTTTATCTTTATGCCTTATATTAAATTTTATTTTAAATATTTCGCATTTATTTGCCGTTAAAACAAAAGCTTTAAGCAAAAATTATTTATCGGAATATAAAAGCAGCGATATTTTGGTAAGTCCCACCGTTACGCAAAACCAAAAAGAAACCGATAAAAAAGATAACGGCAAAAACGAAAAAGCAGAAAAAACGGGTAAAGCCGAAAAAAACGAAGAAAACGATAAGGCTATACAAAACGAAACCAAACTTAACATAAACGCCAAATCCGTAATACTTTTAGAGCCGAATACCTCAACCGTTTTATATGAAAAAAATTCGGATGAACAGCTGGCTCCGGCAAGCATAACAAAAATAATGAGTTTAATTTTATTTATGGAAGCCATAGATAACGGATATTTTAACCTTTCTACCAAAATTACCGCAAGCGAGCACGCCTGCAGTATGGGCGGCTCCCAAATTTGGCTTGAGCCCAACGAAACCATGACGGTAGACGAACTTTTAAGAGCCACCGTTATAGCTTCGGCTAACGACGCCACCGTAGCCTTAGCCGAAGCCGTAAGCGGAAGCGAAGAAGGCTTTGTAACAAAAATGAACGAAAAAGCCAAAGCTTTGGGATTAAAAAACACCTGCTTTAAAAACGCAAGCGGTTTAGACGCCGAAGGTCATTACAGCAGCGCAAGAGATGTGGCGTTGATGTCTGCCGAATTAATTAAGCATCCGCTTATTAAAAAATATTCCACAGTTTGGATGGACGCTTTGCGCGACGGCAAAAGCGAACTTGTAAACACAAATAAATTAGTAAGATATTATGACGGCTGCACCGGTCTTAAAACCGGCACCACCGGTACCGCCGGACATTGCCTTTCTGCCACGGCCGAAAGAAACGGCCTTTCTTTAGTTGCGGTTGTTATGGGTGGTACCACTTCAAAGGACCGTTTTTCGGGTGCCTCTAAAATGCTGGATTACGGTTTTGCAAATTATTCATTTATAAAAGTAGATGCAAATTCTTCGCTGTTAAAACCGATTAAAACCGAAAACGGATTAAAAAATTATACTGCCGTTAAAGCGGAATGCTCAAAAAGCATTTTATTAAAAAAAGGAGAAAAAGCCGATATTGCCCAAACAGCCGAGCTTCCCAATACTTTAACCGCTCCGATTAAAAAAGACGACACCATAGGCAAAATACATTTAACGCTAAAAGACAAAGAAATAGGCGTTATTTTAGTAAAAGCCGCCGAGGACGTAGAAAAAGTTAATTTTTTAATATCGTTTATGCTTATTTTTAAATCAATAATTACTCCGTAGCGTTAGGACTATGAAATTATGTACAATGCTTGTATTGTATAAACATTTATACATATATACATATAAAAACTCTTAAAACAAAGTTTTAAAGCTTTTATCGTAAAAGCATTTACCGCAAAAACATTTGCCCGATTAAAACCATTTGCCTACGCCGTTAAAAATCCTTTAATTTTTTAACTTTACATTTAATAAAACTGTTGAAAAAGCACTTAAAATAAAGTATAATATTTATAAGATAATCAGATTATTTTAAAAGAGGATGAAAAAAATGGCTTTAAAACTTAACTGCAAATATGCCGAATCTTTTTTAGGCGAAAACGATTTAACCGGATTAAAAGGTCAGGTTGAAGAAGCAGCGGAAAAATTACAAAAAGGAACGGGTTTAGGAAACGGATTTTTAGGTTGGGTAAATTTACCTACAGATTACGATAAACAAGAATTCGAGCGCATTAAAAAAGCAGCCGAAACAATTAAAAGCAACAGCAAAGTTTTAATTGTTATAGGTATAGGCGGTTCGTATTTGGGTGCCAGGGCCGCTATTGAATTTTTAAATTCCAACAACTACAACGAATTAACCTCCGGCACAAAAATTTACTTTACCGGAAACTCCATAAGCGGTTCGGCTTTAAGCGAACTTATGAAAATTTGCGAAGGCAAAGACGTTTCTTTAAACGTTATTTCAAAATCGGGAACTACCACCGAGCCCGCAATAGCTTTTAGAGTTTTTAAAGAATATATGGAAAACCGCTACGGCAAACAAGAAGCTGCAAAGCGTATTTTTTGCACTACCGACAAAGCTAAAGGCACATTAAAAAAACTTGCCGACGAAGAAGGATATGAATGTTTTGTTATTCCCGATAATATAGGCGGACGTTTCTCGGTTTTAACCGCGGTAGGTCTTTTGCCCATAGCCGTATCGGGTGCGGATATTGATAAACTTATGCAGGGCGCGGCAAAAGCCGAAAAAGCATATAAAGAAACCGATTTATTAAAAAATGATTGCTACAAATATGCGGCTTTAAGAAACGCTTTTTTAAGAAGAGGCTATATGATTGAACTTTTAGCCGCTTACGAGCCCAGATTTTCTATGATGAACGAATGGTTTAAACAGCTTTACGGCGAAAGCGAAGGCAAAGACCACAAAGGACTGTTCCCCGCTTCGGTTATATTCTCTACCGATTTGCACTCTATGGGTCAGTATATACAAGACGGACGCCGAATTTTATTTGAAACCGTAGTAAACATTAAAGAATGCGGCGAAGATATAGAAATAAAAGAAAACGCCGACAACGGAGACGGTCTTAATTTCTTGGCCGGCAAAAAAATGTCTTATGTTAACGAAAAAGCATTTTTAGGCACTGTTTTGGCTCATAACGACGGCGGAGTACCCAACTTGATTATAGAGCTTGACAAAGCCGACGAAGAAAACTTGGGCGAGCTTATTTACTTCTTTGAAAAGGCTTGCGGAATTTCGGGTTATTTACTTGGAGTTAATCCGTTTGACCAACCCGGAGTTGAAAGCTACAAAAAGAATATGTTTGCTTTATTGGGAAAACCCGGTTATGAAAGCGAAAAAGAAAAACTTGAAGCAAAATTAAGCAAATAAGCCTAAATAAATAAAAAGCAAAAACAAAGTTATAATTATAAAGCCAAAATTTAATAAAAAATTAATTTTTTTAAAATACTGCGGCGGTTTTTGTGTTTTAATATTATAACAAGATAAAAATTATATTAAAACAAATGCTTTTAAAATAAACGTTTTTTGTTTTTAACCGTAAACCGTAAAGCATATATTAAAGCGTTAAATATTTTAAAGCATTGTTTTAAAAAGTTAAAATTATTTATTACCGCTTTAAGCGGAAATATATAAAGGAGTGACCAAAATGATTAAACTTATTATTGGAAACAAAGGTTCGGGAAAAACCAAAAAACTTTTAGAACTTATTAATTCTACCGCCGAATCTTCAAAAGGCAATGTGGTTTGCGTTGAAAAAGGCGATGTTATGACATATAACGTATCTCATAAAGTAAGACTTATTGACGCGGCAAATTACGGTATAAGCGGTTATAACGAACTTTACAGTTTGCTTTGCGGAATTTGCTCTTCCAATCATGATGTAACCGATGTATTTGTAGACGCTACACTTCGTTTGGGTTCAAGAGATATGAATGAATTATCGGCATTTTTAGACAGACTTTCTGCCGTAGCCGAAGAAGACAACATAAACTTTATATTCACTATTTCCTGTGCAAAAGAAGAAATCCCCGCACATATTTTTGAAATTGCAACACAAATTTAACCTGATTTTTTTAGGGCGGGTATTTTCCCGCCCTTTATTTTTATAATGTTTTTTAAATTACGGTATAACGGAGTTTAAACAAATATACTGTAACAAGCAAAATTTTAAATTGAAATTTTTATTTTTATTTAAATATTTAAACTTAAGCGGCAACAGATAATGCTATAGGAACTACCGTAGCGGAAAATTTGTTTGTTTATATTGTATTATCTTAATATAGGAAATAAAAAATTTTATTTAAACATTTAAATAAAAATAAAATTTGAAAAATTTGAAAATTTTCAAAAATCAATGCTTTTTGAAAATGAAAATTCAAAATAAAAAAATCAAAAAGTAAAAACCAAAGAATTGAAAAAGTAAAAAACGTAATGCAAATATAGTAAAAAATTTTTAGGAGAATAAAATGGAAATTAATAAAAAAATTGCCGAAGAACTTAAAATTAACTTATGGCAGGCAGATGCCGCCGTAAAGCTTTTGGACGAAGACAATACCGTTCCGTTTATAGCACGTTACCGCAAAGAAGTTACCGGCAAATTAACCGACGACACATTAAGAGATTTAGAAAAGCTTTTAACAAAATACCGCAATTTGGAAAAACGCCGCGAAGAAATACTTACATCTATAGAAGAGCAGGGCAAACTTACCGAAGAATTAAAAGAACTCATTTTAAACGCTTCTACCCTTTCGGCTTTGGAGGACCTTTATTTACCGTACAAAAAGAAAAAGCGCACAAAGGCGTTAATAGCCAAAGAAAAGGGACTGGAGCCTTTAGCCGAAAAAATATGGGCTCAAAATTCTTTAACGGAACCTATAAATTTTGCCGAAGAATTTATAAACCCCGAAAAAGATGTTTTGACGGCAGAAGACGCACTAAACGGCGCTATGGATATTTTAGCCGAAAAAATTTCGGACAGCGCGGAAATTCGCGGCGACATAAGAAGGCTTATGCAAAACGAAGCTTTAATATGTTCTGTGGGAGATAAAGAAAAGAAGGACGCATACTTTGATTATGCCGATTTCAGCGAAAGCGTTAAAAAAATTGCTCCGCACAGAGTTTTAGCTTTAAACCGCGGAGAAAACGAAAAAGCTTTAAAAGTAAGCATAAAAACAGATATGGACAAGGCTTTGTTTTTAATAGAAAAAAGAGTGATAACCGCTAAAAACAACCCAAGCGGAAGAATTGTTTTAAAGGCGGCAGAAGATTCTTTAAAGCGTTTAATATATCCTTCTTTGGAAAACGAATTAAGAAATCTTTTAACCGAAAACGCAGAAAATCAAGCAATAAAGGTTTTCGGATTAAACTTAAAACCTCTTTTAATGCAACCGCCGCTGAAAGCAAAAGCCGTTATGGGTTTTGACCCGGCTTACAGAACCGGTTGCAAAATAGCCGTAGTAGACAGTTTAGGCAAGGTTTTAGATACAACGGTTGTATACCCCACTCCGCCTCAAAACAAAAAAGAAGAAGCCGCCGAAAAGCTTTTGGAGCTTATAAAAAAATATAATATAGATGTAATTTCAATAGGAAACGGAACAGCAAGTAAGGAATCCGAAATTTTTGTAAGCGAGCTTATTAAGGGAACAAATGTAAAATATATGGTTGTAAGCGAAGCGGGAGCTTCGGTTTATTCCGCTTCAAAATTGGCGGCGGAGGAATTTCCGCAGTTTGATGTTTCGCTGCGTTCGGCGGTTTCTATAGCAAGGCGCTTAATAGACCCGTTGGCAGAGCTTGTTAAAATAGACCCGAAGTCGATAGGCGTAGGACTTTATCAACACGATATGCCGCCAAAACGTTTGGACGAAACGCTTAAAGGCGTAGTGGAATCTTGCGTTAACAGCGTTGGTGTAGACCTTAACACCGCTTCTTTTTCGCTGTTATCGTATGTTTCGGGCATAGGAGAAAAACTGGCTAAAAACATAGTAAGTTACCGTGAAGAAAACGGAGCTTTTAAAAACCGCAAAGAGCTTAAAAAAGTTTCTAAGCTGGGTGAAAAAGCTTTTACGCAGTGCGCAGGTTTTTTAAGGATAGCAAACGGAACAGAGCCGCTTGACAACACAGCGGTGCATCCCGAAAGCTATGCCGCAGCAGAAAAATTGCTTAAGCTTATAAACTGTAATAATTTAAAAGATTTAAGCGAAGAAAATACCGAGAAACAAAATTCGGATATTAAAAAAACAATTACCAAAGCGGAAGAACTGGATAAAATTAATACCGAAGAAACCGCAAAAGCTTTAAACATAGGTAAAATAACGCTTGAAGACATTATAACCGAGCTTAAAAAACCCGGAAGAGACCCAAGGGACGAATTGCCGAAACCCATGCTTCGTTCGGACTTAATGGATTTAAACGATTTAAAACCGGGAATGATACTAAAAGGAACCGTTAGGAACGTAGTAGACTTTGGAGCTTTTGTTGATATAGGCGTACACGAAGACGGATTGGTACATATAAGCCGTATATGCAACAAATTTATAAAACATCCAAGCGAAGTATTATCCGTAGGCGATATTGTAAACGTTAAAGTTTTGGAAATTGACGCCAAAAGGAACAGAATATCTCTTACTATGAGGGATATAGATTAAATTTTACGGCGGTTTGGGGCAAACCTTTGGTTTGTCCCGCCGAAAGCAAAGCTTTCGGCGTTTAAAAAGGCTTTGCCTTTTTAAAAACCGCCTTATGCAACTTACATATAACAGGAGGTAAACTTTATGAACGAAAGACTTGACTTTTTAAACAAAAAAGCCAATAATTTGCCGGAATTGCCGGGAGTTTACCTTATGAAAAACAGTTCCGGAAAAATAATATATATAGGAAAAGCAAAAAAATTAAAATCAAGGGTTTCAAGCTATTTCAGAAACAGCAGCGATATGCAAATTAAAGTAATTAAAATGGTAAGTAACGTTTACGATTTTGATTATATTATTTGCGACAGCGAATACGAAGCACTGTGCTTGGAATGTTCGCAAATAAAGCTGCATACGCCCAAATATAACATTTTGCTTAAAGACGACAAAGGATACAGTTATTTAAAAATTTCCAACAGCACCTGGCCTACCCTATCGGTGGTTTTTCAAAAAGAAAACGACGGTGCAACATATATAGGTCCCTATTATTCAAACTATGTTATAAAAAGCGCTTTGGAAGAAGCAATTAAAATTTTTAAAATTCCCGACTGCAAAAAAAACTTTCCTAAAGATTTAAACAAATCACGCCCCTGCTTAAATTATCATATAGGCAGATGTATGGCTCCCTGCGGCAGGCATATATCTCACGAAGAATATATGGCTGCAATTAACGGAGCGCTTTCTTTTATAAAAGGCGGAAAAAACGAAGCGGTTAAAATTTTAAAAAACAAAATGGAAAAAGCCAGCGAAAACCTACAGTTTGAAATTGCCGCAAAATACAGGGACCAAATTGTCGCGCTTAATAAATCAAACGAAAAGCAAAAGGTTGTTTTTTCAAAAAACAAAGAACAGGACATTATTGCCGTAAGCTATTTAAACGGTACGTTTTGCTTTGCGGTTTTTAATTACAAAAATCATAATTTAAGCGACTATAACCACTATACGGTAAATTCGGAAGAAGATATTGCCGAAGCCAGAAAAAGCTTTTTAATACAGTATTATCAAGATAAATCAAAGTCGGATATTCCATCGTTTATATTGCTTGACGGCGAAATTAACGACAAAGAGCTTTTGCAGGAATTTATTTTAAACCAAAAAGGCAAAAACGTAAAAATATTAATTCCCCAAAAGGGTACGCAGAACGAGCTTATAAAAATGGCGTCTATAAACGCTTCCGAAAATTTAGCAAAATACAAAGGAAAAGAAAATAAAAACGCCGCAAGCTTAACCGAGCTTGCAAAGCTTTTGGGCCTTAAAAATTCTCCCGCAATTATAGAGGCTTACGATATTTCCCATTTAGGCGGAGAAAACGCTGTAGCGGGAATGACGGTTTTTAAAAACGGAGTTCCGGCGAAATACGCCTATAAGCGTTTTTTAATAAAATCCGGTGCTGACGGCGACGACTATGCCTCTTTAAGAGAAGTTTTAACGCGCAGATTTAACGAATACGAAAAAGAAAATTTTGCCGAAAGCGAAAATATAAATAAAAATTTAAAGAAAAGCTTAAATTTAATTATAAAAGAAAATCAAACCGAAATAAAAGAAAAAGCAAAAGCAAAAGAAAATGCAAAAGAAAATACAAAAGAAAATACAACGTCAGAAACAGCATCAAAGGTAACAGAAGCAAATGACCGCAAAACCGAAAAATTAGGATTTAAAACTTTACCGGATTTAATTTTAATAGACGGTGGAACAGGTCAGTTAAGCGCAGTAGAAAGCATTTGCCGAAAATACAATGTTCCGGTTTTCGGAATGGTTAAAAACAGCAAACACAAAACAAGAGCAATAGCCGCAAAAGGCAGTGTTATAGAGTTTAAAGCAAACAAAAGCGCCTATGAGCTTATTTTTAAAATTCAGGAAGAAACACACCGTTTTGCAATAAGCTATCAACGCTCTTTAAGGCTTAAAAAGGGCATTACAAGCGAACTTACAAAAATAGAAGGCATAGGCCCAAAAAGAGCCAACAGTTTAATAAAAGCTTTTAAAACCATAGAAAACATTAAAAAAGCAAATATAGAAGAGCTTGCAAAAGTACTGCCTAAAAAAGAAGCCGAAAATATTTATAACTTTTTTAATTAATTTTGACTTGATAATATATTTAAATATGTTAAAATATTAATATATTGCTTTTAAACAATTAAATTCAGTTGTATATTATTTTTAATATTACAACCTTTATTTTTTAATACCGTTTTAAAAATATTAACTTATTAATTTGTGAAAGGATAAATACTATGGAAAATATTCTAAACGCTATTGTATCCTTTTTTAACCTGCTGGCAAACATTGCTTCGGGCATTAGGATATCCGACATTTTGGATATTATTTTAGTTGCGTTTATTATTTATAAATGCATTGGATTTTTCCGCCAAACAAGGGGCGGTCAGCTTATAAAAGGTATTTTAATACTTCTTATTATATGGGGCATATCTCAATGGCTTAACCTTGTTACTATGAAGTGGATATTATACAAAGTATTTGATTCGGCTATAGTTGTTGCCATTATTTTATTCCAACCCGAAATAAGAAGAGGTTTGGAAAACATAGGCCGCTCCAACTTCGGCAATTTCGGTAAAAACGAAGGTTTTAGGCAAGACGCCGAAAAATGTATTTCGGCGGTTTGCAAAGCCGCAGGAAATATGCAGGACCAAAGAATAGGCGCTTTAATGGTTTTTGAAAAAAGCACTCTTTTGGGCGAAATTATAGATACCGGCACGGTGGTAGACGCAGATGTTTCCAGCGAACTTATAGCAAATATATTTTTCCCCAACACTCCCCTGCACGACGGTGCTATGATTATAAGGAACAACAGAATAACGGCAGCCGGATGTATTTTGCCGTTAGTTCAAAACGACAATTTAAATTCTTCTTTCGGAACAAGGCACAGAGCCGCAATAGGTATAAGCGAAGTATCGGACGCGGTTGTAGTTGTGGTTTCGGAGGAAACGGGAATAATATCCATAGCCGAAAACGGCACTATAGTAAGGGATTTTAACCAGGTAACGCTTTTTGCCGAGCTTACCAAAAGGCTGCTGCCGGATATAGATAACGGCAAGCGCAAAAAAGTTTTGGGCTTTATACCCTTACCTAAAAAAAAGAATAAGGAGGAAAAATAGATATGTTTAAATCCTTATCTTTAAAAAAATTATTTGACAGTAAGCGTTTTACCGTTATTTTTTCGGTAATAGCCGCCATAATATTTTGGCTTATTATAACCATAGTTCAAGCTCCGGACACCGAAAAAACCATATCCGAAGTTCCCATTACCGTACCTATTGAAGGTTCTGCGGCAAGCCAATTGGGATTAGACGTTGTAGATACTTCGGTTTTAAACGAAAAAGTTTCGGTTACGGTAAAAGGTCCTAATTACATTGTAAGTTCGCTTACTTCCGGCGATGTTTCGGTTACGGCTTCGCTTTCTACGGTAAATGCTCCCGGAAACTTTAATTTGGAATTAAAGGCTTCTAAAGTTACAAACAGCGAATACGAAATTACCGGCGTTAATCCCGGAAATATATTGGTATCTTTTGACTATATAGATACCAAAGATTTTGAAATTACGGCAGAAGCCGAAGGCGCTTCGGCTATAGAGGGATTGGTAGCCGAAAAAGCTGTTGTGGGAGACAGCAAGTATTCTACCGTTACCGTTAAAGGTCCCAGGACCGAAATGAAAAAAGTAGCTTCTGTAGTGGCAAGAGCAACGGTAAACAAAACCTTAAGCGAAACTTCAAGCTTTGACGCCGCAGTTGTTTTACTTGACGAAGAAGGCAAAGAATTAGACTCAAAAGCATTTAAATTAACGGCAGCGGACAATTCGGAAGTTACAACCGTTCCTATTTCCGTTCCTATTTCCAAAGTTAAAGAAGTACCCTTAACGCTTACATTTAAAAATGCACCCGAAGGATTTTCAACATCTTCTTTGGCTCACACCATGAGTTTTAACAAAATAAGCATTATAGGTCCTCCGGACACTATAGATTCCATAAGCTCGATTTCTTTGGATACTATAGATTTTACAAAGCTTTCGCCTACAAACTACACATTTAATTTGGCGCCCGTTTTACCCGACGGTGTAAAATCAGCAGACAGTATAAGCACCGTTAAAGTAACGTTTGAAGATATTTCTTACTACAGAACACGCACGTTTACGGTTACACAGTTTAATGCAACTTCCTCCGTAAAAGGAACGTTAAAAACAAGCATTAAAAATGTGATTTTATGCGGTCCGCGCTCGATAATAAGAAATTTAACAAACGATAACATTACAGCTTACGCCGACCTTACGGGAAAAACAGCGGGAGACCACACAGTAGAAGTAACAATTAAGGCTAAAACCAACAACAAGGTTTGGCAGGTAGGCACATACACCGCCACAATAACCGTAAAATAAAAACAAAAACCTGTGTTGGACTAAAATCTTTCACAGGTTTTATTTTGTTAAAAAAAAATTAAAAATTTAAATTGTTTGAACAATTTTTAAGATTTTAAATTAAGTTTTTAAAATTTCAAACTTATAACTTATAAACTATAGATTATAAATTCTAAACTATAACTTATAAATTCAAAAAAATATTCATAATACAACGATAACTGTTTTTTATAAAATTGTTTATCAATAAATAACAAACGGTGTTATTATTTAACCTTGCATTTTGTCTTGTCAGCAAGCTTTATATATTTAAAACAAAAGGATAACAATTATGTCTAAATGGAATGCCGATCAATATGAAAAGTTTATAAAAAACCGCACACAGCCGGCAATAGATTTGGCAAACAGACTTGAAAATTTATCTCCCGAAAATATTCTTGATATAGGCTGCGGAACCGGCAACAGCACAAAAGTTCTTAAAGATAAATTTCCTTATGCCGAAATAATCGGTGCGGATAACTCGGAAGAAATGCTTTTAAAGGCAAGAAAAAACTATTCGGATATTGAGTTTATAAAAGCAGACGCCGGCGGCGATATGCACGAAATTGCAAAAAAGTATGATATTATATTTTCAAATGCCTGTATACAGTGGATACCCAATCATAAAAAGCTTTTGCCAAAGCTTATGGCGTTTTTTAAAAATAACGGAACACTTGCCATACAAATTCCCATACAGCGTAAGCATCCCGTTCATATCATTATAGGTAAGTTAAGTTGTACCGAAAAATGGAAAAACAAAATCACTCCCCGACAATACAATAATCTTACAACAGAAGAATATTTTGATATATTATCTTATATTTCCAACGATTTTGAATTATGGGAAAAACATACTGCCACCGTATGCCTGATTATGAAAGTATTATAGAGTGGTACAAAGGAACCGGTTTAAGACCGTATCTTGAGCAACTTTGTCAAACCGATAGGAATGAGTTTATCAATGATTTCTATTCGGAATTAAAAAAACATTACACTCCGCAAAAAAACGGAGAGATATTGTTTGAATTTCCACGCTTGTTTTTTACGGCAACCAAAAAATAAGGAACTATAAATAAAACTTAAAAATAAAATACGCTTAAAATAAAATACGCTTAAAAAGTAAATTTTATTTTAAGGCGTTAAAGGCAAAGCAAAGCTTTGCCCAAAAGCCGTAGGCTTTTGCCAAAACTTAAGTTTTGGTTTAACGCCGTACAAAGTTTAATCGTAAGCTTTTAATTAAGTAGCATTTTAAAAAAAGCCTCATAAAATGGTATGAGGTGAAATTTATGTGGTACGTTTTTCTTTGCACCGTCCTTTGTGTAATAAGTCTTTTGGGATTAACGTATATATTTGAAAATCTTTGGCTTGTGCTTCTTCGCCCTAAATCCGACCCGCCGCATACCGAAATAATTTATTTAAAAAAAGAGGTATGTATTCAGCAGCTGCGCAGCGCAATTGAAAATTTAAGATGGGAAGGAAACCGCAGAATTAATTCTTTAATTTTGGTGGATTTGGGTATAAGTAAAACCGAAAAAAAAGAAATTTTAAAAATTATAGAAAATAAAAATATATTTTTTGCCGAAAATTCTTTTAATGATTATTTGGTTGAATTATTTGGCAACAATGAAAAATTTTAATTTTGAAAATAAAAAAATAATAAAAACAAACAAAAAACAAATTGCAAAATATAAACAAAAAAAGGAAGTGAAAACATTGGAAACGCTTTGCGGCACAATAGAACATATTACCTTTTGCAATCAAACAAACGGATATACCGTAGCCACTTTAAATTGCGAACAAGGAAGTATTACCGTTGTTGGTAATATGCCTTTTTTGGCCGAAGGCGACAGTGTTGAACTTAAAGGAGAAATAACCAATCACGCAACATACGGCGAACAATTTAAAGTTTTGTACTGCGAAAGAAAAGCTCCGGAGGGTGCTGCGGCCATACTTTCTTATTTGTCCTCCGGAGCCATAAGGGGCGTAGGTCCCGCAACCGCAAGGCTTATAGTAGAAAGGTTTGGAGAAGATTCTTTAAAGGTTATTTCCGAAACGCCCGAAGAACTTGCAAAAATAAGAGGCATTTCTTTAGATAAAGCGTTTCATATTGCAAAAGAATACTCTAAACAGTTTAGCGTAAGAGATATAATGCTTGCTTTTGCAAAGTTTAAAATCACTCCCGAAGAAGCTTTAAAAATTTATAAAGCTTTAGGCAGCAACGCAGTAGAAATTTTTGAAAAAAATCCGTATGTTTTATGCGAAGAAAATATAGGTTTCGGTTTTTCGCGAGTGGATGAAATAGCTTCGTTTTTTCCCGATGCAATGCAAAGCGAATACAGAATAGCTGCGGGAATTATATTTGTTTTAAAGCATAATCTTTCAAACGGACACACCTGTTTACCGGAAGAAAAATTAATTTCCATCTCCTCTTCCCTTTTAAATATTAACGAAGAAAACTGTTATATGGTTTTGGAAAAACTTAAAACGGGGCTTAAAATAAGAACAAAAATTAAAGAAGAAACCGTATTTATTTTTTTACCGGATTATTATTCAAGCGAAGAATACTGTGCGGCAAGAATCTCGCTTTTGTTAAAGCATCCGCCCAAGGCGGAATTTGCCGCCGATATGGAAATTGAATTTATAGAACGCGAGCTTAAAATAGAATATGCCGAACTTCAAAAAAAGGCTATTTTAACCGCAATTAAAAACGGTATTACTGTTTTAACCGGCGGACCGGGTACCGGAAAAACCACAACGGTTAACGCTATTATTAAAATTTTACAAAGCAAAAAATTAAAAATTGATTTATGTGCGCCTACGGGCAGAGCCGCAAAAAGGCTTAGCGAAGTTACAAAAGAAGACGCAAAAACCATACATCGTTTACTTGAAGTTGAATGGGACGAAAGCGACAAACCGGTTTTTAAACGCAACGAACAAAATCAGCTTAAAAGCGACGTTATTATTGTAGATGAAATGTCTATGGTAGATATTAAACTTTTTGAAAGCTTGTTAAAGGCCATAAAACTGGGCAGCAGAATTATTTTGGTGGGCGACGCCGACCAGCTGCCCAGCGTTGGAGCCGGAAATGTTTTGTTTGATATTATTGCTTCAAACAAAGTTCCTTGCATTTCTTTAAATAAAATTTTCAGACAAGCTCTTGAAAGCTTAATAGTTACAAACGCGCACGCCATAATAAACGGCGAAAGTCCTATATTTAACAACAAAAGCAAAGACTTTTTTATGATAGATGAATTTAACCCTATTAAAGCGCAAACCTTGGTTAAAACGCTTTGCAGCGAAAGATTGCCGGCGGCATATAAATTTAATCCCATAAACGATATTCAGGTACTTTGCCCGTCTAAATTAATGGAATTAGGTTCTAACAGTTTAAACGCTGTTTTGCAAGAAGCGTTAAATCCAAGAACCAACAATAAAAAAGAACTTAATTTTAAAGGCGTTTATTTGCGTGAGGGCGACAAGGTTATGCAAATAAAAAACGATTATGACATAGCCTGGGTTAACAACAAAGGCGAAGAAGGAAGCGGCGTTTTTAACGGAGATATAGGAATTTTAGAAAAAATAGATTTTAAAAACGGTATTTTTTATATACGGTACGATGACAAATTGGCAACATATTACCATGATAATTTAAACGAAATAGATTTAAGCTATGCGGTTACAATTCATAAAAGCCAAGGCAGTGAGTTTGAATGCGTGGTACTTCCCCTTTTAAACGCACCAAAAAAGCTTTTGTACAGAAATTTACTTTATACAGCCGTTACAAGAGCCAAAAAAATTCTTGTTATTGTGGGCTCTAAACAAACCCTTAACGAAATGATAGCAAATAACCGCAAAACTTTACGTTACACGTTTTTAAAAGAATTTTTAACCGAGAAAACCGAAAAAATAGATTCTTTATTAAACAGCATTAAAGATTGATTAAAGATTGATATTTTTATGATTTTTGCGGTATATAAAAAGTAAGCCTTTTTAAGGCATTACGGTTTATATTATCGGTTTATATTTTCCCCTGTTAATTGCATCACAATATTAATACAAAAACAGTATTAATAAAAAATAATGATTTTATTAAATAAAAAGGTTTATAATTAATGAAAGATAAAATTATTAATACGGTTTATCCGCAAAGATGTTTTGTTTGTATGGATTTTACAAAAAACGAATACAATATTTGTCATGAATGCTTAACTAAAATGGAGTACATAAATACTCCTACCTGTTTAAAATGCGGCTTGCCGGTATTTAAATGCCAATGCGAAAAAAGATATTATCATTTTAAAAAATTTACGGCTCCGTTTAAAAACGAAGGCGCTATGCAAAAAGGAATATACAACCTTAAATTTAACGGTTTTAAAAGCGCGGCGGTTTTTTACGGCAGAGCCATGGCACAGATTATAAGCATAAAATTTAAAAAGATAAATTTTGATTATATTTGCCCCGTACCTATGGGAAAAATCAAAAAGCTGTGCAGAGGCTACAATCAATCGGCGATTTTGGCCGAAAACACGGCAAAATTTTTAAACGAAATAAATAAAACTAACGCCGAAAAAGAAAACAAAGCCTTTAATAAAATCATTTACAATGAAGACTTGTTGATTAAATGCAAACGCACTAAAACTCAGCACAAGGTTTTATATGAAGAAAGATGGACAAATTTAAGAAATTCTTACAAAGTAAACCCAAAATACAATTTATCGGGCAAAACAATTCTTTTGATAGACGATATTAAAACAACCGGTGCCACTTTAGATGAATGCAGCAGAACGCTTTTACTTAAAGGCGCAAAAGCGGTTTATTGCTCGGCAGCGCTTGTAGGCTATTAACTTGCATAAAATACCATGTTTTTTTAACGGCGGTTTTAGGCAAACTTAAAGTTTGCCTAACGCCGACGCCGCAGGCGTCGGCGTTAAAAGGCTTCGCCTTTTAAAACCGCCTTTTAAATATTAAAATTTAAAATTTAAATTTATTATTACTTTGTTTAATTATTGAATTTAAACGCACAATATACTATAATACTATTAATATTTAAACAAAAAATATAAACATATAAAAAATAACACAAAAAGGTAGTGATATCGTGGCAACGGATATAGTTATAGATATGGGCACCAAAAAAACCGTACTTTATTCGGGTAATAAAATAGTTTTGGAAAAACCAAGCGTTGTAACTGTAGACAGTAAAACCTGGGAACCCGTATATTTCGGAGAAAAAGCTTTTGAAACAGTAGGCCGTACCCCCGATACTCTACAACCTGTATTCCCTATTAAACACGGTATTATAGCAGACTACGATATTGCCGAAGAAATGCTTGAAACATATATGTCCGAAGCCTTTGGCAACCGCATAGTAAAACCGGAAGTTATAATAACTATGCCAACGGGCGTTACCGAAATGCAACATCACTCGGTATCCGATGTAGCGGAATCCGCCGGAGGAAGAAACGCAAGAACCATAGAATCTCCTTTGGCAAGCGCTCTTTCATTCGGCATTGATTTTTCAAAGCCTATGGGTTCTATGGTAGTTGATATAGGTGCGGGTATAACGGATATTGCCACAATATCTATGGGCGGTATAGCTCAGTGCAGCTGCTTAAAATCGGCCGGTAACGATTTTGACGAAAGCATTATAAGATATGTTAAAAAGGAATACAATATTTTAATAGGACCGCAAACGGCAGAAAAAATAAAAATGCAAATAGGCACTGCTAAAAAGCATCAATTTGAAGTGGCTTTTGCCGCTAAGGGAAGGCATATGGGCACGGGACTTCCCACTATGTTTGAAATTTCTTCAAACGAAGTATACGAAGCCATAATAGACCAATGTTATACAATTTTAAACGGCATAAGAAGCGTGCTTGAAAAAACCGAGCCCGATATAGTTTCGGATATTTTATCAAACGGTATTTATTTAACCGGCGGAACTTCTTTATTAAAGGGATTAAAAGAGTTTTTGGAAGACGCAATTAAAACCGAAATTCATATTTCAAAAGACCCTTTTCATTCGGCTGTGTTGGGCGCCGCCGTTGCTCTTAAAAACCCGAAAATTTTAAAGAATACCGATATTTTATACCGTTCTTTGCAAGAATTAAAAGTAGATATTTAATATAATCCGTAAATTTATAAATCTGTAATTTAAAAAATTATAATTAAATAATTCTATAATTAAATAATTCTACAATTTGAATTTGACAATTCTATAATTTTATAAATAAAAACGTTTAATAATAACGCCATTATTAATATTAAGCAAGTGTTTTTTGTGGTATTTATAAAATATTCTTAATTGCAAATTCTTAATATCGGTTTTTGCAATAAAAAATAAATTAAAAATTTTTTAAAATGTATTGACATTTAAAAATCAATGTGTTAAAATACAAAAAACTTAATATTTAAACCGTTGAAGCGGAGATAACGTTAATTATGCTTTCACAGAGAGTTCGGGGTGCTGGAATCCGAATAAAAAACAGATTATCAAATGGACCGCCGAGGGCGCAGTCAAAGGCTTATAAAATAAGTTTTAAGCTTAGTATTCTGCGACGTTAAGATTTGCGTTATAAATCGGGAATATGATAGTATTCCGCTGAGGGCTTTTAAAAAGCTGAAACAAGGTGGCACCACGAAGTTTATTCGTCCTTGACAGAAAGAATATTTCTGTCAAGGACTTTTTTATTTTATTTTTAATAACAATATTCATTTTTCGGAGGTTGATTTTTATGTTAATGAAAGAACGATGGCAACTGTACAACTGATTTTTAAACAAAACAAAATAAAACAAAGCAAACCCAACAAAACTCGAAAAATATAATATTAACATACAAAACATATAAAATTTACGAACGGAGAAAAAATTATGAAAAACTTTACTAAAATACTCACACTTGTTATTTCAATAGCTATAATAGCCACTTGCTTTGCTTCTTGCGGCAATACAAAACCCACAATAGGTATTATTCAGTTTGGTTCGCACGATTCGCTTAATAACTGCTACACAGGTATTATGGAAGGTCTTAAAGAAACAATTAATCTTGACAATTACAATGTAGAATATGTAAACAGCAACTTCACTGCTGAAACATCGCTTTCACAAGCTCAAAAAATGGTAAACAGCAACGCTAAAGTTATTATTGCAATAGCTACCCCTTCGGCTATACAGGCGGCTACCGCGGCCACCGGTAAAAATGTTCCGGTTGTATATTGTGCCGTAACAGACGCTTCTCAGGTTGCAAACTTTAAAAATATGACAGGCACCAGCGATATTCCGGATTTTACCGCACAGTTAAATGTTGTAACAAAATTTATGGGTAAAAACAATGTTAAAATAGGCGTTCTTTCTTCTACCGAAGAATCAAGCGACGCTATACAAATAGAAAAGCTTAAAGAAGAAGCCAAAAAATATAACGGTATGGAAATTGTTACCGAAGTGGTATCCGATATTACAACTATCGACGCCAAAACAGATTCGCTTATTTCCAAAAAAGTTGATTGCATTGTAAACCTTTTGGATAACACAATTGTAGGCAAACTTCAAAACATTCTTGCTAAAACAAACGCGGCAAAAATTCCGGTATTCGGCAGCGAAATAGAACAAGTTAAAGCCGGATGTCTTGCATCTGCTTCAATAGATTATGTAACGGTAGGCAAACTTTCGGGACGCCAGGCAGCTGAAATTATAAACGGTAAAGCAGCATCGGAAGTAGCGCCTAAAACAATGGAAAACGAAACATTCCTTTGCTACAATTCATCTGTTCTTAAAACATTCAACACATTAAAATTACCGGCGCTTGAAAACATTAAAGATGTAGCCGGAAACTAATTTAAAGGAATAAAGGGGCAAAATATGCTTTTTCTTAACACTACAATTTACGGTATTCAGTTAGGTCTTTGCTACGCGGTAGTAGCGCTTGGTATGTATATTGCATATTCGGTTCTTGATTTTCCCGACCTTACAACCGACGGTTCGTTTCCGTTAGGCGGAGTTGTAGGAACAATTTTAATATACAAATTAAGTTTTCATCCTATTTTGGCGCTTATAGGCGGATTTATCTCGGGAATGGCGGCAGGAGCCGTAACCGGCATATTGCATGTAAAGTGCGGCATTTCAAAGCTTCTTTCGGGAATAATTACAATGACTGCACTTTTATCGGTAACACTGGCTCTTACTACCGTTCTTACCGGCACCGGTTTTACAACCACAAACTTTTCGTATACCGCCAACAGCTTTTACGGATTATTTAACAACAAAAACGGAGTTTACAACTCTTTTGCCGTAATAGGAATATTATTTTTAATTGTAATAATCATTAAATTTTTACTTGATTTTTATTTTAAAACAAAATCGGGATTTATGTTAATGGCTACCGGCAACAACGAAACGCTTATAACCTATTTGGGCAAAGATTCGGGATTTTATAAAATACTCGGTCTTGCCATTGCAAACGGACTTACGGCTTTAAGCGGCGCTCTTTATGCACAGCTTACAATGAATTACGATAACACAAGCGGCACCGGCAAAGTTGTTTTATCGCTTGCTTCCGTTATTATAGGTCTTGCGCTTTTCTCAAAATCAAAGTTTATAAAACCCACCACTGCCGTAATTGTAGGAGCAATTATATATTCGCTTTGCCTTAATTATTTTACAATTATAGACCCCAACGGAACGTATCTTAAAATTATGAATGCGGCAATGTTTGCTATTATTTTAATAATAAATAACCGCCTTAAAACAAAGAAAGTAAAAAAGGCCGATATTCCGTTAAAAAGCGAGGTATAATATATGATTGAGCTAAAAAACATAAATAAAAAATTCGGTGCCGGAACGGTTAACGAAACCGTATTATTTACGGATTTTAACTTTAAGGTTAAAAAAGGCGAATTTGTTTCTATAATCGGTTCTAACGGAAGCGGAAAAACCACATTGCTTAATATGATAGCCGGAACGCTTTTCCCGGATTCGGGCAGAGTGATTTTAGAAGGCAGCGATATTACCGCTTTACCGGAATTCAAGCGTGCAAAAAGAATAGGCCGCGTATTTCAGGATCCTTTTAAAGGTGTTGCCAGAAATATGACAATAGCCGAAAATTTAAGTCTTGCAGACAACAAAGGAAAGGTTTACGGTCTTACAAAGGGGCTCTCTCAAAAACGCATTAATTATTATAAAGAGCTTGTTTCGCAAATCGGTTTGGGACTGGAAAACAAACTGGATGTTAAAATCGGCTCTTTATCGGGCGGACAACGCCAGGCGGTTTCGCTTTTAATGGCAACAATGACCCCTATAGACATACTTATTCTTGACGAACACACGGCGGCGCTTGACCCTAAAACAGCAGATACAATTATGAATTTAACCAACAAGGTGGTTTGTGAAAAAAATCTTACTGCAGTAATGGTAACGCACAACCTGCGTTACGCGCTGGAATACGGCAACCGTCTTGTTATGATGCACGAAGGAAAGTGCGTTATAGACCGAAACGAAAAAGAGAAAAAAGAAACGCAGCTTGAAGAAATACTTGCAAAATTTAACGAAATAAGCATTGAATGCGGAAACTGATTTAATTAATATTTAATAAATAGGCATAGACAAAGGCTCATCTGTTATTTTAACACGATGGGTCTTTTATATTTTTGTTTTTTTTATTTTTTATCTTTTCTTTGTTATTTTTTTATAGTATGCGGTCAAGGGCGGCAAGCCCCCAAAAAAACAAAAATTTGTTTTTGTTTTTTGGGGCAAAAGCTTTGCTTTTGCCAAAGCCTAATAGGCTTTGGGCTTGTCGCCTTATAAATCAGCGCTTAATAACCAATAGAATTTTGTAGTTTTATGGGTTTAACGGTAACAGTTTTGCCCTTGACTTTAACGGTAGTTTATTATAAAATAATATAGTATATTGGGAGGATTAATATGAACGAATTTAATTTTATGTCGTTATTAAAAACAATACTAAATAAGCTTTGGCTTATATTGTTAATTGCTGTTGTTGCAGCGTCGGTTACTTTTACCTATTTAACATTTTTTGTTACACCCACCTACCGTTCTACGGGTTCTTTTATTACAAGTAACGGTGGTATAAGCAATACCCCAACAAACAATACAAGTTCGGGCACAAGTTTTTACAAAAGCAGCGATTTAAGCTCGTCTTTACAGTTAAAGGCCACTTACATACGCATTTTGCAAACCGATTCTTTATACAAAAGAATAGCCGAAAAAATAGGAAACGGTTATACGTACAAAACCTTAAAAAATTCAATAACCATTACAAACAGTAACGAAGACGATTTGTTTATAGATATTGCGGTTGTAGATACAAACAAACAAAACGCAAGCAAAATAGCCAACTGTTTCTTAGAAGAAGGTTCTCTTTTTATAAAAGAATTTTTACCGGATTCTTACGTTAAACCTATGGATAGCGCTTCTAACGCCGTTAAAAATTATCCTACGCCCATAAGGGATTCCGTTTTGGTATTTTTAGCAAGCGCAGTAATTGTAGTTTTAATATTGGCGCTTATTCAAAATTTTGATGACACTATTAAAGATGAAGAAGATTTCAGGAGCAGATATAAGTACCCTATTTTGGGCATAGTTCCGGATTTTTCTGCGGCTGCTAAGGAGGAATAAAGATGGCCCACAATAAAAATTACAATTATTCTTCAGGCGCCGCCTCTTCGGTTCCGTTTGCGGTTATAGAAGCATACAAACAAATAAGAACAAATATTTTATTTTCTCTTTCTCATAATAAAGGAAAAATAATAGCGGTAACCAGCAGCATTCCTTACGAAGGAAAATCTACCTGTGCCGTTAATATGGCAATATCTTTTTCTCAGTTGGGCGGTAAAATTTTACTTATAGACGGAGATTTAAGAAGACCCAGCGTTTACAGAAAACTTAAACTAAAAAATGCCAACGGTCTTAGCTCTTATTTAGGAGAATTCTGCTCTAAAGAAGAAACTATTACCCATATTAACGATAATTTGGACGTGCTTTTATCCGGTCCCATTCCTCCTAATCCGTCAGAACTTTTGGGCTCGGTAAGAATGAAAGAACTTTTGGAAGAATTAAGCCGCGAATACGATTTTATAATTATAGATACGCCCCCTATAAACGTTGTAACGGACACTATGATATTAATACAGTATACCGACGGCGTTGTTTTGGTAGCAAGGAACAAAGTTTCCACCCACGAACTATTCCAAAAAGCGGTTGACAATATTGAAGTTACAAATGTTAAATTGCTTGGCGTAATTATTAACGATTCTTCGCGAAATATAGCAAAATACAAATATAAACGCTATAAAAGATACCAATACTGATGATTGATATACATTCACATATTTTATATGGATGCGATGACGGTGCGAAAACCATAGAAGAATCGTTGGAACTTTTAAAAGCCGAAAAACGTCAGGGCGTAGATTTAGTTTACTTTACACCGCATTTTCATACCGAAAAAAACAATTTAGAAGAATATTCTTTGTTAATAAAAGAACATTACAATAATCTTTTACTAAAAACGAATACTCCCGAATACCCAAAAATTAAAACCGGATTTGAAGTACATTACTTCAGCGGTATAAAAAATTGCGATTGTTTGGATAAACTTGCTTTAAGCGGAACAAAGCTTGTTTTAACAGAACTTGATTTTTTTAACATAACAGAAAACGTCATAGAAGAAATATGCGAGTTTTCGTGGTATACGGGATACACTCCGGTTTTGGCACATATAGAGCGTTACCACAAATTTCCCGGATTTAAAAAGCTTTTAAAAGAAATTAAAAAAAATAAAGTTTATTGTCAAATAACGGCTGCTTCTTTTTTAAACAAAAATATTTTCAAAAAAGAAGCGTTTAAGCTTTTAAAAGAAGGCTACGTTAATTTTATAGCAAGCGATACTCATTCCCTGGAAAAAAGACCCCCGAAAATAAAAGAAGCTTTTGAAGAAATTTCTAAAAAATGCGGCAAAGATATTATAAATAATATTTTAGAATTTGAAAAAAGCATTAATTTTTAGTTATTGAATTTTACAGTATAGTAGTATAGTAGTATATTAGTATATTTTTTATGTTAATACTTAGTCTGGCGGGAGATAAAAATGAGCAAACAAAAAAATGCGAATAAGCACAATATAAGAGCAATCAGACTCTGCACTGTTTTTTTCAGTGATTTAATTGCTTTAAATTTATTGCAATATTTTATTTTTATAAGCAGGAACAATGAATTTAGGTTTAACGACGGATTACTGCAAGCCATTTGTTTTGGAATACTTCCTATTATTTTAATAGCGCTTACAAAAGGATATAAGCATACGGTTTTAAGCGATTTTTTGGCAATTACCGACCGAACCGTAGGAGTGCTGTTAATTTGCGGATTTACAAACTGTATTTTATCTTATTTAATATTTAAAAATAAGTCTTTTGATTTTATTTGTTACGACCTGCTTTTAACATTTTTTGTTTTAAGCGTTATAAGACTGATTTATTATATGTGCTTTAGGGTAACGGTTCAGTTTTTTAACAACAAAAACGAAAAACGAGCACTTATTGTGGGCGCAGGTTCTACAGGTACCATAATATGCAGTGAGCTTTTGGGCAAAAATTCGGGATATAAGCCTATATGCTTTATAGATGACGATGATTATAAAATTTCCTCAAATATTTTAGGCTTAAAGGTTTACGGTCCTTCGTTATTAATACCGGAAATTTGCAAAAAGAACTCTATAGATACCATTATTTTTGCTATTCCTTCCTGCAACGAAAAGCAAAGGGACACAATACTTTCTTTTTGTGCGCAAACCCAATGTGAACTTTTGGTTATACCAACATTAGAGCAAATTAAAAAGAACAACAAATACTTTAATCAAACCGTTAAGGTAGACGTTAACAAATTATTAGGCCGCTCCCCTATTAACCTAAACAAAAATGATATAATATCTTTAGTAAAAGACAAAGTTTGTATAGTAACCGGTGGCGGAGGTTCCATAGGCTCAGAAATATGCCGCCAGCTGATAGCAAACCGTGTTAAAAAGCTTATAATAATTGATATATACGAAAACTCTTCGTATGAAATTGAGCAGGAATTATTACTTGCCGGTGCAGAGCCCGAGCGAATAGCCGTAGAAATTTTATCGGTTAGAGATTACGAAAAAGTATTAAAAATATTTAAAAAATATACCCCGGATTACGTTTTTCACGCAGCGGCTCACAAGCATGTTCCGTTAATGGAATATGTGCCCGAAGAAGCAGTAAAAAACAACTGTTTGGGAACATACAATGTAGCTTTGGCTTGTGAAAAAACCGGCGTTAAAAAAATGGTTTTAATTTCTACCGACAAAGCGGTAAATCCTACAAACGTTATGGGCGCCACCAAACGCGTGGCAGAGCTTATAATGGAATATTTTTACAAACGGCACAACGGTTGCGAATATGTAGCCGTAAGGTTTGGAAATGTTTTAGGTTCTAACGGTTCGGTAATACCTTTATTTATTAAAGAAATAGAAAAAGGCGGACCCATTAAAGTTACGCATCCGGATATTATAAGATATTTTATGACTATCCCCGAAGCCGTATCTTTGGTATTAAAAGCCGGTGCATTGGCAAAGGGCGGAGAAGTTTTTATTTTGGATATGGGAGCTCCCGTAAAAATAGTAACTCTTGCCGAAAACCTTATAAAAATGTACAATTTGGAGCCGTACAAAGATATAGATATAATTTTTACGGGATTAAGACCGGGAGAAAAACTTTACGAAGAGCTTTTGGTTGACGAGGCTATAGGCAAAACAAAAGACGAAAAGATATTTATAGGAATGCAAAAAGATATAGACACAAAAGAATTTAAAAAGGCTTTAGACAAACTGTTTGAGTTTGCTTACAAAAACGAAAGCTTGGAAGTTGTAAAAATGCTTATATCTTTGGCAGATAACTACAATGCTTCGGAGTATTACAAAAAAATGCTAAAAGCCTAAAAATACCTATACACCTATATAATTAATTAAATACTTAAAAAGGTTTGCATTATATTTTGCAAACCTTTTTTAATTTGCAGAACTTAAAACAAAAACGCGGCGGTTTTAGGCAAACTAACAGTTTGCCGTACCTAAAGCTTTGGCTTTAGGTACAAAAGGCAAAGCCTTTTTAAAACCGCCGCAAAGCGTTACTTTTTTTATATTTTTATTTTAATTTTTATTGAATTATATATTTTTATATGATATATTTTAATTGCTATTAATTTTTATTTAAAGGAACATATTATGAACAACGATATTTTTAACAATGGCCTTAAAAACTTAGAAGAAAGATTTAAAAATCCCTCTAATGAATTTAGGGGCAAACCTTTTTGGTCCTGGAACGGAGAGTTAAAAAAAGAAGAACTTTTGCGCCAAGTGGATATTTTGGAAGAAATGGGATTCGGCGGATATTTTATGCACTCACGCTGCGGTCTTATAACAGAATATTTAGGCAAAGAATGGTTTGAGCTTACAAACGAAATATCCGATTACGGATATAAAAAGGGTATGGAATCTTGGTTGTATGATGAAGACCGTTGGCCCAGCGGAAGCGCCGGAGGTATTGCAACCGAAGAAAAAAAATACAGAATGAAATATCTTTTTGTTTATGATACTTCGGTAGAAAATTTTGAATTTACAGACGATTGTTTTGCGGTATTTATAGCGGAAAAATCAGATGAGCATACCGTTGTTTGGTACAAACAAATATTTAAAAGCAGCGATATTAAAGAAGAGTATTTTAACAACAAAAATATCAGAATTTTAAAATTTAAAGTAGAACTTGAAAAGCCTTCAAGCGTTTATAACGGCAACACCTATTTAAATACTTTAAATAAAGAGGCCACCGAAAAATTCATAGACGTTACCCACAACGCCTATAAAAAGAATTGCAAACAAAGAATAGGCACTTCTATAAAAGGTATTTTTACCGATGAGCCGCACAGAGGCACAGCATTATTATCTGATAAAAAATCCGACGATAAAAACGATATAATATGCTCCGTATGTTACACGGATGATATTTTTGAGCAAATAGAAAAAACTTACGGATATAATATGATACCGTTTTTGCCGGAACTTTTTTACAAACACAACGGCGAAAGAACCGCAAAATACAAGCACGATTTTATAGATGTTGCGGATAATTTATTTATAGAGCGTTTTGTTATTCCGATAGCCTGTTGGTGCAAAGAAAACAATATGGAATTTACCGGTCATGCCTTACACGAAAACAGTTTGGTAAACCAAACCATCCCGCAAGGCTCTTTAATGCGTTTTTATCAGCATTTAAGCGTACCGGGAATAGATATGCTTGAAGAATACGACGACTGTTTTTGGGTAGCAAAACAAATACAATCCGTAGCGCACCAATTAAATCAAAAATGGGTATTATCGGAATTATACGGATGTACCGGATGGCAGTTTAATTTTAAATCCCATAAAGCGGTTGGCAACTGGCAGGCCGTTTTAGGCGTAAACGTCCGCTGTCCTCACCTTTCTTGGTACACAATGGAAGGCGAATCCAAAAGAGATTTTCCTGCAAGTATACTGCATCAATCGGCTTGGTACAAATATTATAATTATGTTGAAAGTTATTTTGCAAGATTTGCCGAGCTTATAAGCGAGGGTGCGCCCGTAAGCGAGCTTTTGGTTTTAAATCCCATTGAAAGCGTATGGACAATGGCTTATGTGGATTGGGCGGATTGGATATTTGCAACCGATAAAGACGTTAAAGCTTACGAAGAAAAATACAATACTCTTTGCAACTATTTATTGGGCGAACAAATAGATTTTGATTTAGGCGAAGAGTTTATAATGCAAAACAACGCAAAAGTTAATGTTATAAACGGAAAGCCCTACATAACTATAGGGGTAATGAATTATTCCTGCATTTTAATTTCAAATACTTTAACCATAAGAAAATCCACTTTTAATTTAATAAAAGAATTTGCAAATTTAGGCGGAAAAGTTTTTGTTACCGGTACAAAACCGTATATGATAGACGCTTTAAAAAGCGACGAATTTATAAACTTTGCAGAACAAAATAAAAATGTTGAAACCGTAGATTTTGACGCCTGCAGTTTAGGCAAAGCCATATCCCCTTATTTAAATCTTAAAACAGATTTAAGCGTTAAAACCATAGATGATAAACCGCTTATATGCCAAGTAAGAGAATGCAAAGAAGACAACGCCTATATAGTTGCAATTATTAATACCAACCGTGATAAAAAAGCCGATAACATTAAGCTTTTATTAAGCGGTGCGGGAGATTTTTGCGCAATAGAAGAATGGGAGCTTGAAACCGGAAACCGTTTTAATATAAATAAAGATTGCAAAATTTTAAAAACAGAAACGGAAATTAATTTTAATATTGAACCTGCCGGAACAAAAACCTTTGTTCTTATTAAAAATAACTCTTTAGGCAAAGCCGCAAGCAAAAAAACTTTAACCGCTTTAAAAGAAAAAAGCTTTAACCAAAATGTAGAATATTCCTTAAGTGAAAAAAATATTTTGGTTTTAGATATGGTTAACGCAGATTTTAACGGTAAAAAATATAATTCGTTGGAAGTTTTGCATTTGGATATGCAAATAAGGGATTCTTTAGGGTTAGAACACCGCAGCGGAGAAATGCTTCAGCCTTGGCTTACTAAAAAGAAATACACCCAAGAATACGGCAAATTAACCTTAGATTATGAATTTTTTATAGATGAATTACCTAAAAACGATTTAATGCTTGCCGCCGAAAGACCGGAATTTTACGATTATTATATTAACGGAGAAAAATTAAAACCAAACGGAGAATTTTGGACAGATATATGCTTTAAAACCTTACCTATAAGCAAAAGCTTATTACATTTAGGTAAAAACGTTATAACTGCCAAAACCGTATTTAAACGCACAACAAACATAGAAAGCGTTTATATTTTAGGAGATTTCGGAGTAAAATTAAATAAACACGAGCAAAACATAACCCGAAGAAAATTAGACAAAGGCAGATTTTTTGACAATGAAAAACATATTGTATCTTTACCCGAAACAATAGGCTTTAATGATATTTCAAATTACAATTTACCTTTTTACAGCGGAGAAATAAGCTACATAATAAAAAAAGAAGATATTTTAACGCCGAATGTTTTAAACGGCGAAAAGCTGTATATAAAAGTAAACGAGTTTATGGGAGCTTTAGTAAAAATAGAAAGTGCAAACCATACGGCGGAAGAAACCAAAGAGCCTAAAATTATTGCATGGGAACCGTACGAGGCAGACATAACGGATTTTGCAAACCAAGATATTAAAGTAACTTTGGTTTGTACCAGAAAAAATACTTTCGGTCCGTTGCATTTGGTTCCGGCTATGCCCTCTTCAGTAGGTCCGCAGCATTTTATTACCGAAGGCAAAGAATATACCGATGATTATGCTTTAATAGACAGCGGTATATTTAACGGAGTAAAATTTGAAATAAAAAAATAACAAAAAAGCACAGTATAAAAACATTATACTGTGCTTTTAAATTTTCAGTTTTTAATTTTTAATTTTCAGTTTTTGGTTTTTAAATAAAATTTTTGACAAACCGGAATAATTAAACCGCCTGCGGCATTACCTAATATTACAATTAAAATAAACAAAAGCGAATAACCGTTTAAAAGCCTTGCGTTTATTATATAAAACATATCCGCAACAGAATGTTCAAACCCGCAAAGTATAAAGGTTGGTATACAAAGCAAAATGCCTAACATTGTATTTTTCTTTTTGTAAATATCAACGCAAACAAAAATTAAAATGCCGCAAAAAACCGCGTCTGTAAAAACCGTAAGTAAATCTTTATTCAATTTGTTTTGAACCACGGTTACAACATTGCCTATCGGAGATTTTACAAGACCTGCCAAAACGCATCCCAAAAAATTTCCGAAAACGGAAAAAACCGTATCAATAAAAAATATTTTATTATTTTCTAAAACATAACCTATTCGTCCGGTATATAAATTAAAGCCAAATGCCACAACCGAAACCAAACCGCAGGAAAATAAAAAAGCCCCTACCGTTTTATCAGAGGTGCTTAAAAACACAATGCCGCCTATTGATATCATTAAGCCCGCTAAAATAGATTTTACAAATTCTCTTAATCTGTTCAACAAAATTCCCCTTTTAAAAATATTTTTTTACATGTTTTTGTATTTTTATATATTTTAACATAAATATAAAAATATATCAACAAAACAAAAAAATCACTTTACATTAAAGGGTATTAGGCTTTATAATAAATAATAGGAATTTATGCAAAATTATTGTACAAAGAAAAATTAAACAAAAATTAAACAAATATAAAAAAGCAAAATATTTATACCTATAAAATTTTATATTTGTTTTGAAAGGACTTTTTATGTTAGCTGGAGTAGATATTGGCGGCACAAAATGCGCCTGTGTTTTAGGCGATGAAAACGGCAATATAATTAAAAAAATAAAATTTAAAACTACAACTTTAAATGAAACCTTGGAAAACATTTTAAACGGATTGGAAGAACTTAAAAATTTCAGCTCTTTTAATGCGGTAGGTATTTCGTGCGGCGGACCGCTAAACTCTGAACTTGGCACTATACAAAGCCCGCCCAATTTACCCGGTTGGGACAATGTTCCCATAGTTAAAATAATAACCGATAAATACAATGTTCCCGCTTATCTTTGTAACGACGCAAATGCCGGGGCTTTAGCCGAATGGCGTTTCGGCGCAGGAAAAGGCAGTAAAAATATGGCGTTTTTAACCTTTGGCACCGGTCTTGGAGCAGGATTGATTTTAAACGGAGAACTTTATTGCGGAACGAATGATATGGCAGGCGAAGTGGGCCACATAAGGCTTGAAGACGACGGTCCGAAAGGCTACAATAAATACGGCTCTTTTGAGGGCTTTTGCAGCGGCGGCGGTATGGCGCAAATAGCAAGAAAACTGGTAAGAGAAGCATATAACGCCGGCAAACCTCTTCCCTTTTTAAAAAGCGAAGAAGATATAGATAAAATAGACGGTAAAGAAATTTCGGACTGGGTTGAGCAAGGCGACGAAACCGCAAAAGAAGTTTTTAAAATTGTGGGAGAGCATTTAGGCAAAGGACTTTCGGTTTTAATAGATATTTTAAATTTAGAAACCATAGTTATAGGCAGCTTGTTTACCTGGATGGAAGATTATTTAAGACCGCACATGGAAAAGGTTTTAAAAGAAGAAACCCTTTCGCAAAGCCTTGCGGTTTGCAAAATTGTTCCCGCTAAGCTTAACCGAAACATAGGTGATATAGCGGCGCTTACCTTAGCCGAAATTGCTTTAAAAAAAGCCGGCGCTTTAAAATAATTTAAAATTTTAAAAGCACAGCAAAAAATTAAGGGCGAAGCCCGCCAAAAACCATAGGTTTTTGGACAAAGCCAATACATTGGCTTTGCAAAAGGCTAAAGCCTTTTGGGGCTTCGCCCCTACATCCACACTTTATTTAATATACACTTAAAAGGAGAAATATTTATGCACAGCGAACTTAATATGGATATTCTTTTTTCCCATTATCCCGAACTTAAGCCTTTAAAAGAAGATTTGCAAAACGCACTTAATCTTTTTAAAGACACTTATAAAAACGGAGGAAAAGTTTTGGTTTGCGGCAACGGCGGAAGCTGCGCGGACTGCGAACATATAGTGGGCGAATTAATGAAGGGCTTTTTAAGCACAAGACCGATATCCGAAAAAGAAAAATCCAAATTTACCGAGCTTTTTGATGACGCCGATTATTTTAACAATAATTTGCAAGGGGCTTTACCTGCCATTTCCCTTCCATCTCAGTGCGGTATTTTATCGGCTTTTAATAACGACGTAGACCCCGACCTGGTTTATGCGCAGTTAGCCTACGGCTACGGCAACGAAAACGATTTGGTTATAGGGTTATCTACTTCGGGTAATTCAAAAAACGTTATAAACGCATTTAAAGCAGCCAAAGCCAAAAATATGAAAACCCTGGGCTTTTGCGGCAAAAACCAATGCAAAATGGATGAAATTTGTAATGTAGTTTTGCATGCACCCCATACCGACACCTACAGAATTCAGGAATACCATTTGCCTATGTACCATTGGCTTTGCGCAGAAATAGAAAAAGTATTTTTTAAATAAAAGCTGTAAATTAAAACTTTTTTATAATACATTAAAAAATACATTGAAAAATATCTTAAAAAATAAAGCAGAATAAAATTTAAAACCATAAAAATAAAAATTTTATAAATTATTTATCGGTTATGTAATATAAATAATTTTAGCTTAATATATTAGAAATTTAGCTTATTATATTAGGACACACTAACCGTTGAAGGAGAATAAAAATGAAATTAGGCATTGTAGGTCTTCCGAATGTCGGAAAATCCACACTTTTTAACGCTATTACAAACGCCGGCGCGACTTCGGCAAACTTTCCGTTTTGCACTATAGAGCCGAATGTGGGAATGGTTGCCGTACCGGACGAGCGTTTAAACAAATTAAAAGAAATGTATAACCCCGATAAATTTACCCCGGCGGTTATTGAATTTGTAGATATAGCCGGATTGGTTAAAGGAGCTTCTAAAGGCGAAGGCTTAGGCAACAAATTTTTATCTCATATACGAGAAGTAGACGCCATAGTACACGTTGTAAGATGCTTTGAAAACGGAGATATAGTTCACGTTGAAGGCTCGGTAGACCCGAAAAGAGATATTGAAATTATAAATTTAGAGCTTATTTTAGCCGATCTTGAAACTTTATCCAAAAGAATAGACAGAGTTTCAAAGGCTTTAAAAGGCGATAAAACCTTACAAAAAGAACTTGATTTTTTAAATAAATTAAAAGAGCATCTTGAAAAAGGCTTAAACGCAAGAAGCTTGGAAATTTCGGAAGAAGAGTCGGAATATTTAAAAGAAGTTTCGCTTTTATCGCTAAAACCGGTTATATACGCCTGCAATATGAGCGAAGAAGATTTTACAAAAGGCATAGATAAAAACGAAAGATACTTGGCGGTTAAAAAAATAGCCGAAAACGAAAACTCCAAAGCGCTTGCAATTTGCGCAGAAATGGAAGCCGAAATAGCCGGTCTTGACGAAACGGAAAAAGAAATGTTTTTAGACGATTTAGGTCTTGAAAAATCGGGATTGGACAGGCTTATTGTTACCTGCTATGACCTTTTGGGCTTAATTTCGTTTTTAACCGCGGGAAAACCCGAAGTAAGAGCCTGGACCATTAAAAAAGGAACAAAGGCGCCTCAGGCGGCCGGAAAAATCCACACGGATTTTGAGCGCGGATTTATAAGGGCGGAAGTGGTTTCTTTTAAAGATTTAATTGAAAACGGTTCTTTGGCGGCAGCAAAAGAAAAAGGCTTAGTAAGAAGCGAAGGAAAAGATTACGTTATGCAAGACGGAGATGTGGTATTATTCCGTTTTAATGTTTAATATTTTAAATCGTTTTTACTTGTAAAAAATAATACAATACAAAAAGTCCGGAAAAGGTAAAATTCTTTTCCGGACTTTTTGTATTTATGTTTTGATTATTTATTAAATTTTCAGAATAAGCGTTGAAGTTTTTATTGGTACTTTTTAAGGCAATTTTCCTGTATTAAAGTCGCAAATCAAAACAATATCATTTTTATGGTTTTACGGCAATAATACAGAAAAATTACATAATATAAACAAATTTTATTTTTAATAAAAACTAAAACATTTACCGATTTTCAGTACCTATAAATACTCCGAAACCCTTAACGCCGTATCTTAAATTCACTTAAATTCCCTTAAATTATTTGCTTAAAAAATCTTCTATTAAATAATCTATTTGCTCTACGTTCCCCTCAGTTTTATTAAGCCTGTTTTTAAAATCCGTAACGCTTTGTTTATCTAACGATAAATCATAAAAATTTTTACCGTTTATTTTAACACCGTACGTTTTAAATTCAGTGCCGAATTCGTTTTCAATTAATGATTTAATTAATCTAACCATAGATTCACACTTTCCGCAATAATTACATTTTATTTGGGTTTGTGAATATTATATACCTTTGCAATGGAATTGTCAAGTATTTTTTACTTAATGTGAATAGTTTTTGTAATTTTCTACTAAATTTGCAGGATTTTTATATGCATTCCTATAAACTTCAAGCACTAATTTGCCATTATAATTTATATTATTTAAAGCTTCGACAAATTTTTTAAAATCAAAATTTCCTTCGCCTATAAGCATACAGTCATTATTTTCATTGTTATCGCTTATATGAATATGTGAAATTAAACCGCCCAATTTTTTTATACACTCAAAAACATCCTGTTTTGCCCTTATACACTGTTTTATATCAAATGTTACCGAAAAATTTTCTTTTAACAAATCTTTTAAAATCAAAAGATTTTTAAGTTCGCCGGAGGTATGGTTTACAACGTTTTCCTGATTTAAAGTAACGCCGTATTCTTTTGCGGCCAAAAACATCTTTTTATATCTTTGGGCATAAGTATTAATATCTAAATCTCCGTTCACTTTATGACCGTGCAAAGAAACAAACCGGGCTCCCAATATTTTTGCCGCTTTATAATAATTTTTATAATATTCAAACGTATCTTCAAAACGCCTTTCGTATTGGGAAAAAAGCATATATGTTTCGGCAAAAGAAGAAAAAGGATGAACTGCCGGAATATTCACGTTATATTTTTCTTTTATTTCCAAAATTTTATTTAAAAAATCGTCATTTAATTCGCTTATGGAATTAAAAAATATTTCAATATCTTTAACGCCGTTTTGGGCTAAAAACAAAAAAGCGTCTTCGGTTTTTAAAGGATAAAGACATGCCGTAGAAATTCCGTAATTCATAAACATCTTTTCTCTCTTTTTATTTTTTGGTTTTATTCTTTGGTTTTACTTTTCAGCTTTGATTTTCGGTTTTGATTTCCGGTTTTGATTTCCGGTTTTGGTTTCCGGTTTTGGTTTCCGGTTTTTATTTTCAACTTCGGTCTTTAGTTTTGGTCTTGATTTTTATTTTCCTTTTTACTGTTAAAAATGTTTCCGTCTTTATATAAAGTGTAATAATTTTTTATTAATATGTCAAGTTTTATATTAACTTATATTAACGGTTGTACCGTAAACTTTTTACCCTTTTAAAACTTGTTATTTTACAAAAAACTCATATATATTTTGACCTTTTTTTTAACTGTAAAACAGTATAATTAATATAGTAAAAAGCATACGGGGTGGGCAATATGATTATATACGCCGATATTTTAATAGGCGTTAATATTTTAATAAATTATTTTTTGCTTTTGTTTACGGGACATATTTGCCGAAACGGCTATAAAACCATGCGGCTTGTTTTGGGTGCGGCTTTAGGCGGAATTTTTTCTTTATACATATTTTTACCCAAGCAAATATTTATTGTGGAATTTTTAATTAAAGCCGTTATTTGTTGTTTTATTATATTTATAAGTTTTGGTTTTGTTAATTTTAAAATCTTTTTAAGAACGGTTATATGTTTTTTAGCCGCCACCCTATTATTTGCCGGAGCCGTATTGGCAATATATTTTATTTTTAAACCTGCGGGAGTGGTTATTAACAACGGTGTGATATATTTTAATATTTCGCCTTTGCTTTTAATTGCGGGAACGGCTGTTTGTTATTTAATTTTAACTTTAATAGAACGTTTTACCGTAAAAGATTATAAAAACGGTAAAACCGTAACGGCAAAAATTTTTTATAAAAACAGGCAAACCGACGCTTTGTGTTTAATAGATACGGGGAACTCGGTAAAAGATTTAATAAGCAACCGACCGGTAATTATTTTAAACCAAACAAAATGCAAAACTATTTTGGGCAAAACTTTAACCGAAGACATTATAAAAAACAATACCGAAAACGATATTAAGGGCTTTAGATTAATACCTTTTTCAACCGTAAGCGAAAGCGGTTTGCTTTTAGCATTTAAAGCCGACAAAGTAGAACTTAACGGCAGAATGTTACACAATTGCATTATTGCCCAAAGCAAACAAAATTTCAGCAAAGATTACGACGGAATCGTTAATCCTCAAATATTAAAAATATAGTTTAAAAAAGAAATTATGCGGGCGATAAGCCCGCCGAAAAACACTTTTGTTTTTCGGCGCAAAAGCTTATGCTTTTGCCAAAGCCTAAAGGCTTTGGGGCTTATCGCCCCGTACAAACAAAAAATAAAAAGCAAAAAACAAAATGAAATTAAAATAAAAAAGGTGATAAAATGAACGGTATGAATATTTTTTTAAACAAACTAAAAATTTTAGCCTGTAAAATTATTTATAAATTTATTAAAAACCCCATAAATTACATAAACGGACCGGAAACTCTGCCCGCTCCGCTTTCGGCAAAAAAAGAAGAAGAACTTTTTAAAAAACTAAACGAAAACCCCGAAAAAGTTAAAGAAGAACTTGTGGTACATAATTTACGCCTGGTGGTATATATAGCAAAAAAATTTGACGCCAAAGGAGTAAATATAGAAGATTTAATTTCTATAGGCACAATAGGCCTTATTAAAGCCGTAAATACGTTTTGTCCCGACAAAAACATAAAGCTTGCCACTTATGCTTCAAGATGCATAGAAAACGAAATTTTAATGTATTTAAGAAAAACCAACAATTTAAAAAGCGAAATTTCTTTAGATGAACCGCTTAATATAGATTGGGACGGAAACGAACTTTTGCTTTGCGATATTTTGGGAAGCCCTGCAGACGAGGCTTTCAGAGATTTGGAACAAAACGACGAAAAACGCCAGTTAAATGCATTGGTTTTAAAACTTCCTGCCAGAGAACGCCAAATAATGCAGTTACGGTTTGGACTTTTCGGCGTAGAGGCAAAAACCCAAAAAGAAATTGCAGATACTTTGGGAATATCGCAATCCTATATTTCAAGACTTGAAAAAAGAATAATAAACAAGCTGAAAAAAGGGTTGGAAAAAGCAGTTTAAACTTTATAGGAATGCACACACTTAAAAATATATTTATATATTTAAAAATAATTTTTGCTTATTTGTTTTATTCTGTTTAAAACAATATCTATTTCGCTTTTTTTATTAAAAACCGAAAACGAAGCCCTTACGGCTCCGGTTTGTTCTGTTCCCAAAATTTTATGCGCCATAGGCGAACAGTGCAAACCTCCCCTTACCGCAATATTATACTCGTTTAATTTTTGCGCCAATTCTTCGCTGCTGCAATTTTTTAAATTAAACGTTACTATAGGCGTACATTTTAAAAATTCGGGAGGCTCGCTTAAAATTGTTATATTTTTTATATTTTTTAATTCTGTATAAAAATAATTTGCTAAATTTAATTCGTGCAAATAAATTTTATTCTTTTTTGCTTGCTCTTTTTCGGAAATTTTATTCAGGTCAACATTCCCGTTTATTTCGTTTATAAAGTCAATTCCCGCGGATACGCCGAAAATTCCGGGAATGTTCTGGGTTCCGCTTTCTACTTGGTCGGGTAAAAAATTCGGTTGTGAAAGGCTTTGCGAAAAGCTGCCCGTACCGCCTTCAAAAACAGTATTAACCAGCGGTTTTTTTGCAATTAATATTCCAACGCCCATAGGCGCATAAAGCCCTTTGTGCGGAGCTATACATAAATAATCTATATATTTAAAATCTATAGGTAAAATTCCGGCGCTTTGTGCGGCGTCCACAATAAAAATAATATTGTTTTCTTTACAGTACTCCCCTATTGCTTTTATATTAAAAACCTTTCCCGTAACATTGCTTGAATGAGTACAAACGCAAGCTGTTGTTTTTTCGTTAACCGCTTCTTTGGGATGATTTTTAAAAACGGAATAATCTTTATTAAATAACGGACGCATAACGGAATTATGCTCTAATTGAGAGCATACCGTATGCCCGTTTTTTATTCCTTTTAACGCTATATTCAGCGAAGCCGTACAACCGGAGGTAAAGCAAACATTTGTTAAATCGGCATTAAAAAATCTTGCGATTTTTTTACGGCACTCATACACTTTTTCGGCTGTTTTAACCGAAGCGTCATAGCCTCCTCTTCCGGCGTTAAAAGAATAATATTTTAAAGCGTGGTTAACGGCTTCCGAAACCGTTTTCGGTTTTACGGCGGTAGTAGCCGAATTGTCCAAATATATCATAAAACACACTCTCCGGTTATCAACATTTTTTACAAAGCAATATTAAGCAGTTTAATTTCGATTTTAAAATTTAAAAATTAAAAATTTTTAATTAATATGGTTTTAATTATTATTTTTAACATTACAGGTACCAAACACCTTAAAAATAAAAATATTTAAAAATTTAAATAATATTTTTAAGTATGCCGAGAAATTCTCTCGGCTTTTGAATTTTATCTTGGTTTTTTATATCTTTGTTTTTTATTTTTAATTCGGTTACATTGCCGTATTACATTAATGTTTTTATTTCCAATATTTTAATATTGTTTTCTTTTAAAATATTTACGGCTTTTTCCTCGGTAACCACTCCGTAGCCGCAGCCTACGCGTTTTAAATTATTCGGTTGTCTTTTTATATAAGCTCTTATATTATGGCTTTTCAAAATATCTCTTGCAGCCAAAGCATAGGTTACGGACCCAGTTAAAATATAAAGCTTTTTCATTTTTAATTATCCCCTTGCGATACACATACCTTTTATGCACCGCTTTATTGCCAAACAAATTAAAATATAAATTTGCTATATAAATTTTATTTATATTTTAAATAATCAGATTGGCTACTATATATTATGTAAAAAATTTGCTTTTGGCAAAAAAACTTGTTTTTACATTAATATTTTGATATAATAATTAAAGAACATTTTAAAAATTATTTTGCAAATTTTGTTTGTAACGTAATATTTTGTTTGCAACCAAAAACGTGTTAAAGCTTTAATTAAAAATGCTTGGGGTTTAGGTTTTTATACCGTATGCTTTACAGAACGGCTAAAGCCTTAAAAATAAAGCCTGAAAAACGGTTAAAGCCGTTAAAGACCTATGTCTTTGGTTTTTAATGTATTGCTGTTACACTTTTATAATAAAAAATAAATAAATGTATAAAATATATATTTTAATATAGTTTTAGGAGATATAAATGGCAGAAGTTATAAGTTTAAAATTTAAGCCTTCGGGCAGGGAATATTATTTTGACCCCTGCAATGTTAATTACAAAGAAGGCGATATACTTGTGGTAGATACCGCCAGAGGTGTGGAATGTGCAACCGTTTCAAAAGAAAATCATACGGTTAACAATTCTTTAATTGTAAAACCCCTTAAAAAAATATTAAGAAAAGCCAACGGTGAAGATTTAAAACGCTTAAAGCAACGGAATAAAAAAGCCAAAGAAGCTTTTGTTGTATGCGAAAAGAAAATATCCAATTTAAAATTGGATATGAAACTTGTAGATGTAGACGTAGCTTTTGAAGGCGGAAAAATGACATTTAGTTTCACTTCCGACGGACGAGTGGATTTTAGAGAGTTGGTTAAAGATTTAGCCGCAACCTTTCATACAAGAATAGAGCTTCGTCAAATAGGAGTAAGGGATGAAGCTAAACTTTTAGGCGGTTTGGGTATTTGCGGTCAGCCTTTTTGCTGCTCAAGATTTTTAAGCGATTTTCAGCCGGTATCCATAAAAATGGCGAAAGAACAGGGCTTATCTTTAAATCCCACTAAAATTTCCGGTTGCTGCGGTAGACTTATGTGTTGCTTAAAATATGAGCAAAACGCTTACGATGACCTTATTAAAAATACGCCTAAGGTAGGCTCTACGGTTTCTACTCCCGACGGCGTAGGAATTGTTACGGAGGTTAATTTACTAAGAGGCACGCTTTTTGTAAAAATGGATGAAAACGGACTCCCCGTAAAATATTCCAAAGCAGATGTTAAATTTTTAAAAGGTCCGAAAAAAAGCAACGGTAAAAAAGAAGACCAAATTGAAAAAGAACTTAAAAATTTAGAATAAAAAGTTGCCGTTAAGTACAAAAAACAATAAAAAATAAAATAAAAAATTTAAAGAACTCTTAAAAAATTTTTTAAGGGTTCTTTTTTTGTGCGATTTTTTTGAGAAAACGGTTGGAAAACAATACATAAAAATTATGTAATTTTTTGAAACTTTTTATTTTTTTAAGTAAATAAGCCGTATTTTTTGTTGGAAAAAGTTTAGAAAAAGTCGGGACGATTTTTAATATTTTTTGAGGTATTCTTTTTTTAGCAAAAAGGAAAACAAAACAAAAATAAAAAACATAAAACAAATTTTTAACTTTAAAAATTTATTATTGTTGCCGCAGAAAGGAGAAATAAAAAACGAAAAAGAAAGATGTTAAAGAATGTTTAAAAATGCTGCTGCATTCTTATTTTACCGAAGAGGGAGAAAAAATAAGCGGAAGTATGCAAATAGCAAAAGGATTATTTAAATCCGCAAAATCCGGAAACGTTACCGCCATAAAAGCAATAGTGGAGCTGACGGACGGCGAAACAGACGAAAGCAAAGCTTTATCCAAATTATATAAAGCTTTGGATAAAGAAAACGAGACTCAAGAGCCCGAGAAGGAGAAAACAAAATGAAAACCGTGTGCAAATGTTTAAATTGTAATTCGGAATTTACAAAACCCGAAATTTACTTGGATTTTCCGTACCCCGAAAGCAACACTCCCGAAAAACTTTTAGTTTGTCCTTTTTGCAAAGGAAGTTTTGAAGAAATACCGAGTACCGAAGATGAAGATTAAACAAAATTAAGTGAGTAGGTTGTAAAAAACAAATGGAAAGGAGGAAAAATTACGATTATAGAAAAGCTGTCATATAAGCAGCGGCAAATTTTAAAATGGTGCCACAAAGAAAACGGATACGACAATATTATATGCGACGGCGCCGTACGTTCGGGGAAAACGGTTATTATGGCAATATCGTTTATTCACTGGGCCATGCGATATTTTAACAATTCTTATTTTGCGTTTGCCGGCAAAACCGTAAGAAGCGCCGAAAGAAATATAATAATGCCTGTTTTGGAGTGCAACGATATAACGGATTTTTTTACTTTGAATTATTCAAAAAGCAATTCAACGCTAACAATTACAAGTAAAAATAAGAGTTTGAATTTAAAAAACACTTTTTATTTATTCGGAGGAAAAGACGAAAGCAGCTTTGCGCTTATTCAAGGCGTAACCTTATGCGGAGTTTTATTTGACGAAGTGGCACTAATGCCCAAAAATTTTGTGGAACAAGCGGTAGCCAGAACTTTATCGGTAAAAAAAGCTAAGCTTTGGTTTAACTGTAATCCCGAAGGTCCCGAGCACTGGTTTTATAAAGAATGGATAAAAGATTCGGAAGAAAACAACATTAAAAACAGCTTACATTTACATTTTTCCATGGAAGATAATCCGTCTTTAAGTAAAGAACAAATAACAAAGGCAAAAAGCTTGTACAGCGGAATATTTTATGACCGCTACATTTTAGGCAAATGGGTTAAAGCCGAAGGACTGATATATCCCGACATTTCAAATTTGATTAAATCCGTTACAAAAATACCTAAGTTTGAAAAACTTGTTTTGGGAATGGACTTTGGCGGAAACCGCTCTTTAACAACCTTTGTTATTACAGCAATAAATAAGGATTTTGACGGAATAACAGTTTTAAAAGACCATTTTATTAAAGGGAAAAAAGGAGATATAGACGCCAAAAAAATATGCGAAGAACTGGTTTTATTTTTAAATGAATTTTATGCCGAATTTAAAGAATTCCCCAACGAAATACGCGCCGACTGCGCCGAGCAGTATTTAATTAATACGCTGAATAAATTTTTAAATAAAAAAGGTTTTAACATACCGGTTAAAGAAAGCATAAAGGGAAAAATTAACGACCGCATACGCTGTACCAACACTTTAATTTCTTTAAAAAAGCTAACGATAAACCAAAACTGCAAAACGTTAATCAACGGAATAAAAAACGCCGTATGGGATAAAGATTTTGCCGAAAAAGGAATAGATAAACGTTTAGACGATTTTTCTACCGATATAGACATTTTGGATGCATTTGAATATTCGTTTTCGGCATTTTTAAAGCAGCTTACATTAAATAATACTCCCCTAACAAAAAAAGACCGTTTCGGAATAATATCTCCTTTTGATTTTAAAGGAGGTTGGGATTAAGTTTGGGATTAATATTTAAATTTATATTTTAAAATTTAAAGTTTTGGAATTCAAGTTTTGGAATTCAAGTTTTGAAATTCAAGTTTTGAAATTTAAATTCTGGAATTTAAAAATATTTAATTCGGATTAAATATAAGGCGCCGCCATAAAGCCTTAAAAGGCTTTAGGGGCAAACCCAAAGGGTTTGACCGAATTAATGCAAAGCATTAATTCGGGGCGGCGCCGTAAAAAAGCACTAAAACTTAAAAAAGAAAGAAAAAAAGAAAGGAAAAATTCAACTTATGATATTTTTATATATTTTAATTTTTATATTAATTTTTTGCACCGCATTTTTACTGGGATACATTACAACATTTTTTAAGCGTCCCAAAAAAAGAAAAACGGAACAAGCCTTAATGCAAGATATTAAAAAAATAATGAACTATAACGGAACTGGAAAGGACGATTACTATGACAAATAACGAAAACGGTAATTTAGATATAAATTTAAATTCCGATACGGATATAAATTCAAATATAAATCCAGATATAAATTCTGATACAAACACAGATATGTTTTTAAATACAAACAAAAACCAAAATACAAATACAAGCACAGATACAGATTTAAACCAAACAAATCAAAATTTAAACAATAACTTCTATAACGAGGCAGAAAATACGGATACCATACCGGACGATATGCATAATATAAACGAAAACTCAGACCGGAGTTATATTAACACCGAATGTAATTCCGAAGAACCTTTTATTACGGTTAAATACAATCATAAGCAAAGCAAAATAAGCCTTAAAGACGCAGCCGATATGATTCAAAAAAATATGTACGCGCAAAGCAGCTTGGAAAAACTGAGGTTTATGGCGGCCAGCCAAGGAACTACTTTGCCGGACCTTGTAAACAATATTTTTGAACAAAACGAGAAAAACGAAATCAACCGTATAAAAGAGTTATACGCCGATAACGACGAAGAATTTTTAAATGCTTTAAACAAGCGCAGAGAACAAAACGAAGACGCATTTTTAAAAATGTTGGCAAAAGAGGACGAACCGAATTTAAACGAGCGATTAGCCGATGAATTTATAGAACTGGCGGAAGAATTCCCCGAATGCGACAATATTTTAGATTTGCCCGACGAAGTAATAAAAGAAGCCGCCGAAAGCGAAAAAAGCCTGCTTTATTGTTATTTGCTTTATAAAAACAAAGAACAGCAAAAACTTAATGCCATTGCAAAAAAAGAAGAAGAAAACCTTTTAAGCTCTGCCGGAAATTTAAGTTCAAGCGACACCGGAGGAGAAGACCCGGTTATATTGGCTATGCTTAAAGGTATAAGAAGATAAAACAAAAATAAAACAAAAATGAAAATTTTAAAAAAACGAAAGTAAAAATTATATTTTAAAGCAAAAGGCATAATTAAGGCGAAAGCCCCCAAAAAACAAAACTGTTTTTTGGAACAAAAGCTAAAGCTTTTGCCAAAGCCTTTAGGCTTTGGGGCTTTCGCCCCTGCATAAAACCAAATTTAAAGCAAATAAAAACAACGCAAAAACTTTTGGCTTAAATTAAAAATTTCCAACCCATAATTAAAACTCTATTAACAGGTTTTTAAATTTAAAGCCAAAAACAAAGGCTGTTACCGAAAAACGCAAAACAAAAACTATTTTTAATTTAAAAGGAGAAATTTTTTATGGCAAACCCTATTAATTCTTTAGATTTTCAAAGCAAACTTACAGGAGAACTCGATAAAGCTATAGTAGCGAAAAGCGTTACGGGATTTATGACCGACAACGTTATGCGCCAAAAATTTGTAGGTGCAAGAAATGTTTTGATTCCCGACCTTGAAATGCAGGGATTAGGCGCTTACGACAGAGATACCGGTTTTGCAAGAGGCTCTATAACCGTTGACCAAAAAACCTATACACTTTCAAAAGACCGCGCCAGAACCTTTTCCATAGACAGAGAAGATATGGACGAAATGGGCATAGCTTCTTTGGCGGGACAAGTTATGGGCGAATTTGTAAGAACAAAAGTTGTACCCGAAGTAGACGCTTACGCTTTATCTACCCTTTGCGCCACAGCTACAACCCAAGAACATCTTTTGTCTTTGGGCAAAGACGAAACCATAAACGCAAATTGCTACAAACTTATAACAACCGCCGTTAATAATATTAATAACATTACCGGTTACGAAGAAGACGTAGTTGTTTTTTGTAATCCCACGGTTTACAACGCTCTTATGAATACCGCAGAATTAAGCCGAACAATAACCACTTCGGATTTTAAAAAGGGAGAAATTACAACACAGGTTAAAAGAATTAACAACGCTGTTATTATTCCCGTTCCCGATGCCCGTATGAAAACCGAATATACATATTTAACAAACGGCAACGGCGGTTTTGCTCCTACGGAAGCGGCAAAAAGCATAGGTATTTTGGCTATGCCCAAAAAAGCCGGCAGTTTAATTAAGAAAACCGAAAAAATAAGAATATTTAATCCGGACCAAAACATTGATATGGACGCATATAAATTTGACTACCGTTTATATTACGATGTTTTTGTTAAAAACAGCGCCAAAAACACTATTTACGCTTATGTTTATTAATAAAAATATACATTAATAAAAGTATATTTTTACTTATATACTTTGCAATTGAATTAAATTGAATTGAATTATGGTAAATCAACTTAACAATTGCATTTAAGGGTATTCCCCGCCAAAAGGCGGGGAATACCAAAAAACATAATAAAAATTACGGAGATAAAAATGAAAATACCCGAAATTAACTTAACCGAAAAAAACAGAAAAATAAATTTGCCGAAAGAAATTTTTGAAAGTTACGAAAAAATAAGAAATTTTAAAAGTTCTTTAGGAAGCCGTGGAATTTACGAACAGGCAAAAATGAACGAAAGGTTTTTTATCGGCGACCAATGGAACGGCGTTAACACCGGAAAAGACCGTCCGTTAGTAAGAAATAACGTTATTAAAAGAATAGGCGACCTAAAACTTTCGGCTATTAACAATCCGGTATCCGTTAATTTTTCGGCAGACGGAATACCGGATACCATAGAACTTAAAAACAAGGTTTTAAGTATAAAAAAAGAACTGCCGCGTAATCCGGAGCTTTTGAATTTTTACGAAAACAACGGCTCTTTTTTTAAAGATTACTATGCCGACAATTCTTTATTAAATAATAAATCTTCTTCATTAAACAAAATTCCGTTTAACAATTCATCATATGATAATTCTTGTAACAATTCTAGTGATAATTCTAGATATAATTCTTGTTTTAATAATTCTCCGCCGAATAATTTTACTTTTAATAATTCAAATGCCCTAACAAACAGTTTTAATAATTCATTTAAAAAAATGGATTATACGGAAGAAGTAAATCTTATAATGTCCGCTATGAGCGATTATTATAATTCCACCACCGAACGCTTAAATTACGACAAAATAAGGGAGCAGGCAATTATAAACGCTTATATTTCGGGCACCGGTATTATTTATACCTACTGGGACAATAACATAGATACCGGTTTGTATTTAAACAAAGAGCGTACCAAATCCATTAAGGGCGATATAGCAATAGAAAGCTTAGATATTGAAAACGTATATTTCGGAGACAGTACTTTAGACGATGTACAATCCCAGCCTTTTATTATAATTGCCCAAAAACTGCCGATTGAAAAAATAAGCGCTGTGGCAAGAGAAAACGGAATTATATTTACTCCCGCAGCCGATGACAGCGAAGAAGAAAAAGCTACGGTATTAACAAAGCTTTATAAAGAAAAAACCGAAAACGGAATTACCGTTATGGGCGTAAAATGCACTAAAGACGGAATTATAAAGCCTACCTGGGATTTGGGAATATCGTTATATCCTTTGGCCAAATTTACATTTTTGCGCCGTAAAAACTGCCCGTACGGCGAAAGCGAAATTACATATTTAATACCAAACCAAATAGCAATAAACCGTATGTTAACGGCTTCGTGCTGGTCTACTATGATATCCGGAATGCCCATAATGCTTGTAAACAACGATATTGTAAGGCAAAATATCTCAAACGACCCCGGACAAATTATAAGAATATCGGGAGACAGCCAAGATATGGCTTCGGCAATAAAGTATGTATCTCCTCCTTCTTTTTCTTCTAACTTTGATAACAGCGTTCTGTCGCTTTCTTCTGCCACGCTTAATATGGCGGGAGCAAACGACGCCGCTTTGGGAAATATAGTTCCCGATAACGCTTCCGCCATTATAGCCGTAAGAGAAGCCGCTATGCTGCCGATACAATCGCACCAAAACGCGTACTACCGTTTTTCGGAAGAAATTGCGCGAATTTGGGCGGAATTCTGGGTACAAAAATACGGTAACCGCTCTTTAAAAATTACGGATGAAAACGGAACTTGGTATATGCCTTTTAATGCCGAAAAATACAAAAACCTGCTTATAAACGCAAGAGTAGACGTAGGAGCCTCTACCGTTATAGGCGAAGCCCAAAGCCTGCAAACGCTGGATAATTTATTTGACCGCGGAATATTAAATACAAAGCAGTATTTAAAACGTTTACCGGCAGGAACCGTTCCGGATGTAACATCTCTTTTACGAGAATTGGATAAAACCGAAACATCCGAAGTAAATAATACCGAAACGGATAATTTTAACCCCGAAATTTTTGAAAACAGTTTTAAAAATTCGGAAAACGAAGATTTAAATTTAAATCCAAAAGAATTACAAAAAACCGAAGAAGAAACGGATATTAACAACGGCATTTTAAATACCGATATTTTAAATAAAGATAATTTAAGCAACGAAAGCCTTTTGGAAGAACTTTTAAACCATATTTACAGTAAAAAAAATTCTTTAAATGCCAAGAGTACAGACGAAAAAGCAATAGAAGAAATTTTTAAAAAGTTTAAAGATAAACCCAAAGGCGAAAACAAAGGCAATTCCAAACCTAAATCTCATTTAAAATCCAAGGAGGAAATTGACCGATGAGCGGATTTGAAATATTTATTAAAGCCTTAAAGCTTTTAAACTATATTTCTCCCGAAGGAGATTACGACAGTTCGTTAACTTTAAGAGCCTTGCCGATAATAAACGCCGTATATGCCGATATTTATTATTTTTTTAATTCGGAAAACTTTAAACCTTTAACCGATTTAAACGAAACGGTTAATTTAAGCGAAAAAATACTTAACGATGTTTTCCCTTACGGCGTAGCAATGCATATAGCCATAGGCGAAGCAGACGCTTTAAACCAGCAGATTTTCGGCAATATTTACAATTCCAAAAAAGTAAGTTTAAGCTTCAGCGACAGCCGAATCGACGTTTTACCCTGAATATTTTTAACGGTTAAAAATATAACATCGGCATTTAAAGTTTTAAAATTAATTTGTTTAAAACCGCTTAGGCAAGCGAGAATAATCCGAATCTGTTTTTTGAGCACGGATTTCTCGTATTGCCGTGTTAAAATACTTGTTAATCCGTTAAGATTAACTGCGTTTTATGCCTTGCCCTGCAAAAAATCCGCCGCTCAAAAAATCTTCGACTCAAAACGAGCGTATTTTTGTGTGGATTTTTATGCGGAGGATGCAATAAGGCTTTCGCCTTATAAAGACGACAAGTGAAAATATG
>CADBQU010000024.1 GCA_902796905.1 Oscillospiraceae bacterium | reverse complement strand
TGTGGATTTTTATGCGGAGGATGCAATAAGGCTTTCGCCTTATAAAGACGACAAGTGAAAATATGCCAAAAATACACCGTTTTGGGCTTTCGGATTATTCTCGCTTGCCTAACTATATTGTTTATGCGTTTTTATTTTATGTAAAATGCAATAACTTATACAAAACCTTGCTTTAAAAAATAAAAAATATTTGATTTTAAATCTTAATTTTGATATAATAATTAGTAAATTTGTATTTTGTGTGTTAACTTTTATAAAAACGGAAGTTTTTATAAATCGCTTCCGAAAATTTTAATTTTTATTAAGGTTAATACCTATTTTAAGGGGGAAGCGCTTTGTTTAAAATATTAAACAAGCAACAGTTAAATCCTACTGTTACAAAAATGGATATTGAAGCGCCGCTTATTGCAAACGCCGCTCATCCGGGACAATTTATAATTTTCAGAACTTTTAAAGACAGCGAAAGAGTTCCGCTTACAATAGCAGATTACAATAAAGAAAAAGGTACCGTTACCATTATTTTTCAAATTGTGGGCGCCAGCACTATGGAGCTTAACAGCTTAAACGCCGGGGACTATATTGAAGATTTTGTGGGACCTTTAGGCAAACCCACCGAACTTGACGGGCTTAAAAAAGTAGCCGTTATAGGCGGAGGTGTAGGAAGTGCAATTGCTTACCCTATAGCAAAGGAATTAAAAAACAGAGGTGCGGTTGTTCATAACATTATAGGTTTCAGAACAAAAGACCTTGTTATTTTAGAAGATGAATTTATTTCTGCCGGCGATAAAACCGTTATTTTAACGGACGACGGTTCTTACGGCACAAAAGGCTTGGTTACAAACGCTTTGGAAAAGCTTATACTTAACGGCGAAAAATACGACGAAGTTATAGCTATAGGTCCGCTTATTATGATGAAATTCGTTTGCCTTTTAACCAAAAAATACAACATAAAAACAGTTGTATCTATGAATCCTATTATGATAGACGGCACAGGTATGTGCGGCGGCTGCAGACTTACCGTAGGAGGAGAAACAAAATTTGCCTGCGTGGACGGTCCCGATTTTGACGGCCATTTGGTAGATTTTGACGAAGCTTTAAAAAGAGGCGGAGTATTTAAAGAATATGAAGCCAAAATGCGTGAAAAAACCTGCAACCTTTTGGGGGAAAATAAATAATGGAAAAAAATATGAGTAACAAAAAATGTCCTATGCCTTGCCAGGAGCCAAACGTTAGGAATAAAAACTTTTTTGAAGTAGCTTTGGGATATACCGAAGAAATGGCAATCGAAGAAGCCAAGCGCTGTTTAAACTGCAAAAATATGCCCTGCAAAGCACATTGTCCGGTTAACATAGAAATACCGGCATTTATAGCAAAAGTTGCCGAGGGTGATTTTTTCGGTGCAAACGAAGTTCTACAGCGCTCTACCTCTTTAGCCGCTATATGCGGCAGGGTTTGCCCTCAGGAAACCCAATGCGAAAGCGCATGCGTAAGGGGTATTAAAGGCGAAAGCGTGGGAATAGGAAGGCTTGAAAGATTTGTAGCCGACTATTGCCGCGAACACAGCAATGCAAGCTCCGACAGTATAAAAACAAACAAAACGGAAAACACCGAAATCAAGACCGAAGAAATTAAAACCGAAGAGGTTAAAAATGAAGAAGTTAAACCCGGCAACGGAATAAAAGTAGCCGTTGTAGGTTCCGGCCCGGCAGGTCTTACCTGCGCCGGAGATTTGGCAAAAATGGGCTACAGCGTAACGGTTTTTGAAGCGTTGCACAAAGCCGGCGGAGTTTTAATTTACGGAATTCCGGAATTCAGACTTCCGAAGGATATCGTTTCAAAAGAAATAGAAAAGCTTAAAAAAATGGGCGTTACAATTAAAACCGATATGGTTATAGGCAAAGTTTTAACCATAGACAGTTTATTTGAAAACGGATATAAAGCCGTTTTTATAGGCTCGGGCGCAGGTTTGCCAAGATTTATGAATATAAAGGGCGAAAATCTTCCGGGCGTTTATTCGGCTAACGAATATTTAACCAGAATAAATTTAATGAAAGCTTACGAAGAAAACTGCAAAACCCCCATAGCTCACGGTAAAAACATAGCTGTTGTAGGCGGAGGAAACGTTGCAATGGACGCCGCCAGATGCGCCAAACGTATGGGAGCCGAAAATGTTTACATTGTATACCGCAGAAGTTTAAACGAACTTCCGGCGCGTAAAGAAGAAGTGGAACACGCAATGGAGGAAGGCATAGAATTTAAGCTTTTAAATAACCCGGTAGAAATAATTGCAGACGAAAACGGAAATGTAGGAAAAATGCGCTGCATAAAAATGGAATTGGGAGAGCCCGACGCTTCGGGCAGAAGAAGCCCCGTTGAAATTAAAGGCAGCGAATTTGATTTAGATGTTGACACCGTTATTATGAGCATAGGAACTTCGCCCAATCCTTTAATACGAAGCACCACGCCGGGTCTTGAAACCAACAGAAGAGGATGTTTGGTTGCGGACGAAAACGGAAAAACTTCGAGAGAAGGCGTTTTTGCCGGAGGCGACGCCGTTACGGGAGCCGCTACGGTTATACTTGCTATGGGCGCCGGAAAAACGGCAGCAAAAGCAATAGACGAATACATAAAATCAAAATCCGAAAAATAAAAGAAAAAACAAAAAACAAAAAATAAAAAAACTTAAAAACCAAAAAGTTTAAGAATTTAAATGGAATTCGGTTATATACGGCGGCGAGCCCCGCAGCCCCAATTTTGGGGGCTGCGGCAAAAGCAAAGCTTTTGCGCCAAAAAACAAAAATTGTTTTTTTGGCGGGCAAGCCGCTGTTAAACCCTTTAAAATTAATATTAAACTAAAAAAACAAAATTAAATCCTAAAAAGCCGAAGCGGTAAAATAAATACCGTTTCGGCTTTTGTTTTAAAAAACAAGTTTAGCTTAGGCAAACAAGAATAATCCGAATCTGCCTAAATTAAAAAATTATTATTTTATACCGTTAATTATACAGTTAAATTCTTCAAAGTTCATAACACTTATAAAATAGCTTTCCAAAATATCGTGTAAGGCTTTTGCCTTTTTTACTTCGGCACAGGCACCGTTTAAAAATGTTTGGCTTATATTAATTAAACCGTTAAGTTCTTCCTTTTCGGTTTTTACGGTTGCTTTATAAAAATCGGTTAAGGCGTATTCAAAATTTTGCTTTTTATTTTTTTGTTTTTCTTTTTCGGTTTCAAAATGTCCGTTAACGCTTATTAAAGCTATATCTTTATATAAAAGATGTTCCGTAATGTTCGGACAAATTCCGGAAGGGCAAATATATTCCAAACCGTTTTTAAATTTATCCTTAATATTGTTTATAATAATTTGCTGCGCCGCAAAATAACCGTCGTTTAAAAATATTTGTGTTTTATATTTTTCAAGCGTTTTATTTAAGCAAATGTTTTTACCCACGCTTACGGCGCTTAAAAGTCTAATTCTTTTAAAATCTTTTTTCGAATTTTCCGTTTTGCGTTTTTTGCCCTTTTCGGCATATAATTTTAAACTTTCTTCTATTTGTTTTTGAACCTTTTTAAGCTTTTGCTCGCTTATATGTTCTTTGGCTTTTTTACAAATAATTTTTTCGGTATCGTTTGCGGCTTTTATATAATCGGTTGCCTTTTTATGATATTCGCTTATTTGGCTTTGCAAGTTTATAATTTTACTTTTATTCTTTTTAAGCTTTTCTCGGTTTAAAAAGTCTTCCAAATTAATTATTTTTTCAAAAACTCCGGGGTAATCGGGATTAACAATATGCGGAGCCGTAGCGTCTAAAATTGCAAAACCTTCGGTTTTATCCAAAATTCCGTCTAAACTCAAAAAATCGCTTGAGCAGTAAAAAGCTTCCGTATCGTTTCCTTTTTTCTCGCTTTTTTGCAAAACCTTTTTCATCAAACTGCTTTTGCCGCTTCCTGCCGTACCCTTTAAAAGATAAAGCGTTTTTAAATCGGGCTCTTTTTTTATTTCATTAAAATAAGAATAAAAGCCGTTAAATGTGTTTGACCCCAAAAAGAAATATTTTGTATTTGGCATATCTTCACTCTCCTTATATGTTTTCTATATTATTTTATGCAATATATGCTTTTTGTTTAACTTTTTGTTCTGCTTTTTAATTTGCTTTTTTGTTTTTTTACTTAACTTTTTGTTTTTAGGTGCGGCGGCAAGCCAAAGCCCGAAGGGCTTTACAAAAGTTTTAAATTTTTAAAACTTTTGCCCCAAAACCAAAGGTTTTGAGGGGCTTGCCGCCCTCGCTTATTTTTTGTTTTAACTTTTTTGTTTTTATATTAAATATTTTAGCGGTTTTTCTTTACTTTTTATATATAAATTGATATAATTACAGTGTATAGATATGCAGTAAGCAATTGTTAATATAAATTATAAAAAGGAGACATTATGTGCATATAAATAACCTTAAAATTAAAAATGCCGCAGTAAAAATTATTTGTTTGTGCGTAGTGCTTTTTACTTTATCTTCCTGCAACGGCAGTTCGCTTTCGGCAGACGATCTGCTGCGTCCGCCTAAGCCTACGGGAGATATGAATTCGGTATCGGTAGCATTGGAAAAAAGCATAGGCAAAGACTATACTTTAAAATATCCAAGTATGGGTAATTATCATTCGGCATTTATTTTTTGTGATTTGGAAAATAAAACCGACGAAAACTATTGTTTGGCATTTTATTCTTTAAACGAAAATTCTCAAAACATACATTTAAGCATTGTTAATAAGAACAACAAAAAATGGGAAATGGCGGGAGACGTTTCGTTTGACGCTCAAAGTATAGAAAAAGTGCTTTTTGCCGATTTAACGGGAAATGACAAATTGGATATAGTTGTGGGATATTCCGTTTATTCAAAGGTTGATAAAAAAGTTGCGGTTTTAAGTTTTGAAAAAAACAAACTTAGAACAAGGCTTGAAGAAAGCTACAATGTTTTTACCGTTTGCAATTTAATAAACGACAGCAAAGACCAATTGTTTATAGCAAAGATTAATGCTTCCGCCGAAGCTTCGGCACATATATTTTCAATAAACGAAAGCGGAGTAACCGAGCTTGGAAACATAAGTCTTGACAAAAATATAACCTCTTTTTCGGAGCCTCAGGTATCTCTGCTTGCAAATGACCAATCGGCAATTTTTTTAGACGCCGCAAAAAGCAAAACCGAAATAGCCACGGAGCTTATTTATTTTAAAGACAAAAAGCTGTACAATCCGTATTTTAATAAGCTTACAAAACAAAACACTTTAAATTCAAGGGACAGCTCCGTATCCGTTACGGACATTAACGGCGACGGACGTTTGGATATACCCGTAATAGGCGAAACCATAGAAAGTTTTAACGACAGCAGCAAAAGTTTTACTACCGACTGGATAAATTTTAACGGCAGCAAAAACGTCGTGGTTCAAAAAACATATATGAATATACTTGACGGTTATTATTTAAATTTAACCGATGAAATTTTAAATAAGCTTTACATTACAAAACAAACCGACCAACGCAAATGCAAGGTTTATTTTAAAGATGAAAAAACAGGAACCGTAAATTTTGTTTTTGAAATAAAAATAATTGCAAGTTCCGAAATAGAAAACAAAGAAAATAAAAATTATTTTGCGCTTTCGGAGAAAGACGGTTTTTCTTACATTGCATATCTTACCGAAAACGGAGAAAAATCCGGTTTGGACGAAAACAGCATACAAAATATGTTCAGTTTAATAAGCAAATAAAAATACAATAAGGCGGCGAGCCTGCAGGAACAAAAATAAATTTTTGTTCCTGCGCAAAAGCAAAGCTTTTGCTTTCAAAAAACAAAATTTGTTTTTTGAAGGCTCGCCGCCTACCAAAAACCAATCCATCAGGAGGCAAAAGAATGAAAAAAATTCTTATTGTAGAAGACGAAGAAGCAATCCGCGAATTTGAAATAATAAATTTAAACCGTGTAGGATATAACACCGTAGGCGTAGCTTCGGGAGAAGAAGCTTTGGAAATTTACGACAGCTCTAAAGATTTTGATATAGTTTTACTGGATATAACATTGCCGGGTATGGACGGTTTTGCCGTTTGCAAGGAACTGCGCAAACGTTCCGAAAAATTAGGCATTATTATGCTTACCGCCAGAACTCAGGAAATGGATAAAATAAGCGGTCTTATGCTCGGAGCCGACGATTATGTTACAAAACCTTTTTCTCCCACAGAGCTTTTGGCAAGAGTTGACTCTTTGTACAGAAGGGTTGAAATGCAGGGAACGTTTAATAATCCCGATGAAATAAAGCTAAACGAATTTACGCTTAATTTAAGAAAAAGAAGTTTGCTTAAAAACAATAAAAACATAGAGCTCACACAGGTTGAATTTCAAATTATAGAATACTTTTTTCAAAATCCGAATGTGGCGCTTTCAAGAACCGATATTTTAAACAGGGTTTGGGGCGATGAATATTTCGGAGAAGAAAAAATAGTAGACGTTAACATAAGGCGTTTAAGAATTAAAATAGAAGATAACCCCGGAGAGCCCAAAAATCTTTTAACGGTTTGGGGCATGGGTTATAAATGGAATACAAAAGAATTAAATTAAGCCTAAATTAAAAAGCTTGAGGTTTTATTTTGTAATTTTACTTAATTTATTTAAGAAAGGAGGATATTCGGATGTTTAATAAGTTTAAACGGATAAAAATAGGCGGAATAACCAAAAGATGGATGCTTAACGTTTTGTCCGTTACCGCCGCCGTTATTTTGGTTATAGAAATTTTTACCTGTGTTATAGTTTATAACTACTATAATACCAACGCTAAAAATAAGGCAAACGAGCTTTGTTCCGGATACAACCTTCTTTCTACATGTTCCAAATCCGAGTTTAATACTTTGGCTTTTGAATATATTGAAAATTTTAAATACAAAGACCAAATAGAGGTTGATATTTTAGATTCTTCCGGAAATATTGTTGTATCAAGTACAGGTTTTGCCTCTAACTCCGAAGCCAAACCCGATTATTACGAAGCCTTAAAATCTTACAGCAAAACCGCATATTTTATCGGCAAAAGTTCGGTAGGCGAAAAAATAATGGCTAAAACCGAAATTTTATCGGATTTCGGCAGCGGCTCTAACGGTGCGGTAAGATGGATAATAAGTATGAGCAAAGTAGATACCCGTATAAGGGTAATAAATATTTTTGTAATACTTTTAGGCGCCGCAATTTTAATTTTTTCGGCTTTAACGGGTATGTATTTTATAAATTCAATTGTTTTACCCGTAACCGAAGTAAGCAAAATTTCAAGAAGAATTGCAGCCGGAGAATTTTCGGCAAGAATAAAAATAAATTCCGATGACGAAATAGGCGAGCTTTGCAACGGTATTAATTATATGGCAAGCGAGCTTGAGCAAAGCGAAGAAATAAAAAACAATTTCATTTCTTCTATTTCTCACGAGCTTCGCACGCCTTTAACCGCAATAAGGGGATGGGGCGAAACCGCAAAAATGTCGGTTACGGATTCGGATGACGAAATTATAAAAAAAGCGTTAGACGTTATTTTAACCGAAAGCGAAAGGCTTTCGGGATTAGTGGAAGATTTATTGGATTTCAGCCGTATGCAATCCGGCAGATTAAAGGTTTCAATGCAAAAAATGGACATATTAAAGCCTTTGACCGAGGCTGTAGATATGTACCGCGAACTTGCAAAAAAACAAAATATAGAAATGACGTTAAACACCCCAAAAGAGCTTCCGCCGGTTTTAGCGGATATTAACCGTATAAAGCAGGTATTTATAAACGTAATAGATAACGCCGTTAAATACACGGAAAACGGCGGTCAGGTTTTAGTTACCGCTTTGGTGGAAGAGGGCTGTATAAACATAAGAGTTACTGACACGGGCGTAGGTATTCCTTCGCAGGATATAGACAGAGTTAAAGAAAAGTTTTACAAAGCCAATACAAACGTTAGGGGCAGCGGCATAGGCTTAGCCGTAGCCGACGAAATAATAAAACAGCACAACGGATTATTGTTTTTGGAAAGCACCGAGGGCGTAGGAACTACCGTAAGCATAGTTTTACCCATAGTATTAAAAGAAGAGTCCGATAAAGAAGAAGTTAAAACCGAACAGCAAAAAATAGAAGAAAAAGTTGATAAAACCATGGAAAGCATAAAAAACGAAATAGAAGAAACAAAAGCAGAGAATTAAAAAGCATCGGGCGAAGCCCCCGGAACAAAATTTTATTTTGTTCCGGGCAAAAGCCAAAGCTTTTGCAAAGCCCGAAAAAATCGGGCTTTGGGGCTTCGCCCGTACAATACCGAATTTTAAAAATAAAAAATAAAAACTAAAAAATCGGCAATATAAAAAATCAATAAATAAAAACCAAAATTTTTTAAAAATTAAAAAGCCTTAAGGAGAACCGAATTGAGAAAATGTTTAAGTGTAGGCGGACAAGCCTTAATAGAAGGCATTATGATGAAAAGTCCCCTAAAAACGGTTATAGCCGTTAGGAACAAACAAAAAGAAATAGAAGTTATAGATTTTAACGAGGGTTCCGTAAAAGATAAATGTAAATTTTTAAATTTACCTATAATAAGAGGGGCGGTAACTTTTGTTGAAAGTTTAATACAAGGCTATAAAGCCCTTATGATATCGGCGGATAAATCCGGTATGACAGAGCTTGAAGAAGCCGACCCGGAACAAGAAAATGAAGACCGAAACAAAAGCGGAGACGAAAAAGAAAACCAAAAAGAAAAATCCGAGCCCAAAAAATTAAGCGGAGCGGTTATGGGGGCTACTATGGTTATAGCTTCTGTATTAGGCGTACTTTTGGCAATTGCCCTTTTTATGTATGTTCCGGCAAAATTGTTTAATTTATTGAACGGACTTTTAAACAACAATATATCTTTTTTAAGAGCGTTATTTGAAGGCGTACTTAAAATAATAATTTTTATTTTATATATTGTTTTAGTATCTAAAACAAAAGACATAAAACGCGTATTTATGTATCACGGTGCAGAGCACAAAACAATTTTTTGTTACGAAAACGGTCTTATGCTTACTAAAGAAAATGTAAAAAAGCAAAGCAGATTTCATCCCAGATGCGGAACTTCTTTTATGTTTTTAATGCTTTTTGTAGGTATATTATTATCATTTATTCTTCAAACTGTTTTCCCCGCAATTACTAAAATAACCTGGCTTTGGGTTTTAATTAAAATATTAATTTTGCCTTTGATTTGCGGCATAGGATACGAGCTTATAAGATATTGCGGAAAGCATCAAAATGTTTTGGTTAAAATAATTTCGGCTCCGGGATTATGGATGCAAAGAATAACCACCAAAGAGCCGGACTTATCTATGTGCAAAGTGGGAATAGCCTCGCTTTTGGCGGTACTTCCAAAAGAAGAAGCCGAAAGCTTAACTTTAAAAGAAAACACACAAGAAGATACACCCGAAGATTAATAACTAAGATTTTATAATAAAAATTAACAAAAGGCGAAAGCCTAAAAAACAAATATTTGTTTTTTAGGCAAAAGCCAAAGCTTTTGCAAAGCCCAAAGGGCTTTTGACTTTCGCCTGAAACAAAAAATAAAAATAAAAACAAAACCGAAAAATGCAAACAAAAAACACAAACCAAAAACAAATAAAAAACAAAAAAATTATAAGCAAAGCGGAAATTAAAAAAATGCTGGAAGGTTCCTTGGCGGATTTCAGCAATACGGACATAGAAGAGCTTTACAAGCTTAACAGCAAAAAACTTATAAAAAAACGGGCAAAGGGCGTTCCGTTGCAATATTTATTAAAAGAATGGGAATTTTATTCTTTACCTTTTAAAGTGGGAAAAGGAGTTTTAATTCCCCGCCCCGAAACCGAACTTTTAGTAGATATAGCTTTAGATAATTTAAAAGAAAACGATAAAGTTTTAGATATATGTTCGGGAAGCGGAGCAATTGCCATTGCCATTGCAAAAAACAAAGAAGCCAAAGGCAAAAATATTAAAGTGACTGCAATAGAAAAAAGCCGCAAAGCATTTTTTTATTTAAAAGAAAACATAAAGCTAAACCATGCTTTGGTAACGCCTATTAAAGCAAACGCTTTTAATTTAAAAAAAGCCTTAAAAAAAAGCGAGCCTAAAAAATTTAACTTAATTACAAGTAATCCGCCTTATATAGCCAAAGAAGAATACGGCGGTTTGCAAAGGGAAGTAAAATTTGAGCCGAAAATCGCTTTAATATCTAAAAACGACCCATTAAAATTTTACAAAAAAATAACTCTGCAAAGCGAAGATGTTTTAGAAAAAAACGGCAAAATTATTTTTGAGGTAGGCTTTTCTCAGGCCAAAGCCGTAGAACAAATTTTGCAAAAGCATAATTTTAAAACGCAAATTTTTAAAGATTATTCAAGTAACGACAGAGTGGTTTTGGGAATAAAGCAATAAAAAATTAAAAACCAAATAGGGCGAAAGCCTAAAAAACAAAAATTTTATTTTTGTTTTTTTGCAAAAGCAATTTATTTGCTTTTGCAAAGCCCAAAGGGCTTTGGGCTCTTCGCCCGCACACAGTAAAACTTTGTTTTATCATTTAAAACAATTATAAACAAATATAAACTTTATAAAACAAATTTTATTTAAGGGGAGATATTTTATGGCAGACGAAAGAAATAAAGCTTTGGAAACGGTTTTAAGCCAAATAGAAAAAAAATTCGGCGTAGGAGCCGTAATGAAACTCGGAGACAACTCCAGAATGAATGTTGAGCATATTTCAACCGGTTCTATAGGCTTAGACTACGCCTTGGGTATAGGCGGACTTCCCAGAGGAAGAATTACCGAAATGTACGGACCGGAAAGCTCCGGTAAAACTACTTTGGCTTTACATGCCGTAGCCGAAGCGCAAAAAATGGGCGGACAAGCGGCATTTATAGATGTAGAACACGCATTAGACCCCGTATATGCAAAAAATTTGGGAGTAGATATAGATAACCTTTGGGTTTCTCAGCCGGACAGCGGCGAACAGGCTTTGGAAATAGCCGAAAGCTTAATTCGTTCCGGAGCCATAGATATTATAGTTATAGACTCCGTAGCAGCGTTGGTTCCCAAAGCCGAAATTGAAGGAGAAATGGGCGATTCTCTCCCCGGTCTTCAGGCTCGTCTTATGAGTCAGGCTATGAGGAAATTATCCAGCATAATTTCAAAATCCAACTGCGTTGCAATATTTATTAACCAGCTGCGTTTAAAAATAGGCGTTATGTACGGAAACCCCGAAACCACTACCGGCGGTATGGCTTTAAAATTTTATGCTTCTGTAAGAATGGAAATAAGAAAAGCCGAAACTTTAAAGAACGGCAGTGAAATGATAGGTTCGCATACAAAAGTTAAAATAGTTAAAAATAAAGTGGCTCCGCCTTTTAAAACCGCAGAATTTGACATTATGTACGGAACGGGAATTTCTCACGAAAGCGAACTTATAGAATTAGGTTTAAATTTAGGCGTATTGGTTCGTTCGGGCGCATATTACAGCTTTGAAGGCGAAAGATTGGGTCAGGGAAAAGAAAACACAAAAGCTACTCTTTCTGCAAATAAAGAATTGGCAAAAGCCGTAGAGGACAAAATTAATGAAGCTTTGGCAAAATTAAGAAACCCCGAAGCGGAAGCAAAAGATGAAAACAATGAAAGCAAAGAAAGCAAAGAAGTAAAAGAAGAATCTGCCGCAAAACCAAAAAGAAAAATTAATATAGACGTTGCGGTAGACGAATAACTTTAGGCAGGTTCGAGTCCTGTCATACTAGGCAAGCGAGAATAAAAATATATGTGGAGCGAAGCTCCCAAAACAAAAATTTTATTTTTGTTTTGGCGCAAAAGCCAAAGCTTTTGCCAAAGCCCAAAAATTGGGCTTTGGGGCTTCGCCCTTATACAACCTAAAAATCAACACTTAAAAAATAAAATTTAAATTTAAATGAAAATAATAAAAACAAAAAACGAAAAAGGCTTTACAACACTTGTATTTGAGGACTCTTCGGAAAGCGAAAAAATTTTAAGCTCTTTGGTGTTTAAACTTAAAATAAAAAATGGAGACGAAATTTCTCCCGAAGAACTAAACGGTATTTATTTAAAAAGCGAAACCGTACGGGCAAAAAAGAAAGCGGTTTATTATTTATCCAGAAGCAGCTTAAACAGCGGACTTTTAAAAGAAAAGCTTTTAAAACATTTTAGCGAAAACATAGCGGATATTGCCGTTTCGTTTTGTACGGAACATAATTTTTTGAATGATGAAGATTATGCCAAAAGGCTTATTAACACTTTAATTTTACAAAACAAAAGCAAAAACGAAATCAAACAAAAACTTTATTACAAAAAAGTTGATAAGCTTTTAGCCGAAGACCTGTTAAATTCTTACGAATTTAACGATTATTCTGCGGCTGAAAACATTTTATATAAAAAATACGGTAAAAAAGCAGTTGAAGACAAAAACAAGGCTATAACTGCGCTTATGAGAAAAGGATTTTCTTACGATACAGCCAAAACCGTTACGGAAAAATATTTAAACGAATTAGAAAGCATTAATTAAAACTTAGAGGACTTTTATGAACGCAAAAATAGGAATGATATCTTTGGGCTGCCCTAAAAATCAGGTAGACGCAGAGATAATGCTTAAAAAAATAGAAAGCGCCGGTTTTACCATAACAAAACGCGAAGATGACGCAGACGTTATAATTGTAAATACCTGCGGATTTTTAGAAAGCGCAGTGGCGGAAGCCATAGAAGTTATATTGGAAGTAAAAGACTATAAAAAAATAGGCAATTTAAAAAAGATAATTATTACGGGTTGTATGGCGGAACGTTACAAGGACCAAATTTTAACCGAAATCCCCGAAGCGGATGTAGTGGTATCTTTAGGGCAAAACAAAGATATTGTTAACATTATTAAAAAAGCGCTAAGCGGCGAAAGAGGAAACTTTTTCGGTAATAAATACGATTTGCCGTTAAACGAAGACCGAATTTTAACAACTCCGTCTTATACGGCTTATTTAAAAATAGCCGAAGGCTGCTCTAACTGCTGCAGTTACTGTGCAATACCTTTTATAAGGGGAAAATTCAGAAGCCGCAATATGGAAGACATATTAAAAGAAGCGGAAAATTTAGCCTTAAACGGAGTAAAAGAACTGGTAGTTATAGCGCAGGATACTACGCGTTACGGAGAAGATATATATAATAAGCCTATGCTGGCAGAGCTTTTGCAAAAACTTTGTAAAATAGAAGGCATAAAATGGATAAGAACTTTATATACATATCCCGAAAGATATGACGATAATTTAATTAACACCGTTAAAAACGAAGAAAAACTGGTTAAATATTTTGATATTCCCATTCAGCACAGTGTTGACAGAATATTAAAAGATATGAACCGCAAAACCACACATAAAAAAATTATAGAGTTAATAGAACATATACGTAAAGAAATTCCCGGCGTAACTTTAAGAACCTCTCTTATTTGCGGTTTTCCGGGAGAAACCGAAGAAGATTTTACCGCTTTGGCCGAATTTGTTAAAAAGGTTAAATTTGACCGTTTGGGATGCTTTGCATATTCTGCGGAAGACGGCACGAAAGCCGCCGCTATGCCAAACCAAATAGAAGAACAAATAAAGGTTGACAGAGCCGAAAACATTATGGAGCTGCAAAGAGGTATAGCGGAACAAAAGAACAAAGAAAAAGTAGGTACTGTTCAAACGGTTTTGGTAGAAGGATATGACGGCACATTAAAAAGCTATTACGGCAGAACTGCGGCGGACGCTCCGGAGATAGACGGAAAAGTATTTTTTAAGCTTAAAGGCAAAACTTTAAACGCTTTAAAAGAAAACAAAAAATTAAATCCCGGAGATTTTGTTGAAGTTGCAATAAAAGACTTTTTGGATTACGATTTATTAGGGGAAACCGTTTAACTTAAAGCGGCGGCAAGCCCAAAGCCCAAATTTTTTTGGGCTTTGCAAAAGCTAAGCTTTTGCCCGGCAACCAAAACAAAGTTTTGGTTGCCGGGGGCTTCCCGCCATACGCTAAAAACAGTTAAAATGCGGCAAATTTAATTTTAAAGGAGAAAGGTATGAATCTTCCGAACAAACTTACAATATTAAGAATAATTTTAACACCTGTATTTTTATTGCTTTTAATTTTGGAATTTCCGCATCATACGCTGATTGCGCTTTTGGTATTTATTCTTGCGTCCGTTACCGATATGATAGACGGCAACTATGCCAGAAACCACAATATGGTTACAAACTTCGGAAAATTTTTAGACCCGTTAGCCGATAAAATGCTTACTACCGCCGCTTTTTTGGGCTTTATGCAGCTTAAAATAGGATACGGTATAATATGGATTACTTTTATAATTTTATTCCGTGAATTTTTGGTTTCAAGTATACGCCTTGTAGCGGTATCTTCAAGCGGAAAAGTAATTGCTGCAAACACTTACGGCAAAATAAAAACCGTTACGCAAATGGTTGGCGTAATATTCGGTTTAACCGTAAGTTATTTAACATTTTTAGATCAAACGTATTTTAACTGCGTTTTAAAAAATTTAAATATTATTTTGGTTTTAAATATTACTGTTTCGGTTATATTGTGGGCAAGCGCCGTTTTAACCGTAATTTCCGGCATAATTTATTTGTTGTAAAACAAAAAACTTATTGACAGCAAACAATAAAAAATTATATAATAGTATATATAAGTAATTTACTACAATCAAATTTAATAAATGCGTTAAAAGGGAGAAGTAGTATTGAGCTTTTCTTTTAGGGAGAAAACCTTTTAAACTGCAAGGGTTTTTAAGAAAAACATTACGAAATGCACCCGTCAGCACGCAAAGGGAACAAATTTTAATTTATTGTTTTTATTTTTGTTTTTAATTTTTATTTTCCTTTTATTTTTATTTAACTTAAAAATATTTTAAAAACAGTAATTTAAAATTTAAGTATCTTTGTGCGGAAAGCCTCCGTTAACGGCAAAAAAGTTATAAAACGAAGTGGAACCGCGAACAACCATTCGCCTTCGAAAGCCTTTGGCTTTTGGAGGCGTTTTTATTTTTAAAATTTTTCAATCTGTTCTTTTTAAAAAAGAAAAAAATAAAAAACAAAAATTTATTTAACGAATAAAAATTTATTAAAAGAACAAAAAAATAAAACATTTTGCGGAAAGGATTTGGTATTTTGTTTTTTAAAAAAATAAAAGAAGATATAGAAGCCGTAAAGAAAAAAGATCCGGCGGCAAGAAGTTCGTTTGAAATATTTTTTCTTTATCCCGGCGTAAAAGCAATACGAATGTACCGAAGAGCACATTTTTTTCATATTCACGGTTTTAAATTTTTAGCAAGACTTATCTCTCAAAGGGCAGTAAGAAAAACCGGAATAGAAATTCATCCGGGAGCCACCATAGGCAAAAGACTGGTTATAGACCACGGAACCGGAGTAGTTATAGGCGAAACCGCCGAAATAGGGGACGACGTTTTAATTTACCAGGGAGTAACTTTAGGCGGCACGGGAAAAGACGAAGGCAAAAGGCATCCTACAATAGGAAACAATGTTATGATTTCGGCAGGCGCCAAAGTTTTAGGTCCGTTTAAAGTAGGCGACAACAGCCGCATAGCGGCGGGAGCGGTAGTATTGGAGGAAGTTCCGCCGAATTCCACCGCCGCCGGTATTCCGGCAAGAATAGTGCGTATAAACGGAGAAAAAGTTTTACCGTTAGACCAAGTGCATATTCCCGACCCCGTAAGCTTAGAGCTTTGCAAATTGGAGCAAAAAATTAAAAAGCTGGAAAAAGCATTAAAAGAAAAAGAGAAAGAGAAAAACAAAGAATAAAAGCAGAGGAACTGCCGTAACGGCGGCGAGCCCCAAAAACAAAAATTTGTTTTTGGAACAAAAGCAAAGCCTTGCTTTTGTTAAAGCCCTTCGGGCTTTGGGCTCGCCGCCCTAAACCCAAAAGAAAAATACAATTCAATAAAGAATAAAGAAGGAAAAGCAATGAAAATTTACAATACTTTAACCAGAGAAAAAGACGAATTTAAACCAATAGACGAAACGGTAAAAATTTACGCCTGCGGACCTACGGTTTATAATTTTATACACATAGGCAACGCAAGACCTTTATGCGTTTTTGATGTTTTGCGCCGATTTTTAATTTTTATGGGTTACAAAGTTAAATATGTTCAAAACTTTACGGATATTGACGATAAGCTTATAAAAAAAGCGAACGAAGAGAATTCCTCCGTTAAAGAAATTGCCGAAAAATATATAAAGGAATTTTATATTGACAGCAAAGGTCTTAACGTTATGGAAGCGGATGTACACCCGAAAGCTACCGAAAACATAGATGAAATAATTAAAATAATTTCTGCATTAATAGAAAAAGGCTTTGCTTACAAAGCTTCAAACGGAGATGTTTATTTTAGCGCTCAAAGTTTTAAAGAATACGGCAAACTCTCTCATCAGCCTATGGAAGATTTGCTTTCGGGCGCAAGAATAGAAGTTAACGATATTAAAAAAAGCCCTGCGGATTTTGCTTTGTGGAAAGCCGCAAAATCCGGAGAGCCCTATTGGGACAGTCCTTTTTCTAAAGGCAGACCCGGCTGGCATATAGAATGCTCGGCTATGGCAGGAAAATATTTAGGAAAAACCATAGATATTCACTGCGGCGGAGAAGACCTTATTTTCCCGCATCACGAAAACGAAATAGCCCAAAGCGAATGTGCAAACGGATGCGAATTTGCACACTATTGGATGCATAACGGATATATAAACGTAGACAACCGTAAAATGTCAAAATCTTTAAATAATTTCTTTACCGTAAGAGAAGTGGCAAATGTTTACGGATACGAACCGATAAGATATATAATGGTTGCAAGCCATTACAGAAGTCCCATTAACTATTCCGCCGAGGTTATAGAGGGCGCAAAGGCCTCACTTGAGCGTTTGTATACTTTAAAACACAATTTGGATTTTGCAATAGAAAACGCCGAAAACAAAACGGAAGAAATTCCGCAATTTATAAACGCCGCCAAAACGGATTTTATAAATGCGTTATCGGATGATTTAAACACTGCCGACGCTATGGGCGTATTATTTACTTTGGTTAAAAACATTAATATTTTAATATCCGAAAACCCGTCAAAAGAAACCCTTGTAAAAGCCAAAGAAATGTTTTTATCTTTAGCGGATGTTTTAGGTTTGCTTTATAACGATAAAAACGAAAATATTAACGAAGATGTAAACCAAGAAATTGAAGACCTTATTGTAAAAAGAAACGAGGCCAGAAAAGCCAAAGACTTTAAAACCGCCGACAGCATAAGAGATAAATTAAAAGAAATGGGCATAGCCATAGAAGATACGCCCCAAGGAACCAACTGGAGAAAAATATAAACTGCCGCGGCGCCGCAAACTTTAGTTTGCGGCAAAGCCAAAGGCTTTGCGGACTGAAAACCAAAAAGTTTTCAGTCCCGGCGCCGCCGAAATTACATCCCGCTATTAAAAACACAAAAACAAAAAGGAATAAAAAATGGAAAAGCTTTTGCCTATAGGTAAACAAAAAAATATTTATGTAAACGACGTCCATACTTTCGGGACAGACGCCGTTCTTTTGGCAAACTTTTCTAATCCAAAACCGAACGATATCATTTTAGATATAGGTTCGGGGTGCGGCATAATTCCCTTTTTAATGCTTAGAGATAATAGGAATTTAAATATTACCGCAGCGGAAATTCAAAAAGACGCCGCTCTTCTTTGCAAAAAAACCTCCGAAACGCAAAATATGCCCCTAAAGGTTTTAAATATAGACATTAAAAATCATAAAAAATTTTTAATTAACAACAGCTTTAGCTTAATTACCTGTAATCCGCCTTATAAAACCCCAAACGGCGGATTAATAAGCCCTTGCAAAGACCGAAGCCTGCAGCGGCACGAAATTACTTTGAACATAAACGATTTAGCCGTTTGCGCCCAAAAACTTTTAAAATTCGGCGGCAGAATATGTATTTGTATAAGAACCGAAAGACTTTTTGCGGCGGCAAAGGCGTTTTCTTTAAACGGCTTAGAGCCGAAAACTTTAAAACTTGTTTTTAAAAATGAACGGTCCGAAGCAAAGCTTGCTTTGTTGGAGTGTAAAAAAGGCGCAAAAGAAGGCATAAAAATAAAGCCTCCGCTTTTTTTAACATTAAACGGAAAGCCCACAAAAGAAATAGATGAAATTTATAATTCCATGAAAACAAAATAAAAACGAAACCGATTAAAATAATTAAAATTTTAAAAAATTTAAAAATTAAAAAACAAAAAAAAATTTCAAAATTATTGCAAAATATAATGTTTTTTATATAAAACCCGCTTGTCAATAAAAAAATTCATACAATTTGTATTTTTAAAAAAAGTTAAAAACTCGGTGGAAAAGTGTAAAAAAGCCTATTTTAAAGCCACTTTTCCACCAAAAATATGAATATTTTTTTAATAATCGACATTTTTTTATATACAATTTGTATTTTTATTTATTTTTTACCGGTTAAAAATTCAACGCTTTTTAAAAGCCCTTCCTCATAATTTTCTTTTAAAGTTTTATCATTTTTAAAATTATAATCGTAAAGCTTTGAAAAGCCCAATAAATTTTTATATACGCTATTAAGCTTGCTTTGCGCTTTTTCAATAACCATCTTTTGAAAATCTTTATAATAATGTTTCATATATTTTTTACCGGCTTTATTATAAAGCTCCAAAGCGTGTTTTGGGCAAAAATATTCGGAGTCTTCCGCAAGTTTTCTGAATTCGGAACTGTTTTCAAAATTAATTAAAAGAGTATTTATCATATTTTCTTTACCCTTTTTAATTCTGTTGCATATAAAACATCCGTTTAAAGTTTCCGCCGCTTTTTTTGGATTTTTTAATAAATTTGTTTTAAGCTCGTTTATATATGTGCTTAACATTAAAGAAAGCTGAAGCTTTGCGTTTTTTTGGTACATTTTTAAAATATGATTTTTGCAAAAACCTTCCTCATTGGTTTTTATTCTTATGTCCGGTTCCATCATAGCGGCGCCCAAAATATAATCCGTTATTCTTTCTTCCAGCATAAATTCCATATTGCAAATAGGGCATCCGCATTTTTCTTTAAAAATATCCACAACGGGCAAAGTACAAATATCTTCTCTCATTTTGCTTAAACTTTACATCCTTTCTTTTGGCAATTTAAACATTTTTAAAAATTTAAACATTTTAAATTATAAATAATTTAATTAAATAATTTAATAAAAATTAAATAATTAAATAGAAATAAAATTTTTTATTTAAGCGAGAAAAATTATATGGCTGAACAAAACTATATTTACAATTTAACCGAACCGTTTAATTTGGAAAAAACTCTTTTTTGCGGTCAGGCATTCAGATTTTATAAATTTAACGAAAACTCTTTAAATGAAAATTTCTTAAACGAAAATTCTTTAAACCCGAATTCTTTAAATCAAAATATTTTTTGCGGAGTTGTAAATAACAGGTTTTTAAAAATAGAACAACAAAAAAATCAACTTATTTTTTACAATACCACAAAAGAAGAATTTTTAAATTTTTGGTATTATTATTTTGATTTTAACAACAATTATTTAAACATATTGCAAAAAATGCAAAACAATCGTACTTTAAACGATATTGCAAAAAGCGAACAGGGAATAAAAATTTTAAACCAAAACCCGTTTGAAACGCTTATTTCGTTTATAATAAGCCAAAACAACAATATTCCCCGCATAACAAAAATAATAAACAGTTTTTGCAAAAACTTCGGCGAAAAAATCAAAGCCGAAAACAACACGGAGCTTTATGCTTTTCCTACTCCCGAAAGCCTAAAAAACATAACTTTGGAAGATTTATCGGTTATACGGTCGGGTTTTAGAGCCAAATACATTTTAAGCGCTATAGAAAAAATAAATTCCAAAGAAATAGTTTTGGAAGATTTAAAATACGGAAAAACCGATTATTTAAGCGCAAAAGAAAAGCTTATGACCATAAAAGGCGTAGGCCCTAAAGTGGCAAACTGCGTTTTGCTTTTTTCTTTAAATTTTAAATGCGCGTTTCCGGAGGACGTTTGGATAAAAAGAGCGGTAGCCCGACTGTTCCCAAACGGACTCCCGCAAGAAATAATGCCTTATGCCGGCATAGTACAACAATATATTTTTAACTATGCCCGCAAAAACCCTCAAATTTTTAAAGATTAAAAAAGATTAAAAATATTTTGGTTTTTAAATCTTGGTTTTTAAATTTTGGTTTTAATTAATCTGTTTCGGATTCGGAAACATCGCTATCTTCTTCTTTAAAAACATCTTCCGGCATTGCCGTTTCCTCTGCTTCGGATGTTATTTCCGCTTCGGAATTCGGCTTTTTGCTTACTTCTTCATTTTCGCCTTGATATTCGGTTTGGCTTGTAAAAGTTTCGTTCCCGTTTTCATCAAAGCTTGAAACAAAAGTAGCTGCAACCTTTGCGTTCTTTTTGTTTTTTATAACTTTATAAGCTACCGCTGCGGCAACGCCCGAAACAGCCAAAGCCAACAAACCTTTTTTACCCTTGCCCATATTTTTCTCCGTTCCGCCTAAACGTTACTTTTTATAATATCTTTTAGGCTTAAATATAATTCTTTATAATATAATATTTGCAAAAGGGCGAGCCCCAAAGCCCAAAGGGCTTTGGCAAAAGCTTTGCTTTTGCCCCAAAAAACAAAAAGTTTTTTTGGGGGCTCGCCGCCTTGTTTATATAATTGAATTATATATAATTTAAACCTATTTGTCAAATTTTAGTTAAACGGCGGTAAAAAATCCGCACCTTATGTATAACACAGCGCAAAAAGCGTTAAAATTTCTTTTATGGAAGAATAGGCGGCTTCGGGAGATAAATCGTTGTTTGATTGCACAATTTCAAAACAGGGCCTTTTAATTTCGTTTGCAACCCAATATTTAAAATCCCTTGCGTTTGGGCTTAACGTTTTATTTTTTATTTTATCGTTTAAATACGCTTCGTTTAAAGAGCCGATATTTTCGTTTATAATAATGGGAATATTGGAAACAGCCGAAAAAACTTCGGCCGCTTTTATTCCTTTTTTAAAATTATCCTTAAAATATATACCGCTTTTACCCAAAGTGCAAAGAGTTAAAACTTCTTTTACCTTTTCTTTTCTTAAAAACGAAGCCAGCGCAATACTTTCCGGTTCGCTTAAAGGCGAATATCCGCCGAAATTTTCACTTGATTTTAAATTGTTGCATTTATAAAAATTATACTTTAAATTAACGCCCCTTAAATTTTTGGAATAATTGTTTGTGTTTAAATCGGTTTTGTTTAAACTTGATTTTAAATGGCCGGCGGAATTTATTCCCTTTATTTTAAGTTCGTATCCGTCGGGGTTTAGTATAGGCAAAAATATAGCACCTTTTTTATAGGCTATATTTCTTATATTAACTCCGCACAGCGTTTTTCCGGAATTTACGGCAATGCAAAATTCTTCCAAAAACCGCAAAATAAAAACAGTGCTTAAAGTATCAAACCCCGAAAAAGAAGAGGTATACAAAACATACTGATTGCATTTGCCCAGTTTTAAACCCACAATATCTCTGCCGGCTACGGATTTGCCTAAATTAACGGGTTCTAAAAACGGAAATTTTGCGTTAAAATTATTTAATATTTTTTTTACTTCAAAATAAGAATATTCTTTTGAGGCTAAAGAGCAATACATAATAAATCTCCTGTTTTTAAAAACTTTAAAAGGTATTAAACTTTAAATTATATAATTTACAATTTATAATTTATAAAAATATATTTAATATATATTTAAAAAGAAGGTATTATATGAATAGTTCAAAAAATAAAAACTTAAATCTTGAAGAAAAACTTATAAACAGCGAATACATTTATAAGGGTAAAATTTTAAATTTAAGAAAAGACAGCATTTTGCTGCCTAACGGCAAAACCTCCACAAGAGAAATAATAGAGCATAACGGCGCCGCGGCAATTTTGGCAATAAACAATAACAACGAAGTTCTTTTGGTTAAACAGTACCGTTGTCCCTTTAAAGAAATTTTAACCGAAATTCCTGCGGGAAAATTAGAAAAAGGAGAAAATCCAAAGCTTGCCGCTTTAAGGGAATTGGAGGAAGAAACCGGTTACAAAGCCAACAGCATTAAACTTTTGCTTGAATGTTATCCTTCTCCCGGCGCTTTTTGCGAAAAGCTTTATATTTATCTTGCAACAAATTTAGAGCAAACCGAACAGCATTTGGACTCCGATGAATTTTTAAATGTTTTTAAAGTTCCTTTAAGTATGCTTAAAGAGCAAATTTTAAAAGGAGAAATTAAAGATGCCAAAACCGTGATTTCCGTTTTAAGTTTTATTGAAAAAGAAAAAGAAAACTAAAACCAAAAACAGAATTTTTGCCGCAAAAAAAGACTGAGAAAATTTCTCAGTCTTTTTAAGTATATTAAACCCTTAAAAGTAAATCGCCGTAGCTGGCGTAGGGCCAATATTTTTTATCTACAATACGGTCTAATTCGTCTGCATGTTTTCTTAATTCGTCCATATCCTTTAAAACAAAATTTGCGTAAAATTCCGCAGCCTCCTTATTGGTTTCAATGCTTTCGGCTTTATTTAAATGCTCGTTTAAAATATGTACCGCGTTGTAAACTTCGTTTAATTCGTCGGAAATTCTTTCTATAAGCTCTTTGGCGCTTTTAACATATTTTGCGGCTTTTTCCAAATGGTCTATATAATCTATACAAGCCCCGAAAATATATCTTCTTGCCATACTTAACATTGTGTTGGCTTCTATATTTAAAACTTTGTTGTAGTTTTCCAAAAGAATTTCGGTACGGGCGTCTAATTCCAATTTGCTGTAAATACCGTATTTTTCAAAAAGCTCTACATTTTTCGGGCTGTTAAATAAAGGCACGCAATCGGCGGTGGTTTTTAAATTTAACAAGCCTCTTTTTTCGGCCTTTGCCAACCAGGCGTCGTCGTAGCCGTTGCCGTTAAACAAAATTCTTTTATGCTCTTTTACGGTTTCTTTAATAAGCAGGTTTAATTCTTTGTTAAAGTCCTCGGCTTTTTCAAGACGGTTTGCAAAAGAATTTAAGGCGTCGGCAACAATTGTATTTAACACAATATTGGGGTCGGAAATACTTTGGCTTGAGCCCACCATTCTGAATTCCCACTTATTGCCGGTAAACGCAAAGGGAGAAGTACGGTTACGGTCGGTAGCGTCGGATTTTATATGCGGCAAAGTATCTACGCCTATTTCCAGCTCTTTTAAAGCCGGTCCGTTATAATCAATATCTTTATCTATAGCCTTTAAAATTGCGTAAAGCTCATCGCCCAAAAACATTGAAATAATAGCCGGAGGAGCTTCGTTTCCTCCCAAGCGGTGATCGTTGGCGGCGCTTGCAACGGAAATTCTTAATAAATCCTGATGTTCGTCTACGGCTTTTATAACCGCACTTAAAAACAGTAAAAACTGGGCGTTGTCTTTTGGGCTTTTGCCGGGGTCAAACAGGTTTATTCCCGTATCGGTAGAAAGCGACCAGTTATTATGTTTACCGCTTCCGTTTATATATTCAAAAGGTTTTTCGTGCAATAAACAAACAAGGTTAAATTTATCAGCAACCTTTTTCATACATTCCATCATTATTTGGTTTTGGTCGCAGGCAATGTTTGTTAAAGTAAAAACGGGAGCCAGTTCGTGCTGGGCGGGAGCCACTTCGTTGTGCTCTGTTTTAGCCGGTATTCCAAGCTTCCAAAGCTCTATGTTAAGCGCCGACATAAACTCTTTTATACGGGGTTTTATATTGCCGTAATAATGGTCGTCCAATTCCTGACCTTTAGGCGGTTTTGAACCGAAAAGCGTTCTGCCGCAATACATAAGGTCGGTACGGGTTTGATAATATTTTTTATCCACTAAAAAATATTCCTGCTCGGCGCCTACGGTTGCTTCCACTCTTTTTACATTTTCGTTACCGAAAAGCTTTAAAATTCTTAAAGCCTCTTTATTTATTAAAGCAAGCGAACGCAAAAGAGGAGTTTTTTTGTCTAAAGTGGCGCCGGAATAAGAATAAAAAACGGTAGGAATACAAAGAGTGTTTTCTTTAACAAACGCATAAGAAGTAGGGTCCCAGGCGGTATAACCCCTTGCTTCAAAAGTAGCTCTTAATCCGCCGGAGGGAAAAGAAGAAGCGTCGCCTTCGCCTTTAATAAGTTCTTTTCCCGAAAATTCCATAATTACTCCGCCGCTGCCGTTAGGAGCAATAAAGCTATCGTGTTTTTCGGCGGTAACGCCCGTTAAAGGCTGAAACCAATGTGTAAAATGCGTAGCGCCTTTATCTATGGCCCAACGCTTCATACCGTCCGCCACATTAGAAGCTATGCTTTCGTTTAAAGCCGCTCGGTCTTCTATGGTAGCTTTAAGGTCTTTATAAACTCTTTCGGGCAAATACTCTTTCATTGCAGAATCGTTAAAAACCATACTGCCGAAAAATGCCGGAATATTCATATTTTTTCTCCTTTAAATTTAAAACATATTTATAAAAGCTTGTATAATATAAGTTTTGCGGTTTTAAAAGGCTTTGCCTTTTAAACGCCGAAATTAAAAAATTTCGGCGTTGGGCAAACCTTTGGTTTGCCTAAAACCGCCTAAAACCAAACAATACGGTACAACAATTATAAAATTTTTGGAGGTAAAAGTCAATATATTAAGTACAAATACATATATACTATGTTTTTTAAAGTGTTATACTTAATAAAATTAAGTTTTTATTTTTGAATATTAATTTTATTAGATAATTAAAGCCTTTTACATTTTATAATTAATTTATTATTTAAAAAATTAAGAAATTTTAAAATATTATTTATTGACAAAAAATTTTTTAAGTGCTATAATGCTAAAAAACATAAACAATATTTTATTATTTTTATTGTTTAAAACTTACATTTTAATACCATAAATGCTGTGAAGGAATTATTTTTATATACGGCGGTTAAGAGAATTGGCGGTTGGTGCAAGCCATACCTAAAGTTTATAAAAAGTCTCATTCCGGAGCAGAGCTTCCCAACAAATTAATAATTTTGTTTTTTATTTTAAAATTTTTAATTTAAGTAAGAAGTTCCGGCTTGCCCCGTTATCAAGGCAAAAGGCTTGTTAGAGCTTAAGAGATGCCAAATTTACGATAAAGCAAAAATTAAACCGGTTTGTTTTTTATTTTGCTTTTCTTTAAAACTTTAGTATTATTACAACGGTTTTATTAAATTTGGTAATCAGGGTGGTACCGCGGAAAATGATTTTTCGCCCCTGAAGCATTTTATGCTTCGGGGGCTTTTGTTTTTTAACAAAAGCTGCATTAAGGCGGCAGCCCCCAAAACAAAAATTTTATTTTTGTTTTGGAGCAAAAGCAAATTCTTTGCTTTTGCAAAGCCCGAAGGGCTTTGGGCTGCCGCCAAAGCCCAAACAATAAAAATACTAATGTTTTTACCAATGTTTTTAAGAAAGGAAAATATTTTATGAAAAAGATTTTAATTGCCGACACTACCGTTTTAAAAACCTACGGCACTTTTGGGTTTAAAGAGGCCGTAGAAGCCGCCCGTAAACTAAGCGACCTAAATGTAGATATTATTGAATTACCGAAAATTGAAAACAAAGCAAAGGACACTCTTTTTATTAAAACTATTTCTTCTTTTATTAAAAACAGCATTATTTCGGTTAATGCCGGAAATACGCCCGAAGAAATATCTACCGCCGCCAACGCTTTAAACGGAATTAAAAACGCTAGGCTTAGAATAGAACTTCCGTTATCGGATGTTAATATGGAATATTCGCTGCATAAAAAAGGTAAGGTTATGGAAAGCTTTGCCGTAAGCCTTTTTGAAGAAGCTCAAAAAACAAATATCGACACCGAATTTTGCGCTTTGGACGCTACCAGAGCCGATAAAGAGCTTTTAAAAAGCGTACTTTCCGCCGCAATAACACACGGTGTTAAAACCGTTTCGGTTTACGACAACGAAGGTATTTTATTCCCCGACAGTTTTGCCGATTTTGTAAACGACACTTTTAAAGATATTGACGTAACGGATGTTAATGTAGGCGTTTGTGTAAATAATATAAACGGTTTTGCTTTAAGCTGCAGCTTTTTGGCGGCAAAAGGCAAAGCAAACGTTATAAAGGTTAGCGCCATAGATAATATAACACCGTTAAAAGACGCCGTTAAAGTTCTTAAAAACTGCAGCTTTGAAAGCAAATTTGAAAGTTCTTTAAACTACACAAAATCCGGCAGAATATTATCTCAAATAGATTGGATTTTAAACAAAGAAAGCATTAAGGTTATAGAAAAAGCTCCCGAAAACCGCAATGTAAGTTTAAATGCTTTCTCGGATTTTGATACCGTTATGGCAGAGGTTTTGCAATTGGGTTACGATCTTTCAAAAGAAGACCAAAAAGCGGTTTTTGAAGAATTTAAACGCATAGCTCAAAAAAAGGACGTAACCTCTAAAGAGTTGGACGCAATAGTGGCTTCGGCCGCCATGCAGGTTCCCGCCACCTACAAGCTGGAACATTACATTATACAAACCGGTAACGTTCTTAAAGCCAGCGCTCAAATAGTTTTAAAGAAAAACGGAGAAAAAATTTCGGCTATTTCTATGGGGGACGGTCCTATAGACGCGGCTTTTTGTACTCTTGAAAAAGCCATGGGCAAAAAATACGAATTGCAGGACTTCCAAATTCAGGCCATTACCAGAGGTCAGGAAGCCATGGGCTCTGCCGTTGTTAAGCTTAAAAACGGCGGAAAAATTTATTCCGGCAACGGATTATCCACCGATATTATTTCATCAAGTATAAGGGCGTATATAAACGCTGTTAATAAAATAGTTTACGAGGAGGAATAGGTTGTGAACCTTGCATTTTCCACAAAAGGCTGGCATGATGCCTCATTTGAAGATTTTACCGATATAGCGCACGATTTAAAATTTAAAGGAATTGAACTTCATAATATACACGGAGATTTCTTTACAAAAAAAGACGGTCCTTTCGACAGCCACAATGCGCCGGCAACCGTAAGAAAAATTAACGAAATGGGTATATCCATTCCCTGTATAAATTCCATTTGCGAATTTAAAACCCAAGAGGACGCAAAAAAATCCTCGGAAGAAATAACCGAATGTATAAAGGCGGCAAACAGGCTTAAAGTCCCTTTTGTAAGGGTTAAAGCCAACAATAACGCCAATGCCGATATTTTCTTTAATACGGTAAAAAACGCTATTACAACCGCCGAAAAAGCAAACGTTACGCTTTTAATAGAAACCTCCGGTATTTTTGCAAACACCGAAAGCCTAAACGATATTTTATATAAATTTGCAAGCGATAACGTAGCGGCGCTTTGGGATGTAACCGCAACATTTTTTAACGGCAACGAAAATCCGGAACAAACCATTAAAAATTTGGGAGCTTTTGTAAAGCACGTACATATTAAAGACGCAAAAAAAGTTATCTCTTTAAACAACGGCTCCGATTTTGAAAATAAAAAATCCGAAACCGAAAACCAAGAAAAAAGCCAAAGCTTTGAAACCGATAAAAACGATAAGCCCGATAAAAACGATAAAAATAATAATAATATAGAATACTGCCTTATAGGCGAAGGCGAATTGCCGGTAAACGATATTATTTTGGCTTTGCGTTCGGTAAATTACGACGGTTTTATTTCGCTTGAATGGGACCCCGAATGGTTTAAAGAGTTAAACAGTATGGAAATAATCTTTTCCCACTTTATTAACTATATGCATTCTTTTAAAGATACCCGTACGGCTTTGCCCACATTGTACGGCAACAATGCCAAAACCGGCAAATTTGTTTGGAAAAAAGAGCTTTTAATAGACGAAACTTTTTCTAAGGTTTTAGACCGTATGGTAGAAGAATTTCCCGACCAATACGCGTTTAAATATACCACTTTGGATTATACCCGTACCTACAGCGAGTTTAGAGACGACGTTAACGATTGTGCCAGAGCTTTTGCCGCTATGGGCGTAAAACAAGGCTCGCACATAGCCGTATGGGCTACAAATATTCCCGAATGGTACATATCTTTTTGGGCTGCGGCAAAATTGGGCGCAGTTTTGGTAACGGTAAATACGGCTTATAAAATCCACGAAGCCGAATACCTTTTAAAACAAAGCGATACTCATACTTTGGTTATGATAGACGGATTTAGAGATTCCAACTATAAAGAAATTATAGAAGAGCTTGTTCCGGAATTAAAAGAAAAAGCCGAAAACCGGCCGCTGCATTCCAAGCGCTTACCGTTTTTAAGAAATGTTATAACCGTAGGTTTTAAAATGAAGGGCGCAAAAACCTGGGAACAGGCTATGGAGCTTAAAAGCAATGTTTCTTTAAAAACCGTTTTAGATATGGCGGAAAAAGTAGATAAAAACGATGTTTGCAATATGCAGTATACTTCGGGTACAACCGGTTTTCCAAAGGGTGTTATGCTTACGCACTACAACGTTGTAAACAACGGTAAATGTATAGGCGACAGAATGGACCTTTCTACCGCCGACAGAATGATGATTCAGGTTCCTATGTTCCACTGCTTTGGCATGGTTCTTGCCATGACCGCCGCAATGACACACGGAGCTACCCTTTTACCTTTGCCGTATTTTTCTCCGAAACCGGCATTGGCCTGCATAAACAGCGAACATATTACCGCTTTTCACGGCGTGCCTACAATGTTTATAGCCTTGCTTGAGCATCCCGATTTTAAAAACACCGATTTTTCGTATATGCGCACCGGTATTATGGCAGGTTCTCCCTGTCCCATATCCGTTATGAAAGACGTTGTAAACAAAATGAATATGAAAGAAATAACCATTGTTTACGGTCAAACGGAAAGCAGTCCCGGATGTACTATGAGTAAAACCACCGACCCGCTTGAAGTAAGGGTAGGAACGGTTGGCGGACCTTTGCCCGAAATTGAATGTAAAATAGTAAACCCCGAAACGGGAGAGGAATGCGAAGACTTAGTTACGGGAGAATTTGTTGCAAGAGGATATAATATTATGAAGGGTTATTACAAAATGCCCAAAGCCACTGCGGAAGCCATAGACAAAGACGGATGGCTTCATACCGGAGACCTTGCCTGCAGAACACCCGAAGGAAATTTCAGAATAACCGGCAGACTTAAAGATATGATTATACGCGGCGGCGAAAATATTTATCCTAAAGAAATAGAAGAATTTATTTACACCCACAAAAGCGTAAAAGATGTTCAGGTTATAGGCGTTCCCGACAAGCAATACGGCGAAGAAATTATGGCCTGCATTATTTTAAAAGAGGGCGAAAAGGTAACCGTAGAAGAAATGAAAGAATATATCCAAAGCCATATGGCAAGGCACAAAGTACCTAAATACATAGACTTTGTAGATTCTTTCCCTATGAATGTTGCCGGCAAAATATTAAAATACAAAATGCGCGAAGACGCAGTTAAAAAGTTCAATCTTGAAAGCGACGCAAATATTCCTACAGCTTAAACTATACCGTAATTATAAGGCGGCGAGCCCCGCCAAAAACAAATTTTTGTTTTTGGCGGGGCTCGCCGCCCTTAATTTTTATGCTATTTTCTTGACAGTAAATAGCGTATGTGCTAAAATTAATAAGAATAAAAATATAATTTTTGAGGTTAATTTATGGGACGTTTATTTGCTGTGGTTTCGGGCAAAGGCGGCGTGGGAAAATCCAGTTTCAGCGTAATTTTGGCGCGCCAAATAAGCTTAACCGAAAGCGTTATTGTTTTGGATTTGGACGAACGTTTAGGCAGTCTTGATACAATGTTTAACGTTGCCGACAATAAGGTTTTTAATATTAACGACTGTATAAACAAAACAAAATCCGTAAACGAAGCCGCGTTAAAAGTAAACCCCAATCTTTTTCTTTTGGCTGCGCCTGCAGACGAGCTTAATTTAAACGGCCTGTACGAATTTCTGTTAGGTCTTTCGTTTAAATATCAAAATATTATTTTAGACCTTCCCGCAGGGCTTAACGTTAATTTGCTAAAAGCAATTCCTTCTTTTTGTGAATTTTTGGTTGTTTGCCAGCAGGACGGTATTTCGGTTAAAGACGCTTTTTTAGTAGGCGAAAAGCTTAGGGAGCTTGATTTTTTTGAGCCTCGGTTAATTATTAACCGTTATGTTTACAAAAGAAGTTTTCGCTCTAAAATTTTAGGCGTTAACATAGATAATATAATAGATAGTTCCGCTTTAAGGCTTTTGGGAATTATTCCCGAAAACGAAGAAATGGCTCTTTTGTTTTTGGGCAAACACTTAAAAAGGAATAACAAAGCCAAGCAAAGCGTTAAAAGAATAACCGAAAGATTATACGGCAAAAACGTACCCTTGCCTAACATTAAAAAAATATAACACATACTTATTAATTGTAGACAAGCGAGAATAAAATTCGGCGGTTTTTAAACGAAATTTTAACGGAATTTTTAAATTAAAATACTTATATGTTTTTTTATTTTAATATAACTTTATGTGGGGAGATTTTAAATGAATATAGCCTTAATTGCTCATGATTCAAAAAAAGAATTAATGGTACAGTTTTGCATTGCGTACTGCGGCATTTTAAGCAAAAACACTCTTTTTGCAACAGGCACTACGGGTAAGCTTGTAGCAGAAGCCACCGGTCTTGAAATAAATACGTTTTTAAGCGGCAAACAGGGCGGAACCCAACAAATAGCCAGCAGAATAAGCTGCGGAGAAATAGATATGGTTTTAATGTTCCGCGAGCCGTTAAATCCAAACCCCAATGACCCCGACGAAAAAACATTACTTTCTTTGTGTGATGTTCATAATATAGCTTTTGCCACAAACATAGCCACCGCCGAAGTGTTAATTCACGGCTTGGAACGCGGAGATTTAGACTGGCGCGAAATTGTAAGGGGTAAATAATACTATTTTTTAAATATTTTTAAAATAATTTTAAATATTTTTAATTGATTTTAATTTTTTAAAAAACGGCAAACCGAAAAACAAATTTAAAAAATTTTTTTAATTTTAAAATTAAAAAAACCAAAAATAAAATCAAAAAAACAAATAAAATTTATACAAAAAATTAAAATATAAATTAAAACAATAAAATAAACTAAAGTAAAAAATTTAAGTAAGGTAAGCATAATGGAATTAGATATTTTTAAAGGAATTAATCGTACAAGATATTGCGGCGAATATACAATTAAAAACGTTGGCGAAAATGTTGAAGTAGCCGGTTGGGTAGCCAGAAACCGTGATTTGGGCGGTCTTATTTTTATAGATTTAAGAGACCGTTCGGGAATAGTTCAATTGGCTTTTGACCAAAATACCGAAAAGCAAATTTTTGATAAGGCTTTTGCCTTAAGAAGCGAAACGGTTATAAGCGCAAAAGGCGTTGTAAGGGAAAGAAGCAGCAAAAACAAAGATATTCCCACCGGAGATATTGAAATTTTTGTAACCGAGCTTAACGTTTTGGGCCTTGCCGAAACTCCTCCGTTTGAAGTAACTGATTCTACAGGCGCCAAAGAAGAGTTGAGATTAAAATACAGATATTTGGATTTACGCCGTCCCTCTTTGCAAAAAAACATTTTGCTTAGGCATAAAATAACAAAGGTTGCAAGGGATTATTTTGACGAAAACGGATTTATAGAAATTGAAACCCCTACGCTTATAAAATCCACTCCCGAAGGTGCCAGGGATTATTTGGTTCCTTCCCGCCTGCACGAAGGCTCTTTTTACGCTTTGCCTCAATCCCCCCAAATTTATAAGCAGCTTTTAATGCTTTCGGGTTTTGACCGTTATATGCAAATAGCCAGATGTTACAGGGACGAGGATTTGCGTGCCGACCGTCAGCCGGAATTTACGCAAATAGACGTAGAAATGTCTTTTGTAGATGTAGAGGACGTTCTTAAAGTTGGCGAAGGCTTTATAAACAGATTATTTAAAGATGTTTTAAATGTTGAAATTAAAACCCCTATTAAAAGAATGACCTATACCGAAGCTATGGAAAACTACGGTTCGGATAAGCCCGATACCCGTTACGATATGAAAATAATAAATCTTTCGGAAATTCTTAAAAACTGCGGCTTCGGCGTTTTTAGCGATACCATTAATAACGGCGGTACGGTAAGGGCTATTGTTGCTAAAAATTCCGCCGACATTTTAACCCGTAAAGAAATAGATAAATTAACCGACCACGCAAAAGGCATAGGCGCCAAAGGTCTTGCTTTTATTCGTTTTGCGGACGCCGAACCCTCTTGCTCGTTTAAAAAATTCCTTTCCCAAGAGGTTTGGCAGGCTTTATTAAAAGAACTCAATTTAGAGCCACACGATGTTGCCCTTTTTGTTGCCGACCGCAAAAAAACCGTTCTCTCGGTTTTGGGCGCATTAAGGCAAATAGTTGCTCAAAAGCTTAACATTATAGATAATTCCAAATGGAACTTTTTATGGATTACCGAATTTCCGTTTTTTGAGTATAACGAAGAAACCGGCGGCTGGGACGCCATGCACCACCCGTTTACGGCTCCGTTAGACGAATGCATAGAATATTTAGACAATGCTCCCGAAAAGGTTTTTGCCAAAGCGTACGATTTGGTTTTAAACGGCTACGAGCTTTCCAGCGGTTCCATAAGAATTACAAGACCCGACCTTCAAAAGAAAATGTTTAAAGCATTAGGCTTAAGCGACAAAGAGGCTTACAGAAAATTCGGATTTTTAACCGACGCTTTTCGTTACGGCGCTCCGCCGCACGGAGGTTTCGGCTTAGGTTTGGACAGGCTTTGTATGTTAATGGCAAACACCGATAACATAAGAGATGTTATAGCTTTCCCGAAGCTTCAAAACGCTTCGGAATCTATGAGCGGCGCTCCGTCGCCTGTAGACGACGCTCAGCTTAAAGAACTTTCTTTAAAAATTTTAAAAACCGAAAGCAAAGAAAAACCCGAAAATTAAAACATAATTTTTTAGATAAAAGCATTTTATTTTGCAAAGCCAAAAAGCAAAAGCTAAAAACTAAAAAACAACGGATACGAAATTCCTCGTATCCGTTATATTTTTTTTTAAAATCACTTTAATTTTTACTTTAATCACGTTAATCACTTTAAATTACTTTACAATATCGGCAAAAGTAAAAGGCACTGTTTTTAAAAGGTCGTTTGGCGAAATTTTAAGTTGCATACCTATTTTACCGGCAGAAACATAAAAAAATTCCAAAGGCTTTGCGGAAATATCTATAACGGTTTTAAAAAGCTTTTTCATACCTATAGGCGAGCATCCGCCGTGAATATAGCCGGTAAGGGGTAAAAGCTCTTTGGATTTTATCATATCTATGCTTTTTTCGTTTACTGTTTTTGCCGCTTTTTTTAAATCCAGTTCTTTATTAACGGGAACTATAAAAACATAATTGATTTTACTTTTAGCAACGGTAACCAAGGTTTTAAAAACCGTGTTGGGATTTTCGTTTAACGCGTTTGCCACATCCAAACCGTTAACTATAGATGAATCGTACCTTAAAACCTCAAAATTAATTTTTTTGTTTTCCAAAAAACGCATAGCATTTGTTTTTTCTTCTTTTTTCATTTTAATTTCCTTTTAGGCGGTTTTATTAAAAATTAAAATTAATTTTAATTTTTAATAAGCGCCGAAACTTTTGTTTTGGCGTTAAAAGGCAAAGCCTTTTAAACCGCCGTTAACCCAAAACGTCATTTTTTATTTATATTTATTATTTTTCATTTAATTAAAAAACTTACATCGTTTGGTTTTGCGATGTAAGTTTTTTGGTTTTTATATTTTCTTTTTAAAAAATATTGAAAGAACCGCTAAAATCAGATAAGCGAATTAAATAATTCGGCTATTTCTTTTTCGCTGGTTTCTCTGGGGTTGCCGGGACGGCAAGCGTCTACATAAGCGTCATGAGAAAGAACTTCAATATCTTCTTTTTTAACAATACCTTTAAGGTCTTGAGGAATACCAACGTCTAAAGACAATTGTCTTACTGCGTCTACAGCCGCTTTTCTGTATTCTTCCTGAGTCATATTTTCGGTGTTTTTAACGCCCATAGCTTTTGCTATATCTCTGTATTTTTCACCGGTAAACGGAGCATTGTAAGCCATAACCGTAGGAAGAAGAATAGCGCAAGCCATACCGTGAGGAGTATCGTAATGAGCCGAAAGTGTGTGAGCCATAGAGTGGTCTACGCCAAGACCTACGTTTGAAAATCCCATACCTGCAACATACTGACCCAAAGCCATACCTTTTCTGCCTTCGGCTTCGTTTTTAACAGCGCTTCTTAAAGATCTTGCAATAATTTCAATTGCTTTAATATGGAACATATCGGAAAGTTCCCAAGCGCCTTTTGTAATGTAGCCTTCAATTGCATGAGTTAATGCGTCCATACCGGTAAATGCCGTTAAGCCCTTAGGCATGCTGGACATCATATCAGGGTCTACAACAGCTACAATAGGAATATCGTGCGGGTCTACGCAAACAAATTTACGCTGTTTTTCTTCATCGGTAATAACATAGTTAATGGTAACTTCCGCCGCAGTACCTGCAGTGGTGGGAACAGCAATAATAGGAGCGCAGGCTTTTGCCGTTACAATTGCGCCTTCCAAGCTTCTTACATCTTCGTGTTCGGGGTTGGTAATAATAATACCTATAGCTTTTGCGGTATCCATAGAGCTGCCGCCGCCGATAGCGATAATATAATCTGCACCGGCATCTTTAAAAGCTTTAACGCCGTGCTGAACATTAGCTATTGTGGGGTTCGGTTTAATATCTGAATAAACGGAGTAAGCCAAACCGTTTTCATCTAAAACATCCAATACTTTTTTTGTAACGCCGAATTTAATTAAATCGGGGTCGGAGCAAACGAACGCTTTTTTAAAGCCGCGTGTTTTTACCTCGTTAGCTATTTCTTTAATAGCGCCGCTGCCATGATAAGAAGTTTCGTTTAAAACAAATTTGTTTGCCATAATTTTAACCTCCAAAACTTTTAACATAAAATAAAGTTAATTAAAGTAAAACCAAATTTTTACTTTAATTTTATTATAGCACAAAAAACATAAAAATAAATACAAATAATAAAAATTAATAAAAATTTTTAAAAAACAAAACAATATTTTAACGATTTATTTTTTTGTTTTTTATAAAAACGCGGCGGATTAAAAGTCAAAGACTTTTAATGCTTGCCCAAAGCAAAGCTTTTGGCAAGCATTACGGAAAACCTTTGGTTTTCCGTAATCCACCGCGCAGCAAAATTCTATAAGATATTTTCATTATATTTTTAGTGTTTCTACTAAATTCAAATTATAATCTTTAACGATTTTTTCGGCTTTTTCTATATCTTCTTTTCTTACCAAATCTTTTGGGTCATGAGCGTCGGCACCGAAAATCACTTTGCAACCGGAATCTCTGCAGGCTTCAAAAAATGTAGCGGAAGGATAATGCCTGTTATCCCTTATTCCCAAAAAATTTATTTCCAACGGCATATTATATTCTTTTGCCGTATTTGCAATTTTTAAAAGTGCATTGTAAAAAATCTCTTTTTTACCCGTAAACCTAAAAATATCCGGGTGCGCAACATACAAAAATTTTTCGGTTTTTATGGCTTCCGTTATAAGCTCTGTGTATTTATTAAGTTTATTTATGTCATCGCAGGGCATAGGTGTGGGATGAAACTCTTTTTCAGTTTCCCCTAAATTGTGCTGTCCCAAAATTAAATACTCCGCTTTTAAATTTTTAACATAGTTATACATATCGTTAAATTCTTTTGGATAATATTCCATCTCGTAACCCAAATGAATTTCTATATCGTTTTTATATTCTTCCTTTAAAGCCGTTATGGAATTAACATAATCCTCTTCTTTTTCTTTAGGAATACGCCAACAGCTTATATGTCCGTCTTCAAAAGTATAGGGAGCATGGTCGGAAAATCCCAAAATTTTAATGCCCGATTTTATTGCATTTTCAACATATTCTCTGTCGGTACCAACGGCATGTCCGCACCTAAAGGTATGCGTATGGTAATTTGCTATCATAAAAACACTTCCGTAATAAAAATTATAAAAATTAATAAAGGCTTATTTTCGGCTGCAAGCCCCGCATACCTTAAACAAAATGTTTAAGGTATGCGGCAAAAGCTTTTAAAAAAGCTTTTACAAAGCCCAATTTTTTGGGCTTTGGGCTTTGCCGAATTTTTTAAAAAAATAAATAGTATTGGTTTTACGCCAATACTATTTTAACATATTTTTATTAAATTTTCATTAATTTTTATACTTAATATATATAATAATTTATAATTTTTATAACTTTTTAATTTCAGCTTTTTTATCAAAAGAAAAGCTGCAGGAAAGCATAAATAAGCCTATATACATAACGGTATTTTCAATATCCTGCACAACCGAGAAAAAATTGTTTGTTAAAGGAAATATCGTTTTAAAAAAATTGTTACCGGAATAATCAACAGAAAACGTATTAAAAGAAATAATACTAACTGCCACCGTTAAAATTAACAACACCGCAAAAATTGCTATGGCTGCAATTAAATAAACCTTGTTTAATTTAATAAAAAATTTCCCCTTGGCGGATATTACAACAGATAAAACTATAGCCGCCGCATATATAAAAGGAACGGCAATACTGAAAACAGCCGCCATATACATATTGCCTAAAGACACTACAACCGTGTTACCCAAATAGTATATTATAACCCCCAAAATACCTATGGCTGTTAGTATAAGCGTATTTTTTAAGTTTAAATGATTTATGCAAACTATTAACGAAAAAACAACACATACCAAAAAAGGGAATATTACATTTTTTAAAGCAAAAAAATGTGTATAATACCAGGGGAATATCTTTTCAAGACCTTCAATCCTTAAATTTAAAAGACCCAATAATATTGCAACCGCCGCCGTAATGCCTAAAAATAAAATTTTTCTGTTTTGCGTTAAATTTTTCATAAACCCACCTCAAGTACAGTTTAACATATGTAAAAATTTTTTACAAGATGTTTTTTTGTGCGGCGTCAAAAGAAAAAATTAATTTTTTCTTTTGCAAAGCCTTTGGCTTTGCCGCAAAAAATTTGCGGCGCCGCATATAAGGCAAAATAAAAAAGCCCTGCCGCTATAGCGGTAAGACTTTTTTATGGTGGGCCATCAGGGACTCGAACCCCGGACCAACCGGTTATGAGCCGGTTGCTCTAACCAACTGAGCTAATGGCCCAAGCGCAAGATATATTATATATTTTTTTTATAGGTTTGTCAATAGTTTTTTGCCGTTTTTATTTTAAAATCCTTTTAAAATATAAGGAGAAAACTTTTAAAAATTTTCTCCTTAAAATATAAATACTTTTTAAAAACTTTAAAAGCCGCTTTTGGTATCAACAATATATTTTTCTTTTGCTTTTAAAATAATCTTTTTTATTCCCTTATTAAAGGGCAGCTCCACCGTAAAAGCGGTATCTCTTATTGCCGTAAATTCCGCCCTGCAATTTTCCGTTTTTAAATCCCAACGCATATTTACCGTGCCGTCAAAAAAATGCAGTTTTGCCTTGCCTTTTGCAAAGTTTTTGGGACATGCCGGCAAAAGCTTAACCTTTTTATGCGACACAAATATAAGCATTTCCTGTACGGCGTTAACCGCTCCCATTAACGCGTCCAGCTGCACCGGCGCAAAGGTTTCGTTTCCCATATCCGTTGCTGTTATACCCATACCGCGATAATCGTTATGCAATGTAAAAAAGTTATCCAACAAACAAACCTTGGCTAACATATTAAGCGATTCAAACACCTTTTCGCCGTCTTTAAGTCTGGCATAAATTGCCGACATATGTGCCAGCGACCATCCGGTCATAAATCCCATTTCCCGCATATCAACTGCCTTTTTAAACGCCGGAATTAAATCAAGCCTTTGGCTGTCTTCTATCTCGGTGCCCGGAAACAGCGGATATAAATGCGATAGGTGGCGATGCGCATAATAATCGTGTTCCGATTTATCCATCCACTCTGCAACGGCGCCGCTCTCGTTTATCATATACTCGGGTATTTTGGAAAGCATTTTTTTCCATTTTGGCACACGGTTATTTAAAGCCGGATGAGTTTTTGAAATCTCCACAAGATTATTAAGCAGTTCTTTCATAATTGCAAATTCAATCGTGGGATTTTTCGTAACAGGCATTGCATTACCGTTTGCGGTCCTACGTTTTACATCAATGTATTCTAACGGAGTGTTTTCGGGCGATACCGCAGGGTAAAGCTCTATCATACCGTTTTTGTCTTCGTAAACATAATCTTCGTAAAAATTTGCCGCTTCCGTCATAAACGGCAAAATATTTTCCTCAAATGTTTTTTCATCCTTTGTGCATAGGTAATACTCGTAAAAATGTCTTGAAAGCCACCCGGCAACCCCCAAAAAATGAAGAATTACCGGAACATGCGGCGTAGCCAAAGAGTTTTCGGGCGACAAATAAGCCCCTACAAATATACCGTTACATCCGTATAACATTTTTGCGTTTTCTTTAAACTTTTCCGTTTTGCCGCAGTAAAATTTAATTAAAGGTACAATTAACTCGCTCAGTCCGCCAACGGCGGCATGCCAATGTATAATTTCAACATTTTCGTTTCCAACATGCTGCGACCACACCCGTTCGTATCCGCAAGGCCATAAACCGTAAAGCGGAAACGGAAGTCCGTTTTTATTTACGCCGCTTATAAACAAATACCGTCCGTAGCGCCAAAGTTTTTCGGAAAGCTCGGCAGAACATTCTTTTTCTCTTGCGTTTGCCAGCAATTCCTCGTTTGAATGATATGTTCTTCCGAAATATAATTTTATATCGGCTTTGTTATATAATCTTGCATGCAAGCTTTTATGCTCTTTAAACAGTTTTTTATACTCTAAAGGACAACTGTTTACCGCTTTTACTGCGGCACGCTCTGCCGATTTTCGGTTTTTCGCCCCCGAAAAAGCTTTTATTATTAAAAGACTGTCCTTTGCACCCGACACGGATATACGGTTTTCTTCCGTTTTAACCAAACCGTCGGAAATCGCTTTGGTTACTATTCCGAAAAACTTTCCTTCGTTGGAAGAAGAATATATCATACAGTCGTCCGCCGTTTTATACTGCGCAAATTTACCGTCGGTATCTTTTAAAGTTTTTTCTCCGTCGGTACCCTCGTAACTGTCGTAAAATCCATGGCTTAGCGAAAATCCTGACGGTTCTTCGCTTGCCAAACGCATTATAATAACATCTCTTTTCCTTGAAACAAAACAGCTGCGCTCAAATTTGCTTTTGCCTAAACAATATTTAATTTGCGCTTCGCCGGTATTCATGTGCGTTACTCTTTTATAATTATTATAAATACCGCTGCATTCAAAACTGAATTTTACACAGCCCAGTGTGCGCATATTTGCCACGTTTGTATTATAATTTGCATCTTGAAGTGCGTCGTACATCATATTGCAGGCTTCTTCCAAATTGCCTTCTTTTTGCAATGCGCGCATTTTGTACAAAATATGCGAAACATCCGGAACGGAAGATTCCCTGCCGTTCCACCACAAATCTGCGCGGCTTACAGCCAAAATATCCTCCGCCGTTCCTCCGTAAAAGGCGGCGCCCGTACAGCCGTTTCCTATAGGGGTGCAATCCATCCAGCGCTGCCCTAAGCCAAACGCCGGTTTATTTTGGTAAATATCATGCACGGTCATTATTATTTTTGTACTGTACCGCTTTGCCGTACAATACCCTTTCTGTATTATTTATTTTTATTATTTCTCTTTATTATTTATTTTTATTATTTATTTTTGTCGGTTTTTATTATTTGTTTTTTAACTTTTGTTTTACGGTTTATACTGCCAAAAGCTTTTTAAAATGTTTTGCATTTTTGTTTGCAAATTTTTTATAAAAGCGGTAAAAGAGCATAAAATTTGTTTTGCGATTTTTAAAGCTGCCGCTTATTTCCCCAAAAGGCTAATTTTTTACTTTTTATTTTTTGCTTTAATTATTCGTAAACACTCTGTTTTTATGCTATATATTTTTACAAGGAGTTTTGGATAATACAAATTTAAGCTCTCCGCCGTTTGTAATTTCCTTGTACATTAAATAATTCCTGTCAAGCTTTTTACCGTTTAAATATATCTCCTTAATATACGGATACTCAAGGGGATTTTTATCACATTCAATTTTAAATGTATCGGAGTTTTTGCAGGAATGATATTTTTTATTCAGCCGTACACTTACTTTTTTAAAAAGAGGGGTATTTATGCTGAAACGGTTACTGCCCATACAAATTTGTGCAAAGCCTATTGCAGAAAGCACATACCATGCAGAAAGCTGACCTACATCTTCGTTTCCGCAAAATCCGAACGCACTTAAACGGTATGCCTCTTTCTGCACCCGTCTTGTCCAGTACTGTGTACGATATGACTGTCCCAACTCGTTAAAATAATGAGTAATATTATGGCACGGTTCGTTGGAATGATTATAATTAATATTCCACATAGCGGTAAAATCGGCTTTTTCAAACAATCTCTCCAACAATTCAATTGTACGCTCGCAACCGAACAATTCGCTAAGCCCCTTAATATCATACGGCACAAACCAAGACTGCTGAAAAATATTGCTTTCTACACAACCGTTTTCATCGTACTCGTTATTTACCGGTACAAAATTCCCCTCAGAATCTCTCGGTCCCATAAATCCGGTTTTGGAATTAAAATTTTCACGGTATTTTTTTGAGCGCGCAATAAAATACTCCGCGTCTTTTTCCTGCCCTACGGCTTTAGCAAAGCAAGACATAACATAATCCGCATATAAAAATTCCAAAGTTTCGCTTAAATTTAACGGCACATAGGCATCGTTAATATATTGCTTTGTTTTTGGTCTTAGCGACGAAAAAGGCTTTTGATTTAGTGTTTCCGCCGATTTGCAGGAAGCAAGCGCAATTTTATATGTTTTTGGTACATCAAAATTGCAAATTCCTTTTAAATAAGCGTCGGCAATTACAAGAAGTCCGGGGTCGCCCACCATACAGCGGGAATCGTTTCCTACCAGCTCCCACCTTGGGAAAGCCGAATTTTTTATTTCGGCTAATTTAATAAGCGAATTCACTTCGTCGTTTACAATATCCGGACGCAAAACGGTAAGTAACGGAAATTCGCTTCTGTAAACGTCCCAACCGCTAAACATAGTACGCTGAGTATACTGTGTATAATCCGTACAATGAATTTCGCCGTTCGGGGTGCGAAACCTTCCGTCCCTGTCCGTAAAAATTCTGGGATCAAGCAAAGTATGATACAAGCAGGTATAAAAAAGCGTTAAATCCACTTCGTTTTCGCCTGCAACTTCCACGCAGTTAAAGGCCTGCTCCCACTTTTCCTCCGCTTCATTTTTTAATTTTTCAAAATTAAAATGGTTACATTCGCACAAAAGATTATTGCGTGCGCCTTCTAAATCCACATAAGAAATTCCGCACCTTATTAAAATTTTCTCTCCCTTTTCGGTAGAAAACCTTGCAGTCAATCCTACGTCTTCGCCCTCAAAGCTTCTTAAATTTTCTTCCGCATATTCTTCGTTACCGAAAAACCTAAAATTTTCCGCCGGTTTTGAGAACTCAAATACAAAATAAAGCATATACGAAATATTTCCGGCTCCGCGGCCGAAACCGCCTCCGGCAGGCGTACAGCGTATGTATCCTTCCAACCTGCTGTTACTTATAATATCTATATGTTCAAAATCCGCATGCCCGGCAATTCGTCTTGAAAAATTAAATATTATGCTGGACCGTTCGTTTTGGGGATAAGTAAACCGCAGCATTCCAGTATGTTCCGCAACGGTAGCTTCCGCCAAAATTCCGTAGCGCTCTAATTCCACGGCATAATATCCTGCTTTTGCCCATTCCTTTTTGTGTGAAAAAGGCGACTTCCACCCAATAGCACCTTTTTTAAACGGAAGTTCTTCGTTGCTTCCGCTGCGCAAATCTGTTTTCCCGGTTATGGGCATAACCTGCAAATTACCCAAATCGCCGTACCAGCCGCAGCCGCTCATATGATTAAAGCTAAAACCCTCTATTGTATTGTGGCAATAATTATATCCGGTTGTATTATCGCCTCCCGTTACGGTATCGGGCGAAAGCTGTACCATTCCTCCCGGCACGCAGGCTCCGGGGTGAGTTTTTCCGCCGCCGTGCACGGTTTTTGCAATTGCCTGTTCATCGCCGACCGTACCTATTATAGGGTCAACATATTTTACTTTTTTCATATAGCTTCTCTTCTTCCGCCGTACTTTAACTTTTGTTTTTTAAATTTGCAAATTACTTTGCAAAAAGTATAAAAATAATTATTTTATCAATATTCTATCTTTTGCACTTGCCATTTTAACCGCTTAATCAGTTATTTGCAATTTGGAATTTTTAACAAAATTATATTATGTTTTTAGCTATTTTATACAACCGAAATAATCTTATGTTTTTGTGTTAATGTATTAATTTTAAATTCGTAAAATTTTTGTTTGTTTTATTTTAAAAATAAAAATAAGGAGAAAACTTTTAAAGTTTCCTCCTTTATAATAACTTCGCTACCTTATATATTACTTATTTTATTATAACTGTATGTAGAATTTAAATATATGTAAAAATGTGTAAAAAACTTTTATGGAGAGATTTTAGGCAGCGAACGGGATAGGTTTTTTTGCGGGCGGCACGCCCAAAGCCCGAAGGGCTTTTAAAAAGCTTTTTTAAAAGCTTTTTACGCCAAAAACAATTTTTGTTTTTGGCGGGGCTGCCGCCCATATATTTTATTTTGTGTTGGAAGTGTTGCTTGCAACGGTAATATTTGTAGAATAAAATCTTCCGGAACGGTAAAGCTTAACCGTTACGGTATCGCCTACCTTACTGTCTTTAATAGCGTCCTCCAAGGCTTTGTAAGAAGAAATTGTTTTGCCGTTAAATTCGGTTATAATATCTCCTCTTCTTATTCCGCTTTCGCTTGCGGGTCCGCCGGATGTTACACCGTTAACAACCGCGCCTTCGGGGTATCCCAAATTTTTAAGCGCTTCGGCTGTATAAGTTTGGCTTATTTCTATACCTATATACGGTGTCGGGTCGTTTTGTTTGGATATAATTTTATTGCAAATTTCTTTTACGCTGTTAACGGGAATTGCAAATCCCATACCTTCAAAACTGGTATCTACAAGCTTTGCGCTGTTTACGCCTATTAATTTGCCTTCGGTGTTAAGCAAAGCTCCGCCGGAGTTTCCGGGGTTTATGGCGGCGTCGGTTTGAATAAGCGCCATGGAAGTGCCTGTTCCGGTAGAAACACTTCTGTTTAATCCGCTTATAATTCCGTAGCTTACGGAATTCATAAATTCAAGTCCTCCGGGATTTCCTATTGCTATTGCATACTGACCTACCTTAAGCTTGGAAGAATCCGCAAGCTCTATAGGCGTTAATCCGGTTTTGTTTATTTTTATAACAGCTAAATCGGAAGTAATGTTATAACCTACTACCGAAGCCGATATTGCGGTTTTTTGGTCGCTTGAAAGATAAACTTCTATTTTAGAACTTCTGGATTCTAACGCCGGGCTTATTACATGATAGTTTGTAATTATATAACCGTCGGCAGTATATATAATTCCGCTGCCTTCATCCGATTGTTCGCTTGAATTTCCGAAAAAGCTTGCAACGGACGCCGTGGTTCTTATACCTACAACCGAAGGTCCCGCTTTGGTTGCTACCGCTTCCACTGCATTTGAGGCGGTGGATTCAATGGTGATTTTACTGTTTGACGCCGACGCCGTTTGAAGGGAAGCCGAAGAAGAGCTATTGTTATTTGAAGAATTGTAGCCTGCCGTATACAAACAAACCGCCGCGCTTGAAGCGCCTATAACCGCAGCTACTACAGCCGAAACTATAACGGTTGCAAAGCTGAACTTTCCGCTTTTCTTTTTCTTTTTGGGTGTTTCGGGTTTGGGCGGCATATAGCTGTACTGACCGTTCGGGAAAAACGAATTCATATTATTTTGAGGTTGGTTCGAAGTTCCGTTAACGTTTTGATAATTAAAACCGTTTTGCGCCGAATTTATATTTATATTTTGATTTTCGTTTTTATTTTGCACATCATTTTCGTTTGCATTTAAAACGTTTTCAAAATTTCCGTTGTTTTCGGTATTTGCTTTTTCGGTTGTATCAACGGCTTTTTCGGCTTTAACCGGATTTTCGGCATTAAAAAAACTTCCGTTCGGTGTAACGGTATATCCGTTTGCGTCCGCATTATTTTCTTTAATAACCTCGGTATTGGGGTTATCGTTTTGATTATCGTTTTGATTGTTATTTTGATTGTTATTCTGATTGTTATTTTCCAATGGATTGGTATTATTAAAATTATCCACTTTTAACTCTCCCGATTTATATAGAATTTTAAAATAAAAAACATATCTAAAATATGCTTTTTATCTTTTCTTTGCCATTATACTACAATATAAAGTTTATATTTTTTATTTTAAAAAATTAATAAATCATTAACAAATTTGAAATTTAAAATATAAAAAACAGTATTACTTAAACCGTCTGCGTTCTATTTTTATATCTCCGCCGGTTTCTATTTGCTTCTTTTTTTGCATAATATCCTTTACAAAAGAATAAATAATTAAACCTATTATAACGGTTATACCTATTATGCCCAAAACTATAAGCATTAAAATTAAAATATCCTGTGCGGACCAAACCGCCGCCGCCAAAGTGTTTTTAATTTTTAGGCTTTTTGCCATATTAAAAGAATTATTCAAGGTTTCCCGAGATAGGTTTTTCTCGGAAAAATTAAAACAAATACTGTAAAATTTTTTATTCCTTACCGTTAAATACTGAACGGCGGTAAAAGCTCCGCCGCTGTCGGTATTTTTAAAAATTATTTGAAAATACTTTGTGCCCTGAAGCGTTACAACCGAATAAGCCGAAGCGTCTTTAGGCACTATTGCCTTTACTAAAGTTTCATCGTTTTCGTCGCCGGCGGAAAGGTCTTTAAGCTCTTTTGAAAAATCGGTTTCAAAGGTTTTTATTATTATTTGTTCCTTGTTTTTAGGTGTAAGCGCAAAATAGCAAATATCGTTATCCTCCAAATATTTGGCAAACGATTCTTTGCTGTGTCCCAAAAGCTCTAAAAGCTCCGGATTTTTCTTTGCGTTTTTTTGGTTTAGTTCCGTATATCCGTTAGGGGTTGTAAAGCTTAAATTTAAATCTTTATTGCTAAAAGCCAAACAGTTTAAGGTTAAAAATATTGCAGAAAAAACCACACAAAAAAATTTTTTAACTGTTTTCATTTTTACTCTCCGTTTGGTTTTCGGTTTTTATTTCTTCTACTTTTTCTTTTTCCTTATCTTTTGCTTTATCTTTTGCTTTATCTTTTATTTTTTCTTTTGTTGAGGCTAATGCTTTTGCTTTGGCCTTTATTTTTTCGGCTTCCGTTTTTTGTTTTTTTGCGGCGGAAGTTACCGCTTTTTTTATTGCTTTTTTTGCGCTTTCGGTTTTGGCTTTAATTTCTGTTTTTATTTTTGCTTTAGGGGCTTCTTTTAATTTTTTCTCGTTGATTTTTTCATTAAACTGAAGCTCCGCCGCTTTTAGGGTGTTTTGCATAAGCATGGTAACGGTCATTACGCCCACGCCGCCCGGCACGGGAGTAATGTATTCGGCTTTTTTGCAAACTTTTTCAAAATCCACATCTCCGCAAAGTTTGCCGTCTTTTAAGCGGTTAATTCCAACATCTATAACAACCGCGCCTTTTTTAACCATATCTTTTGTGATAAACAAAGGTCTGCCCACTGCCGCCACTAAAATATCTGCCGATTTGCATATTTTTTTAAGGTTTTCGGTTTTGCTGTGGCAAACGGTAACCGTTCCGTTTTCTTTTAATAAAAGCATGGCCATCGGTTTGCCTACAATATTGCTTCTGCCTACAACCACACAGTGCTTACCCTGTATATTTATGTTTTTATATTTAAGCATTTCCATAACTCCCGCCGGAGTACAAGGCAAAAACAAAGGCTCGCCCAACATTATTTTACCTACGTTTTCGGGATGAAAAGCGTCTACATCTTTATTTTTATCTATTTTATTTATAACTTCTTTTTCGTTTAAATGTTTGGGTAACGGAAGCTGGCATAAAATTCCGTTTATATCGTCCCTTTTATTTAAAGCTTCAACCAATTTTAAAAGCTCCGACTGTTCGGTGTTTTCGGGAAGCTCGTAAATTTCGGAATAAATCCCTAAGCTTTCGGCAGTTTTCTTTTTATTGTTTACATAAACCTTGCTTGCAGGATCTTCGCCTACAATTATTACTGCCAAACCCGGATTAATGCCCTGTTTTTTTAAGTTTTCGGTTTTAAGTTTTAATTTTTCTTTAACCGCCGCCGATATTTCTTTTCCGCTTAATATATTATCTTTCATTTACTCTCTCCCGTTAGGTTTTTTATATTTGCGGCGGCAGGGACAAAATTTATTTTGTCCCAAAGCCAAAACTTTAAGTTTTGGCTTTAAAACGCCTTGGCGTTTTTGCCGCCGCTTTTTTGTTTATTGCCGCAAATAAAATTTTAATAAACTTTTCAAACTAAAACTAACTTAAATCTTCTTTGTTTTCTTCTTTATTTTTTTCTTTGTTCTTTTCATCATTTTTATTTTCGGTATCTTCAAAAGCTTCGTTTTGGGTTTTTACGGTTTTTATATCCGTATCCTCTTTTAATTTTGCTTTTTCTTCCGTTTCGTTTATAACTTCCGGCGTTTCTCCGGTAATTATAGAAGCAGCGCTCAGTTTATCGTTTTCGGCTTTTGAATTTATTTTTTTACATATAATAATTAAAGCCGTAACCGACGCTATGCAAAGCAACGCCGATAAAAGCTGAGAAACCCTTATATTTCCAAGCATTAGGCTATCGGTCCTAAAGCCTTCAACAATTGTTCTTTCAAATCCGTAAAACGCCAAATAAAGCAAAACCGCTTCGCCTTTAAATTTACGTTTTTTGGTTATTTTGTTTATTATAAAAAACGAAAGCAAACACCAAACGGATTCGTACAAAAAGCAGGGATGAACCAAAACACCTTTGCCCATTTCTCTTTCTATAATGCTTCCGGTCATTCCAAACCAGCTGCTGCCGGTAGCGGCGCCGTAGGCCTCCTGGTTACAAAAGTTTCCCCATCTGCCTATACCCTGTCCTATTAAAAATCCCAAAGAAGTAATATCTATTATATCTAAAATATTAATCTTTTTAAACTTGCAAACAAAAAACAAAGCTACAAACGTTCCTATAACTCCGCCGTATATGGCAAGACCCGAAAAACCGTGTCCGGATGAAAAACTGAAGAACTGAGTTATGGGAGTGCCGTCAAAAATCATATAATAAAGCCTTGCGCAAATAATTGCTATGGGCAAAACTATAATAAGACAATCGGTTATTTGGTCAAATGTTAAATCAAACCGTTTTGCATTTTTTGCGGCAAAAATAACGGCAAGCAAAAAGCCGACGGTTATTAAAATGCCGTACCAGTAAATATCCCAATTTAAAAACGGAATGGTAAATGCTATGGGATTAATTTTAAAGGTTAAACCGAAAATTGTTATGCTTTCCATAAACTCATCCATTCATTCTATATATTTATGTATACTTTATTTATAAAATTTTATGTTTTTTTGCTTTTTATGTTTTGTGTTTTAGAAAAACCATAAGGCGAAAAACTCAAAGCCCTGCGGGCTTTGCAAAAGCCAAGGCTTTTGCCCAAAACAAAAGTTTTGTTTTGGGTTTTTCGCCGTAGCTGCCAAATTTTTAATTTATTAAACCGTATTTATGCTTTATCTATGCTTTTATTCTATTATGCTAAGCGCATAGTTTTCTTTTTTAAACACTTCCAAACAGTCGGTTACGTCTTTTAATGTAATTTCTTTTATAATTTTAAGCTCTTCCGCCAAATCCACTTTTTTAACGGCGCAATCCACCAACATCGAAGCCACTTGCTCCGGATTATTAAACTGTTTTAAAATAATTCCCGTAACGCCTTTTTTTACGGTGTTAAATTCTTCTTCGCTTATGCCGTTTTGCTTTGCTTTCTCTATTTCGTCCAAAACTATTTCGCAAACACGGTTTACGTTGTCGGAAGCGCCTTCTAACGAAACAAAAGCAAAGCCTCTTCCGGAATTATATTCCGCCGTAAAATCATCGTCTATAAGCTTTTCGTCTATAAGGCGTTTGTACATATTTGAAGTTTCTCCCGCCAAAATTTTAACCAATATATCCATTGCGGTTGTTTGTTTTAAGGTTTTATTTGCCATATCTTTAAAGCCTATTGCAAACAAAGGTTTTAAAACTTCCATTTTTTGCGAAATAAAATTTTTACAAACACTTTTGGGTTCTTCTTTAAAAATTGCCTTTGCCGGTTCTTTTTTTACCTGCAAAATTTCTTGGTCCGCAATTTTTGCCACGGTATTTTCATCTACGTCTCCGCAAATAACCAAAAACATATTCGAAGGCGTATAAAACGTGTTATAACAGCTGTATAAAAGCTTATCCGTAATTTTTGCTATTGTTTCTTTTGTTCCGGGAATATCTATTTTTATGGGATGTTCTTTGTAAAGAGCATTTAAAAGATTATGAAAAACTCTCCAATTCGGCATATCGTCGTACATGGTTATTTCCTGTCCTATTATGCCTTGCTCTTTTTCCACCGTTTCTTTTGTAAAATACGGAACGCTTACAAAGTTTAAAAGTATTTTTAAATTTTCTTCAAACAAATTTGTAGAGTTAAATAAATAGCAGGTTCTGTCAAACGAAGTATACGCATTGCTGTACGCACCTGTTTTTGCAAATTTTAAAAAGGCGTCTCCGTCTTCGCATTCAAACATTTTATGCTCTAAAAAATGCGCTATTCCGGCAGGTACCGTAACGGTTTCTCCGTCGGCCGAAAAACAGTTGTCTATAGAGCCGTAACGGGTTCCGAAAACAGTATATGTTGTTCTGAAGTCCTCCATTTTATAAATAAAAACTTCCAACCCCGATTTATGTGTAAAGGACAATAATTGTTTTCCGTTAATTTCGGTTGTTTTAAATTTCATTTTTTTGTTCTCCTTTTAAGCCGGTAAATAAAATTATTTCTGTTTGGGAAGCAGCAAATAAACCGTGCTTAGCTTAAAGGTTTTGGCTATATTTACAATATCGTTTATATTAACTTTATCTATTCTTGCCATAACGTCTTGATTTGTGGGTATATGTTTATAATTTTCGTTAACGGTTATCCAATTTTCTATTGCCGATTGCGAATCGTTTAAAGAATAAAGCGATTCTTTTAACGCCGTTTTACTGCTTAAAATTTCATCCAAAGAAATTTCGCCTTTTTTTATAAGCTCCAGCTGATTTAATATTTCGGCTTTGGCTTTTTCTATATTGGCTACGTCTACGCCGCAATCTATTGTAAAATATCCTTTGCTCCTTTTGCTTCTTGCGGCGCAATAATAGCAAAGCGACATTTTTTCTCTTACAACCGTAAACAATTTGGAATACGGTCCGCCGCCTAAAATATCGGTAAATAACGAAAGCGCGGCGCTTTCCAAAATATTATACGGCTTTTCGCCTTTAAAGCCCAAAACCATTTTTGCCTGGGCAATTTCGGCGTATTCCGTAATTTCGTTTACTTTTCCGCCGTTTTCTGTTTTTGTTTCGTTTAATTCTGCCGGGTCGCGATCTATTTTGCTTAAACGCTCCAGCACTTTTTCTTTAATACCCGCCGGCTCTTTGCTGCCTATTACATTAATTAATATTGTGGATTTCTTTAAAATATTAATGTAGGCGTTGTAAAGCGTTTCTCCCGTTAAAGCCAAAACATCTTCCAAGTTGCCGCTTACAAAATTTCCGTAAGGCTCGTTTTTAAACATATCTTTAACCGTAACCGCCAAAGCGTACTTGCGTTTTTCGTTAAATAACGCTTTTATTTTTTCGGCCGTTAAATGTTTTTCTCTTTCTACGTCTTCTTTTAAAAACGCACCGTTTTCAACCCTTGGATTAAAAATAAGGTCCAACAAAAGATTAACCGCTTTTTCTTCGTTTTTTTCTTCGGTAACTTCGTCGTTTAAAAACGAACAATAAATTTTTAAAAGCTGATTGTCTCCGTTAAAGTCGCATACGGCGCCTATATCGGCATTGTATAAATCCAAAAGCTTTAAATTAAGTTTTTGAAAATCGGGATAATTTTTTCCGCAGGAGGTTAACAAATACGGGACCAATGCATTTGCCGCAATTTCTTTTTCGTTAAGCGGCAAAATAAAATTAAAAGCTATGCGCGTGGTATTGAATTTTTCGGTTTTGTTGTATATTATTTTTACATTTTTTAAAATTTCTTCTTTGTTGCACATATTATTCTCCGAAATATTTTTTTAAGTTTATGAATTTATAAAAAGGTTTAATAAAAACCTGTAAAAGCTTTGTTTGCGTACGGCACAGCCGTTATTTTAAGGCTTTGGGTAGCGTAAGCTGCATTTTTTGCAACGCAAAAAGATTTTTAAATTTCAACGGAGCAGACGCGGCGAAAGCTGCAAAATGCGAAGCATTTGCAAACAAAACTTTGTTTTGTTTGGTCTGCGAACATTATATCACAAAAGCAAAGCGCAGCTTAAAACGGCAACGGCCGTTTTAAAATTCGTAAGAATTTTGCTTTTGGCCATTCAATGGAGCAGACACAACGAAAGTTGCAAAAGCCGAAGGCTTTTAATTGATGCAAAGCATCAATTGTCTGCGAACATTATAACACATATTAATATAAAAATAAAGATTTCATACAATAAAATATAATTTGTTTTTTAACTTCGGCGTTTATGGCTATTTCCTGCAAAAAACGATAATATATACTAAAAAAGTATACTTTTTTATTCTAAAATAGTATATTTTAAAACATATTTTTATATAAATTGCACAAAAAATTGGTTAAATAATCTACACTTATAAAAATGCTTTTTGATAGATTTTATTTTTCTTATATGTTAAAATAAACTTTAGATATAAGATAATAAGTATTAACGTTTGCAAAAGAACGTTAATACTAAATTTATCTTATACCTTTAAAATTTAAAAACAACTGTTTTTATAAAAATTCCAAGGAGGAAAAAGCTATGTCCACAAAAAGCAATATCCCTTTTGCCGGTTCTAAAGAACAGGAAGCACAGCTTTTAAAAGTAATTGAAGAAGAAAAAGGCGAAAAAGGCGCATTAATTCCCGTATTGCAAAAAGCTCAGGAAATTTACGGTTATTTGCCTTATGAAGTTCAAAGAATGGTTGCAAACGGTTTAAACATTCCGTTACAGGAAGTTTACGGCGTTGCAACTTTTTATTCGTTTTTCTCGCTTAATCCTAAAGGAAAATACAAAATTTCCGTTTGCTTGGGTACAGCCTGTTATGTAAAAGGCTCCGGCGATATTTTTAAAAAGCTTTTGGAAAAATTAGGAGTTGAAGACGGCGGATGCACGGCGGACGGAAAATTTTCGGTTGAGGCCTGCAGATGTATAGGCGCCTGCGGATTGGCTCCGGTTTTAACCGTTAACGACGATGTTTACGGAAGATTGACCGTTGACGATATAGACGGTATTTTGGAAAAATACAAAGACTGATAACCGATTTGTAATATATACCAATGCTAATGTTGTACGGCTTAGACAATACAATTACTTATAAAAATACAAACACTTAAAATATATTTATTCAAATAAAATATATTACTCACTTTACTTATACTACTTATATTATATTTACCGAAACTGAGGGAAAAGTATGAAAATTTGTACTATGCAAGAGCTTTTAAACGCTAAAGTTATATGCAACGAAGAACTTTTGGGCAAGCACGTTTATTCTGCCTGCGGAAGCGATATGATGAGCGACGTTTTGGCTTATGTAAAAGACCAGGCGGTTTTACTTACCGGCCTTGTTAACCCTCAGGTTATAAGAACTGCCGAAATGATGGATATGGTATGCATTGTTTTTGTAAGAAGCAAAGAGCCTACCGAGCAGATGATTCAGCTGGCAAAAGACAGCGGCATAGTTTTAATGGCAACCGACAAACGTATGTACGAGGCCTGCGGAATTCTTTATGCAAACGGTCTTGTAGGCAACAAGGTAAAAAAATAAGAGAGTGTAAAAATGAACAACAACGTAGTTTTTAACTTTAATGTAGACGGTGAGGACTTTACCTCCGCCGGTCAGGCTTCGGTTAACGTTAAAAAAAATTTGCGGCAGCTGGGTATTTCTCCCGAAATAATACGCAGGGTGTCTATTGCTATGTACGAGGGGGAAATTAATATGGTAATTCATGCCGGCGGCGGCGAAGCCACTGTTACGGTTGAAGAGAACTGTATTGATATAGTTTTAAAAGATACCGGGCCGGGAATTAAAAACATAGAGCAAGCCATGCAGGAGGGTTTTTCCACCGCTCCCGATAACATACGTTCTTTGGGGTTCGGCGCCGGAATGGGGCTGCCCAATATGAAACGATATACGGACGAAATGAAAATAACTTCGGAAGTGGGCGTAGGAACTACGGTTTTTATGCGAATTAATTTATAATTTTTTTGCAAATTTAATTGTACGTTTTTTATTTAAATCGGTTTTATTCTTTACTTTTTTGTGCATACCTTTTTATATTTTATAATTTATAATTTTATAATTTTTTATATTATATATTTTTTATACATTATATAAACACAACTGTTTTTATATAATCAAAATGTTTTAGGCGGTGGGTAAGTATGAAAGTTTACGAACATTCGGTTTTGCTGGACGAACGCAAATGTACCGGTTGTACTACCTGTTTGCACCATTGCCCCACCGAAGCCATAAGAATTAAAAACGGGCATTCGGTTATAGACCAAAAAAGATGCATAGACTGCGGCGAATGTATAAGGCAATGTCCGCACAAAGCAAAAAAAGCGGTTTCGGGCAAGCTTGAAGATATGCAAAAATTTAAATATAAAATTGCATTGCCGGCACCCACGCTTTACGCTCAATTTGAAAATTTGGAAGATGTTGATTACGTTTTAAACGGATTATTAAAAATAGGATTTGACGATGTTTACGAGGTTAGCAAAGCCGCCGAGTTCGTATCGGCTTACACAAGGCTTTATTTAAAAACCGAAGGCGTAAAAATACCCGCAATAAGCTCGGCTTGTCCTGTTATAATAAGGTTAATAGGCTTACGCTTTCCGTCTTTAAACGATAATATTTTAAAGCTTTTGCCGCCAATGGAAATAGCCGCGGCAAAGGCAAGAAAAAGAGCAAAAGAAAAACACCCCGAATTAACGGACGAAGATATAGGAGTTTGTTTTATTTCGCCGTGTCCCGCTAAAGTAAGCTATGTTAAAAACGGATTTTCGGACTATAAAAGCAAAGTGGACGTTGTGGTTTCGATAAACGATATTTACTTTTTGCTTATAAACGAAATGAAGCATTTAAACAACGAAAATTTAGATTATATGCTGGAATCGGGAATGATAGGCGTAGGCTGGGCAAGTTCCGGCGGAGAATCTACGGCTATATTTAACGAAAATTATTTGGCGGCGGACGGAATAGAAAACTGCATAAGGGTTTTGGACCAAATTGAAAACGGCAATATTCCGCCTTTGGAGTTTGTGGAGTTAAACGCCTGTCCCGGCGGATGCGTAGGCGGAGTTATGGCAATGCAAAATCCGTTTATTGCAAAAGCAAGATTGCAGTCTTTACGAAGATACTTACCGGTTTCTCAAAATTTTTTAAACAAAAACGAGCAGTACATTCCCGAAACCTATTTTTTTAACAATTTACCGGAATATGATCCTATTTCAAGACTTTCAAACAATATGGCGGAATCCATGAGAATGATGAGAGATATTCAAAAGCTTAGGGATTCTTTACCGGGAATAGATTGCGGTGCCTGCGGTGCACCGAACTGCCGGGCATTTGCCGAAGACGCAGTTAAAGAAAAAAGCAAAAGCGGAAAAACTTTAAGATGTCCGCTTTTGGATATATATTTAAAAGACGAAAATAAAAATTGCGAAAGCCAAAAATAAAAACAAAAACAAAGAATAAAAACCAAGCCTTTAAAAAAATAAAACACCGATAAAATACGCAAAAGCAAATACCTCGCCAAGAGAAAAGCTTTGCTTTTCTCAAAAGCCGAAGGCTTTTGCCAAAACAAAAGTTTTGGCTTGGCGTGCGGCAAACCAAAAAGAAAGGTTAATATAAAAATGACCGTTTTGGATTTATTACAAAAAGAAGACTTTACGGCATTAAATGCGGCGGACAAAAACCGAGCCGTTACCGGCTGCTACATAGGAGATCTATTAAGCTTTGTTATGGGAAGAGCCAAAGAAAACGATTTATGGATAACCATAATGTCTAACATTAATGTAGCTGCGGTTGCCTCTTTGGCAGATGTTTCGGCTGTAATTTTAGCCGAAGGCGTAACGCCGGACGATGATTTACTTACCGCCGCAAAGCAAAAACAAATAAATTTGATTTTAACAAATTTAACAGCATACGAAGCGGCAATAAAAATTAGCCGGCTTTTAAAATGATTTTTTGATATAAAAATTAAAGTTTATATTATGGCGGCGCCGCAAATTTTTGTTTGCGGCAAAGCCAAAGGCTTTGCCCCGAAAAAATAAAATATTTTTTCGGGCGCCGCCTAAAACAACCCACAAAGGGTAATATACAATGAATAAACTATATTACGATTTACACACCCATTCTTCGCTTTCGCCTTGCGCCGATAACGATAATACCCCCAATAACCTTTGCGGTATGGCGCATTTGTGCAAAATAGATATTTTAGCTTTATGCGACCATAACTCTGCAAGGAACTGCCCTGCTTTTTTTAAAGCGGCGGAAAGGTACAATATAATTCCGGTTGCCGGAATGGAACTTACCACCGCGGAGGACATACACATAATTTGTATTTTTGAACATTTGGAAAACGCTTTAAAATTTAACGATTATATAGATAAAAAGCGTACATTAATTAAAAACCGAGAGGATATTTTCGGTAATCAGTATATTTTGGACGAAAACGACAATATTGTAAAAACCGAAGAATATTTGCTTTCTAACGCCACAACCGTTACCTGCGAAGAAGTAAAGCCTTTAGCCGAAAGCTTCGGCGGTACGGCATATCCCGCTCATATAGACAGGCAAAGCAACGGTATAATTTCGGTTTTGGGTACGGTACCCCAAAGTATGGATTTTAAAACCGTTGAGATAAACCGTAAAGAAGCGGTTTTAAAAACCTTGGAAGAACATTCTTTAAAAGAAAAAAATATAGTTATAAGCTCCGACGCCCATTATTTAACCGATTTAAAAGACAAAGAAAATTATTATTTGTTTAACGCAAATAAAAAAAATCCAAACGCCGTAAGAAAAGAGCTTTTGGAAATTTTAAAAGGAACCCGCAAATGAAAGAGCTTTCTTTAAACATTTTAGATATAGCCGAAAATTCCGTTAAAGCCAAAGCTACCGTTGTTAAAATTTTAATAGACGAAACGGAAAACGAAAAAGAAAACACTTTAAAAATAACAATTTCGGATAACGGCTGCGGTATGACCGAAGAGGTTTTAAAAAATGTAACCGATCCGTTTTACACCACAAGAACTACCAGGAAGGTAGGCTTGGGATTGCCGTTTTTAAAACTTGCCGCAGAGCAGACCGGCGGAAATTTAAAAATAGTTTCCAAAAGCAAAGAAGAAGAAAAAACAAATCACGGAACTGCGGTTACTGCCTGCTTTAATAAAAACCATATAGATTTTACTCCCCTGGGCGATATAGTTTCTACCGTTGTTACGTTAATACAGGGGCATCCCGAAACGGATTTTATTTTTATTCATACAAAAAACAAAAAAGAATCGGCTGTTTTAAAAACCGAAGAATTGCGTAAAATTTTAGGCAAAGATATTCCGTTAAACAGCTTTGAAGTTATAACCTGGATAAAAGACTTTTTAACGGAATCTTATAAAGAGGCGGTTGATAAATAATAAAACCTTTAAATAAACATTTGTTTTATTTGTATTCGGTTTGTTTATTTTTATAGTTTTTATAATTTGTATAATTTGTATAATTTTTGCAAAACAAGGCGACGAGCCGCCGAAAACAAAAATGTTTTCGGCGCAAAAGCTTTAAAAAAGCTTTTGCAAAGCCAAATTTTTTAAATTTGGCTCGTCGCCGTAACAATATAAAACAAAATTCATTCTTTATATTACGAAAGGACGGAAAATATGAAATCATTGGCAGAATTACAGGCAATTAAAGAAAAAATGCAAAACAAAGTGGTTTTAAGGGAAGGCACCGGAGATATAAGGGTTGTGGTAGGTATGGCTACCTGCGGAATTGCAGCCGGCGCCAGACCGGTTTTAAACACCTTTGTTGAAGAGGTTCAAAATCAAAATCTTTCCAAAAAGGTTACGGTTTCGCAAACGGGATGTATAGGCATTTGCCAATACGAGCCGGTAGTTGAAATTTTTGAAGCCGGAAAAGAAAAAGTAACTTATGTTAAAATGACTGCCGAAAAGGCAAAAAAAGTTGTTGAACAGCATTTAAAAAACGGCAGGGTTATATCGGAATATACCATTGCCGCCCATAAAGCTTAAATTTAATTTTAAAACCCTTTTTAAAATTTTGGGGGATTTTTTAAAAATTTAAAAACAAATAAATAAAAAAACAAACAAATTAAAAAATTATTCTTTTGAATTTTTATCGGTATTAACTTACCAAACAAAAAGCAAAAGTAAAAGTAAAATAAGTAAAGTATTTAAGGCAAAATATTGGAGGTAAATTTATGATTCGTGCACACGTACTTATCTGCGGAGGTACCGGTTGTACTTCATCGGGAAGTAAAGATATTCAAAAGGCTTTTAAAGAAAACCTTGAAAAATACAATTTAACCGAAGAAGTAAAATTGGTACAAACAGGTTGTTTCGGACTTTGCGCACTCGGTCCCGTTGTTATAGTTTATCCCGACGGAACCTTTTACAGTCGCGTTACCCCCGAAAATGTTACCGAAATTGTAGAAGAGCATTTATTAAAGGGAAGAATTGTTGAACGTTTGGTTTATAACGAAACCCACGAAGATTTGGACCATTTGGGAAATGTTTCTTTAAACGATACCGCTTTTTACAAAAAGCAGCACCGTGTTGCTTTAAGGAACTGCGGTGTTATAGACCCCGAAAATATAGAAGAATACATAGCTATGGACGGCTACGCGGCTTTGGGTAAGGTTTTAACGGAGCTTAAACCCGAAGATGTTATTCAAATACTTTTGGACGCCGGTTTAAGAGGAAGAGGCGGCGCCGGATTCCCAACCGGTTTAAAATGGAAATTTGCCGCGGCAAACAAAGCGGACCAAAAATATGTTTGCTGTAACGCTGACGAAGGCGACCCCGGAGCGTTTATGGACCGCTCGGTTTTGGAAGGCGATCCGCACGTAGTTTTAGAAGCTATGACCATTGCCGGATATGCCATAGGCGCAAGCCAAGGTTATATTTATGTAAGGGCGGAATATCCTATAGCCGTACAACGCTTAAAGGTAGCTATTAAACAAGCCAGAGATTTAGGTCTTTTGGGCAAGGATATATTCGGTTCCGGCTTTGATTTTGATATTGATATCCGTTTAGGCGCCGGAGCTTTCGTTTGCGGCGAAGAAACCGCTTTAATGACAAGTATAGAAGGCAAAAGAGGCGAGCCCAGACCGCGTCCGCCGTTCCCGGCATTAAAAGGTCTTTTTGGCAAACCCACAATTTTAAACAATGTTGAAACCTTGGCAAATATTCCGCAAATTATTTTAAAAGGCGCAGAATGGTTTGCTTCCATGGGTACCGAAAAATCCAAAGGAACAAAGGTTTTTGCTTTGGGCGGAAAAATTAAAAATACCGGATTGGTTGAAATTCCTATGGGAACAACTTTAAGAGAGGTTGTTGAAGATATAGGCGGCGGTATACCGAACGGCAAAAAATTTAAAGCGGCGCAAACCGGCGGACCTTCGGGCGGATGTATTCCGGCAGAGCATTTTGATATTCCGATAGATTACGACAACTTAATATCCATCGGCTCTATGATGGGCTCCGGCGGACTTATAGTTATGGACGAAGACAACTGTATGGTAGATATTGCAAAATTCTTTTTGGAATTTACGGTTGACGAATCCTGCGGCAAATGTACGCCCTGCCGCGTAGGTACCAGAAGGCTTTTGGAAATGCTTACAAAAATAACCGAAGGCAAAGGCACTATGCAGGACCTTGAAGATATGAAAGAGCTTTGCTATTACATAAAAGAAAACTCTCTTTGCGGATTAGGTCAAACGGCGCCAAACCCCGTACTTTCTACTTTAAACTATTTTTACGATGAATACTTGGCTCACGTTAAAGAAAAGAGATGTCCCGCGGGAGTTTGCAAAAAATTACTCAACTATGTAATTATAGAAGATAAATGTAAAGGTTGTACGGCATGCGCCAGAGTATGTCCCGTAGGAGCCATAGAAGGAGCGGTTAAAACTCCTCACAAAATTAACAGCAACAAATGTATCAAATGCGGAGCTTGTATGGAAAAATGTAAGTTCTCGGCAATTGAGAAGAAATAAGAAAGGAGCTTAAAATAATGGCAGTAAATATTAAAATAAACGGTATGCCCCTTTCTGTACCCGAGGGCAGCACAATTTTAGAAGCCGCGCGTTCCTGCGGAATAGATATTCCCACTTTATGCTATTTAAAGGATATAAACGAAATAGGCGCGTGCAGAATGTGCGTTGTAGAGGTTAAAGGCGCGCGTTCTTTGGTAGCCGCCTGCGTTTACCCCGTAAACGAAGGAATGGAAGTTTTTACAAATACACCTAAGGTTTTGGAATCACGCAAAAAAACTTTGGAATTGCTTTTATCAATACACGAACGCAAATGTCTTTCTTGCGTAAGAAGCGGCAAATGCGAGCTTCAAAGCTTATCTCACGATTTGGGCGTTGAAAACGAAATGAAATACGACGGCGTTAGAAATCATTACAAATTGGATACTTCGGCGCCGCATATGGTAAGAGACAACAACAAATGTATTTTATGCCGCAGATGCGTAGGCGCCTGCCGCAATCAGTATGTAGGTGTTATAGGCACCCGAAACAGAGGCTTTAACACCTCTATAGGCTGTGCCTTTGAAGAAGATTTAAATACTTCCGCCTGTATTTCCTGCGGACAGTGCATAGTTTCCTGTCCTACCGGAGCATTATACGAAAAAGACCAAACCCAAGAGGTGTTTAACGCCATAGCCGACCCCGAAAAGGTTGTAATTGTACAAACCGCGCCTTCTATAAGGGCTACTTTGGGCGAATGCTTTGATAACCCCGTAGGCACAAACGTTACGGGGAAAATGGTTTCCGCTTTAAGAAGATTAGGCTTTGACAAGGTTTTTGATACAGACTTTTCTGCTGACCTTACAATTATGGAAGAGGCCCACGAATTTATTGAAAGGGTTAAAAACGGCGGCAAGCTTCCGCTTATTACTTCCTGTTCTCCGGGCTGGATAAAATTCTGCGAAATTTACCATCCCGAATTACTTGAAAATCTTTCAAGCTGTAAATCTCCGCAACAGATGTTCGGTGCAATTATAAAAACCTGGTATGCCGAAAAGAACGGCATAGACCCGAAAAATATTTTCTCGGTATCCATAATGCCTTGTACCGCCAAAAAGTTTGAAGTTGGAAGAGATGACCAATCCGCTGCCGGAAACGGTATTCCGGATGTTGATATATCGCTTACAACCAGAGAGCTTGCAAGAATGATTAACAAAGCCGGTATTAATTTTAACTTATTACCGGACGAAGACTTTGATAATCCTTTGGGAGAATCTTCGGGCGCCGGCGTTATATTCGGCGCTACCGGCGGCGTTATGGAAGCCGCTTTAAGAACGGCAGTTGAAACGCTTACAAACAAACCGTTGGAAAATGTTGATTTTGACGTTGTAAGAGGCACGGCTCCCATTAAAGAAGCCACCCTTAATGTTAACGGAACGGATATTAAAGTTGCCGTGGCTTCGGGCGCGGCGGCGGCAAACGTTTTACTTGAAAGAGTAAAAGGTGGCGAACAGTTCCACTTTATTGAAATTATGGGTTGCCCCGGCGGCTGCGTAAACGGCGGCGGACAGCCTACCCAGCCGGCTTCGGTAAGAAACTTTACGGATTTGAAAGCTTTAAGAGCCAAAGCGTTATATAACGACGACGCGGCAAACAAAATAAGAAAATCCCACGAAAATCCCATGATTAAAAAGCTTTACGAAGAATATTTGGAAAAACCCGGAAGCCACAGAGCTCACGAGATTTTGCATACTTCTTATGTAGACCGTTCAAAGGATTTTGAAAAATAAACCCATAAATATAAACCCATAAAAACAAACCCATAAAAACAAACCCATAAAAATTTTCTCCCCGATTAAATTTAATCGGGGAGATTTTTTTGGTTTTACGCCGGGCGGCGAGCCCCAAAGCCCGTAGGGCTTTGGCAAAAGCTTTTAAAGCTTTTGCGCCGAAAACAATTTTTGTTTTCGGCGGCTCGCCGCATTACTAAACCCTTATTTTTTATTCCTTATTTTTAAAAAACAAAAGCCGAACGCACTTAACCCAAAGGGTTAACCGAAAAGCAAAGCTTTTCGGCAAAATCTAAAATACAATTTTAGATTTTGTGCGTTCGGCAGAAAATCAACTGTTTACCCTATAATATAATTTTCTATTCTTACAATTTTTCCATGTTTTAAATATAATCTCGGAACCCTTCTTGAAATTCCGCAAACAATTTCATAATTTATTGTATGGCACCAATCTGCTATTTGCTCTACCGGTAAATCTTTACCGAAAATCGTAACATTATCGCCTTCGTCAGCCTTAATTTCAGTTATATCAACCATAGCCTGATCCATGCAAATTCTGCCTACAATATTTGCTTTTTTGCCGTTTATTAAAACATATCCTTTATTGCTTAATTCTCTTCTGAAGCCATCGGCATAACCTACGGGAACAGTAGCCAAAACCATATCTTTTTCGGCTTTAAAGGTGCGTCCGTAGCTTATAAAATCTCCTTTTGAAATATGTTTTATTTGCGAAATTACCGTATGAAAACTCATAACGGGTTTTAAATTTAAAGGTAAATTTAAAGAAACATCGGGAGTTAAGCCGTACATAATTATTCCTATACGGTTTAAGCTAAGCTGCATATCGGTATTTAAAACCGTACCGGCAGAATTACAGCAATGCAGAATAATATTTTTGCCGGTTTTTACTTTAAAGCTTTCGGCTCCCTTTAAAAAGTTATTGTACTGCATTTTTGTATATTGCTTGTTTTCGGGCTCTTCGCTGTCCGCAACCGAAAAATGAGTAAACGCTCCTTTTACCACCAAATTGGAAAGCTTTGCAACCTCCGCCATTTCGTCGGAAGAAGAATTTATGATTTCCTCGTTTCGGCAGTTAAAGCCTATTCTGCCCATACCGCTGTCTATTTTTAAATGCACCGAAATTTTAACGCCCACCTTTTTTGCCGCGGCATTTAAAGCTTTGGCGTAAGAAAGCGAAAAAACCGATTGAATAATATTTTGTTCAAAAAGCTCTATGGCAAGGTCAACGTCGGTATAACCCAAAATTAAAATTTCGCCCACCACGCCGGCTCTTCTTAATTCTTCGGCCTCTTCTATATTTGAAACCGCAAAATAATTTATACCCAATTTTTCCAAATAGGGGGCAACAACCGCCGCTCCGTGTCCGTAGGCGTCGGCCTTAACCACCGCCATAAACTCCCCGGTTTTTATATGTTTTTTTATTTCCGAAACATTATAATTTAAAGCGTCTAAATCTATTTCGGCCCAGGTGCGTTTTCCCTGCATATTTAAAATCTCCTTTGGTTTGTTTTTTTAATTAATAATTAAACGTATTTGTGTTTTCTAAAATTTTTAAATACCTTTCGGCTTCGGTTTTTGCGGCTTTAAGGCTTAGCATTTTGTAATTTCCGCATTCCTTTTCGCTTGCGCCGAAAACCTCTCCGTTAAATTCCGTTGTATCTTTTAAAGCTTTTATTAAAACCTCTTTTACTTTTTCGGGCTCCGCATTTTTTACCAGCAAATAAAAGCCGGTGCAGCACCCCATGGGACCGAAATATATAATATCGTCTTTCAGTTCTCCGTTCCTTAAAAAAGTAGCCAACATATGCTCCACCGAATGCATTGTTAAGTTATCCATATAATCGCCTTTGTTGGGCTTGCGGGTTCTTAAATCGAATGTGGTTATATCTCCGTCTTTACGGCTTATATACATTCCTTCTAAAAGCTTGGTATGGTCTACCGTAAAGGAGGTTATTTTTTTAATAGGTTCCATTTTTTATTCCTTATTTTTTATTTTTGTATTATTTTTTATATTTTTATATTCTGTGTTTTGTATTTTTTGTTTCTTGTTTTTTTACGGCAAATCGGACCGAAAACCCTTTTGACGCAAAACAAAAAATATTATCATTAAAACGCCTACGGCGTTTTTTTTGCCAGTAATTTAAAATTCCTTTTTATTATATCCTCGCTTCGCCAATTGTAAGCTCTGCCGGCGCTGTCTTCGTTTAAAATATATTCATCCCTATAACCGTTTATAAAAAAGCTTATTTTAGTAAGTTTGGTATTTTTATTTAAAGGGCAAACCTCTTGGCAAATATCGCACCCAAAGCAAGACCCCGCTTTTTTTAAAAGCTTAATTTCCGAGTCCGTTAAATCCTGCTTTTTTTGTGAAATATCCGAAACGCAAATTTCTTTATTTAAGTTTACCGGACAGTTTTTTAAACATAAACCGCAATTGTTGCAATAGGTTAAACCGCTTTTACTGTTCGGCAAATCCATATCCGTTAAAATACTGCCTATAAAGCAAAAACTGCCGTATTTTTCGTTTATAAGCAATCCGTTTTTTCCTATACTTCCAAGTCCCGCAAATCCTGCGGCCTTAGCTTCTAAAACCGGAGTATAATCGCTGTACGCTTTAAAATTAAAAGGAGCAAATTTTATATTTAAATCCGTTGCGATTTCTTTTAAAAACGGAATTATATAATTATGATAATCCGGTACTGCCGCATAACGGGAAATATTTTTAGGCCTTTCGTTTTTTACTTTATAGGGAAACAAAAACAAAACGGCGCTTATAAAATCTCCTCTTTTGCTTCTTACAATTTTAGGTGTTCCTATATTTTTAATACTGCAAAAACCAAAAGGCAAGTCTACTTTTTTGCTTATTTCTTCATAAAGCTCTTTAATTTTTTTATTGTTTTGGCTTTCCCTGCATTCGGCAATTTTAATGTTTTGATTTTTTTGATTTTTTTGATTTTTATCGTTGTTATTCAACATAATCTTTTCCCTGTATTATGTTATTTTGCTCCAAATAAATATTTAAGCTGTTTAAAACGTCCTTTTTATTTGCGCTCCATAAAGGAGCCAGTAAGTACTTTTTATTGCCGTCGCCCGTTAAACGGTGTATTACCGTATTTTTAGGCGTATGATTTATTAAAACTCCCAAAATATAAAAATATTCTTCTTTTGAAAGCGTTTTTTGCTGCATTTTTTCTAAGGGCGTACCTTTTAAAATATGTAAAAGCTGAAATTTAACTCCGTCGCTTTTATTATCGGTTACAAACTTAAGCGTTTTTAAATTGTCCTCTGCCGTTTCGTTTAAAAGACCTATAATAATGTGGGTAATTACGTTTATACCGTTTTCTTTTAAAAGCTTTACCGCCGAAACATATTCTTCGTTTGTAAAATTACGGTTTATTATTTTTGCGGTTTCTTCGTTTGAAGTTTGAAGTCCCAATTCAACAAATATAGGCTTTTCTTTGTTTAAGGCGCCTAAAAGGTTTGCTGTTTCTCGGCTTATGCAATCGGGTCTTGTGGCAATTGAAATCGCAACGGTTTCTTCGTCGCTTAAACATTCCCTGTAAATTTTTTCTAAATGTTCTATACTGCTGTAAGTATTGCTGAATGCCTGCAAATAACAAATATATTTTGCGTTTTGTCCCGCTTTTTTATTTATAAGCGCTTTGGCTTCTTTTATTTGTGTTTTTATATCCGTTCCGCTTTTTGCAAAATCTCCCGAACCGTTTTTGCAAAAAATACATCCGCCGTAAGCCTTTGTTCCGTCTCTGTTAGGGCAGGTAAAGCCCGCGTTTATTGCAATTTTATAAATTTTTTGAGGGTTGTTTTTAACCCCGTTTTCTTTATTAACAAAAACTTTTTTAAAATAATCGTTTGCGGAATAATATCTTTTCATAATGCATAATTTTTTAGTTTTATAGTATAATTCTGTAATATAATTTTATAGTTTTAAATTTATTGTACTTTTTATTTTTATTTTTGTTTTTATTTGTAATTATATTTATTTTTTTGCGTTACGGGCGGCAAGCCCAAAGCCCTTTGGGCTTTGCAAAAGCTTTTTTTAAAAAAGCTTTTGCCCCAAAAACAAAAATTGTTTTTGGGGGCTTCGCCGCCCTTATTTACAGTTTTAACTGACGAATATCTTCGCCCCGTAATTCTTTAACCGTAAAATTACCTATAATTCTGGAGGCAATTCTCGGCGTGTATATTTCTTCCAATTCATCTATGGTTAAATTTGTGCTTATAACCGTGGGCTTTTTCTTTAAAATTCTTGTGTTTATAACATTGTACACTATGCTTTGAGTATACTTTGTTTTAAATTCCGCTCCCAAATCATCTATTATAAGCAAATCGGTATTTAAAAGCTCATCCGTTTTTTCGCTGTTGTTTGAAAAACTGAAATATTCTTTTTCGGCGCCTCTTAAAAGATTATCCGCCGAGCCGTATAAAACACCGTACCCTTTGTTTATTACAACATTTGCAATACTTAAAGAAAGATGCGTTTTGCCTAATCCCGTTCCGCCCATAAATAAAAGATTTCCGCTGGGGGCAGAGCTTTTGCCTTGGCTTTCTTTTGAGTTTTTACCAAAAGTATTAAAGTTTAAAGCGTAATTTTTTACAAACTCAAAAATTTTTGTTACTCCCGCGCGTACCGTTTCGGGATAATATTTTAAATCAAAATTTTCAAAAGTAAACTCTTCACAACAGTTTTCCGCCAAAAATTCTTCCTTTGCAATCTGCTTTGCTTTTTCGTAAACGCAAAAGCAGTAAGCGCCGTTAATATATCCCGTATCCTCGCATTTTTTGCAATTATAAACCATTTTAAAATCCGGATATTTTTTAAGCACCGCTTCTTTTTTATCGGAAAGCGCTTTGGCTTTTTCTTTGTATTCCGTAAGTAATTTTTTATTCCCCGAAATTGCCGCCAAACCTATTTTCGGTCCCAACGCCAATAAAATCTCATCTATTTCGGAAAGTTCGGGATTTTCTTTGTAAATATTTAATTTTTGTTCGTTGTATAACGCTTTTTTATGCTTGGCATTTTTAACTATTTCGTCAACCGCCTTTTCGTATACGGCTTTTTTATACATAAAAATCCCTCCTTAATTATAATCTTCGCTTAATTTATTTTTAAATTTTTCTTTATTGTAAGAAGCGTAGGTTTTATCCGTTTTAATTTTTTTTGCGTTCTCTTTGCTTTTTTCGGTAGGCTTATTTTTTCCTTTTTGTTCCTTTTCTTTTTCTTCGTAGTTTAAAATGTCGGTTAAGGTTTTAAGACCTGCTTTGTGCCAGTTTTCTAAAATTTTATCAACATATTTAATGTTAAATTCCGAAAGGCTGTCTACCGTTCTGTCGTATGCCTCTTTTAAAACCTTTTTATCAAAAGAATATGTATAAACCCATTTGTAACTAAGCTCGTTCTCTTTTTTGCTTGGATTGCGCGATTTAAATCCAAAAACGCCGCTTATGGTTCGCCAGGCGTCCTTTTTAGCCAAAAGTAGCGATATTCTTTCCTCCGCTGCGGAAATGGTATCCACTCCGTTATTTATCCAGTCCACCGCCAGTTTTTCAATATATCCTATAGTACCTTTGCCGCTGTTAACGGCGTAATCTATAGCCATAAGCAAAACTGCCGTATCCATACCCTCGTCCGCATAAAGCCAAACCAAAGTGGCAATTTCGTTTTGGCGCAAAAGCCTGCCGAATTTCGTTTGGGCCTCGGCTAAAATAAATTTGACGTTTTCGTCGTTTGCCGCAAGGTTTAATATATCTTCCCTTGTGGGTTTTTTATTTTTTAAAACCGCATTTTTTTCTTCGTTTTCGGCAACTCCCAAAGCGGAATTTACGCCGGTATTTAATTCTTTTGCGTTTAAAGCTTCGGCATTTAAATATCCCAGTTCTGCCAAAAAGCCCAAAGAGTCGCCAACATCGCTTTCGGAAATATTAAGCGCCTTGCTTATTTTTTTTTGGTCTATTGGGTCAAAACCCGCATTTTTATAAACCCAAAGCATAACTTTGAGCGGAATTTCACCTATAAGCTTTAAGTGTTTTTCGGTTAATTCCGCCGGCAGCATAAAGGCGGACGTTAACTTTAAAGGGTTAATTTTATAATTCAAGCGATACCCTCCCTTTTAAACAACATTATACCAAAAATATTTTACATTGTAAATAGTATTAAAATTGATAAAAACAAAGGTTTTTTAGGCAAAAAATGTTTTTTATTGCCGCAAAGCCCTACAACACTTTAAACTTTATTTTACCAAAGCAATCATTACTTAAAATTGCGGCTTTAATAAATTAAAATATTTAATAAACCAAAATATCGGTACCGTTTTTTATTTTTTATAAAAAACACCGTATATTATTTTTATTGTTTTTACCGTATATTTACCGTATATTATTAATTATTATTTTGTTAAACATATAAAAAAATAAAAAGCGCTGTAAATATAATACAACGCTTTTTGTTTAAATTTAAAATATTTAAAAAATGTTTAAAAACCGTTTAGACAATACAATCAGGATACAATACTTTTTTGAAAAAACGGCGCCGTTATCGGCATTGTTGCCCTTATTGTATTGTCTAGCTTAATTTTTAAATTATTTGCTGTACGTTTTCTTTTTGGTTTTAACCGTTACGCCTACGGCTGCGCAACCGCTTAAAAACAGCAATGCAAACCACAAAGCAAGGTTATTTTTTTCGCCGGTTTTAGGGCTTTTGCCGGCAGAGCCGGTTGTACCTTCGGTGTTTGCGGTTCCGGTTGCTCCGGTATTTGTACCGGCAGGCTTTTTCTCCAAAGCCGCAACGGCGTCTTCAATAGCTTTTGCCATTTTGTCCACTTCTGCCTGTTCGGTAATGTTTTTGTCGCGTACAACCGCTTTAACGGCATTTTCTACAGCTGTAAAATCTTTATAATCGTTTTTGTTAAGCTTGTTAACCTTGGCTATGGCTTCGTCAACCTTACTGTAATCCGCCGACAAATAAGTCATAACTATAATTTGAGTATGAGTTGCGGGGTCGGCTGTAACGGTAATATCACCCTTGTAGGTTTTACAATTATCGGCTGTAACTTCAATAGGATACGTTCCTGCCTCTAACTTAACGGAGCCCGTAACCTTTTCGCCGTTTACTTTAATAACCGCATTGGTTAAATCCGCAGGCGTTACCGCAAAAGTAACATAGTAAACCGCCTTTGTTATAAAATGAACGTTTTTGTAAAGGGCAAAGTATTGGGTGACGCTGGGAAGCAAATCAAATTCCGCGTTTTCGGAGTCTACCGCTTTTGCATACTTAAGTATAAAGCCGTCGGCTATTACGGGTACGCATTCGTCAAAAATTGCCGGAATGTTATTTTCGTTTGTGTTTTTGGCGTCAACCTCGGCAGCCTCAACGGTAATGCTTTTGCCGCCCATGGGGTATTTACCGTCGGTAATTATTTTTGTATCGCCTTTAAATAAAATATCTCCCTTAGTCCAAATTGCGCTGTCATCAGTAGAAGTACAATCTGCCTCGCCGCCGTCTACCGTTAAATCGCCTTCGGTAAATAAAGCGGGATAATAGCTTTTTGCTTTAAGCTTGGAATTTGTAATTTTAATGCTGCCTGCACCGTTTTCATCGCCCATATAAGCCGCGTTAAAGTAATCTCCTTTGGCTTCCAACACAACTTCGCTTCCGTTTTTAATTTCTAATTCTTTGGCGTTTAAAGCAGAGTATAATGCTGTGGTTTTTACTTTTGCGTTATTTATGGAAATATTTCCTTTATTATAAGAAATAATACCGCAGCCGTCCGTTGACGTTATATCAACATCTGCGCCGTCGGCTATACTGATGTTGCCGTTAAGAGTATATAGCGCGTCCCACTTTACATTAATAACAAGCTTACCGTTGCCTGTAATATTGTAATTAACTTTATCGCCGTCGGCAAAAATTCCGCCGCCGATATTTCCGTTATTTAAAGTATACTGTTTGTTCCCGAAAGTTTAATGGTTAAGTCTGCGTCTCCAACCACTCTTATACCGTATTTTGGGCTTTCGTCGCTTTTGCCGCCTTTTGTAATTTCGGCGTTGTTAAGAGTCAGCGTTTCTGTTTCCGGGTCAAAGGTTGCCGTACCTTCTCCGCACGCCACGGAAAGCTTTTCGCTTGTAAATTGCTCGCCGTTTACATACAAGCCGTATGCCGTTTGTGCAAATACCGCGGTAGGCAATAATTCCGCAACCATAACCAGACACAGCAAAATTGCAAATAGTCTTTTTTTCATTTCTCTTCTCCTCTTTGTTTTGTTTTTGGTTTTATTTTCCGCTTTTTATTTTAGGCGGCGGACACACCTTTAGGCAAATGAGATTATAACAAATTTTTCACAAAACCTCAAGTAATTTTTAAAAGTTTTCATCTTTCAATTTTGACATTTTTTGCATTTTAAAAAAAACACAAAAGGCTTAAATGCTTTATTTTTTTGTAACGCATTGTACAAAATAACCAATTTACGGAACGGTTTATACATTTTCTGTAAATATGTACACTAATTTTTCTTGACAATATATTTAAAAGGTTATAAAATATATTTGTGAAAAGGATTAGTTTAACGCCTAAAGCATTTTTAATTTATTTTAAATTTTAAATTTATTTTATAAATACTTTTTACTTAATTATTAAAATAAAATATTAAAATAAAATATAAAACAATCGTTTCATGGGTTTACCCGCCACCCCTAACAAATAACATAAAATCTTGTTTTAAAAATTTATATTTAACTTAGCTTTTTTTGCTTTTATTTTAAGCAATTAATAAGCCGGTATATAAGTTTGGATTTATTTTTATTTGTTTAAAAATTTAACTTTAGGTTAAAGGGCTTATTTTATGTTTAATGCGTTTTAATATACTTTTTAAGGTTGTATTTTTTCAAGCTTTAAAAACATTTTTACATTTTAAAAATTAATAAAAATACCTAAAAACAAAAACAAAACCGTAAAGCCGTACAAAATTTAATTTAAAATTCAATTTAAGTTTTTTAAAATTTTGTTTTTTGCTTTTACGCTTAAATTTACCGTTTTGGTTTTTTATTTTATGCGGTTAAAAATTTTGTGTTTTTATTTTTGGTTTTTTATTTGGGTTTAAATTTAAAGCTTTAAAAATGCCAACGCTTAAGCCAACGCTTCTTTTAAACAAAATTTTAAGCACTTTCTTAAATTAACCAAACCTAACGGTGATTTTTTTAAAGGCGGTTAATTATAAGGAGGTGCTATTTTTGCACGACGTTATTATTATTGTTACCATTATTATTGCCGTTATTTTAGCCGTTGTTGGATTTTTAATAGGCTCTTTTTACAGAAAAAAGGCAGACGCTACAATTTTAGGCTCTGCGGACGAACAAGCCAGAAAAATTTTGAGCGACGCAGTTAATACGGCGGAGGCAAAAAAGAAAGAAGCTTTAATTGAAGCTAAAGATGAAATTCACAGGCTTAGAACCGAAGCCGACAATGAAATTAAAGAACGCAGACGCGAGGTTCAGCGTCAGGAAAACAGATTTCAGCAAAAAGAAGAAGCTATGGACCGCAAGCTTTTAAACCTTGAAAAAAAGGAAGAAGACATTGCCAAAAAGCAAAAAGAGGTTGACGCCAGAAACGCCGAAAGCGAACAAATTAAAAAAAGTCAGCTTGAAATGCTTGAAAGGATTTCGGGTTTTACGGCTTCTCAGGCAAAAGACCATTTGCTTAGTTTGCTTGACGGCGAACTAAACCACGAAAAAGCCTTAAAAATTGAAATGTACCAAAAACAAATAAAAGACAATTCCGAAGAGATAGCTCAAAAAATTATCGGCGAAGCCATTCAGCGCTGCGCCGCAGACCATTCCAGTGAAGCTACGATTTCGGTTGTTGAGCTTCCCAGCGACGAAATGAAAGGCAGAATTATAGGCCGAGAGGGAAGGAACATAAGGGCTATAGAAACCGCTACGGGCGTAGATCTTATTATAGACGATACTCCCGAAGCCATTACCATTTCGAGTTTCGATCCCATACGCAGAGAAATTGCAAGGCTTTCTTTGGAAAAACTTATTATGGACGGACGCATTCATCCGGCAAGAATAGAAGAAACCGTTACAAAAGCCACGGCGGAAGTAGAAAAGGTTATAGCAAGAGAAGGCGAAAAAGCTTGTTTAAGCGCCGGTATTCACGGACTCAATCCCGAACTTGTTCGTCTTTTAGGTAAGCTTTACTACCGCACCAGCTACGGTCAAAACGTACTTAACCATTCGCTTGAGGTTTGCCATTTGGCAGGTCTTATGGCAAGCGAAATAGGTGCGAACGTTACTTTGGCAAAACGCGCCGGACTGCTTCACGATATAGGCAAAGCCATAGACCACGAACAGGAAGGCTCGCATATTCAATTGGGCGTAGAAGTTGCAAAGCGCTGCAAAGAAAGCGAAGAGATTATACACGCTATTCACGCTCACCACGGAGAGGTTGAAGCCAAAACCGTTATCGCCTGTTTGGTACAGGCGGCGGATGCCATTTCGGCTGCAAGACCGGGAGCCAGAAGAGAAAACATTGAAAACTACATTAAGCGTTTAGAAAAACTTGAAGAAATAGCAAATTCCTTTACGGGAGTTGAAAATTCGTATGCTATTCAAGCCGGACGCGAAATAAGAATAATTGTAAAACCCGAACTTATTTCAGACGACCAAATGACTATTATGGCGCATGACATAGCCCAAAGAATAGAAAACGAAATGGAATATCCGGGACAAATAAAAGTAAACGTTATAAGAGAAAACAGAGTAAGCGATATAGCAAAATAAAAACCTATAAAAAACATCTCGTTCAAACAAAAACTGCGTTTGAACGAGATGTTTTTTTATTTTTTTTTTTATTTTATAGGTCTTTTGTAAAATAAGCGTTGCTGTGCGCTTGTTTTCCGTGGCTGTCGGTTACGGTTAAACGAAAATAATTGCAGCAATCGGGAACTTCAAAATGTCCTTCGGTAACTAAATCGGTTTTTGCGGTGTGGGCGTCGGCCCAGCGCACATCGGTGGTAAATGTTACCGAAAGCGCTTCGGAGCATTTGTAATATAATGTGTTGTTTTCAAAATAAAGCTCTTTTATTTCCGGTCCGCTTGAAGCATAAAAATTTCCGTTTTTTAAAGCGCTTGCAACAGCCGAATACGTTAAGGCTTCGGCTTTAATTACAATAAATCCGCCGCCTATATCGGGTTCGGTGTGGCAGTCGTCCGTTGCTAAGGCATAAATTTTATTTCCGGCTCGCAATAAATCGTCGTAAACCGTAACGGAATCGGTTAAACCTATTCTGGCACAACTGTAATTTAAAATTTCTACGGCGTCCATGCCGGTATAGTTAATATAATCTCCGTAATTTTCCAAAGACCAAACCGGATGATTATATGTTACAAAAAAGCCTTTTTGTTTGCCTATGTGCATCATTTTACTTATTGTTTGGCTGCCGTAGGGTCTTTTAAAAAACGGCTCGTTAGCATTATATTTTACAAGTTTTGCGTTTTTAGGCGCATTGCCAAACAAGTATTCGGGATTCCACATAGGTTGTTCCGTTATGTTTTCGTTTAATGCCACAAAACAAATGTGGCACGTTTTTGCGGCGTGGATATTTTCTGTGTTTTCCTGGTTAATTTCAACTTCAAAGCCGTTAAGCGGTAAAAAATTATCGTCTTTAAGTTCGGGATGCGGAATAAAAATATCGTGGTCGGTAAAGGCTACAACGGAATATCCTTTGTTTTTGTAATGTTCTTTAATTTCTTGTGGGGTTAGCTTGCCGTCTGACAGCGTTGTATGGCAATGCATATTGGCTTTGTAAAAAAATCCGGTTTTCGGCAACAGGTATTTTTTCATAAAAAATTTCTCTTTTCTTATAAAAATTTTATTTTAAAGAATTATACTCTTCCACCATTTTTTCGGCGCGCGTTAAAAGTTGTTTTAAAATGGCGTCTTTTTCTTCGTCGGGTGCGTTATAAGCCTGATGAGAAGCTTCCAAATTAAATACGCCTTTATAGTTTATTTCTTTTAAAGTTTTTAAAAATTCGCCCCAATTAATAATTCCGTCGTAGGGAATTAAGTGTTCGTCTACCCCTACGCTTGCGTGCATATTAATTTTATCCCATTCGGGCGAGCCGTGGTTATCGTGAATATGAAGTAAAGCAGGCGTATGTTTTAAACCTACAATATCCTTGGGTTTTATATCAAAAATATTTGCGTGGCCCGTATCGAAACACCAGCCGAAATACTCGCTGCCTATTTCCTCTACAAGTTTATCGGCTATTACCGGTTTTGCGCTTGAGCCCCACAAAATATTTTCGGTGCAAAGCATAACGCCGTAATATTCCGCCGTTTTTAAATGTTCTTTAAAAGCTTTATAGTTTATTTCCAAAAACTGTTCGTCGTTATGTATTACTTTATCGTCTATTCTCCAAATGGGGTGCAAAACGGAAATTTTTGTTCCTATTTGGCTTATAGCTTTTATAATAGGTTCAAATCTTTTGGGAGATTGGTCGGCTTCGCCGAACAAATGGCTAATGGGGCAATCCACTCCCGTTTTTTTAATTACATCGTTTAATTTGTTTACATAGTTTTGCGATTCATCGGTGTTAAAAGGATGATTGGGGTTTGTGCATTGGTCTAAACACAAATCCACACCGCCGAAGCCTATTTTTGCCAAACGCTCAATAGTGCCGCACATTTCGCTTTCAACAGGAAAAACACTGTTTGTAACGGTAATTTTCATAATAATACCTCTTTTATTTTTTTTTGCCTAAGGCGGTTTTTAAAAGGCTTTGCCTTTTAAAACGCCGAAAGCTTTGCTTTCGGCGTTTGTTAAACCAAAGGTTTAACAAACCCGCCGTTTATAAAAATCTATAAATCGTTAACGTTATCTATATTAATGCCAAACGGAGCCTTTTTGTTTTTAACCTTTAAAAGATCATCCACCGTTAAAAACTCAAACCCCCTGTTTTTAAGCTCCGGCAAAATTATATCCAACGCTTTTAAAGTGTTTTCGGTTACATGCAAACAGGCTATGGCACCGTCTGCAAAATAACTTAAAACATGTTTTGCTATGTGTTCGGGTGTAACGTTCGGGTCCCAATCCGCTCCGCCGTCTATATCGGTGCCGCACAAAATAAGCCCTGCGTCTTTTGCGGCTTTTAAAGATTTATTGCTGTATATTATGTATGGAACCCTTGCATAGCAGGTAGAATAGTTAAATCTTTTTTTAAGCTCTTTTACGGGAGCCGTAAGTTCATTTTTGGCTTCATCATACGATAAAAATTCCAAATGCGCATGCGTTTAGGAATGCGAGGCCAATAAAAAGCCTTTATCTATTGCATATTTAAGATATTTTTCGGTTTGGTCGTTAATTCTGTCTCCCATAACCATAAACGAGGCTTTGCCGCCGTATTCTATAAACTTATCCGTTATGGCAACCGTAAATTCGTTGGGTCCGTCATCAAAAGTTATTGCACAATATTTCTTTTCCACGTTTATTCCTCCGCTTAATTTTCGGTTGTTTTGTTTAACGGAGCAGGCCGGACGAAGTCCGAAAGGCAAAGCCTTGGCAAAAGCTTTTTAAAACAAAGCTTTGCTTTGTTTGGTCTGCGAACATTTTATAAAAACCTATGATATTTTCTAAACAAAAAAGATGCAAAGCGCCTCAGGTACTTTGCCTCTCCTTTTCTCCGCTTTTATTATAGCACAACAATATTAAAAAGCAACCCCAAAAATCAATAAAAACAGCGCAAAAAACAAGTGCAAAAATCACAAAAAACAATATCTTAAACTTTTAAATACTTATTATTTAAGATCTATTGTTTAAATACTATTGTTTTTTATTAAAAATATGATAAAATTATAAAGGAAAAGTAATTTTTCTGTCGGTTCGCAAAATCCCGACAATAATAAAAACTAAAGGAAGCTAAAAAATGAACAAAAAAGAAAAAGATTTTTTAACAAAAGAAAAAACACAAAACAAAACCGCCGAAAAAGCAAACACCGAAACAAATTCAAAAATAGACGAAAAGGCAAACGAAAGAACAAACGAAAAAACGGAAAAAGAAAAAACAAATAACGTTAACCTTAAAAAAAATAAAGTTAACGTTAAAAAAAACACTTATTTTTTAATAGAGGGCGCAGTTATAGCCGCTTTATACGCAGCGGTAACTTTGGCTTTGGCTCCGCTTTCTTTCGGCTCGGTGCAGCTAAGAATATCCGAAGGCTTTTGCGCTTTGGCTTTATTTACCCCCGCCGCCATACCAGGTTTAACCGTAGGGTGTATAATTTCCAATCTTTTCAGCCCTATGGGAATGGCGGACGTTATTTTCGGCTCTTTGGCAACATTTTTAAGCGCCGCATTAATTTACTTGTTTAAAAATATTAAAATAAAAAATTATCCGTTTTTATTTATTGTTTTTCCAAGCGTTATAAACGGCATAATAGTGGGTTTGGAATTAAAATTTTGTTTCGGAACCGAAAAAACCGCTTTTTGGCTTTTGGCGCTTTATGTGGCAGCAGGAGAATTTTTAAGTTTGATTTCTTTTGGAAATTTAATTTATTTTTCTTATAAAAAATTCCAAACAAAAATTTTTAAAAAATAAATTTAAAAATTTTCTTTTTTCTTTTATTTTTATTTTTTGCACCGATTTTTTATACCAAAGAAAAAATGCTGAATTCTTCGGCTTCTTTTAAATCCTGTATTAAAAATTTTACGGAGGAAAGCTCCGCCAACATATGCGGTTTGTTTTCTTTGTTGCAAAAAGATTGTATGGAATTCAGTTTTTCGCTTATTTCGTCTACTCGTTCCATATTTATAAACGGTATAAATTTGTTTTGGGTTTTATCCCAGAATTCCACCAACCCATTAAGATTTTTTAATGCGTCGGAATAATTATCGTCGTTTACGTTTTGTATAACGGCATCTGTTTTTTGGGTTAATTCGTTTGTGCCGCAAACTATGGTACCGGAGCCCATAAAACAAACGGTTAAAACCAACGCAAAAATTAAAAAGCTTGCAACTAAATGTTTCATTGAACATTCTCCTTTTTTGGGGTTTGGGTTTTATTTATAATTACGGTATTTCCTCCGGAATCCAAAGTCATAAAGTAAATATCTTTTAAATTTGCCTTTTTGTTTTTTAAAAGAAGCATAAAATCCTGCTTTTTTAGACCTAAATATTTAATAGAAGTCGTAATTAGTTTGCCGTTGCTTACCACCAAAAGCGGAAGTGAATTTTGGGGAGCTTTTAAGGTTAACGGCTGGGCTTCTTTTTTAAGATTTACCGAAAGCGTACCGTTTACTTCCAAAACCGCACAGTAAACATCTTCTATATCAAAAGTACCGAAAGAGTGCAAAAGGTTAAGCAAATCCTCACTGCTCATTCTAACCTCCGCCATAGCCTTTTGGTCTATAACTCCTTTATTTATTAAAACTATGGGTTTTCCTCCCAAAAGTCTTTTTATAAACGGAACTTTTGAGCAAACAAAAGAAACGGCAACTTCCAAAAAAACTAAAATAAAAATAGAGCTTAAGCTTAAAAGAATGGGCTCGCCCAAATCTTGCAGGCTTATAGCTATGAGCTCGCCTATTAAAAGGGTAACCACCAATTCGGTAGGTTGCATATCGCCTATTTGTCTTTTACCCATAAGCCTTATGGAAACTATAATGGCAATATAAGATATAAGTGTGCGAAGCAAAACTTTTATCATAATTTTCTCCTTTTGTTTTATAAAGTTTTAAACAATATTTAAGTAAAATTTTATTTATATTAGTATTGGCTTAAAAGCCGAAAAAAATTCATAAAACAAAAGTAAAAGAAAAAATACAAAATATACCGCGGCGAGCCCCAAAAACAACTTTGTTTTTGGGGTAAAAGCTAAAGCTTTTACCAAAGCCCAAAGGGCTTTGGGCTCGCCGCCTTAAAGCAAAATACAAAAACTACACATTACCAAGAGGAATACTATGGACAGAACCGCAGGAATTGAAAGAAGCATAATTAAAAAATACCGTAAAGATATTTGGAACAAGTTTATAGAGGCCGTAACAAAATACAAGCTTATAAACAAAAACGATAAAATTGCCGTTTGTATTTCGGGTGGAAAAGACAGTTTTTTAATGGCAAAGCTTTTAGAAGAATTGCAAAAACACGGACATACTCCTTTTAGTTTGGAATATATAGTTATGAATCCCGGTTATAATAAAGAAAATTCGGACAAAATAAAAGAAAACGCCGAAATTTTAAAACTGCCCGTTAAAATTTTTGAAAGCGACATATTTGCCGTTACGGAAAACATGGGCGATAACCCTTGTTATATGTGCGCCAGAATGAGAAGAGGACACCTTTATAACTACGCCAAAAGCTTAGGCTGCAACAAAATAGCCTTGGGACATCATTTTAACGATATGATAGAAACCGTTTTAATGGGTATGCTGTACAGCGGTCAGTTTAACACCATGATGCCAAAGCTTCATTCTGCAAATTTTGAAGGAATGGAACTTATAAGACCTTTATACTGCGTTAAAGAAGAAAGCATAATTTCTTGGGCAAAATATAACAATTTACAGTTTATTGCCTGCGCCTGCCGCCTTACAAAAGCTACGGCTTTAAACGGCGAACAAAGCAGCTACCGCCTTAAGGTTAAAAACCTTATTAAAGAATTAAAAAAGGATAATTCCCTTGTGGATATAAATATTTTTAAAAGTGCGCACGGAGTAAATTTAGACCAAATTATAGAATATAAAAAAGACGGCGTAAAGCACAGCTTTTTGGAAAATTACGAAAACAATTCTTGTATAAAAAAATAATTTTTTATTTTTATATTTAAGAGGTATAAATGGAAAAACTTAAAAAACAAAAACAGAATATAGAAAATACCGAAAATATTAAAAGCACCGAAAGCATCAAAAGCACCGAAAGCATTGAAGCCGCTGAAAACATTGAAAACACTGAAAACGCTGAAAATATAAAAAGCAAAACGGTTTTAAAAAACACTTTTGACCGTTCCGGTGGTTCAAAATGTGCAAACTGCTCAAAGCGTTCGGATTTTTCAAATTGCTCCGGCTCTGACAGTTCGGACTGTTTGTTGGATTGTTTAATTATAGGTGCGGGACCCGCCGGAATTTCCGCCGCACTTTATTTAAAAAGAGCAAATAAAAACATTTTGGTGGTTCATCACTCCGGTTCTTCTCTTTTAAAAGCCAAAAAAATAGAAAACTTTTACGGAAATCCTTTAAGCGGAGAAGAAATATATTTAAACGGATTAAAGGGAGCCGAAAATTTAGGCGTTGATATTTTTTTAGATGAAATTACCGAAATAGAGCCGTTTGTTTTAAAAACAAAAAACGCATTTAAAGTAAAGGGAACAAAAAAAGAATTTATTACAAAAAGCGTTTTGCTTGCAACGGGGTCAAAGCCAAACGGAACTTCTTTAATTAAAGGCGCCGAAGAATTAATAGGCAAAGGGGTTTCGGTTTGCGCCGTTTGCGACGGATTTTTTTATAAAAACAAAACCGTTGCCGTTATAGGAAACGGAGAATACGCCAAAAGCGAAACGGAACATCTTTTATTTGCCAAAAATATCTATTTACTTTTAAACGGAAAAGATTTAAAATTTAATGTAGAAGAATATAAAAATTTAAAAGTTTTTAAAGAAAAAATAAAAAATATAGAAAAAACCGATACGGGTTTAAAGATTAATTTTGACGACAAAATAAATTGCGGTAAAAATAACAAAAGTATCGAAATCCGCGATAATAATATTAATGTTAATCGTTTTGTTTTTGCAGACGGTGTTTTTTTGGCATTAGGCTCTGCCGGGGCAATAGATTTTGCCCAAAAGCTGGGCATATCGCAAATTGCCGGCAAAATAAAAACCCTTAACGGCAAAACAAACGTAAACGGAATTTTTGCCGCCGGCGACTGCACCGAAGGCGAAAACCAAATAATAAAAGCAGCAAACGACGGAAGAATTGCCGCAAAATCCATAACAGAATATTTAAATTAAAATTTATTTTTATTTTTTATTAAAATTTACGGCTACTGCGGGCGGCAAGCCCCCAAAAACAAATTTTTTGTTTTTGGGGCAAAAGCTTTTAAGCTTTTGCAAAGCCCAAAGGACTTTGGGCTTTGCCGCCCTAAACTAAAAAAATTCGGGGGAATGATTTTGGGCAAAATTTGTCCGCTATTGTCGTCCAGCAGCGGCAACAGCGTATACATATCTTTCGGCGATACCTCTTTTTTGGTAGACGCCGGAGCAAGCGCTAAAAAAATATGCACATATTTGGAAGCAAACGAGGTGCTCTTAAACGAGCTTTCGGGAATATTTATTACGCACGCGCACACCGACCATATTTCGGCTTTAAAAAACTTAACTAAAAAAATAAAGGTTCCCATAATTGCAACAAATAAAACCATAGAATATTTGCAAAACTTTTTATCTTCGGACCAAAAGTTTTTAAGTGTTGAAAGTTCTTCGGACCGAGAAAAAATAAACTTTATTTCGGTGGATTTTTTTAATACAAAGCACGATTGCGCAGGGTCTTGCGGTTACAGATTTTCAAACGGAAAAAACTCTGTGGCATTTTGCACCGATTTAGGTGTTGTAACGGATGAAGTAAGAAAAGGCATAATAAATTCCGATGTGTGCTATATAGAAAGCAATCACGATATAGCAAAGCTTTCTACAGGGCCGTATCCTCCGCCTCTTAAAAAAAGGGTTTTAAGCGAAAACGGGCATTTAAGCAATGTTTCGTGCGCAGCGGAATTACCCGATCTTTTAAAAAGCGGAACAAAAAAATTTATATTGGGACATTTATCGGTTGAAAACAATTTGCCTGTTTTGGCAAAAAGCACGGCGGTAGCCTCTTTAAAAAGCAAAGGGGCAGTTTTAAACGAAGATTATATGCTTTATATTTCCCCAAAAGAAAACGGCGGAAAGGTATTTTTTTAAAAACACAAAAGGCATAAAGGGTATTTTTAATGCAAAAAATAAATATTTTTTTAGTGGGAAAACAAAAAGAAGAATATTTTAACAAGGCTTCGGAAGAATACGAAAAGCGGCTTAAAAAATTTTGCAGCTTAAAAATAACGGAAATACCGGCGGAAAATCTTTTAAACGAAAGCCCCGCTTTAGTAGAAAAAGCTTTGCTTAAGGAAGCCGAAAAAATAAAAAAAGCTTTAAATTTAAATCCGGGATTTACCGTGGCCCTTTGTATAGAGGGAAAAGAGCTTAAAAGCGAAGATTTCGGAGAATTGATTTTAAACAGCGCGCAAAAAAGCAGTATGGTCAATTTTATAATAGGAAGCTCTTATGGCTTGCATCCTTCGGTAAAAAATTCGGCGGACGCAAAAATTTCTTTTTCTAAAATGACTTTTCCGCACAGACTTTTTAAAATTATGCTTTTAGAGCAAATTTACCGCGGATATAAAATAGCGGAAGGCTCTAAATACCATAAATAAAACTAAAACGGCGAGCCCCCAAAAACACAAAGTGTTTTTGGGGCAAAAGCAAAAAATTTGCTTTTGCCAAAGCCCAACGGGCTTTGGGTCTCGCCGCCGGGCATAAAATAAAAATAAAAACAAAAAAAGGCGGCAAAATTTTTTAAAAACCGATTTATAGGGGACAAAAAAATGAAAGTTTGTTTATACTTTGAAAATTACGAAAACGTAAAGCAGTCGGGCGTGGGAAAAGCCCGTCAGCACCAAGTAAAAGCTTTGGAAAGTTTAGGAATAGACTATACGTTTAACCCTAACGACGACTATGATATTTTACATATAAACACCATATTTTTTAAAAGTATTTCCACCATAAAAAAAGCAAGAAAAAAAGGCGCAAAGGTTATATACCACGCACATTCCACCCCCGAAGACACAAGGAATTCCTTTATAGGCTCTAACATAGTAACGCCTTTATTAAAAAAATATTTAGTACATATTTATAATTTGGCGGATGTGGTTATAACGCCCACGGAATACTCCAAAAGCCTGCTTATAAAACACGGAATTACAAAACCCATTTTTCCTCTTTCAAACGGCGTTAACTTAAACCGTTTTAAAAAGTCGCAGGAAAAAGCGGAAATTTTCAGAAATTATTTTAATTTGTCAAAAGACGATAAGGTAGTGGTTTCGGCAGGTCTTTGGATAAAAAGAAAAGGCATTTTCGATTTTGTGGAACTGGCAAAAAAAGAACCCGATATTAAATTTATTTGGTTCGGAAGAACCAATCCTTACATAATTCCGCCTAAAATACGAAGGCTGGTTTTTAAAAATCATCCCAAAAACTGTATTTTTCCCGGATATATGAGCGGAGATGTTTTTGAAGGCTCGTTTACCGGCGCCGACCTTTTCTTTTTTCCTTCTTTGGAGGAAACGGAAGGCATAGTTATTTTAGAAGCCCTTGCAAGCCGGGTTCCAATTTTAATAAGGGATATTCCCGTTTATTCCGGCTGGATGAAAAACGGATACAATTGCTATATAGGAAAAGATGTAAACGATTTTTCTTTGCTTTTAAATAAAATTTTAAATTCCGATAATTCGGAAATAATCGAAAACGGATATAAAACCGTAACGGAACGCTCCATAACCGATATAGGCGTTAAATTGGGAGAAATTTATAAATTTGCTATAGAACTGGATAAATAAAAACAAACCTTTTTTGTTTTAAATTTTATTTTGCGTAAAAATAAAGCAGACGAATTTACATCGTCTGCTTTTTACTCTTGTATATCGGTCTTTTTTTTGGTACAATATAGATGTAATATTATAGTATTAAATTTAAAATATTTTTAACAAAAAAATAATAATTAATATATTGTTTAATACTATACTTTGTATTAATTGTTAAAACGGAGAAAAAAATGGAAAATTTTAATTTTGAAAGACTTTTTGAAAGCGGCAACACAAAAGCCGAAGAATTTTTGAAGGGCTTTAACAACATTTGGGAGGCTTTGCCGTTAATTTCGGATTTTATTAAAGAGTATATAAAAACCTTAAAAAACAATCCGAATTACGAAGAAATAGCGCCGGATGTTTTTGTGGCAAAAACGGCAAAAATTGCAAAAACCGCTTTTATTGCGGGACCTACGGTTATAGGCGAAAACACCGAGGTAAGGCACTGTGCCTTTATAAGAGGCAATGCCTTTGTGGGCGAAAACTGCGTTGTGGGCAATTCCACCGAGCTTAAAAACGTTATTATTTTTAACAACGTTCAGGTTCCGCACTACAATTATGTAGGAGACAGCATTTTAGGCTATCGCTCGCACATGGGAGCGGGAAGTATAACAAGCAACGTTAAAAGCGATAAAACAAAAGTTTGCGTAGCTTATAAAAACGAAAAAATAAATACCGGTCTTAAAAAATTCGGAGCAATTTTAGGCGATTTTGTTGAAGTAGGCTGCTCCAGCGTTTTAAATCCCGGTACCGTTATAGAAAAAAACTGCAATATATACCCTCTTTCTTCGGTTAGAGGCGTTGTTCCCCAAAACTGCATATTTAAAAACGCTTCTCAAATAGTTATTAAAGAAAGCAGGTAAAAAATGGAGCTTTGGGATGTGCTTACGGATTCGGGAGTTCCAACGGGTAAAAAAATAAAACGCGGCGGATATGTGCTTAAAAGCGGGGAATATCATTTAGTTGTACATATTTGGCCGGTTTCTAAAGACGGCGCATTTTTAATTCAGCGCCGAAGTTTTAAAAAAAAGCTTATGCCCGGCGAATGGGCGGCTACCGGCGGCGCCGCCATGGCGGGAGAAGATTCTTTTACCGCCGCCAAAAGAGAGCTTAAAGAAGAGCTTGGCTTAGAACCCGAAATTAAATTTATTAAACGTATTAAGCGCCGCAATTCTTTTATAGATATTTGGGGGGCGGAAGTAAAATGTACGGTAGACAGTTTAAAACTGCAAAAAAGCGAAGTTGCCTGTGCTAAATGGGTTAGCGCCCAAAACCTTGAAAAAATGGTTAAAAAAGGTGAATTTCACAATTACGGCAGAGATTATTTTAATATTATTTTTAATTTTGCAAAAAGCATAAAATTAAAGAAAAAAGACCAACAAAACAAAAAGGAGGTTAAAGTATGAGTGTTTCGGTTGAAGGCGAAAAATGTCCTGTTTGCCACAGCTATATGTTTGATGATGAAGACATTGTTTTTTGCCCTATATGCGGCGCTCCGCACCACAGGGAATGCTACAAAAGCATAGGACATTGCGCTTTGGAAAAATATCACGGAACGGATATGGAATATAAGCGTCTGGAAAAATCAAATTCCGATACAAACGTTAACGGAGCGGAAAATCAAAATTTTACCGCACAAAACGAAAATCATACGGAAAACCCAAACAATACGGGAAACCCTGCGGACAATCAAAATCCGTACAACAATCCTTATAATCAAAACAATTATAACAACAATTACAACAATTCAAATAACAATAACGGTAATCCCAACGGCAATCCCAACAATCCGTTTGAAAATCCTTTTTTCGGGAACAATTTCGGTAACGGAAATAACGGAAGCAACGAAAATAACGGAAATAACGGCGGAAACTTTAACGAAAATTATAACGAAAATTATAACGGAAATTATAATGGAAACTATAACGGAAATTATAATAACCGGAATTTTCCGGGCGGAATGCCTTACGGATTTACGGCTCCGTTTGCGGTAGACCCCTTAGGCGGAGTTGATAAAAACGCAAAAACCGAAGGCGTTACCGCGGAAGAATTAAAAAATGTTGTGGGAGTTAATTCTCAAAGATATATTCCCAAATTTTTTAAATTAAACAAGAAAAACCGTTTTTCTTGGAACTGGGCAGCGTTTTTGTTCCCTCAATGCTGGTTCTTTTTAAGAAAAATGTACGGTATGGGAAGTATATTTTTCAGCTTAATTACCGCTTGCGGGGTTTTAAGCATTTCGCCTATGATGCTTATAAGCGGAAACGAATATAAAAACTATTACCAACTGGGAGGCGCTATGCTTGAGATTTTTCAAAAGTATCCTTCCGTTGTTATATTGGTATCTATTGGGGCGTTCGTTTCTTTGTTAACCAGGGTTTTTGCGGCGTTATTCGGCGATTATATTTACAAAAAAAGGTCTGTAAAAACTGCAAAAACAATTAAAGAACAGCCTATAGAAGAGCAAAAGCTGCTTTACCTAAAGCAAGGCGGAATAAATATATTTTTAGGCGTTTTGGCTTTATTTGCAGTTAACTGGATAGAAGCCATAATTATGGCGATGATATAGGTTAAATATAATTTTAACGGTGTATACTGCGGCGAAGCCCCAAAACTTTTGTTTTGGGGCAAAAGCTAAAGCTTTTGCCAAAGCCTGCGGCTTTGGGGCTTCGCCTTAACATCAACCTTAAACCAAAAAATAAAAACCTTAAATAACTTAAATAACTTAAATACCCTTAAATAAAAATCGGAGGAAGACCTTATGAAAATCAAAAAAGCGGTAATTCCGGCAGCGGGTTTAGGCACCAGAGTTTTGCCGGCAAGTAAATCTATACCCAAAGAAATGTTAAATATTGTTGATAAACCTGCAATTCAGTACATAGTAGAAGAAGCCGTAAAAGCAGGCATTACCGATATTTTAATAATTACAAACAGGGGTAAAGGCGCAATAGAGGACCATTTTGACCATTCTTTTGAGCTTGAATCCAATCTTTCAAAAAATCCCGATAAAGCCGATATTTTAAAAGAAGTTCAGTCCCCTGCCTCTTTGGCAAATATTTATTTTATACGCCAAAAAGAAACAAAAGGCTTGGGAGACGCCATTTTAAGGGCCGAACAGTTTATAGGTAACGAACCTTTTGCCGTTCTTTACGGCGACGACGTTATTATAGGCGAAGACCCGGCAATAGCACAGCTTTTAAGAGCATACGAAGAATACGGAAAAGGCGTTGTAGGCATAAAAGAAGTTACAAAAGAACAAATTAAAAAATATTCTTCTCTTAAAGTTGAAAACATTAAAGACAATGTTTATAACGTTACCGATATGGTTGAAAAACCCAAAACCGACGCCGAAATTTTATCTTTATACTCTATTTTGGGCAGATGTGTTTTAACTCCCGAAATTTTTGACATTTTAAAGAAAACGCCTTTGGGCGCCGGCAACGAACTGCAATTGACCGACGCTATGAAAACCCTGGCAAAAACAAAGGGTATGACCGGCGTGGATTTTACCGGAACAAGATACGATATGGGCAATAAATTCGGTATGCTTAAAGCCAATATAGAAGTAGGTTTAAATCATCCCGAAACCAAAGACGAATTAAAAGCCTATTTAAAAGAAATAAGCAAAAATCTTTAGTTTTTGGTATAAACCCAAACGCATAGAAACATAAAAAATAAACATAAAAATATAAAAACCAAAGCTTCGGCACAATTTTTTAAATTTTTAAGTTTTTAATTTTTAAGTTTTTAATTTTAAATTTTTAAAGTTTTTAACCGTTTACGTTTTTAAACATTTTTTGAGGAATTTATGGAAAACAAATTAAAAAAATATAAATATATTCTTTTGGATGTAGACGATACTCTTATGGATTTTAAGCTTTGTGAGCACAATGCTTTAAAAAATGTTTTAATTAAGTATAATCTGCCGAGCGACGACGCCACAATAGAAACTTACAGCAAAATAAACGACCGTTGTTGGAAACAGTTTGAAAAGGGAGAAATTAAAAGGGAAGAAATTTTTCCAAAAAGGTTTACGGAGTTTTTAAAAACGCTTAACAGCAATATTAAACCTATGGAAATGAACCAACGTTACTTTTATAACCTAAGGGAAACCGACTGTTTAATACCGGGAGCCACAGAGCTTTTGGATTACTTGCAAAAAAAATATCCCCTTTTTGTTATAACAAACGGCGTGGCAGTTACCCAAAAAATGAGACTTGAAAAATCCGGAATTAAAAAGTATTTTAAAAAGCTTTATATTTCCGAAGAATTGGGATTTCAAAAACCGCAAAAAGAATTTTTTGATTTTGTTTTAAATGATATAGGTGCCAAAAAAGAAGAATGTTTAATTATTGGCGACAGTTTATCCAGCGATATTTTGGGCGGAAAAAATTCCGGAATAGACACTGTTTTTGTTAACATACTAAAAAACGAAAACATCAACAACATTCCCTTTACTTTTGAAGTTGAAAATTTGTCGGAAATAAAAAACATTTTGTAAATTGTAATTTTTATAAAAACAAAAGGACGGAAAATTTCCGTCCTTTTTATTTTAATATTTTAACTTTTTTAATTTTAATTTTTTATTTTTATAAAATAAATTAATGTACGGGTGTTTCGGCGTCAAGTTTTTTGCAGAGTTCTTCTTTTGTTAATCCTTTATACTGCTGCAACCCAAACTCCGTAACCTCACAATAAAACATTTTACCTTTAGAGCGTATATTTTTAAACAATTCTTGGCTTGCATATTTATTTTGACCTATACACGTATCACAAGACCTTTTTGCAAGATCTTCCGATTCAAATTTTTGTTCTACCTCTGCACTTTTTAAATCGCTTCCCGAAAATTTGTAAGTTATGTTTATATAGTTTTCTCCCGTAGTGCTTTTATATATAACATTGTTTCCGCTTATATAACTTTTTCTTTCGGTTTTGGCAGGCGGCACATAACTGTAAGTTTTTTTACTTAAATTTTTGTTATTGTTATTTTTATTTTTTTTGCAAGCGTTTAAACTTAATGTTAAACAGCTAATCAATAAAAACAAAATTAAAATATTTAAGCCCTTTAAAATTTTTTTATATTCTTTTTTTTCTTTCATTTTGTTTTCCTTTTTATTAAAGTTATTAACATTTTTGTTTTGTTTAATTCCCGAAATACTCTTTTTCAAACCATATATTTTTTATTTCAAAGCTTTTGCTGTTTAAATAATCCAATAAATTTTCCGTTTGGTTTTGTTCTTCTTTTTTTACATTAAATTTAAAGGTTAATTTATAAGAGCAAAGAGCCTGCCTTGTGGGTTCTCCGGGGCTTATTTTTCCGTATTTGCCGTCGCCTAAAATAGGATGATTTATACTTGCCAAATGAGCCCTTATTTGATGAGTTCTTCCCGTAACCAATTCTATTTCTAAAAGGGATAAATTGTTTTTGGTTTTTAAAACCTTATATTTTGTTGTAATCGTACGGTTTTTTTCGCTTTTTTTACTGTTAATAAAAACTCGGTTTTTTGCTTCGTCTTTAAATAAAAAACCCTGCAAAACATCTTCGTTTTTAGGCATAATTCCGTGAACTATTGTTTTATATCTTTTGTCTATTTCTCTGTTTTTTATTTTTTCGCACATTATTTTAAGCGCCGCCGCATTTTTTGCGGCAATAACAATTCCGCAGGTATTGCGGTCTATGCGGTTGCACAAAGCCGGCGCAAAGGACTGTTCGCTTTTAGGGTCGTATTCTTTTTTATTATATAAATAGTGAGCTATTCTTGAAAGAAGCGTATCGCGGTATTCTTCTTTATCCGGATGGCATAAAAGTCCCTGCGGTTTGTTTATAAGCATTATGTTTTCGTCTTCGTAAACAATATCTATTTTATCGGGACAATTTAAAAAATCGTAGTGCTTAGGCTTTTCCTCAAAAAATTCATCTTTTACAAAAGCCGAAATTATATCTCCCTCTTTTGTTTTATAAGAAATTTCCGTCCTTTTTTTGTTCACTTTAATTTTTTTGGTTCTTATAAACTTATACATTAAATTTTTCGGCATAGAGGGCATAAGCTTTTGTAAAAGCTTATCTATTCGCATATCGGCGTCATTTTTTAAAACTTTAAATTCCTTCATTTTTTTCCTTTTTTTGTTTTTAAATATTTATAAATAATGATTTTTAAATTTTATAGAGAAAAACTTAACAAATATTGCAAAAAGAAAAACTTTTTTAAAATTTTTACTTTTTTTAAGAATATTTTTTAGGCTTTGCCTAAAAAGGTTTTAGCCATTCAATATAAAAACGCGGCGAATGCCGCAAAAAACAACATTTTTTAAAACAAAGCTTCCGCTTTGCTTTGTTTGCGAATATTATATTTCAAAATTTAAAGCCAAAGGCTTTAACGGCGTATGCCGTATTTTTGCAACGCAAAAAATAATTTTGAAATTTCAATAGAGCAGACGCGGCGAATGCCGCAAAAACAACGTTTTTTAAAGCAAAGCTTCCGCTTTGTTTTGTCTGCGAATATTATAACATACCTTTTTTAAATTTTCTATAATTTTGTATTTTCTTTTTTAAAAATAAAACCGTTGATTTTTAACTTTTTAACCTGCTTTTTTGCAAGGATTTTTCTTGTATTTTTTATACTTTTATGATATAATAATATAGTATTTAGGGAAAGTATTGTTTTTAAACTTTTCCACCGTTTATTTTATATTAATATTAACTTTTTTATTATAATTTTTTAAAAAAATATACAAAGCAATCGGGGTACAACGGTTGCTTTGTATAACAAAAAAAGATGTAAAAACGAAAGGACTTTTTTAATGAAGGTTGATTCTCTTAACGATATATGGGATGCCGTTTGTGAAGAAATAAAAAAGCACATTACCGAAGTAAGTTTTAATGTTTGGATTAAAGATCTTTCTCCGCGTGAAATAAAACCCGGAGAATTTGTTGTATCCATTTATTCAAAATATAAAAAACAAATTATAGAAATGAATTATATGGAATTGGTGGAAAACGCTTTAAAAGAAGTTTTCGGTATTCCTACAAAACTTACCATTGTATTGTTGGATGATTTTAACAACGAACCCATAGATATAAAACCCATTACAAACGAAAATTCCGATTTTGAATCCAATTACACTTTTGATAATTTTATAGTAGGCGCTTCCAACAGATTTGCCCACGCTACGGCTATGGCCATAGCCGAAAATCCAAGTTCCGTTCATTTGTATAATCCTTTGGTTATTTACGGCAATTCCGGTGTGGGAAAAACCCATCTTTTATTGGCTATTAAAAACAGAATGTCGGTTGTTTGGCCCTCAAAAAAAATCTGTTACATAAGAGGAGAAGAATTTGGAAATCAGCTTATAAATTCTTTGCAGTCCAAGCTTACTATGGAAGAATTCAGAAATCGTTTTAGGCAAACGGATGTTTTGCTTATGGATGATATACATTTTATAGCCGGAAAAGAAAGTATGATGGAAGAATTTTTTAACACAATAAACGTTCTTTTTCAGGCAGGAAAACAAATAGTTGTTACCAGCGACCGTCCGCCTAAAGATTTAAAAACCTTTGACGAAAGAATAAGGAGCAGATTGGAAAGCGGTATTTTGGCAGACATTACTCCTCCGGATTTTGAAACCAGAGTTGGAATTATAAAAACAAAAGCCGAAATGCTTAATATTGATTTAAGTGAAAATATAGTTTATTACATAGCCGAAAATATAAAAATGAATACCCGTCAGCTGGAAGGCGTTGTTAAAAAATTAAAAGCCTTTATGGATTTACAAAACAAAGTTCCCACAATGGCGGTAGTTCAAAATATTATTAAAGAAGTTATAAACGACCAACGGCCGGAACCCATAAAAATAGAAGAAATAATAAGGGCCGTAAGCCAAAACTATTCCATTCCCGAAAAAGATATTTTATCCAAACGCCGTACGGCTCCGGTAGTTTATGCACGGCAGGTTGCAATGTACATTGCAAGGGAAACCACCGAGCTTTCTTACCAGGCTATAGGCGAAAGTTTTGGAAAAGACCATACCACAATTCTTTATACCGTTTCTAAAATTGAAAAACATTTAAAAGATAATCCTTTTGAAAAAGAAATGGTTGATGAAATTATAAAAAATTTAAAACAGGAAATTTAAAACAAAAATTTTAAACGCTAAAATTTAAAAAATTAAAAGTTGTATATTTTATTTTATATAAAACATACAAAAAAGTTTTTAAAAAACAAAATATTTTTTTAGTTGCACAAGTTTACATAAATCGTTACTTTTTAACATAGTTTTTAGTTATTAACCTTTAGTTTTAAACCTAAAAGTTAATATTTTAAAAAATACTAACTTTTTAACATTTTATTAAAGTTTTTATTGTTAACGTTTTTTTGTGTTAACCGTGCCGTATTTAAGAGTTTTTAACAAAACTGACACTACTACTAATACTACTAAAAATTAATAATATAAAATAAAAGAATTTTTTATTTTTTTTTAAACAAAATAAAAAAAATAATTTTAAAAATTAAATTTTTTATCTTTAATTTTAATTTTTTTAAACTTAACTAAAAATATAACTTTATTTATTAAAAAAAACAAAAAATCCTAAAAAAAGAAAGAAGGATAATTATGCTTATTAAAGTTGAAAGAGTAAATTTATTAGAAGCCGTTTCTAATTTATCGAGAGCAGTTTTAACAAGGGCAGCAATACCTGTTTTGGAAGGTATACTGTTTTCTGCCGAAGGCTCGGCTGTTACTATGATGGCATATAATTTGGAAATAGGTATGACAAAAGTTTTACCTGTTAGAGTTGAAGAAGACGGAGACATTGTTTTAAACGCTAAAATTTTATTGGAAATTTTAAGAAAAATGGACGGAGACATTGTAGAAATAAATGTTGACGAAAAAATGATGGCTCATATTTCCTGCGGAGCTTCCAATTTTGATATTGTGGGAATGACCAGCGAAGATTTTCCGGAAATGCCTACGGTTAGCGAAAACGAAGAAGTAACAGTTAGCAGCGAAGTTTTAAAAGATATGGTAAGGCAAACGGCGTTTGCTGCGGCTACAAGCGAAAATGCAAGACCTATTTTAATGGGTATTAAATTTGAATTCAGCGGAAATAAAATGTCTTTAATAGCTATAGACGGCAGCAGATTGGCTATAAGAAACAATATTATAGAAACCACTAACGACGCAGAATTTATTGTAAGCAGCAGGGCTATTAACGAAGCTGTTAAAACAATAGGCGAAGAAGACGAAAAAATAACAATAAGAGTTGGTAAAAAACACATAAGTTTTGAAAACAACGGATATATTATAATTTCGAGATTAATAGACGGAGAATATATAGATTACAAACGCTCTATACCTTTAAGCGAAACCGTAAGCATAAAAGTTAACGTAAAAGAAATATTAAACACTATAGACAGGATTTCTCTTATTATTAACGATCAAATTAAAACTCCTATAAGAATGAAATTTGAAAAGGGAAAAATAATATTTACAAGCGTTTCAAGCATAGGAAGAGCCACGGATGAAATGGCTGTGGATTACGACGGCAACGAATTTACAATAGGATTTAATTCCAGATATTTAACCGAAGCGTTAAAAGCAACGGAATGCGAAGAAATTTATTTAAAATTTAACGGTCCTGCTGCGGCAGCCGTTATAAGTCCGGTAGAAACTAACGACTTTTTATACTTAGTAATGCCTATGAGGTTATCATGATAATAAACATTAAAGAAGATTATATAAAATTAGACAGTTTACTTAAACTTGCCGGAGAAGTAGGTACCGGCGGAGAAGCAAAATTATTAATAAAAAATGGAAAAGTTAAAGTAAACGGAGAAGTTTGCATTTTAAGAGGCAAAAAAATAAGAGAAAAAGATATTGTAGAAATTAACGGTAACGAAATATCCGTTAAAAAAGAAGATTATTAAAAAAAGGCGAAGAGCCCCAAAAAAACAAATTTTTGTTTTTTGGGGCAAAAGCCAAAGCTTTTGCAAAGCTCTTTGGGCTTTGGGCTCTTCGCCGCAAAAAAGTTATAAATTTATAAGAAGATTATAGATGATTATAAAAAATATAAAAATCAATAATTTCCGAAACATAACAAAAATGGAGATAAATCCCGGACCGAAAATGAATTTGATTTTCGGCGAAAACGGACAGGGAAAAACAAATGTTTTAGAAGCAATTTGGCTGTTTTGCGGCGCTAAAAGCTTTAGACAGGCAAAAGATAAAGAAATGCTTATGTTTAATAAAAACGTTTGTAAAAATTTTTGTGTTTTTGAAAGTGAAAATATACAAAAAAATTCGGCAATTATTATAGATGAAAAAAGAAAAGCCGAATTTTTAAATAAACCCGTAAGACCCAGCAGTTTGGCTAAAGATTTTCATACGGTTGTATTTTCTCCGCAAGATCTTAATTTAATTTCGGGTTCGGGCGAAAAAAGGCGCAGATTTTTAAATTTGGCAATTTCAAGTATTACCCCTAAATATATAGAATATTTAAGAGAATACAACAGGATTTTATTACAAAGAAATACACTGTTAAAGCAAATTTCCGAAAAAAAAAGCAGCGTTGGTTTGTTGGAGCCTTTTGAAATAAAAATGGCGGAGGTTTCGCAAAAAATAGTATATTACAGGTCAAAATATTGTGAAAAACTTGAAAAAGAGGCTCAAAAATTATATTTTGGCATTAGTAACAATAAAGAAAAGTTAACTTTAGAATATATTTCGGACTTTAACAAAAATACAACAAAAGAAGAAATATTTTTAAGTTTAAAAAACAGCAGAAATAACGATATTTTAAATAAAAATACTTCTATAGGTCCCAAAAAAGACGATATTTTGGTTTTAATAAACGAAAAAAGCGCCAAAAGTTACGGTTCTCAGGGGCAAAAACGTTCGGCGGCTCTTTGTTTAAAATTGGCAGAAGCCGAAATTATGAAAAACGCCGTAAATGAAAATCCGGTGGCGTTATTAGATGATTGTTTAAGTGAACTGGATATTAACCGACAGCATTTTATTTTAAATCATTTAACCGATTGGCAGGTTTTTTTAACTGCGTGCGACCCGGCAAATATAAATATTTTAAAAAGCGGTACGGTTTTTAAAATAGAAAAGGGAGAATTATGTACCTATACTTAGGACAAAATACGGTTATTAATACAAAAAACATAATAGGTATTTTTGATTTAGATAATGCAACGGTTAAAAAATCTACCAGAAATTTTTTATTTTCGGCTGAAAAAGAAAAAAAGACGGTAACGGTTATAGGCGAAGATTTACCCAAAAGCTTTATAGTGGCAGAAAAAGGAAACGAAAAAATAATATATATTTCTCAAATTTCAACAAAAACCATTTTAAAAAGATTAGGGTTGTAAATTATTAAAAAGGTTTATATACAGGCGAAGAGCCCCCAAAAACAAATTTTTGTTTTTGGGGCAAAAGCCAAAGCTTTTGCAAAGTCCTTTGGGCTTTGGGCTCTTCGCCCCGAAATATAAAAAACAAATAAAAACAAATAAAAGCAAATAAAAAACATATAAAAAAATAAATAAAACCAAAAATTAAAAAACAAAAGATAAAAAAGATAAAAAAGATAAAAAGTTAAGGAGAAGGTATTAATGAGCGAACAGGACATTAACACCCGTGTAGAACAAGCCTACGACGAAAACAGTATTCAGGTTTTAGAGGGACTTGAAGCCGTAAGAAAACGTCCCGGTATGTACATAGGTTCTACAGGAGAAAGAGGTCTTCACCACTTAGTTTATGAAATTGTGGACAATGCCATAGACGAAACTTTGGCCGGTTATTGCGATAACATAAAGGTTGATATTTTGCCGGACAATATTATAAGGGTTGAAGACAACGGAAGAGGTATCCCCGTAGGAATACATCCTAAAGAAGGCATAAGCACCGTTTCGGTTGTTTTTACAAAACTTCACGCGGGCGGTAAATTCGGCGGAAGCGGATATAAAGTAAGCGGCGGACTTCACGGGGTTGGCGCTTCGGTTGTTAATGCTTTGTCGGAATGGCTTGAAGTTGTTGTTAAAGACGGTAAAAAAACCTATAAGCAGCGCTTTGAAAAAGGTGTTCAGGTAACGGAGCTTGAAGTTATAGGAGACGCCGACAGCACCGGAACCACCGTAACCTTTAAGCCGGACGGCACTATTTTTACCGATACTACCGTTTACGATTATGATATTTTAGCCCAAAGATTAAGAGAACAGGCATTTTTAAATGCCGGGGCAAAAATATCTTTAACGGATTTGCGTCCCGGAGAAGGAGGAGAAGACGGAGAGCAAAAACACGATATTTTCCATTACGAGGGCGGAATAAAAAGCTATTGCGACTGGCTTTTATCCAAAACAAACAAACAAAGAATAATAGATAAACCTATTTACTGCTCTGTTTCTAACGATGACAGCGCGGCGGAAGTTGCAATTCTTTTTAACAACGGATACGATACTAAAATTATAAGCTTTGCAAACAATATGCATACGGTAGACGGCGGTACGCACGAAATAGGCTTTAGAACGGCTTTGGTAAGCACAATAAACAATTATGCCGTTAAATTTAAAAAGATGAAAGAAAGCGAGCCCAAACTAAAGGCGGACGATATTTTAGAAGGCGTAATAGCCGTAATATCCGTAAAGCTAAAAGACGCTCAGTTTGAAAGCCAAACAAAGGCGAAGCTTGGAAACACCTCTATGAGAACCATGGTTAACAGGCTTATTTCCACAAAGCTTATGGAATATTTAGAGGAAAATCCGGCAGACGGAGATATTATAGTTAAAAAGTCGCTTGCAGCGGCAAATGCAAGAGAAGCCGCTCAAAAGGCAAGAGAAACCAGCCGTAATAAATCGGGTATAGGCGGAAAAACCCGTATGCCCGAAAAGCTGACCGACTGTATTTCGAACGACGCCGCAAAAACCGAAATATTTATTGTTGAGGGAGACAGCGCCGGCGGAAGCGCAGTAGAAGGCAGAAACAGTACTTATCAGGCAATATTGCCGTTATGGGGTAAAATGCTTAACGTTGAAAAAGCAAGAGCGGATAAGGTTTACGGCAACGATAAACTAACCCCGGTAATAGTGGCTTTGGGTACCGGCATAGCCGAAAATTTTGATATTGAAAAATTAAGATACGACAAAATTGTTATTATGGCGGATGCCGACGTTGACGGCTCGCACATAAGAACATTGCTTTTAACGTTTTTCTTTAGATTTATGCCCGACCTTATAGAAACAGGACACATTTATTTGGCTCAGCCGCCGTTATTTAGGGTAAGCAAGGGCAAACAGCACTTTGACGCCTTTACCGATGAAGAAAAAGCGGAATATATAGAAAAATTGGGCGGAACGGCAGATGTTCAGAGATATAAAGGTTTAGGCGAAATGGACCCCGAACAGCTTTGGGAAACTACCCTTAACCCTGAAACCAGAACATTGTTAAAGGTTACTATGCAGGACGCAGAGCTTGCAGACGCTACTTTTTCTATGTTAATGGGAGAAGAAGTTGAGCCCAGACGTAAATTTATAGAAGAAAACGCAATTTTTGCTACGGATTTGGATATTTAGGGAAAGGAGAAATAAAATGGCTAAACATGAAAGCGTATACTGGCCTTTAACAGAAGAAACCACTGTAGTGCCGGTTGAAATAACAAACGAAGTTAAAAACAGTATGTTGCAGTATTCTATGTCGGTTTTGGTAGGAAGAGCTTTGCCGGACGTTAGAGACGGTTTAAAACCCGTTCACAGAAGAATACTTTACACTATGTACGAAAACGGACTTACGCCGGAAAAGGCCTACCGCAAATGCGCCGATACCGTAGGTACGGTTTTAGGTAGATATCATCCGCACGGAGACGCTTCCGTTTACGATGCTATGGTTCGTATGGCACAGGATTTCTCTTTAAGATATCCTCTTATAGACGGGCACGGAAACTTCGGTAACATAGACGGTTACCCGGCGGCTGCTTACCGTTATACGGAAAGCAAAATGAACAGATTATCTTTACATATGTTAGATGATATAGATAAAGATACCGTTGATTTTATGCCCAACTACGATGACCGTTTAAAAGAACCGGAGGTTTTACCGGTTAGATTTCCGCAGCTTTTGGTTAACGGCTCCAGCGGTATAGCGGTTGGTATGGCAACTGAAATTCCGCCGCATAATTTGGGAGAAGTTATAGACGGTATGTGCCATCTTATAGATAATCCCGAAGCGGAATTGGATGAAATATGCCAGTTTATTAAAGGTCCGGATTTTCCTACGGGCGGAATTATTATGGGCAGAAGCGGCATAAGAGCTGCATACGCCACCGGACGCGGAAAAATAACTTTAAGGGGAAAAGCCGAAATTGAAGAAACCAAAAACGGCAAATTCCGCATAGTTATAACCGAAATACCTTACAAGGTTAAGAAAAAAGATTTAGTTAAAAATATTTACGACCTTGCGGCGGAAAAACGAATAGAGGGAATAGAGGATGTTGTTGACTATTCTTCTAAAAGAGACGGCGGTATAAAAATTGTCGTTGATTTAAAAAAGGACGTAAACGCTCAGGTAGTATTAAATAAAATATATTCTTATACGCAGCTGCAAACAACCTTTGGTGCAATATTGCTTGCTATTGTAAACGGCAAGCCGCAAATATTAACCCTAAAGGAAATGCTGCAGAACTGCATAGATTTCCAATGTGAAATTATAACCAGAAGAACTTTATTTGATAAGCATAAAGCCGAAGAACGCGCGCATATATTAGAAGCGTTAAAAGTGGCTTTGGATTTTATAGATGAGGTTATAAATATAATAAGAGCTTCCAAAACCATTGCAGAAAGTAAAGAAGCTTTATGTGCAAGGTTTAATTTTGACGATGTTCAGGCAACGGCAATTGTTCAAATGCAATTGGGAAAACTTGCGGGAATGGAAAAGCAAAAAATAGAAGACGAGCTTTTGGAAAAACACAACTTTATTAAAGAATGCGAAGAAATTTTAGCAAGCAAAGAAAGAATTTTGGATATTGTTAAAACGGAATCGTTGAATTTAAGAGATAAATTTGTGGACGATCGCCGTACGGAAATTACCGCCGTTACGGGAGAAGTGGATATAGAAGACCTTATTCCCAATGACGAATGTATTATAACCAGAACAAAAGAGGGTTATATTAAACGTTTAACCAGCGATACATACGGAGTTCAGCACAGAGGCGGCAGAGGAATTATGGGTATGACCACAAGGGAAGACGATTATGTGGAAACAATGTTTACCTGTCATGCTCACGATAATATAATGCTGTTCAGCAACCTGGGAAGAGTTTACAAATTAAAGGCGTACGAAATTCCGGAAGGCTCCAGAACTTCTAAGGGAATGAATGTTATAAATATAGTTCCGTTAATGGCAAACGAAAAAATAACGGTTATATTACCTGTTTTGGAAATAGACGACAGTTATTTTGTTACAATGGGAACGAAAAACGGAATTATTAAAAGAACAAGTCTGGAAGCCTTTAAGCACACCAGAAAAACCGGCGTTATTGCAATTTCTTTGGATGACGGCGACGCGTTAAGCTTTGTTGATATAACCAAAAACAACAGTGAACTTTTAGTTGCCACCAAAAAAGGAAAAGCCATTAAATTTAAAGAAACCGATATAAGACCTTCGGGAAGAACTTCGAGAGGTATTAGGGCAATAAGATTGTCCGAAGGCGACAGTGTAGTGGGAATGCAGGTTTGCGACGAACAAACCGATATTTTAACAGTAACCGAAACGGGATTCGGAAGAATAAGCAAGGCTACGGATTACAGACTTCAAACCAGAGGCGGAAAAGGCATAACCAACTACAGAAGTGCAAAATACGGAGATGTTGCCGGAATTATTAAAGCAAACGAAGGCGAAGATGTAATTATTATTTCTACAAGCGGAGTTATAATAAGAATTCCGGTTATGGAAATAAGCAGCTTTGCACGTCCGGCAAAAGGCGTTAGAGTAATGCGTCCGGGAGAAAACGAAAAAGTTTTAGCTTTGGCGGAAGTAGTACACGATGAAGAAGAGGTAACGGATCATCCCGACGCACCCGATGAAGACGCGGGAACGGTAACGGATGAAGAAAAAACGGAAAAAGATAATTCCGTAGCCGAAGAAACGGAAGAATAATTAAAACACTTTAAGGCGAAAAGCCCCAAAAACAAACTTGTTTTTGGGGCAAAAGCTTTAAAAAGCTTTTGCCAAAGCCCAAAGGGCTTTTGGCGTTTCGCCCTACATACAATAAGAAAAAAACAAAAATCAAAACCGAAAATAAGAGGTATTTTTATGGATAACCGGCAGTTTTTAGCCCAATATTATGAAAAAAAGGCTGCAAGAAGAACAGGGTTTAATATTGCTATAGGTGTTTTAACGGTTCCGGTTTTGGCACTTTTGGCTCAGATAATAACAATATATATTCCCGGATTTTTAAATCTTTACCGAAACGACAGTATGGTTAGGCTTATGTACAGCACCGTTATAACCGTTGTTGGATTTATTTTGGGCGGAACTGTTTTAAACGCGTTGGAAAGAACAAAAGCAAATGAAGTTTTGGTAAAAAAAGAAACAAGTGCCAAAAACGCGGTATTGTTACTTTTTATGGGCTTGGCGGTTTGCACCGTGGGCAATATGGCAAGCAATATACTGTCTAACGCTTTTAAAAATACAATTTTTGAACCCAAGGGAGTAAGTATGGATATTCCGGGCGGAATATCCGGCAGAATAGTATATATTATATGCAGTGCGGCAATACCGGCATTAACGGAAGAATTTTTATACAGAGGCGCCGTTTTTACGGCTGCAAAAAAGTTTTCAAAAAATGCCGCAATAATTGTGTCCTCGGTTTTATTTGCACTTATGCACGGAAATTTATCGCAAATACCGTTTGCTTTTATTGTTGGATTGTTTTTAGGGTTTGCGGTTGCCGAAACGGAAAATATTTTTATTGCGGTTTTAATTCATTTTACAAATAATTTTATTTCCTGCTTTTTTGCGGTTTACGAAAACCAAATACCGGATTATTTATTAAATATAATTAATATATCTATGTTTATTTTAACAATAGCGGCAGGTTTAATTTGTGCGGCAATATATTTTAAAAGCAATAAAAACGTTGCGGAATATAAAGATACTCCGCACAGCATAAGCCAAAATCAAAGAATAAAAAGCATACTGCTAAGTCCGCTTATGTTTGTTTTTTATGCGTACGAAGCATATTCGATAATTTTGTGCCAAATAATGTATTAACTCTGCGGCGAAAGCCCAAAGCCCCTTGGGCTTTGCAAAAGCTTTTAAAACCTTTTAAAAGCTTTTGCTCCGAAAACAATTTTTGTTTTCGGGGAGGCTTTCGCCTTATAATTTATAATAAAAAACAAAAACCTCCGTAAATAAAAAAAGAAATAAAAAAATAAAAATTATGAAAAATATACCTGATTTTAATATCGCCTTTATGAAAGAAGCGTTAAAAGAAGCTGAAAAAGCGCAAAAAGCAGGAGAAATTCCCGTAGGGGCGGTTATAGTAAAAAACAATAAAATTATAGCAAAAGGCTGCAACAAAAGAGAAAAAGAGCAAAGCTCAATATCTCATGCAGAAATAAACGCAATAAAAAAGGCAAATAAAGTTTTAAAAAACTTCAGACTTACAAATTGCGATATTTATGTAACCTTAGAGCCTTGCCCTATGTGTGCCGGCGCCATTATAGAAAGCCGAATAAAAAACATATATTTCGGCGCTTACGAGCCCAAAGAGGGAGCTGTAGAAAGCGTAATCGATTTGCCTTCGGTTTATAATAAAAAAAGTTTTAAAACTCAAGGCTTCGGCGGAATAATGGAAAAAGAATGCAAAGCTTTAATGCAAAGCTTTTTTAAAAGTAAATAATGCGCCAAACGCGCCAAGAGAAAAGCAAAGCTTTTCTCAAAAGCCAAAGGCTTTTGCCAAAACTATAGTTTTGGCTTGGCGCGCGGCAAACAAAAAAGACCTATAAAATATAGGTCTTTTTTAATTTATTATATTATTTATTGTAATTTTATTTTGTGCCGAAAATTCTGTCTCCGGCATCGCCCAATCCCGGAACAATGTATGCGTGGTCATTTAATTTTTCATCTAAACCGGCACAGTAAACGGGAACATCGGAATGAACCTTTGTAAAGGCTTCAATTCCTTCGGGAGCGGCAATTATGCACATAAATTTAATTGAACGAGGATGAAAATCTTTAATTTTTGTAACTGCGTCAATAGCGCTTCCGCCAGTAGCAAGCATAGGATCTAAAACAATAACGTCGCGTTTTTCCAAATCGTGAGGCAATTTGCAATAGTAATCTACCGGTTCGTGAGTTTCGGGATCTCTGTACATACCTATGTGGCCAACTTTAGCGGCGGGAATTAAATTTAAAACGCCGTCTACCATACCAAGACCTGCACGAAGAATGGGAACAAACGCCATTTTTCTGCCGGCAATAACCTTTGTTTTGCATTTGCAAATAGGAGTTTCGGTTTCAACTTCTTTTAAAGGTAAATCCCTGGTGGCTTCGTAACACATAAGGTTTGCAATTTCGCTTACAAGCTCACGGAATTGTTTTGAGCCGGTGTGAATATCTCTTAAATGTGTAAGCTTGTGCTGAATTAGCGGGTGATCCATAACAAATACTTGATTTTCCATAAATTTTTCCATCCTTCTTTATTCTTTTATTCTTTTAATCTCTTTATATCATAAAATATTATAAAGCAAAACGCTTTTATTTACAAGGGATTATAAAAAAGATTTTTATTTTGCTTTTTTGATTTTTTGCCGTTTGTTAAGCTATTTTTCGTTAAGCTTTTTTAATCTTTCTCTTTCGGCTTGTGATTTTATTAAATAATATCCTGCTACGGCGTTTGGCGTTACGGTTTGCGTTTTGTTTTTATAACATAAAAGTCCCAAAGCCGAAGCTTTTTGAACATCGCCTATTTGCGTAGATTTTATATTTGCATTTAAAGAGCTTTCGTTACATTTTAAAACAAACTGCCGGGCTCCGTCGCCGGCAAAAATTACCGAACCGAAATCGCCGTCGGTTACGGTTTTTACAAGATTAAAAATTTCTTCAAAAGGCAAAACCGAATCGTCGGTCAGCTTTTCAAAAAAATCAGAATTATCAGAATTATCGGAATTTTCGGAATTATTTAAAATTTTATAAACTGCGGTATAAAAACGGTTAACCCTTGCGTCTATAAGCGAAACAACATATACGGGTTTACTTGAATTTTCTTTTTTTGTGTTAAGTTCTTTTTCCAATCGCAGTTTTTCGCCATAAGCAATAACATCTAAAGTGTTGCCGCAAAAGCAGGGCGTATTGTTTTTAAAAGCAAAGCCTTTTATTAACGAAAGGCCTATTCTGAGGCCTGTAAAAGAGCCGGGACCTTTTGACGCGGCAAAAATATCAAAATCGTCCAACGATAAGTTTAAATCTTTTAAAAGGCTGTCGGTTATGGGCAAAAGCGTTTCGCTGTGAGTACGTTTTTCCAAAGTTATATTTTCTTTTAAAACCAATCCGTTTTCAATTACTGCGGCAGAAGCCGCCTCTGCCGAACATTCAATACTTAAAATTCTCATAAATTTTTGCTAAAAATCCTCCGATGAAAATTTGCGGGTAGAATCGTTTATGCGTTGTATGGTAATAAATTTAGTATATTCGGGTAAAAGATCTAAAACGTTTTCGCTCCATTCAATAAGCATAATCCCGTTTTCGTCGTTAAGATAATCAAAATATCCGGTAGAAAGCAAATCGTCTAATCCCGAAACCCTATACATATCAAAATGGTAAAGAGTTTTATCTCCGTAGTAAATATTTACAATGTTAAAGGTGGGGCTTACAATATAGTCGGTTATGCCAAGACCTTTTGCTATGCCTTCGCAAAAAGCGGTTTTGCCCATACCCATACCGCCCTTTAAAGCTATAACCGTTTTGCCGTTTAATTTTTTTGCCACGGTTTTGCCCAAATTAACGGTTTCTTCTCGGGAGTAAGTTATTGTTTCCATTTTTATTTCCTTTTGTGTTGTACTGTAAAATGTGCTGCGGCAAAAACCAAAGCCTTCGGCTTTGGCAAAAGCTTTGCTTTTGCACCAAAACGTTCCGTTTTGGGTTTTTGCCGTTTTTTAGGCTTTGCACAGCGGAAGCTGTTTTTTGCAAAGCAAAAAGATTTTTAAATTTCAAAGGAGCAGGCGCAGCGAAAGCTGCAAAAGCCAAAGGCTTATAATTGATGCAAAGCATCAATTGCCTGCGAACATTATA
>CADBQU010000023.1 GCA_902796905.1 Oscillospiraceae bacterium | reverse complement strand
GCGGCGCCCGACCGAGGAATACTGACGTATTGTGAGCGAAGGGCAACAATGCCGATAACGGCGCCGTTTCTTCAAAAAAGTATTGTATCCTGATTGTATTGTCTAAACAATAAATTTTATAAATGTTATTTTGAAGTATTACCATCGGTTGTTTTTTTATAAAAAATATCTACTACGGCATTATAAACGGAATTACTGTCGGCATTAAATTCACTGTGGTTATCTTTACCCAAAGAAGTATTTCCGCTTATATCCAAATATTCTATTTCGTTTAACAGCTTTGTACTTAAACATTCGCTTGCAAGGTAAGTTACATCCGAAAGCGATAAATCGGTATAACTGTAAGGCTTTAAAACATTATAATAAGTTACCAAATTAGTAAAATTAGATAAAATATTTTTTCCGCATTTTTTTGTCAAAGCGCTCATAAACTGCTTTTGACGTGCCATTCTGCCTTGATTGGCTGTTAAATCATTCGACCTTTCCTGTATATAAAAAATAGCCTTTCCGCCTTTTAAATTAACGGATTCGTTTTTTATTATACTGTAAGACCCGTTTAAAGTTTCCAGCGCCGTTAAATCTATTCCGCCTATTTTATCGGTAAGTTTGCTTACGCCTTCAAGCTCCATGGCATAATAGCTTTTAATATCCATACCGTAAAGTAAACGGCTTACGGATTTTTTAACGTTTTCGCAACTGGTCTTTCCTCCGTTGCCGTAAGAATATGCCAAACACAGCTGTTTTTTCTCAGTACCGGTTTTTTCTCCCGTAGCGGAATATATATCTACATCCACCATGGTTTCTCTCGAAATAGGTAAAACCTTAACGCTTTTTTCTGCGGTATCAAGTGCTATTAAAGATATACTGTCTGCCTGTCCCGCATTACCGTTCTGTTTTGTGCCGTTAATATCGGTTTTGTCCACTCCCATAAAAACAAAGGATACAATGTTTTTGTTTAAAACATATTTTTCTCCGTTTTTATAAATTACTTCTCCGTCGTTTTCCATAGCGTCTATAATATCCGTAGGAAAACTTGCGTTTCCGTTTTTAGAAGTTAAACGGTCTTTGCCCCTTTTTCTTAAAACCAAAAAAGTGCCGAACAGCGAACCTATAATAATAAGAAAGCACAAAAGAATTATAAGCAAAACCTTTAACGGAGTTTTCATTTTTTTCTTATGTTTTTTATTAAAATTTTTGCTGTTATTGCCTATATTGTTTGTAATATCGTTTGCGTTTTTTTCGGCGTCAAAATTATTTGAGTTATTTGGTTGATTGGTCATTTTTTAATACCCCCAAAAGCAATAATCTTTCGTTATCTTTAGAAGTACAGGTACTTAAAGTTATAATTTTACTGGCAGTATCTACTTTTATATTTTTATTTACCTGCTGCACCATAGAAGCCGGATTAAGCGTAGTGTTTAAAAAGTTTTGATATTGTTCATCGTTTGAAAAATCAAAAGAATTTAAAATATGGCGATCGTCGTAAACAAAACAAGAATATATTTCGTAAGTTAAAATATGACCCGGAGTATAAATATAAATCGTTCTGTTTTTATCAAAAAACTCTTTGTTTTTAAATTTATGTATCGAAGCAAACATACTTCCGTTAAGCATATTGTGTCCGTACAAAACGGTATTTCTGTCGGAAAAATCTGCCGAATTTATCTTTTGCATATATACAGAGCCCGCAAACTTGTATTTCCCGGTTTCGTCGTGATTTAAATAATAATTCGTATCTTTTTCTTCGCCAGAACGCAAAACAGGATAATCAATAACCGTTCCCGGTACTTTTATATATGCTTCTATATCCGGATTTTTAGCCTTAAGCTCGGTAAAATTTATTGGGTTTTCGGGCAATTGTGCGGTTTTACTTACAGTGCTTGAAACCTCTACCACTTTTTTTTCGGGCCAAAGGTGAATTGTAAGCATTACAGCCGAAACCACAAATATTAAGGCTAAAATTACAATACATATTTTTAAAAGTAAATTTTTTTTATTTTTTTTAATTTCGTTTTTACTCATCAAATATTCATACTGCCTTTACAGATTTTTTTAGGCGGCGCCGTAAACAACGTTTACGGCAAAGCCAAAGGCTTTGCCCAACGAAAAAGCTTTTTCGTTGGGCGCCGCCGTTAATATTTTTTGCTTGTTTTTTATATTTTTTATTTTATATATTTTTTATTTTATTTTATTATTTTATCTAAAACTTTAACGCACGGAACCGTTAAAACAAACGAAGCTATCATTTCTACCAGTCCGTTTATACCCACAAATAAAATAATAAACATAAATGGGTTTGCCGCTTTTAAAGCTGTGGCAAATCCGCTTAAAGTACTTCCGGTATAAAACAACAACACTAAAGTTCCCATAAAAAACACTGTGTTTAAAAGCGGAGCTATAAAAGATGTTGCCGGTAAAGTTATTGCATTAAAAAATTTGTTGTTTTTAATACTTTTTAAACCTTTATATATTAAACCTGTTAAAAAGCCTGCCAAAACTCTTGTAGGTACGCACACCAAAAAAGTATAAAAAGCGTTTTCCTGCAAAAGCGCCGCTCCGAAAGGACTGTAAAAAAAGCACTGTGCAAAACTAACGGCACCAAAAACCAGGCCTAAAATTGCACCTGCGGAAGGTCCTAAAAATATAGCCCCTATTGCAACGGGAACCATTGAAAAATTAATTTCAAGCCCCATAGTTTTAAGCGGAAAAAACGATATTAATATAATTATTGCCGCCAAAACCGAAGTTACCGCCAAATTAACTGTTTTATTTTTTCTGTTTTCCATAAAAATCTTCCTCTCGATACTGTTCTTTTTAAGATACAATTCTTAAAAATTTTTATTTTTTATTGTTTTATTTTGTACTACGGCTGCAAGCCCAAAGCCCTTTTTAGGGCTTTGGCAAAAGCTTTGCTTTTGCCCCAAAAACAAAAATTGTTTTTGGGGGCTTGCAGCCCTGTTTTTATTTTCTTATTTTTTGTTATTTTTTTAATTTTTATTTCTTTTATAAATTTCCAACAATCCGGTAAGCAATAAATCGTTGTCGGTTACAATTTTATTTTTGCAAAAAGGCACTATTTGCTCTGCCCTTCCGCCTGTGGCCACAACGGTTTTTACTTCCTCACTTTCTCCCAAAGCTTTCATTTCGTCTTTAAATCGGTCAATTAATCCGTCTATCATTCCTGCAGAGCCGAAAATTATGCCCGACTGCATACATTCTACCGTGTTGCTGCCTATAGCTTTTTTAGGAGCCTTTACGTTTATGCTGGGCAAAAGCGAAGTGTTTGCCGTTAAAGCCGAAAGCGTTATACCTACTCCCGCTGCTATCGCACCGCCTATAAACTCTCCGTTTTTATTAACAGCCGATAAAGTAGTAGCCGTACCCATATCCACAATTATCAGCGGAGTTTCGTATTTGGCTGTAGCTCCTACCGCACCTGCCACCAAATCGGCACCCAAAGTTGCAGGGTTATCTATTTTAATATTTAATCCTGTTTTTACTCCGGGACCTATAACCACGGCGTTTATATCGTAAAGTTCTAAAAAAGCAAGCCTGAAAGAATCGGTAATTTCGGGTACAACCGAGCTTATACAAACGCTTTTTATTTGCTTTTCAACACCGTAAAATTTTAATATGGCGCTTATTTCCACCGCGTATTGGTCTTTGGTCCTGCGTTTATCGGTAGCCATTCTGGAAGTAAAGGTTAGCTTTTCGTTTAAAAACCCGCCTAAAGTTATGTTGGTATTTCCAATGTCTATTGTAAGAATCAAAGTGAAATCCTCCTTTTAAAATATTTTAACATTTAAACAGTTTAAATGCAACCAAAACTAAAATAATTTATTTTATTTTTTTAACCAGGACATAATTTGACCGGTTTAAATGTTATATTGCTGCAAGAAGGAGGGAAAAAGTGACCCTTAAGGTTAAAAAAATAAAAATTAAGGTCAAAATTAAGGCTTTTAAGGGCTTATTAAGGCAAATCGTTTAAAGAACATTTAAAGCACAAAATGAAAAAATACTTGAAAAAACAAGAAAGGAAAGTTATAATGAAAATGAATAAAAAACAATATAATGAAATAATTAAAAATTCTTTAGACAAAGCAATCAGGGTACAATAGTTCCTGAAACGGAATATTTTCCCGTTTTGTTTGTCGCATCACTTGTAATACGACAGTAT
>CADBQU010000022.1 GCA_902796905.1 Oscillospiraceae bacterium | reverse complement strand
TGCCTTTCGGAACTTTCGTCCCGTCTGCTTTATTGAATGACTAAAAGCAAAATTCTTATGAATTTTAAAACAACTTCCGTTGTTTTTTCGAGCTTCGCTCGGCTTTTATAATATAATATTCGCAGACAAAGCAAAACAAAGTTTTGCTTTAAAAGGCTTTGCCTTTGGAACCTCCGTTCCGTCTGCTTTATTGAACAATTAAAGCCTTTCGGTTTTGGTTTTAAGTTTAATATATATTAATATGTAATAGTATGGCAAAATTAAAACGATAAGCCTTTATAAAAGCTTATCGTTTATGGTCGGGATGACAGGATTCGAACCTGCGGCATCTTGGTCCCAAACCAAGCGCTCTACCAAACTGAGCCACATCCCGTAATAATTAACCAATAAATTAATTCACATTAATTTTATTTATTGACCCCGGCAATTTGCATTTACTTGCGCAAACACAAAAAAGCCTAATAATTATAACCTTTTTAAATTAAAAAGTCAATTGCTATTTTCAGTTTTTTATTTATAATATATAGTATTATATGTATTGCATTTGATTTATAATAAATTATAAAAATTAAAAAAAGTAAAACAAAGGTCGTGTTTATTTTGAAAATTTCGCCTTCGGTATTAACCGCAGATATGTTAGAATTAAAAAACGCCATACAAACCTTGGAAAAAAGCGGCGCCGATATGTTACATTTAGATGTTATGGACGGTAATTTTGTACCAAACATTTCTTTTGGTATACCCGTAGTGGATTCTATTAAAAAACACTCCCATATTCCGTGTGATGTTCATTTAATGATAGACAAGCCGCACAGGTACATAGAGCAGTTTGCCAAAAGTGCCGATTATTTAGGCTTTCATTTAGAAGCCGGAAGTCCGGTTAAAGAAACGCTTTTAAAAATAAGAGAACTGGGTTGTAAAAGCACATTAACAATAAAGCCCAAAACCCAACCGGAAGAAATTTTTAAATATTTGGATTATTGCGATATGGTTTTGGTTATGTCGGTAGAGCCCGGCTTCGGCGGACAAAAATTTATGGAGAATTCACTTTTAAAGCTTAAAGTTTTGAAAGAAGAAATTACCAGAAGAAATTTAAATGTTTTGCTTGAAATAGACGGCGGAATTAATAACACCACCGCTCCTTTAGCGGCAAAAGCCGGTGCAGACGTTTTGGTTGTGGGAAGCTATTTATTTAACTCTAACGATATGACCAAAACCGTAAAAGAGCTTAAAAGTTTGTAAAATCAAGGGCGGTTTTTTCAAAAAACATTTTGTTTTTGGAAAAACGCCGAACAAAGTTCGGCGTTTAAAAGGCAAAGCCTTTTAAAACCGCCCGTCAAGTTACCGCACTTAAAAAAACAGCCTTTTACCGTGTTCAAAAATTTTTGCGGTATCTATTTTTTTGGGTCTGCCGCAAATTCCGAATTCTTTAAAAAGCGGAATAAAATCTTTTTTACCGCAGGGTGTAAACACAAGTGCAAAAAAGCTTTTATTTATTTTAAAACATTGCGGCTTTATTATTTTTTTAAAGTTTATATTTATAAATTCGTTACTGTTTTTTAAAAAATTATTAAACTTTAAAAAATCTTCGTATTTTAAAAACTCAATAAGCAAAGCTTTCCGCTTTACTTTATAAATACCGCAAATGTTCATACAGCACAACCTTTCCGTTTAAATAAAACTTACTTTAAATTTAAAGCTTAAAAATTAAAATTATTTTATTGGAGATCTTTATTATATGTTTTTAAAAACAAAACACGGCGTAATGCTTCCGAAAGATTACAATATAGATTTTTCCGTGGCTTTTCCCAATTTAAGCGAAAAGCTTTATATATCTTTAGGCAAAAAAAGCAATAACCCGAAAATTACGGTAACCAAAAATACGTCTTTAAAAAAATATGATAAAATAGCAGAACTTAAAAACAACGTTTTTATATACTCCCCCGAAAACTGTGTTTTTGAAGATGTGAAAACATTAACCTATAAAAACGAAGAATATTCTTTTGCCGTTTTAAAAAATATTTTTAAAAAAAGCCCTTCTTTTTCGGTTTTAAATTTAAATGCGTTAAACCAAAAAGAAAACGCCGCAAACTACGGTACTCTTAAAACCTTTTTTGCCGAAGCTTCAATTATAAACGATTATTCAAATAAATATCTGTGCGACTGCATAGATGAAAATAAACCTTTTAAAAAAATACTTTTAAACTGTTCCTGCGACCAACTTTATGATATAAGCGCAGTAGCAGCAATTTTAAATTTTGAAACAGAAGTTTTGGAAGGCCTTGATATTATGGCAAGGCTTTTTAACGCAAGCAAAGAAATATGCCTTGTTAAAAATTACAAAACCAAATCTGTTTTTAAAAATTTCAAAAAAGAACATAAAGATATTAAATTAATTAAAACCAACGGCAAGTACCCTGTAAGCTGCAAACTTAACGAATACGCCGAAAAAGAAAACTGCATTATATTGGGTCCGGAATGCTTAAAGGCGGTTTACCGCGCCGTAAATTTCGGCGAACCTCAAACCACCAAACTTTTAACCGTTTGGGGCAACGCAATATATAATCCTGCCTTTTTATTATGTCCTTTAGGCACGCCTATATATCATTTGCTTAATTTTTGCAACAGTCAAAAACAGTTTGAAAAATTAATATCCGGCAATATAATGACCGGTTTTTTAACTGAACCCGAAGACCCCGTAACAATATATACAAATTCCGTTATAGCTTTAAAAGAAAAAGAAAATATTATTAAAAGAGAATGCATTAACTGCGGAAAATGTTTGGATATTTGTCCTAAAAGCTTAACGCCGTTTTATATTTTAAAGCTTATTAACGGCGAAGGCCTTACAAAAGTTAATTTTAAAAACTGCATTAACTGCGGCTGCTGCGATTACATTTGTCCCGCAAAAATTCCGCTTAGATTTTTAATTAATCGGTATAACCAAAACAATAAAACCGAAATAAAAGCCGAAAACAAAAATTCTAAAAACAAAAAATCAAAAAACGAAAACGCTAAAAACGATGGAATTAAAGATAAAAATAATATAAAAGATAAAAACACGGAAAATGCAAATTCTAAAAGCGAAACTTCAAAGATTGAAATTTCAAAAAATGAAACTTCAAAAAATAAAACTTCAAAAAATAAAAAGGAGGCAAATGTATGATAACCGCTTCGAATTCTCCTTTTGCTCCTTTTTTGCACGCTAAAGAATCGGTATTTTCTCTTAGATTTGATACCGTTACCGCGCTTATGCCGTTAATTATTATAGCTACGGTACAAAACGGTTTGAGAGTTTTGGTTTTATGCGCTTTATCGGCTTTGGCCGCATTTATAACCGAAACATTGGGAAATTTCGCAAAACTTAAAATAAAGCCTGCACCTTTAAGGGCGGCAACTTTAGGTATATGCATTGCTCTTTTGTGCCCCATAACCGTCCCTATTTATATGCCGGCAATAGCAAGCGCCGTAGCAGTTTTAATAGTGCGTGTTATTTTGCCCAAAGATTTTAAAGGGCTTTTTTCCACACCTGCCATAGGCTGGCTGTTTATGCTTTCGGTTTGGCCGGAGCAAATGATGCAATTCCCCGTTAAAACCGGTTTTTTTGAATTTCCCGTTTTTAAAAATATAACCGATTGTAACTATGCTTGGTCTTTAGCGCAATATTTACAATTCGGCGAAAAACCGCCTCAAAGAATGCTTGATATTTTAATGGGACAATTCCCCGGCGGAATAGGTACCACCTGCACACTTGCAATTATAGCCATAACCGTATTTTTTATTTACCGCAAAAGCATTGCTTGGCAGGTATCTCTTTCTATGATGTGCACCGTGGCGGTTTTCGGATTTTTCATTAACCGTGCAGGCGTTAATCCTTTTTATTCCGTAGTGTATGAGCTTGCAGCTTCCAACTTTATATATGTTGCAATATTTATAGCGGGAGATATAATAAACGCCCCTAAACTTCCGCTTTCAAGAATATTTTACGGTGTTTTAATAGGCGTTTTAACTATGATATTACGCTATTACGGTTTATATGAGCATTGCGTGGTATTTGCTCTTACAATAGCGGGTCTGATTTCCGGCGTATGTGATAATTTAGCTATTAATTTAAGAACTTTAATAAGAAGTAAATAAAAATAAACTTTAAAAACAAAAGTTTATTTTTTACGGATTGATGTTTTTAGGCGGCGAGCCCCAAAGCCCGAAAAACGGGCTTTGGCAAAAGCAAAAGCTTTTGCTCCCAAAACAATATTTGTTTTGGGAGGCTCGCCGCCCTTAAAAAATAAAAGGACGGAGCTTATATTTTAAAGGTTCCGTCTTTTTATTTTTGTTTTGTTTTTTCCGGTTTTTATTTTGTTTTATATATTTTTACATATTTTTGTTTGTTTTACTTTCCGCAGTTACAATTAAGCTCGTTTTCGGCTACGGGCGCCGGGAAAAAGTCATCGCTTGGGAATTTTATTTTTCTAAAAACATCGCATGGCTGATCGGTGGTATTTTCGCACTGCTTTTGAGGAATACAAAAATCATAAACCGGTATAAGCATTTGTACGTTTCTTATTAACTGAACTATGGAAAAAATACCCAAAGTTACAAAAACCGTAGGCGTTCCGGTATCTGCCTGAGTTATTATATCTCCGCCCAAAGCGGTATTTATGCATCTTGGGAACTTACAGCAGCATTCGTAACAGTTGGTTATTTCTCCCAAGCGGGCAGATAATGCAATAGGATTTACGCACTGTACAACGCATTTAGGGGTATTTACCGAAGTATCTCCCATATTTTCGGTATTGTCCGTGGTTTGTTCGTTTGTAAAAATTTTAACGTTTCCTTCGCTTCCGAACAAAATAACCTTTTTATTAAAATAACAAATTCCCTGAACGGGAGTGCTTCTTGCGGCTCCCTGCAAATAACAGTCAATGTTTACCAAAAAGAAAAAGGTCATATCGCAGGAATAATATCCGCGATTAAATGTAACGGGTTCTACTTCTATATCTACATCAACAACATCCGCACTGCGCACACGAACACTCTGTGCCGAATTAACGGTAGTTTGGTCGGCGGCAGTAAAATAGCATCTTAAATCCTCCAAGCAATCTCTGTCGCAGCAACTGTCATACACCCTTCCGGCATCTATGCAACACGATTGTTTAAAGGCCAAACTTTCTGCCATTATTTTTCCTCCCTTATTTATTTTAGAAGATAAACTTCATTACATATTATGTTTTTTATAAAAATAAGTTACATTAAGTTGCATTGCTATAATTTCTTTGCCATCTCTTTTATTAATTATATTTAATGATTTTTTAATTGTATTCATTAAACCGTATTTCTTAAAATTTAAACCTAATTTTAAAAAATAACTCCAAATTATTTTTGTGATTCATAAAATATATAAAAACATAAAAGTCATTTTTATTATACAAGCATTCATACTATATTACATTCAAATTCAATCATTTGTTAATATTGTATAAATGTTATTAACTATTTTATATAAATAAACCATTATTTTTTTACTTTTCTTTTTTAACCTGTTTTTATTTTTTTATAAAAAGCACATATTAAATAAAAGTAAAAAGTTTTTTTATGCTAATTATAGATTTTAATCTTTTTTAATTGATTTTATATATATTAAGGTATTAAAATTTTATCAGTATATAAAAAATACTAAAAATTTTTTTGGAGGTTTAAGCATGAAAAAACTACTTTCCGTTGTGTTAAGTGTAGCTTTGGTTGCAGTAACGGTTACAACCTGTTTTACATTTAGCGCAAGCGCATTTACAGAACACGATGGGCTTTACGAAAGTTTTGAAGATGCATCTTCTGTACCTTCAACTCTCGACGATATCAGCTCTGTAAACAGCGATGACCAATACTTTGGCATTAAAGGCCCCTCAAACCTTATAACATCTCATCTTAGTTCCGGTGGATATAAAGGTAATTTTATGTCTATAAAATCCAACGGAGATAACCGCGCTTGGGGTCGCGCAATTCTTTTAGAGAAAAACACAGATTATACTTTCTCTATTTGGTTCTATGGCCAACATCACACATTCCGCGCTATGGGTATGAAAGAAGTAGGTACCATAAATCAAACTACCGCAGGATTCAACAGTGCAATTCCTACTATAGATTACAGCGGCGAAAATTGCAAAATTTTCCAAAAAGAAGTTCAGTGGGGACCCAAATCCAGCGGTTGGCAAGAATATAAATTTTCTTTTAACACCGAAGATTATCCTTACTTTGTTTTTGCTTTTTCTATTGAAAGCAGCAGAACCGTATGGTACGATGAATTAAGCATTACAAAATCTTTAAATGCTTCCGCAGATGTTTCCACAAACAGTAACTTAAATTTAAAACAAGGCGGTACTGTTTCGGTAAGCGCTCCTTCTGCTTTGAAAAATGAAACCGTAACCTATACTGCTACAGCAAACAACGGTTTTACTTTTGACGGTTGGTATAACGGAAATACAAAAGTATCTTCCGAAAGTACTCTTGTGTATACAGTAACCGAAAATACTTTATTAATAGCAAACTTTACAGGTACTATTACCGAATACGTTTTAAACGGAGATTTCGAAAAATACTTTAAAACAGCCAGAAATGAGGCTCCGGGAACATATAATTCTGCAAATTACGGTTGG
>CADBQU010000021.1 GCA_902796905.1 Oscillospiraceae bacterium | reverse complement strand
CCACTGACAATGAAAACTTTAGTCAGTTTGTGAGAACCATAATGATTTATAATAGCTTATAACGTTCCATAAGTTCCCGTCAGTCGAGGGGCTTCATCGTGGGGAAAAGCAAAACGTCGCGAATGGAGGCACTGTTTGTTAACAGCATTACCAAGCGGTCAACGCCGAATCCCAAACCGCCTGTCGGAGGCATTCCGTATTCAAGTGCAGTTACAAAATCATAGTCAACCTCTGCATTGCAGGAGGGGTCTGCAGCCTTTCTGGCAGCTACCTGGCGTTCAAAACGCTCGCGCTGGTCGATTGGGTCGTTAAGCTCCGAAAAAGCATTTCCGAATTCCGTAGCGTTAATAAAATACTCAAAACGTTCCGTAAATGCATGGTCATTAGGTTTGCGTTTGGCAAGCGGACTGTTTTCAACCGGATAGTCATAAATAAATGTAGGCTGAATAAGCTTTTCTTCTACAAATGCGTCAAAGAATTCCGCTAAAACGGTGCCTTTGGTAGCATTTTCGGGAACTTCTACATTATGCTCTTTGGCGCAAGCCACCGCGTCGGCGTCGGTTTTCCAAGAATAGTAATCGCATCCGGAATATTTTTTAACCGCTTCTACCATGGTTAAACGTTCCCAGTTACCCATATCAATAATATTGCCCTGATATTCTATTTTTAAAGAACCGCAAACTTTTTGAGCCAAAAGCTTATAAAGTTCTTCCACCAAATCCATCATACCGTGATAATCGGTAAATGCCTGATATAATTCTATTGTAGTAAATTCGGGATTGTGTTTTGTATCCATTCCCTCATTTCTGAAAATTCTTCCAACCTCGTATACCCTGTGCATACCGCCCACAATAAGGCGTTTTAAGTAAAGCTCGGTTTCTATACGCAAATACATATCCATATTAAGCGTATTGTGATGTGTTTTAAAAGGTCTTGCGGCAGCGCCTATTTCAATAGGAACCAAAATAGGAGTATCTACCTCCAAAAAGCCTTTTGAATCCAAATAAGAACGGATTTCTCTTAAAATTTGAGAACGCTTAATAAATACATCTCTTACTTCGGGATTTACTATAAGGTCAACATAACGCTGACGGTATCTTAAATCATTATCTCTTAAACCGTGGAATTTTTCGGGCAGCGGCAATAAAGATTTTGATAAAAGCTCAATATGTTCCGTATGAATGGAAATTTCTCCCGTTTGGGTTTTAAAAACATAACCCCTTACGCCTACAATATCGCCTATATCAAACTTTTTAAAAGCCATATATTCGTCTACGCCTATATCGTCTCTTCTAACGTAAAACTGAATACCGCAGGTGCTGTCCTGCACATTAAAAAAGCTGGCTTTGCCCATAATGCGGCGGCTCATAATTCTGCCGGCAAGACTTACGGTTTTTCCTTCGTATTTTTCAAAATTTTCTTTTATATCGGCCGCGTAAGTATCAAAATCATAAACGGTTTTATTAAACGGGTTTTTACCTTCGTTATATAAATTTTCAAGCTTTTCGCGTCTAACCCTTAAAATTTCATTTAAATCCTGTACGGCGTTGTTATTCTCTGCCATTTTTCTTCCCCTTAACTTAAATACTGAAAATATAAACTTTTTTTACTTTTATTTTTTAACTATAGATAAAATTTCATAATCGACTAATCCCGAAGGAGCGTCTACCGTTACTTTTTCGCCCACTTTTTTACCTATTAAAGCTTTACCTACAGGCGATTCGTCCGAAATTCTTCCGTCAAACGGATCGGCTTCGGCAGAGCCTACTATTTTTAATTTATTTTTAGCTTTGGTTTTTACATTTAATATTTCAACCATAACGCCTATAGATACCGTGTCGCCCTTAACTTCATCATCCGAAATTAAGCTGTGGTTTTTAATTATGGATTCTATCTCGGCAATTCTTGCTTCTATTTTTGCCTGCTCGTTTTTTGCGTCATCGTATTCGCTGTTTTCGGATAAATCCCCGTAACCTCTTGCAACCTTAATTCTTTCGGCAATATCCGTTCTGCCTTCGGTTTTTAAATATTCAAGTTCTTCTTTAAGTTTATTTAAACCGCTGTTTGTAAGTTTTACTACCTTTTTCATAATGAAGTAATCCTTTCCGTGAATAAACACTTTGCCACGTTTATGCCCGTAACCTGCAATTTTTTTATTTTTAATTTTTTATTTTTTATTTTTGTACATTACAGTTTAATTTAATTTATTTTTAAAAATCTGCCGAACCGGTAGTTCTTGGGAACGGAATAACATCTCTTATATTAGATATTCCCGTAACATACATAATTAGTCTTTCAAATCCCAAGCCAAAGCCCGCGTGTTTTGTACCGCCGTATTTTCTAAGCTCCATATACCACCAATAATCGTCTTCGTTTAAATTAAAGGTTTGTAAGGCGTTCTTTAAATAGTCCATTCTTTCTTCTCTTTGGCTTCCGCCTACTATTTCGCCTACGCCCGGAACCAATAAGTCCATAGCGGCAACGGTTTTTCCGTCATCGTTTAAACGCATATAAAACGCTTTTATTTCTTTAGGATAATCCGTAACAAATACGGGACCGTTTACTATTTTTTCGGTAAGGTAACGTTCGTGTTCCGTTTGAAGGTCGCAACCCCAAAAAACAGGATATTCAAATTTATCTTTAACCTTTTCCAAATGCTCAATGGCTTCGGTATAGGTCATATGCTTAAAAGTAGAATTAACAAGTTTGTTTAAACGTTCAAGCAAACCGTTATCTATAAATTTATTGAAAAATTCCAGTTCGTCCGGACATTTTTCCATAATATCTTTAATTACAAACTTAATCATATTTTCGGTTAATTCCATATTGTCGTTTAAGTCTGCAAATGCTATTTCCGGCTCTATCATCCAAAATTCCGCCGCATGCCTAGGTGTATTGCTTCTTTCCGCCCTAAATGTGGGTCCGAAAGTATAAACTTTGCTGAATGCCAAAGCAAAACATTCGGCGTTTAACTGTCCCGATACGGTAAGATTTGCATGTTTTCCGAAAAAGTCTTTTGAAAAATCAACTTTTCCGTCTTCCGTTTTGGGAATATTGTTAAGGTCAAAATTTGTTACATGAAACATTTCTCCCGCGCCTTCGCAATCCGAAGCCGTAATAAGCGGAGTATGCACATAACAAAATCCGTTTTCCTGAAAAAACTTGTGTATTGCGTATGCCGCTACGGAGCGCACACGGAATACCGCGTTATATGTGTTTGCTCTGGGTCTTAAGTGTGCTATGGTTCTTAAAAATTCTGCCGAATGCCTTTTTTTCTGCAAAGGATAATCCGAAGTGGAAGTACCTTCTATTTCTATTTTCTTTGCCTTAATCTCAAAAGGCTGTTTCATTTCGGGAGTTAAAACCACCGTGCCTTCTACAACTATTGCGGCGCCGACATTTAAAGACGCTATTTCTTTATAATTCGCAATGTTTTTTTCTTCAAAAACAATTTGGGTGTTTTTAAAAAATCCGCCGTCGTTAATTTCTATAAAACCAAAAGCTTTGCTGTCTCTTAAAGTTTTAACCCAACCGCAAACCGTAACCGCGGCGTCGGCAAATTTTTCGGGTGCTTTATGTATTTCTTTTAATTCTATTCTTTTCATAACAGCTTAATTCCCTCTTTTTCGCATTTTTCCGTAATTTCTTTTGTCCATACGCTGGCCTGAACTTCGCCTATATGAACTTTTTCCAAAATCAACAAACAAATTCTTGACTGACCTATTCCTCCGCCTATTGTTAACGGCAGCTCGTTATTTAATAACGCTTTGTGGAAAGGCAATTCTTTTCTTTCTAAACAATCGCTTATTTGAAGCTGTTGGAGCAAGGATTTTTCATCTACTCTTATACCCATACTTGAAACTTCCAACGCCATATTTAAAGGCTCATACCAAAAAAGTATATCGCCGTTCATATTCCAATCATCATAATCCGGAGCTCTGCCGTCGTGCTTTTCTCCGTTTGAAAGTTTACCGCCTATTTGCATTAAAAATACTGTTTTATGTTCTTTGCAAACAGCATTTTCCCTTTCTTTTGCCGAAAGGTTGGGATATTTATCCAATAATTCCTGCGTAGTAATAAAGTATACATCTCTTGAAAGCTCGCAATTTAATTGCGGATAAACAGCTTTAAGTTTATCTTTTGTATCGCAAACGGCGTTTACTATTTTTTTAACATGTTCTTTTAATGTGTTTATATTTCTGGTTTCTCTGCTTATTACCTTTTCCCAATCCCACTGGTCTACATAAACGGAATGAAGATTATCCATATCTTCATCTCTTCTTATAGCGTTCATATCGGTATATAAACCGCTGTTTTCCGAAAATCCGTGAGTTTTTAAAGATACTCTTTTCCATTTAGCCAAAGAATGAACAATGGATACTTCTTTACCGTAGTTTTTTATATCAAAACTTACCGGACGTTCAACACCGTTCAAATCGTCGTTTAATCCGCTGCTGTTAGGCAAAAACAACGGTGCCGAAACTCTTGTTAAATTTAGTGCTTCGGCCAGCTTATTTTCAAAAATATCCTTTACGGTTTTTATAGCTTTTTCGGTGTCCATTAAAGACAATTTGGATTTATACATTCTTATTTCCTCCATTAATAAGGCTTATTATTTAACTTGCAAAATCCGGATAAGCTTTTTGCAATATTCCGTATATATTATCTAAAAAGCCTTTTCCTAAATTGTTTATTTGCTTTATATCGCCCGTTAATATTAATTTATTTTTTACGGCATTTAAATCTTTTAAGCTTTCATTTGCCAAAAGCTTAGCGCCTACATCTTCGCCGCAAATAATAGCATCGGGATTAAGCAAAGCTAACCTTTCGGCGTTTAAATAATAATCCGTACCGTTATTTAAATTATTTATTCCCGCCAAAGAAAAAACATTTGAAACAAATGTGTCGGGTACTGCGGCATAATTTTCTTCCAAATAAATTACGGCATTTAAATTTTTATTATTATCGCTTACAAACTTTTTAATGTTTGTAAAGCTTTCTTTAATGTCTTTATTAAAAGTTTCGGCAACGTTTTTACCTGTAATGTTACCGCCTATAAGCGAACATATACCAATATAATAATTACTTAATTCCTCTAAATTTTTAGGCAATGTTACCAAGGCGATTTTTATACCGGCGTCATTTAATTTTTTGGTGTTTGCATAGCTTAACGCCGTACAGGTAAACAGCAAATCGGGATTAGCCGCTATTATATTGTCTGTATTGGGCGTAATGCTATCGCCGAAATCTCCCGTTATCATTCTGTCGCCGTAACCCAAATATACAATGCTTTGGCTTACGGTTTCCGACATACTTACCACTCCGTTGGGAGCCTTTTCTTCTTCAACATTAAAATATTTTACCGGAAATTCCGTATTTTCGGTTTTTTCGGCACAGCCGGCGCAAGAAAAGCAAATTAAAAAAGCCGTAATGCCGCAAACGATGCTTTTAAACTTCGGTTTAAAATTAAGTTTTGATTTTTGCATTTTAAAAACCTTTCAAAATAATAACTGTTTTAAAACAAAAATTTACCTGCAACAAAATCTTATTAAGAAAAGATTTTGTTGCAGAATTCAATACTATCCGATAATATACATATATTTATTGTATTTTACTATAAAACCGTTGCAAATTCAAGAAAAATTTATTGCAAAACGAATTTTATTTATTATTCATTTGCCATATTTTTTAAAGTGTAGTATAATAAATAAAAAACAGTCGATTTTTATCGGCATTTTAGGCAAAGCAATCAGGGTACAACGGTTGCTTTGTACGGGTTTTAAAAAAATTTAAAAAATTCGGAAGGTGTTATTTTGCTTAAAGTAGGACTACTTAACGACTCGTTTCCGCCTATGATAGACGGCGTGGCAAATGCAGTTTTTAATTATGCAAATATTATAAAAGAAAAATACGGTGAGCCTACCGTAATTATCCCTAAATATCCCAATGTTACCGACCATTACCCTTACGAGGTATTCAGGTATTCGTCCGTTCCCAAAATAGGTAAAGTTCCTTACAGAATAGGCAATCCTTTTTTGCCTGCTCAAATTAACGAAATAAAAAAGAAAAAGCTGGACCTTATGCATGTCCACTGCCCTTTTGCTTCGGCGGTTTTTGCAAGGCAAGTAAATTTACTTAACAAAAAGAAAAAGGTCCCCGTAATTTTTACTTACCACACAAAATTTGATATTGATATAGACCGCTATATACAGTTCAGTCCGTTTAACAATGTGGCAAGAAAATTTGTTGTTAACAACATAGAAAGTGCAGACGAAATTTGGGTGGTATCCAAAGGTGCCGGAGAAAACCTTAAAAGCATTGGCTATAAAGGCGATTATATAGTTATGCAAAACGGTACCGATTTTAAAAAAGGCATTGCCTCTAACAATATTACAAACGAAATAAAGCGTATGTATTTAATAAAAGACCATGAGCTTGTTTTTTTATTTGTAGGCAGAATGATGTGGTACAAAAATTTAAAGCTTATTATGGATTCTTTAAAAATAGTTATGCAAAGCGGAATTAAATTTAAAGCTGTTTTTGTAGGCGAAGGCGGCGACCGCCCTGCCGCGGAACAGTACGCAAAAGATATAGGCATAAACAATGTTACGGTTTTTACAGGTTCCGTTTGCGACCGAGAAAAATTAAGAGGATTTTTCAGCATAGCGGATTTACTGCTTTTCCCTTCTACTTACGATACTTCGGGCTTGGTTGTTAAAGAAGCCGCAGCCTGCAACTGTCCATCTCTTTTAATAAAAAACAGCTGCGCTTCCGAAGGTGTGGTAGACGGCGTTTCGGGATTTTTAGCCGAAGAAAACGAAGTTTCGTGCGCAAAAACCATAATAAACGCTTCAAAAGACGGAAATATTTTAAAAACCGTAGGTTTAAACGCCTCAAAAGATATTTACCTTTCCTGGGAAGATTCGGTTGATTTAGCGGTTAAAAGATATGAAAAAGTAATAGAAAACTTTAACCGTAACAACTATGAAAAAACCAAATAAAAAATACAACTAAACAAAATATAAGATATAAAAAACCGCTGAGGCAATATTATGCTTACAGCGGTTTTTAGTTTTAGTTACTGCGGTTTTATTTTTATCTTTTTTATTTTCTTATGAAATTTATTAAATGTGCTATTGCGGGTATGGTTTCGCTTTGTACTTTCAATAAAACACCTTAAAATTAATTAATTAATTATTATATATGAAAATGCGTTCAAATTGTTATCTTTACGAAATTTAATATTATCTTCCAACACCTCATGCAGTTTTGCAAGAGATACATCAAACTCTTTAGATAAGCTATGTTCCCCTCTTATAACAACTCGATCCGCATCGCACTCGCTCCATAAAAAATCCCAAAAAGCATCCCAATTGCAACCATAATCTTCAGAAAAACCAAAAGCATTTTTGATTTTTTCGTGGATTTCTGACAAATATTTACAACCTGTCAAATCCAATTCAATTATTTTCATTTATCTTTTTCTCCTTATATAATTTCGTAGAAAGTTTTGTAGTGATCGCACGTAACAAACATCAAGCCGTCATTAGACCAAAGAATTCTTTGAGTATTTCTTTTTCCGGCTTTGTAGTTAATATCGGCTTCGTACCAAATTCTTCCGGATTTTTGGGGTAAATGTCCGTTTCTGTTTTTATAAACACCTCCGGTTATGGTTTTACCTTTAACAAAATTAGAAGGCCATTTGCCGGGTCTCCAACCTTTATCTATAGCTTTTTCTTTTGATATGTAGTAATCCGGTAAAACTTTTTTTAACTTTAACACCTTATCTGCTCCATTGTAACCATTAATTGTAGCTGTTCCGGCTTTGATTTTCTCCATACGTTGAATCCAACAACGACAATTAGGATGTATTGGCGGATCGGGCACAACAATTTCACTAATAGAAAATATTTTACCGTGTTTTGTTGCACACTCCATACACCGTCTCCAATCCTCAATTGTAAGCCAATGTTTATAATTTAAACTTTTTGACAGTTTTGGCGATAATTTATCACCATGTACTGCCGCAATAACAATTGCCGATTCCAAACTCAATGTTTTTCCTCCTTTCGTATTATAACATTTTTTAGCACAATAATGCAATTTCAACCTTCGCGCGCAAAAGCTTGACATTGCATATTTTTGTTGCTATAATATATAATATGCTACTATAATTGATTTGCCAATAGTTTTGTAGCATCTTTTTGATATTGCTACAAATATTTACTTGCAGGAGGTTTAAATATGGAAATGCAACAAATATTTAGTAAAAGGTTAGAACAATTACTTTTTGAAAAAGGAATTTCACAAGGAAGTTTTGCCGAGGCTATAAATTGTTCTCGCCAAAGCATTAATTTTTATATTTTAGGGAAACGCAATCCCGATATTGTTCTGGCAGGAAAAATGGCAGAATATCTCGATGTTTCGTGCGACTATTTGCTGGGTCTCAGCAACATCCGAAAAGACAAAAGTGCAAATTTTACGGCTGATCAGTTAGGACTTACCGATAATACAATGAAATTTTTTGCCAGATTACAACTTTTGGCAACCGGCAAAACAAACTTTATGAAAAAGGATTATGAAGAAATCGGTTTAAATTATGAAAAGGATGTTGTTCCGTATAATATGGCACAAGGAAAATCCACACTTAAACTATTGAATGATTTTATTTCTCACGAACGGTTCGGTATATTACTGCAATATATCAAGCGATATAATGATATAGCTTGCGGTAATGATACTATGGCTATTTTACAAGATTTTATGTTAGAATTAGAATCTCCAATAACAGGTATAACATATGGCGGCAAGGAAGAAAATATGGAAATGATGAAAGAATTTTGCCTATATATTGCTTCGAAATACTTTGATGAAATTATAAAAGATATTGTTGAATATTAAATAATAAAGATATGATTGCAAGAACATTTTACATAAATACAAAATTAATGTTTCACAAAAGAATTTATTTATTAAAAATAAAGCGTGTGGCATAAAAATGCCATACGCTTTTCGCATGATAATATCAATTACCAATCCCTTATATATCTTTTATCTTATTATTTCTGCTTTGGTTTTATTTTTATCTTTTTTATTTTCTTCTGAAATTTATTAAATGTGCTATTGCGGGTATGGTTTCGCTTTGCTTTGATGAGGTTTCCGAAAGCAAAGCGCCGGTAGCGCAAAACAAAATGTTTTTAAATGTTCCGCGCTGCATTTCTTTAAAAATATATCCGTTTAAAATAGCCGCGCTGCAACCGCAGCCGGACGCGCCGGAATGAACGTCCATAATTTCCTTATTATACAAAAGCAATCCGCAGTCGTGGTGATTGGCCTTTATATCTATATTTTCTTTATTTAAAAGTCCGTACAAAAGATTAGAGCCTATTTCTCCCAAATCTCCGGTAAAAATAGCGTCGTAATCCGAAGGTGCCGTATTTGAATCGTGCAAAAAGCTCATAATGGTATCTGCCGCCGCAGGTGCCATAGCGGCTCCCATATTAGCAGAATCTTTAACGCCCAAATCCACTATTTTACCTATATTATAAGCGCTCAAAAAAATATCCGTTTCGTTTTTGGTTAATAAAGTGCAGCCCGATGCCGTAGCGGTCCACTGAGATGACGGAGTTCTTTGACCTCCGTATTCAAGCGGAAACCTATACTGTCTTTCGGCGGAACAAAAATGAGAAGAAGTAACCGCGGCGGCGTTTTCAGCCATTTTTGAAGCTATTAAATTTGCCGCCGAAATAATGGTTAAAGCCATAGTGGAGCAAGCGCCGTAAACACCGCAAAACGGTATACCTATTTCTTTAAAGGCATAAGAACTGGCCATACACTGATTAATTAAATCTCCCGCAAAAATACAGTCTATATTTTCGTTGTTTAATGACGCTTTTTTTAACGCAAGCGTAAAAGCGGTTTTTTGAAAAGCGCTCTCCGCTTCTTCCCATGTTTTGCGGTTTGCAATAGGGTCTTCTATAATTAAATCAAGGTAACTTCCGTAACGGCTTTTTTTCTCTAAAAACGAGCCTACGGAAGCATAAGATTTAACGTATATATTTTCGTTTAAAAATTTTGTTTGCATTACATTACCGCCTTTGCAATTAATAAAATAAATCCGTAAATTAAACCGCTTAAAGTACCGTAAACAATAACGGGACCCGAAATGGCAAACATTTTTGCCCCAACGCCCAAAACATATCCTTCGGTTTTAGCCTCCATAGCGGGAGAAACCATCGCATTTGCAAAACCTGTTATGGGAACCAACACGCCGGCTCCGGCAAATTTTGATATTTTATGATAAACTTTAAGCATTGTTAAAATTCCGGCTATAAGTATAAGCGTTACCGGAACAGCCATTTTTATTTCTTCTTCGCCCAAACCCCAATACAAATATAAATAAGAAAGCCATCGACCTATAACGCAAACAAAGCCCCCCACAATAAAAGCCTTTAAATAATTAAGGCAGTTTTTACCGGGTATATTTGCTTTATCAACCATTTTTTCGTACTCTTTTTTTGATACGTTCATTATTATCACCTGATTTTATTAAAGTTAAATATATTTTTTGAAGAAAACAGTTGAATATTCATAAAATAAACTTAAAAATTGCGGTTAAAATAACATAGAGCAAATAATAAAAAATTTAAGTATTTTAAAAGAGGTAAAAATGGAACTGATTAATTTAAACGATATTTGCAAAACCTATACTAAAAGTAAACAACCGGTAAACGTTTTAAAAAAAATTTCTTTAGCGGTAAATTCAGGAGATTTTTTAGGTATAGTAGGCGCTTCCGGCAGCGGCAAAACAACCCTTTTAAACATTATAGGTTTTTTGGACAGCCAATCTTCGGGAGATTATATTTTTTTAAATAAACCCACAAACAAACTAACCAAAAAACAATTGGCAAAACTAAGAACCGAAAACATAGGTTTTATATTTCAAAACTTTAACCTTATAAATTCGCTTACGGCTTTGGAAAACGTAACCTTACCGCTTTATTACAAAGGAATTAACAAAAGAAAACGCGAAGCTATGGGCATTAGTGCACTTAAAAGTGTGGGCTTAGAAGAAAAATGCAATTTTTATCCTTCGGAGCTTTCAGGCGGACAATGCCAAAGAGTAGCTGTCGCCAGGGCTGTTGTTACAAAACCGAAGCTTATTTTGGCAGACGAACCCACCGGAAATTTAGACAGTTTTTCGGGCGAAACAATAAAAAAATTACTGTTTGAATTAAACCGTAAAGGCCATACTATAATTTTAATTACGCACGATAAAGAATTTTCTTCTCTTTTGCCTAAAACCGCAACTTTAAAAGACGGAGTAATAAAAGTAAATTCTTAATATGTATATCCAAACGGCGCCGAACAAAATTATTATATTTTCTAACAGAATTATTGTATTTTTTATTAAATTTATCCAAACTTAAATTAAGTTTGGATTTTTTATTTTTTATAAATTTATTATACAAACGGTAATATTTTTTAAATTAAACTTGTAAAAAATTTAAGAAAAAATAAAAAAATGAGAAAAAAACAGAAAAAATAAGAAAAATACAAATAAAAATCGGATTTTTTTATTGATTTACAAAAAAAAATATAGTATAATTTAGTTTATATTTATTATGTATGGGAGTAATATCAATGGAAAAATTAATACCTACGCTTATTGACGGACTTAATTTGGGTAGCGTATACGCGTTGGTGGCACTTGGCTACACTATGGTATACGGCATTGCTAAAATGCTTAACTTTGCTCACGGAGACGTTATAATGGTTGGCGCATATACTCTTTTTGTATGCATTACAACGCTTCACCTGCCGTTATGGCTAACATTTATTATTGCAATTTTAGTATGTTCCGTTTTAGGCTTTATTGTTGAAAAATTAGCATACAAACCTCTTAGGGGCTCCTCTCCTTTGGCGGTTTTAATTACCGCGATAGGTGTTAGTTATCTGTTGCAAAATTTAGCTTTGTTATTTGCAAACACCAAATACGGAATGGATAAACAGTTTTTCTCCTCTTTTTTAAATTTAGGAAGTTTAAAAATAGGAAACGTTACCATAAGCGGCGTAGACTTTTTAATTTGGATAACCACAGCCGTAATTATGGTAGGTATGATGCTGTTTATTAAAAAAACCAAAACCGGACGCGCAATGCTTGCGGTATCGGAGGATAAAGGCGCAGCGCAGTTAATGGGTGTAAATGTTAACAAAACAATTTCCATAACTTTTATTATAGGCTCGGCTTTAGCCGCAATAGCAAGCATTTTGTTTGCCGCAAAATATCAATTTGTAGAATCTACAATGGGCTCGCTTTTTGGTATTAAAGCGTTTGCCGCGGCGGTATTCGGCGGTATAGGCAGTATTCCCGGCGCCGTTATAGGCGGAGTTATAATAGGCATTATAGAAGCTTTTTCCACAGCGTTTTTACCCGGTTCCGTTAATGCGGCTTCCGATGGTTTTGCGTTTGTTATATTAATTATTATGCTTGTTTTAAAACCTACCGGTTTACTTGGCAAGCAAACTACCGAAAAAGTTTAAAAGGAGGATAAAAAAATGAAATCTTTTGCAAATTTCTTTAAAACAAAAAAGACTTTAATAAATGTTATTTTTGCCGTCCTTCTTTATGTTTTGTTATTTTTAAGTTTTAATAAATCTCTTCCTCTTGAATTTTTAAATCTTTCAAGAACAAATCAGTCTTTGGCAATAAAAATGAGTTACTACATAATTTTGGCGGTATCTCTTAATATGGTTGTAGGATTTTTAGGCGAGCTTTCTTTGGGTCATGCGGGATTTTTTGCTATAGGCGCATATTCCGGATGTTTAATCGCAAAGCTTTTGGTATCTATGGGTATTCCCTCTGTACCGGCTTTCTTTATTTCTTGCATTATAGGCGGTTTGGCGGCGGCTTTAGGCGGATTTTTAATAAGCTCCTCCATTTTAAGATTAAGCGGCGACTATTTGGCCATAGTAACATTGGCTTTCGGCGAAGTTATACGTTCTTTTTCAAAAATTATTCCGGGGTTGGGCGGAACAATAGGCCTTATGGATATTCCCGGTTTCAGCTCGCGTACGGTAGAATTTACCTGCAGCTTTATTTTGGTTGTTATTACTTTGGCAGTTTTTAAAAACATAACAAATTCCACACACGGACGCGCCGTAACAGCTATAAGGGATAATACAATAGCCGCGCAAAGCATAGGTATAAATGTTAAAGCTTATAAAATAAAAATATTTGCCATATCTGCATTTTTTGCAGGTGTTGCAGGCGTATTATTCGGTTATTATAACAATAACATTGCTCCTTCTTACTTTACATATAACCTTTCTATAGAAGTGTTAATTATGGTTGTTTTAGGCGGTATAGGCAGCATAAAAGGTTCGGTTATTGCAGCTATTGTTTTAACCGGTATTCCGGATTGGTTAAGAAATATGGGAAGCAACAAATTCTTTAATTTTATTGCCGACCAACGTATGCTGGTTTATTCTTTGGTATTAATTATTATGATGTTATTTACCTCGGCACCGGCATTTATAAACTTCAGAAAAAAACTTTTCGGAAATATTTCCAACAAATTTAATTTTAAAAACAAAAATAAAAAAACTGCTGAGGAGGTAGCGTAATGACTGTTTTGGAAACTAAAAATTTAGGCATTGACTTCGGCGGTTTGCACGCAGTAAGCGAACTGAATTTAAAAATAGAACAAGGTATGCTTTACGGTTTAATAGGTCCTAACGGTGCCGGTAAAACCACTGTTTTTAATATTTTAACAGGCGTTTATAAGCCTACCTTCGGAACATTTTATTTAAATGGTGAAAATCTTACCGGTCTTTCCCCTATTGAAATTAACAAAAAAGGCATAGCCAGAACCTTTCAAAATATAAGGCTTTTCGGTAATATGACGGTAGAACAAAATGTTATGGTTGCATTACACAACGAATTTAACTGTAACCTTTTTGAAAGCATTTTCCGTTTGCCGCGTCATTTTAAGGTAGAAAAGCAAATGCACAAAAAAGCAACCGAGCTTTTAGAAGTATTCGGATTAAGCAAAGAAAAAGATGTTTTGGCTTGCAACTTACCTTACGGCAAGCAACGCAAGCTTGAAATAGCAAGAGCGCTTGCTACCAATCCGAAGCTTTTGCTTTTGGACGAGCCCGCAGCAGGTATGAACCCTAACGAAACCGCGGAATTAATGGATAACATTCGTTTTATAAGAGATAATTTTAATATGACGATTTTATTAATTGAACATGATATGAAGCTTGTAAGCGGAATTTGCGATGAACTTACGGTTTTAAATTTCGGTACGCTTTTGGCAAGCGGAAAAACCACCGAAGTTTTAAACAATCCCGAAGTTATAACTGCATATTTAGGCGAATAGGAGGTAAAAACATGCTTTTAGAAATTAAAGACCTATCGGTTTACTATGGAGTTATAGAAGCCATTAAAAATGTTTCTTTTTCGGTTGAAGAAGGAGAAATTATAGCTCTTATAGGTGCAAACGGTGCCGGCAAAACCACTATATTACATACCATCTCCGGTTTGGTTTCGGCTAAATCCGGCTCTATAAAATTATCCGGTAAAGAAATTACAAAAACACCGGCCCATAAAATTGTAGAAATGGGTATAGCTCAGGTGCCCGAGGGCAGAAGAATTTTTTCTCAGCTTTCGGTTTTTGAAAACTTAAAATTAGGCGCTTACACCAGAAACAGTCAAGCGGAAATAAATGAAAGTTTAGAAACGGTATTTTCCCGTTTTCCTCGCTTAAAAGAACGCAAAAATCAAGTTGCCGGAACGCTTTCCGGCGGTGAACAGCAAATGCTTGCCATGGGCAGAGCTTTAATGAGCAAGCCGAAAATTATGCTGTTAGACGAGCCTTCAATGGGTCTTTCGCCTCTTTTGGTAAGCGAAATTTTTGATATTATAAAAAGCATAAACAAAAGCGGAACTACGGTTTTATTGGTTGAACAAAACGCAAAAAAAGCGTTATCCATTGCTAATCACGCTTATGTTTTGGAAACCGGAAAAATAGTTTTGGGCGGAAAAAGCGAAGACTTAATTAACAACGACAGTGTTAAAAAAGCATATTTGGGCGAATAATATTTTATTTTATTATTTAAAAGCATATATTATATATTATACCTTTTAAATTTTAGGAGAATGGATATGTCAAAATTTATTATTACTCTTTCTAGAGAATTCGGAAGCAACGGCAGATTAATAGGTCAAATGCTTGCGGATAAGTTGGGTATTAAATATTACGACAAAGAGCTTATTCGTTTGGCTTCGGAACAAAGCGGAATAAATGAAAAGTTTTTTAATTTGGCCGACGAAAAAATAAGCGGTAAATTTAATTTATTTAAAAAGAACAAAACTTATAAAGGCAATGTTTTGCCGCCTCAGGACGACGCATATTTATCAAGCGAAAATCTTTTCAGTTTACAGGCAGAAGTTATAAAAACGCTTGCAGATAAAGAAAGTTGCGTAATTGTAGGCAGATGCGCAGATTATATTTTAAAAGATTATAAAAATGTAATTAATGTTTTTTGTTATGCCACAAACAGCGTATTATATAATAATATAGCCGGAAGATACGGTATTTCTTTGCAGGAAGCCGAAAAGCTTACCGAAAAAACAAACAAATCCAGAAGTGAATACCACAAAGTTTATACAAATACAAACTGGTACGATACAAAAAACTACACTTTATGCATTAATTGCGGCGAAATTGACCCGGAAGAAAGCGTACTTTTAATAGAAGAAGTTTTAAAAAGCAAGCTTTCGGAAAACAAATAAAAATTAAAAATATTTAAAATATAAATATAATAGATAGATATATAATAGATATTAAAATAAAAAAGGGATTATTTTGTTAATCCCCTTTTTATTTCAATCTTCCGCCTGTGGCGCAACCGGATAACGCAGCAGATTCCGATTCTGAAGATTGGGGGTTCAAATCCCTTCAGGCGGGCCAAAAAATCGGCAGTATTATAATATACCTGCCGATTTTTACTTTTTTATTTGTGTTTATGTACGGCGGTTTTGCAAAAAGCAAAGCTTTTTAAAAACAAAAATTTATTTTTGTTTTGTGGCAAACCAAAGGTTTGCCACAAAACCGCCTAAGCACCGCCGTAAAAATTTATACTTATTTTACAATTACTTTAATTGACATTACAATGTATTAAGTTTATAATATTTACAATAAAGTACATAGTTAAATAAATATAAAACAATATTAAAAAATAAACCTGTATTAAAATACGGTTTAATAATATATGGAGGATTTATGGGATATATAGATTTTAACGAAAAAAAAGGTTTTATAAGCGATATGGACGGCGTTATATATCACGGTAATAAAATTTTACCGGGTGTAGCCGAATTTATAAACTGGCTTAATAAAGAAAAAAAGGAATATTTGTTTTTAACCAATAACAGCAATTATACCACTAAAGAATTACAACAAAAGCTTTTAAGAATGGGGCTGGAAGTATCCGAAGAGCATTTTTATACCAGCGCTCTTGCCACTGCCGAATTTTTAAAAGAACAGGCTCCTGGATGTTCCGTTTATGCCATAGGAGAAGCCGGTCTTTTAAACGCTTTGTATGAAGCCGGCTGCACTATGAACGATGTAAACCCCGATTACGTTGTAGTCGGCGAAGGCCGTACATATTCTTTGGAAACACTTACAAAAGCTACAAACTTGGTTTTGGGCGGCGCAAAACTTATAGGCGCAAATTCCGATGTTTCGGGTCCGCTGGAAAACGGCATAGCTCCCGCTTGCAGAGCTTTAATTGCTCCCATAGAAATGGCAACGGGCGCAAAAGCATATTTTTGCGGCAAACCCAATCCTTTAATGATGCGTACCGGTTTAAGAATGCTGCATTGCCATTCTGCGGAATCGGTAATTATAGGCGACAGAATGGATACGGATATTATTTCCGGTCTTGAAACCGGCGTTTCCACCGTTTTGGTTTTATCGGGACTTTCTACCGAACAAACTCTGGAAACATACGCATACCGCCCCACAATGGTTTTAAAAGGCGTAGGAGATATTGTAAATATAGCCGAAAAAAGCAAAAAGTAAATTAAAAAGTAACATAAAATAAAAAGCGTAGATTATGACTTTTAAATCATTATCTGCGCTTTTGTTTTTATATTTATTTTTAGTAAAAATTTAATTATAAATAAGCTTTTAAGCTTTAAATCAGCGGTTTTGGCAGGTTCCCCCGTTATTGTTAAAACCGTTATAATTTCGGTTTGGTCTTTGCCCCGGCAAATAAAAATATATAAACCTTATAGAATAAATATCGCAAACTATGTAATTGTTATTAACATCATCAAACAGCGAAACATAACTTACACCCACGGAATACACTATTCCCTGCTTTCTTACCAATCTGTCGTTGCCTATTAAAAATTCTATTACAACATATTCGCCTACATTATCTGCTAAAAGAAGCTGTACCGAGCCTTGCATTTCTTCGGTATCCAAAGCATTAACCTTTTGTTCTGAAGTAAAACTGTCGCTTTGCGTAAAACCACCGTTATTAAAATTATTTTCCATATATTTCTCCTTTAAAAGCATTTCTGTTAAAATATATGTTATTAATTTTAATTATATACCCACATTAATATTACCGTAAAAAAATAATCCCCAAAAAAAATAATCCCCAAAGACTATTGCCTTTGAGGATTGGTGCCGCTGATCGGACTTGAACCGATACGATGTTGCCACCGAGGGATTTTAAGTCCCTTGTGTCTGCCTATTCCACCACAGCGGCTTATGCGTTAAGCACAAGAATTATTTTATTATAAAACGCACCAAAAGTCAAGTAAAAATTTGAATTTTTTTAAACTTTTTTCATATTTTTTACAGTATTAATATAAGTAAAACATAAACACCCAAAAAAAGCAAATTTTAACTTATTTTTAATACCGGCAATACTTTATTTGCTTATTATATCTTTTACTATTTCGCCTGCCATTATAAGTCCTGCAACCGAAGGCACAAAAGCCACGCTTCCGGGTACCGCCCTTTTATTGGCGCTTATAATTTTTAACGGTTTTTTAGGCGGTTCTTTGGTATATACCACTTTTAATTTTTTTACGCCTTTTTCTTTTAAAAGCTTACGCATTACTTTTGCCAACGGGCAAACCGAAGTAGAATAAATATCCGCTACGGTAAACCCTACCGGATTAAGCTTATTTCCGGCACCCATAGAGCTTATTAACGGAACTTTAAGCTTTTCGCACCTTACCGCCAATTCCACTTTGGAAACTATAGTGTCTAAAGCGTCGGCAACATAAGAAAAGCCTTCTAAATTAACCGTATTTGCGTTTTCGGGCAAATAAAACATATTATGGGTTACAACATTAATTTCTTTGTTTATGCTTAAAATACGCTGTTTTGCGGCATCTGTTTTTAACATACCCAAAGTATCGTCCGTAGCAATAATTTGACGGTTTTTATTAGAAAGCGCAACGGTATCGTTATCAAACAAATGAATTTCGCCTATTCCGCTTCTTGCCAAAGCCTCAACTATATATCCGCCTACTCCGCCTACCCCAAACACAGCCACTTTTGCATTGTTTAATTTTTTTATACCGTCTTCTCCTAACAAAAGCTCGGTTCTTTCAAACATTTCGTTCATTTTTTGCTCCTAATTAAATAATTCCGGTTGACATAAAATAAATAATAATCTATAATATAATATGATGATAATAAATAAGAAAGGGTTGGCGAAAATCTATGGAAAAAGATTTAAAACTAAGAGATATTGATTTTAAAAAGTTTATAGAAGTTTTGGATATGTGCAAAGGAGATGTTTTTTTGGAAACTTCCGACGGCGACTCTTTAAACTTAAAATCCAAATTAAGCCAAATGGTTGGTATTGCCAACATTTTAAAAGGCGCCAGCGTTGCGGAAGCCACTCTTCGTTGTACTAACCCCGAAGACGAAACTTTACTTTTTAGATTTAATTTATACGGAGAAATGCCGAAAAAATAAAATAAATTTATTAAAGCCGTAAAACTTATTGTTTTATAGGCTTTATTTTTATGCTGATAAATTAAAATTAAGCGGTACCGGAATTTTATTTTCCGGCGCCGCATTTTTTATTTATACTTTAATTTATATTTTATTTTTTTACAGTAAACTCCGGTTTAGGCAAGCGAAAATAAAATAAACCACTAAAATTTTCGCTTAAAATTTCTTTTTTTATAATTTTTGCCTATCCCAACATATTTATTAAAATACCGGCAGCTACAGCCGAGCCTATAACACCCGAAACATTAGGTCCCATAGCGTGCATAAGTAAAAAGTTGCCGGGGTCTTCTTCCTGTCCTACTATTTGCGAAACCCTTGCTGCCATAGGTACGGCGCTGACACCTGCCGAACCTATTAAAGGATTGACTTTTCCGTGGCTTAATAAATACATTAATTTTCCAAGTAAAACGCCGCCTGCGGTACCTATTGCAAAAGCCACAAGTCCCATAAGCAATATTTTTAAAGTGTCCAGCTTTAAAAATGTTTGTGCGTTTGTTGTAGCGCCTACCGAAAGACCCAAGAAAATAGTTATTATATTCATAAGCTCGTTTTGCGCTGTTTTGGTTATTCTTTCAACTACTCCGCTTTCTCTCATTAAATTGCCAAGCATAAGCATACCAACCAAAGGCGCGGCATCGGGTAACAATAACGAAACAATAATAGTTACCAAAATAGGGAAAATTATTTTTTCTGTTTTAGATACCGTTCTTAACTGCTCCATTCTTACCATACGTTCTTTTTTGGTGGTTAAAGCCTTCATAATAGGCTTTTGAATAAACGGAATTAACGCCATATAAGAATAAGCCGCAACTGCGATAGGCCCCAATAAATGCGGAGCTAATTTAGAAGTTACAAATATAGCGGTAGGACCGTCCGCACCGCCTATAATACCTATAGACCCTGCTTCCTGGGGAGCCATACCCAATGCCAAAGCACCTACAAAAGCTATAAAAATACCCAACTGTGCCGCAGCGCCAAGCAAAAAGCTTTTAGGATTGGAAATAAGCGGACCGAAATCGGTCATACAGCCTATGCCCAAAAATATAAGCGGTGGAAATAAGCCTATTTTAACGCCTATGTACAAAATATCCAAAACTCCGCCCTTGTGCAAAACTTCGCCGTAACTTATACCTTTTTGCATATCCCATAATTCGGGATGATATATTCCGGCCAAAGGCAAATTGGTTAAAAGCATACCAAACGCAATAGGTAAAAGCAAAAGCGGTTCAAACTTTTTAACAATTGCAAGATAAATTAAAAAACAAGCAACCGCCAACATTATTATGTTTTTCCATCCGTCCTGTTTAATAATAAAAGTTGCAAAACCGGAATTACATAAAATTCCCCAAATGGTACTGAATAAATTTTTAATTACTTCCATTTTTTTGCTCCTTAGTAAAACGAACGCATATTATTTTCTATTCCGGCTTTAGCCCATGCGCTTCTTGTATTTCCTCCGTTTTTATTACCGTTAAACGGACGAATTGATTTTATTTTTGGTGTAACGGAGCTGTCTTTATAAATATATGCCACCGCAGCCGAAATAGCCGCTACTGTTTCTTCCTCGGTTATTTCGTTTGCCGTATCGGCGTTATTTTCTTTTGCCTTTAAAGGCATATTATTTCCCATATCGGCGTTAGTAGCTTTTTTAAGCTTTTTGTTTTGGATAAGCACCATGATTTTTCCAAAAACCGAAATAACCAAAACCAAAAATATAAGCATTGAAAAAACAATAACAAAACCGCATAAAGTTACATTTACCGCTAACTCCGAATTAAATAAATTAAGCAGCGTTATATTCATAATAAACTCCTTATTACCTAATCTATATATTTTTATGTTAACCTATTAAACATATAATCGTAGGCAAGCGATTATTAAGTGTAAAATAATCCATTGTTTTAATTATTTTTAAAATTACTTTTTATAATTTTATTTTTTTAACGATAATTTATATCCGCCTGTCGGACGAACGGTTAACACATAAGCGCTGCCTTTACCGAAAACAGCTTCTATTTTTTCAATATATTCGTTTAAAATATCGTTTGGAACAAACGCCTGAATAGTTCCGGCAAAACCGCCGCCGTGCACCCTGCAGGCACCTCTTCCGTTTAAATACATTTCGGTTAAAGCCAATGCCAAACCTATTCCCTGTTCGGCAACGTTTGCGTTTGAATAAACATTTTGCAAATATTTATACGAAGAATTTCCCGATTGTTTAACCAAATTTAAAAATTCTTCAAAGTTATTATTTTTTAAAGCCTCGGCTTCTTTGGCAGCTCTTAAATCTTCGTTAAAAAAGTGTATAGCTCTTAAAACAGCTCTGTCGCTTACTTTTTCTCTTAAATTTTTAATGTTTGCCAAAAATTCTTTAAAATCTACTTCTCTTAAATAATTTTTGCTAAAAAAGTTTGCCACTGCTTTACATTCTTTAGGAATATCCGCGTAATCATCGGTTAAATCCGAATGATTTCCGCCTGTATTTACTATTACTAAAGAAGTATTGTATTTTTTAAGGTCAAAATCTATTTTTTCAACTTTCGGATTTTCTACATCTTTAAAATCTATGGCGGTAAATCCACCCAAAGAACAAGCCATTTGGTCCAAAAGTCCGCAAGGTTTGCCAAAATACTCGTTTTCTGCTTTTTGCGAAATTTTAGCTATTTCCAATTCGTTTATATCTAAATTATATAACGATTTAAAAATGTTGCATATTAAAACTTCAAAAGCGGCAGAAGAAGAAAGTCCCGAACCTTTTAAAACATTGGAAGTGGTATAAGCCCTAAAACCGCCTATATTAAATCCTTTTTGCTTTAAATAAAAAGCAATTCCTTTAATAAGTTCCGAAGTTTTACCGTTGCCTTCGCATTTTTCCAATGAAGCGGAAATATCAACAACATCTTCTTTAAAACCTTCGGATTTTATAGCTACGGTATTATCATCCGTTTTGCATACTACGGCAATAACATCCAAATTTACTCCGCCGGTTAAAGTTCTTCCGTGCTGGTGGTCGGTATGGTTACCGCCCACCTCCGTTCTTCCCGGAGCCGAAAGCAAATACATATCGGTATCTTCTTTATAAAAATCCAAATATCTGTTTATTGCTTTTAAATAACGAGCCTTTGAATTTTCAGTTTCGTTATATAAATATTTAAAATCTTTATCAAAACTTCCGTTTTCTACTTCTTTACGCAATAAATTAATATCCATAAAAACCCCTGCAACTTATATTTTACAAAATTATATTTTATTTTTTGTTAACTAACGATACGGTATCCCTTGCTATTACAAGTTCTTCATTTGTGGAGATTGCATAAACCGCAATTTTGGAATCCGGTGTGGAAATTTTATAGTCGTTGCCTTTTATTTTATTATGAGCTTCGTTAAATGGTTTATCTATTTTAACGCCTAAAAACTCTAAATAATCGCAAACCAATTCTCTTGTAATATAGTTGTTTTCGCCTATACCGCCGGTAAATACTATTGCGTCCAAACCGTTCATAGCGGCGGCGTATCCGCCTATATATTTAGCAATTTGATAATGTAAAATATCTAAAGAAAGCTGAGCCCTTTCATTACCTTCTGCAGCGGCATCGGTAACATCGCGGTTATCGTTTGAAACTCCGCTTATACCCAAAACGCCGGATTTTTTATTTAGTAAATCAGACATTTCCGAAGCGCTTAAGCCTTCTTTTTCGGCTATAAATGTAACTACCGAAGGATCCAATGTTCCGCTTCTGGTACCCATAATAATACCGTCTAACGGGGTAAGACCCATAGAAGTATCTATAACCTTACCGTTTTTAACGGCAGTAATGGAAGAACCGTTGCCCAAGTGGCAGGTTACGATTTTCATATCTTTTTTATCTTTACCTTCAAGTTCCGCCACGCGGTCGCTTACATATCTGTGGCTTGTACCGTGAAAGCCGTATCTTCTAACGGCATACTTTTCGTAATATTCGTACGGAACGCCGAAAATATAAGCTTTAGGAGGCATTGTGGAATGGAAAGAAGTATCAAAAACAACTACCTGCGGTACTTTATCTCCCAACGCTTTTATACAGGCCTTTATACCCAAAACATGCGCCGCATTATGAAGCGGAGCCAAAGGAATTAAGCTTTCTATATCTTTAATAACTTTATCGTTTACCAAGCAGGATTCTTTAAAAATAGAACCTCCCTGAACTATTCTGTGTCCTACGGCTTTAATTTCGGATAAATCGTCTAAAACTTTTGCGTCGCTTTTTAAAAGAGCAAATACCAAAGCGTCAAAAGCTTCGGAATGCGTAGGCATTGGCAATTCTGCCGTATATTCTCTGCCGTCTGCGGTTTTGTGTCCTATTTTACCAAGGCCGTCTCCGCCTATTCTTTCACAGTTACCTTTGGCTATCATCTGCTCGTTCGACATATCAAACAACTGATATTTCATGGATGAGCTTCCTGCATTTACAACTAAAACTTTCATTATTTTCTCCCCAAAAAATTATTGCACCGTTTTTTTATATATGCTATACTTTAAAATAAGCACATTAAAGTTTTACATCCGTGCTTGCACAGTATTTATTTTAACTCAACTTTATTGCTTTTTCAAGCATTTTTTGGAAAAGGATGATATTTTGAAAATTACCGGTATAATAGCAGAATTCAATCCCTTTCATAACGGGCATAAGTACATTATAGATTGCGCAAAAAAAAATAACTCCACCCATATAGCGGCCGCTATAAGCGGTAATTTTGTTGAGCGCGGCGACAGCGCTGTAATTTCAAAATTTGCAAGAGCCGAGCAGGCATTAAAAAACGGAGTTGACTTGGTTTTTGAAATTCCCGTTTCCTTTTCGCTTTCGGGCGCAAATTATTATGCCAAAGCGGGAATAAGTATTTTAAGCAGCGTTTGTAACGAAATAGTATTCGGCAGCGAATGCGGAGATATTGATATACTTAAAAACACCGCCGATTTATTGGATACATACGAAGTAAACGAGCTTATAAAGCAATATATAAAAACCGGTATTAACTTTCCTTCCGCCCGTGAAAAAGCTTTAAAAAACCAAAAGCTTTTAAATCAAAACAAAATATTAACGCTTAAAAACCCGAATGACATTTTGGGAGTAGAATATATACGCGCGGCTAAAGAATTAAACCTGCAATCAAATTTAAAATTTAAAACATTTAAAAGACAAGGTGCAGAGCACAACAGCCTTTTAACAAAAAACGAATTTGCAAGCGCTTCTTATTTAAGAAATATTATTTTAAATTCTTTAAACGCAAATAAAAATGAAAATACAGATAAAAACATTAATAATGAAAATATCGAACACTGCAAGCGGTTTATGCCGAAAAGTGCTTTTGATATATTGGTTAATGAGTATAATTCAGGCCGCATTTCCGATATAAATAATCTTTATTTAGCCGTAAAAGCAAAAATTCTTTTAAAAAACGAAGAAATGTTTTATAATATAACCGATGTATCCGAAGGAATTGAAAAAAAAATAATAAAAGCGGCGCAAAATTCAAAAACATTGGATGAGCTTTATTTTAACGTTAAAAGTAAGCGTTACACATTATCAAGAATAAGAAGAATAATTTTAAATTCTTTTTTGGATATAGACAATTCTTATTTACAACTTCCGCTTCCCTATTTAAGGGTTTTGGCTTTTAACAAAAAGGGTGAAGAAATTTTAAAAACGGCAAAAAACAAAAATTTAAATATTATAACCTCTTTAAAAAAAGCGGAAAATTTAAACGACGCCGCAAAAAAATTAAGCAAAAAAGAATTTGACGCCGGAAATATATATTCTTTAACTTATAACGAGGTTAACAACGATAAATCTTTTTTAAACGAGTACACCCAAAAAATAATAAAAAAATAATAAATAATAAATAAATTTAAGGAGAATAAAAATGATTACAAAAGAACTTACAACCTATAAAGAATTCGGAAATGTTATTAAAATTTCAAACGGAAAAACCGAAATGCTTATTACCAAAGATTTCGGTCCCAGAATTATCCGCTACGGATTTATAGGCGGAGAAAATATTATGAACGATGAGATTTTTTCTACTATAGAAAAAAATGAAAAAATTGAAAAATATTATTATAAGGGAGCTTATTGGAAGAATTACGGCGGACACAGGCTATGGGTTTCTCCCGAAAGTATGCCCGAAACCTATTACCCCGATAATGAACCTTACGAATTTGAATTTACGGAAAACGGCGTTAAAATAACAAACGCACCTCAAAAAGAAAACGGCGTTCAATTAACCTTTGTAATTGAATACAAAAACGATGATATTACGGTAAAACATATAATTAAAAACATAGGCAATGCTCCTAAAACCTTTGCTGCCTGGGCTTTAACCGTAGCAGCCAAAGGCGGAATTGAAATTATACCTTTTAACGATAACGATACCGGTTTATTGCATAACCGCCAAATATCGATTTGGCATTATACCGATTTAAGGGATGAAAGAATTTATTTAGGTCATAAATACGCTACGGTTTTACAAGATGTAAACGCAAAAACCAATTTAAAATTAGGTTTTAACAACAATAAAGGCTTTGCTTTTTATGTTGTAAATAACAGCACATTTAAAATAAGCTACACACCAAGCCAAGATTTACCTTACCCCGATAACAACGTAAGTTTTGAAACTTATTCCTGCAAAGATTTTACGGAAGTAGAAACGCTTTCTCCTTTAAAAACAGTGGCTCCTAACGAAGAAATTACTCATACTGAAACCTGGCAGTTATTTAAAACGCCTTGCAAATTTAATCCTAAAGACGATAATTCAATTGATGAATTTGTAAAAAAAATAAAATAAAATACACTGTAAGCAATAAAAATAACAGTTGACATTTTAAAACAATAGGTGTAATATGTAGTTGGTTAGCAGAGGCTAATTGGTGGTCTCCTAACCAACTTTTTTTAGTTTTTGGTTAGCAACGGCTAATTAAGTATTTCGGTTTTAATACCGTACTTAGGCGCCAACGGCAAAGCGTTGCTTTGCCGTAAAAGCCAAAGGCTTTTACCTAAACTTTAAATTTAAAGTTTAGGTTGGCGCCGCAAATATAATATTAAATCAAAAATCAAATCAAAAACAAAATTAACCGAAAATTCAAAAAATAAACATAAAAGCCAAGCCCATAAAAATATTTTTAGGAGATGACAGTATGAATTTGGTAGAGTTTAAAAACGTAAGCAGAATTTATAAAACCGGCGACCACGAACTTAAAGCTTTGGATAACGTTAATTTAACCCTTAAAAAAGGTAAATTTGTAGTTATTTTAGGTCCCAGCGGAGCCGGAAAAAGCACATTGTTAAATATGTTGGGCGGATTAGACAGTCCCACAAGCGGAAAAATTTTTATAAATCAAAAAGATATTTCAACGCTATCCAATAACGAATTAGCCGATTACAGGGCTAAAACCGTAGGTTTTGTTTTTCAGTTTTATAATCTTATTCCTACTTTAACGGTTCACGAAAATGTTTCTTTGGTTAAAGATATAGCGCCCTATGCCCTTTCGGCTACAAAGATGATAGAAGAAGTAGGTTTGATTGACCACTTAAAAAATTTTCCGGCGGAGCTTTCCGGCGGCGAACAGCAAAGGGTTTCAATAGCAAGAGCCTTGGCAAAAAATCCCGAAATATTACTTTGCGACGAACCCACCGGAGCTTTAGATTCCAAAACCGGTGTTTTGGTTTTAAAACTGCTGTTAAAAATGGCAAAAAGCTACAACAAAACCATTGTTATTGTAACCCATAACCAAAACATAGCCAAAATGGCGGATGTAGTGGTAAAGGTTAAAAACGGTAAAATAATTTCAAACGAAGATCAACAAAATCCTGCTTTGGTAGACGATATTGACTGGTAGGTGATGCTTTATGATGTTCAAAAAACTCATTCGTACAATGGGCCTTTATAAAGCTCAATTTATTTCTATGATTATTATGATTTCCTTAGGAATAGGTATGTTTGTGGGCTTTAATATGGAATGGAAAAGCATAGAAATAAATACCGAAAAATTCTTTTCCGATACCGGTTTTGCAGATTACCGAATAATTAATCAAAACGGATATTCCGCCGAAAGTTTAAATAAAATTAAAAATTTAAAAAATGTAACCGACGCCGGAAGATATATTTCCGTTAACGCAGAAGTTAAAGAAAAAAGCGGCGACAGTTTAGCTTTAACCGTAACCGAAAACAAAAAAATTTCTTCGTTTTTAGTAACAAGCGGAGAAAAATATAACGAAAAAAGCGAAAACGGCATTTGGATATCGGATAAATACGCAAATGCCAACAATATAAAAATCGGCGACGCTTTAACATTAAATTATAAAAATACGGAATTTAAATGCATTGTAAAGGGTTTGGCAAAATCCGGAGAACACTTAATTTGCGTAAGAGACGAATCACAGCTTATGCCTGACTACAACACTTACGGTTTTGCGTATATCTCCCCTGCTTTTTATAAAAAAACAATAGGTTTTGAATACTATCCGCAAATAAATGTTATTTCGGATTTATCAAAAAAAGATTTTACAAAAGAGGCCCAAAAAGCTTTAAACAATACCGATTTGGTTTTATCTAAAAACGAAACCGTTTCGTATTCCCAGGCAAACGGAGAAGCCACCGAAGGCAAAACAATGGGCACCATTCTTCCCACTTTGTTTTTACTTATTGCGGTTTTAACAATGGCCACTACAATGCACCGTTTGGTAGCCAAAGAAAAAACACAAATAGGTACTTTAAAAGCGTTGGGTTTTAAAAACAGAAGAATTTTAGTTCATTATTCCTCTTACGCTTTTTCAATAGGTCTTTTAGGCACTGCGTTTGGAATTGCTTTAGGCTACGGCGTAGCATATCTTATTATGAATCCTAACGGTATGATGGGTACATATTTGGATATGCCCGAATGGAAACTTTATATGCCTTGGTTCTGTTTTATAATTTTACCGGTTATAATAGCTGCCTTAACTCTTATAGGATTTTTAAGTGTTAAAACAATGCTTAAAGGAACTGCGGCAGACGCTTTACGCCCGTATACCCCTAAAAAAATGAAACCTATGTTAATAGAAAAAACAAAGTTCTTCCATAAGCTTTCGTTTGGCACAAGATGGAATCTGCGCGATATTATGCGGCACAAATCAAGAACAGCTATGAGTTTAATAGGTATTTTGGGTTGTACGGTTATTATGCTCGGTTCTTTAGGTATGAGAGATACCATGAACGCTTTTTTGGATATGTATTATAACCAAGCTTTAAAATACGAATCTCGTATTTATCTTTCCGAAGAAGCAACAAACGAAGATATTGAAAATTTAACAAAAAAATATAACGGCGATTGGAGCGGTTCGGTAAGCTGTCAAATAGAAGATAAAACCTATTCTTTAGATATTTACAACGTAAAACATAATTTGGTGCTTTTTCCCGATAACAGCACAAACATGACCAAATTAACCGATAACGGCGCCTATGTTTGCAACAGAATTTTTAACGATTATAATTTAAAAATAGGAGATACTTTTAAAATAAGTCCTTACGGCACAAATAAAACCTATACTTTAAAAGTAGCAGAAGTTATAAGAAGCGTTTCGGAAAATATAGTTATTACAAAAGGCTATGCCGATTCAATAAAAGTAGATTATACTCCCGATTCTATTTATACAACCGTTAAAAAAGACAATATAAAATCCGATAACGCCATAAAAAACATACAGTCAAAACAAAAAATAATAGATTCGTTTAAAACCTTTACCGATTTAATGGATACTATGATTTATCTGTTGGTTTTCGGTGCCATAATTTTAGGCGTTGTGGTTTTATACAATCTGGGTGTTATAAGCTATACCGAACGTTACCGCGAAATGGCGACGCTTAAAGTTGTAGGCTTTAGAGATAAAAAAATAGCTAACCTTTTAACAGGCCAAAATATGTGGGTAACGCTTATAGGCGTTATATTGGGTATTCCGCTGGGATGTTTATTGCTTCAGTACCTATTAACTTCTTTGGCCGGCGAATACGAAATGAAATTGGTACTAAACGCCCATTCGTTTATAATAACCGCATTGCTTACCTTCGGGGTATCCTTGCTTGTAAGTTTAATGGTTTCAAGAAAAAACAAAAAAATAGATATGGTAGAAGCCCTTAAATTTGCAGAATAAAGCAAAATAAAATTTAATATGCATAAAAAACAGCCGTACAAAAATTCCGTACAGCTGTTTTTGTTTTGTTTACTTTTTTGTTTTTATTTCTTTTTTAAAAGATTATCTATTTTCTCGTATGTTCCCTTTTCTGCATTAAAATAATGAGAACCGTCTATTACCTGTGAAAGCGATTCATAAGCCAAATCATTTTCGTATATTGCAAAATATCCGTATTGCTCATTTAAGTTAATGCCGGTAGAAAAACATAAGCCTATATATTTAAGAGAATTTATATATTGCTCAAAACCGGGTTTAGGCGTTAATGTTTTTGCTGTTTTAAGTTTTAAAGAATTATATAAATCTTTTATTTGTTCCTGATTTAAATTATGATTAACCGCTCTGCCGTTAACCGTACATTCAAGCTTTATTTTAGAAAACACTTCGCTTGAAATTTCTTCAACTTTAAGCTTTTGCCCCGTAGTTTTAAAATATTTATTGCTTTTACAAGAACAAAAACAAAACAAAAGCACAAAAGCTAAACATAAACAAATAATCTTTTTAAACATAATATTTCTCTGTATTTCTATTTATAATTTTTAATTTTTTTATCTTTTGCTTAATACTTCTTTTTCGTATTTTTCAATTTCATCAAACCAAGAAGCATCTCCGGCTACACCGCAGGAACGGCAGTATTCTTCCCAAACATCGCCCAAAGGCATAAGTTTAAGCTCTTCGTGTAACATCATAAGCTTTGTAAATTCGCTTTTGTCCTGTAAATCTTTAAGCAATTCATTAGGAGTAAGCATAGCGTTAAGCAAAGCTTTTTGCCAGCTGCGGAAGCCTACAACCCAAGCCGAAATACGGTTTATGCTTGCGTCAAAATAGTCAAGAGCCATGTAAACTCTGTCTAAAGCGTTGCAGCGTACAATTTCTTTAGCCATTTCTTTGGTTTCGTCATCTAAAATTAAAACGTGGTCGGAATCCCAACGGATACCCCTTGTAATGTGCAATGCAACTTCGGGGAAGAAACATAACAATGCCGGAATTTTATCCGATACAACTTCAGTAGGATGATAATGACCGTTATCCATCAAAGGCAAGCAACCGTTGTGGCTGGCGGCAAAAGACAATGTAAATTCCGCGCTGCCTACCGTGTAAGCCTCAACACCGATACCGAAAACTTTGGATTCAACGCAAGGTTTTACCAAGTTTTTGTCAAAAGGCTCTTCCAATATTTTTTCAATGGAATCTTTATAGCGCATTCTGGGTCCCATTCTGTCGGCAGGAACGTCTTTATATCCGTCTCCGGTCCAAATATTCATAACGCAGGGAACGCCGGTTTCTTTTGCAAAGTATTCCGAAATTCTAATACAGGCTTTTCCGTGTTCAATCCAAAAATCCCTTACATCTTTATCGGGGCTGCTTAATGTTAAACCGTTTTTAACCATCGGATGTGAAAAGAAAGTGGGGTTAAAATCTATACCCATATTTCTCTTTTTTGCAAATTCAACCCATTTTTTAAAATGTTTGGGTTCTAATTTATCACGGTCGGCAAATTCGCCGTCCTCAAAAATAGCATAACAAGCATGAACATTTAATTTCTTTTTGCCGGGACATAAAGACATAGCTTTGTCCATATCCGCCAAAAGCTGTTCTGGCGTTGTTGCTTTGCCGGGATAATTACCGGTAGTTTGAATCCCGCCGGTTAAAGGACCGTCATGGTCAAAACCTATAACGTCGTCTCCCTGCCAGCAGTGCATAGAAAGCGGAACATTTTTTAATTTTTCAATAACGGCGTCTGTATCAATACCGTATTTTGCATACATCTGTTTAGCTGATTCGTAACGTGTACTCATTTAAAATCTCCTTAAAATAATAATTATTAATTAAATTAACGGGCAGTAAACGGTTTGGGCTTAAAAGGTTTAAACCCGTTACGGGTTTGCTCGCCGCCTTTTGCCGCAAAGCTTTTATTATTTACCTTTATATACTAACATAATAACAATTAAAAATCAACAAAATAAACATTATTTTAAGCATATTTTTTAATTAAAATTTTAAGCGGATATTAATTAAATCTTTTAAATATTTTTGCTGTTTAAAAGCAAAAATTTCAAAGATTAAAAAAATAAAAACGACAAAATCTTAAATCAAACCCAAACGCTTATATAGGCAAGCGAGAATAATACGTATCTGTTTTTTGAGCACGGATTTCTCGCTTACCTTAAGCAAAAAACATTTTAAGAACCGTTAGTGGATTGTTTATATTTTAAAAATGTTTATAATATTATTAAACCGTTAGAGAACGCAATCATTATACCCCTACTGTATTCTCTAAACATTTAATTACTTATTATATAAGGAGAAAAAATATGGATTTAGCCAAAAGCGGTAAACTTTTACGTTCTTTAAGAACATCTAAAGGTATGACGCAAAAACAAGTAGCCGATAAATTAGGGGTTTTACCCAAAACCGTTTCAAAATGGGAAACGGGACACGGCTTTCCGGATATTTCTTATATTTCGGATTTATCCGATATTTTGGAAGTAAGCACCGAAACACTGCTTGCCGGAAATTTAAACCTAAATCAACAAAGCTCTGGAAATGTTAAAAACATAAAATTTTATTATTGGAAACACTGCCAAAGTTTTGTGCAAAGTATAGGTAAAACAAGCGTAATTTGTTGCGGCAAACAATTAAGTGCTTTAATTCCACAGCCCGTTAATAACAGTCATTCGTTAAACGTTGCCGAAATAGAAAATGATTTTTACATTACCTTTAATCACGAAATGACCAAAGAACATCATATTGCTTTTATAGCTTTTGTTGCCACCGACCGTTTTTTAACGGTAAAGCTTTATCCCGAACAGGATTCTTCCGTAAGGTTTCCTAAAATGTATGACGGAAAAATTTATTTTTATTGTACAAAACACGGTTTGTTTGAGTATCCCCCAAGCTTAAATAAACAAAACATACAAAGCAAACAAAACAAACAAAACAACACCAAACTTTCACCCAGTCTTACGGCATTGCTTTCGGCTTTTTCTATAGCTTTTACAACCGAAACCCAAAACAATAGCGAAAACAAACAATTAAAAGAAAACCTGCAAAAGGCTTTGATTACCAATAAAGAATATCAAGAAATTAAAAACTATATATCTTTTAATACAAAAGAAAATGATATTTCAAAATACGTTAATACTTATTTAGCGCCTACGCCCGTGGCAAGAAAAAGCTTTTGCACCGACTGCATAAAAACCGCTGTGTTAACCGGCACCACTCAATATGTTATTTTAGGTTGCGGTTACGATGTTTTTTCGCTTGAAAACAAAAACCGTAACATTAATACTTTTGAAATAGACAAACCCGAAATGATAGCCGATAAACTTAACCGAATAAAAAAATCCGGTTTAAAAATTCCCGACAACACCGTATTTATATCCGCCGATTTAACAAAAAACAGTATTAAAAACATACTTTTAAATAACGGATTTAATAAAAATAAAAAAACTTTGTTTTCTTGTTTCGGGCTTTTTTATTATTTAACCAAAGAAGAAATTTCAAATTTATTTAAAGAACTTTCAACCTTTGTCGCAACAGGCAGTACGGTTATATTTGATTTTCCCGACAGCCATATATTTTCTTCCGAAATCTCCAGAGTTAAAAATATGCTTAAAATGGCGGAACAAAGCGGCGAACCTATGAAAACCTGTTTTAGCTACAACGAATTAGAAAAATTGCTTGAAAATAATAATTTTTTAATTTATGAATTTTTAAACCCCAACGACATTCAAAAAAGATATTTTAACGGCAGTCAAAATATAACGGCGTTTGAAAATATAGATTTTGTCCAAGCTGTATTTAAAAAATAATACGGTAAAATAAAAACCTCGGACATCAGTCTGAGGTTTTTTAATAAAAAACATAAAACAATTCAACCGTTTTTTATTTGTTAATTTTTACACATTATTGTGCTTTGTACGGTTTTTAAGCGTTTCTTTTGCGGCCGAAATTGCGTTTTCCTTTGTATCGTACATACCGGTAGGCAAAACATTTTCAGCAGGTGCCCAATAGTACATACCAAATTCATCATCAAAATTTATCTCCATAATTACATAAGTATATAAATTGCGATTGTAGAAAATTTCAATATAACAATCCTCGTTAATATCCACCGTTTCAACAGCATTGATATCCGCTTTTTTGGGCTGCCTTGCAGTAAACATCCCTTTTAATTTTTCAAACTGCCATATTGTGGAATCCATGGTTTTTTTGCCAAAAGGATTAATTCTTCGTACAAAACCAAACTCTGTTCTTCCTATGCATTCTTCATTTCTTCCATCGTTATACATCAAAAAATATTTTACCGAAAAAAGCAATTTTCCTTTGTAATATTCAACACATCTAATCTTACATTCAAACAATGCTTTTAAAAAGGATATTGCCTGTTCAATATAATTATATTCTCCGTTTTTAGGTGCCGAAGAAGAATTTTTAAACCGATTTTTAAAATGCCTTTTAAAACAACGGCAGTAATTAAAATAAAACACAATAATTTCATTTTTAAGCACTTCAAAACCCACATTGCCTTTGGCGTCTATATTTACAAAGTCGGACCGACGGTTGCCGTTACACCCATCTTTGTTTTCGGTTTTATATTTTACATCTGCATCCGAATTTTCAACATACGGTTGTATTGCTTTTAACAATATAGAAGTTGTTTCGAAATTTATTTTTACCACCGCCTTTTGCCTTCTTTTTATTGTATGGTTGAGTTAAATTGGGAACAAATTTAGCCTCCCTTGCCCTAAAGGGAGGGGGACCGCAAAGGCTCCCTTGCCTAAAGGGAGCTGGCAAAACCGTAGGTTTTGACTGAGGGATACTTAGCGGTGGAGGGATTCTTTAACAAAAAAATCAATATACTCACAAACACTTCTAAAATTTTTATTAACCTCATTGTTCGGTATACGAATTACTGTTAAGTTTCTGTTTTCTATTTTCTCTGTTCTGATTTTATCTTTTAGCAATCCTTTTTCCTCATAATGCTGTGAGCCATCAAGCTCAATTATAAGCCGTGCTTCGTGGCAATAAAAATCAACAATATAATTATCTATAACTTTTTGTCGCAAAAATTTTATCGGATATGTATGCAAGAAATCGTACCACAAATGTCGTTCTTCTTTAGTCATATTCTTTCGTAGATTTTTTGCGTTGTCTGTTAGTTTTGGGTTATGTTTTCGTTCCGTACTGTATCCCTCCGTCTTTGCCTACGGCAAATCCACCTCCCTTTAGGCAAGGGAGGCTCTCGTTTTCAACTTGTGGAAGTCATTTCCACAAGTTAAAAATTCCGCATAACAACAAGCATTTTCTTAATTTTAATATAACATTTTTAATGGACATTTTCAAGTTATATATGCAAATAGAGTTATCCCGAAATTACGAGATAACTCTATTTTTGATGGTATGACAAAAATCATACTGACACATTAAAAATCATACCAAAGAAAATGTAGTTGAAAACTCTGTTTTTAAGCAGTAAATATGCTAAAAGTATGACGGTTATTCCTGCTTTGACTCAGATATAGCTATTGAAATTGTAAATAAAGTATGATATACTTTATTTGTGAACGGGGATGGCACCCATAACAAAAAACAGTATCACACATTTACAATAAGGGGATGATACCCATAGAAAAAAACATTGTTGTTGTAGATGAACAAGGAAATGAATATGAGGCGACCTACCCAAAAAGGGCAAAAGGTCTTGTAAAAAATGGCAGGGCACGCTTCATAAATGAAAACACTATATGCCTTGCGTGTCCGCCAAATATTGAATTGGAGGACAAAACAATGTCAGAAAATAAAAAAGTTGATTCTATTAATAATAACACACCTAACGATAACGGAACTCCCAAAGAGGTAGCTGAAGTAACGGCTAATTTGCTTAATTCAACATCAGAGCAACGTTCGGAAAAACTCACTATGGACTATCTGTTGGGCAAATTAGAGGAAATCTCACTCGGTCAAGCATTTCTTACTGATGCAATTTCCGAACTTGGAAAAATGAAATCGGGTGGACCTGGCGATGTGGGAACACAAGAACAAGCAAAAGCAGTAGGAGAGATTATCAAAGCCAGAGAAGCAACAAATCAGAAACTAATCGCTCTTTACGAAAAGATGTATGACGACCTTACATCAAAGCAAACTTCTTTGAAAGAGATGGCTATGAAAGCATTGGAAAGAGCCGCTGATGATGAAGGAAAAATCGCTGCTATTTCAGATGTGTTGGATACCATTCGACATTTAGGTTAACAAAAAAACTGCCGAAGGAAAATCTTCGGCAGATTTTTTTGTCCCTATTGTAGCACAACCATAACATACAAAGCACGTTTTTTCAATTTTTACATTACAAACCAAAATTTGTACTGCTTATTAAAAGTAAAAACAAGACAAAGCCTTGCAAAATATTTTTAATTTTTCACAGTTACTTCAAAGCAGCAAATGCGTTTTAGTGCAGAGCAAAAAGTAAAAATCGGCAAGTATTATACGATACTTGCCGATTTTTGGCTGGGGTGGCAGGATTTGAACCTACGAGTGCCAGAGTCAAAGTCTGGTGCCTTACCCCTTGGCTACACCCCAAGATAAATTTATAAATTAAAATTCCTATACTTTTATATTTGCACAATACAAAAAACACAAAAAAACATGGGGTGGGAGATGGGATTCGAACCCACGATCTTCAGTGCCACAAACTGACGCGTTAGGCCAACTACGCTACACCCACCATATATTGCATTTGCTTTTATTTGTAAAACGCAATAACTATTATATCAAAAATAGTTAATTTGTCAAGTAAAAATTTAAATTTTGCTTAATTTGCGTTTAAATAAAATTTTGTACCAAAAAAGCCCGTTTATACCCGGCAACAGAATAACAATACTTAAAACATACACAAATTACTCGTTAAAAATTTTTAAAGCTTCTTTTACCGCATTTTCTCCTATAGTACATTTTAAACCGTAATTTTCAATATTTTTAACAATATCGCTTACTGTATCGAAAGCCTTATTTATTAAGTTTTTATTTTTAGGTCTTACGGTTTGTTCTATAAAAAGAAAAGCCGCTTTGGAATTATCTATTTTAAACAACTCGTTTTGTTTGGCTTGCTGTAAAAACACCACCGCTTTTAAAGGCGCTGAAATATTGTTGTTTAAATCGGTTTTGCCGCTCCACGGCGAGCCGAATATATAATATTTATCGTTAATTTTTCGTATTATCGGTTTGTCGTCGTTTATAAATTCCACTTTTTCGTTTTTATCTTTAAAATAATTATACCAAGTGCTGGTATGGGTACTTTTGCCCGTTCCGCTGTTAGCCGAAAACGCTATGCCGTATCCTTTAAATTTTATAGATGAAGAATGAAGCATAATGGCATTAAAATTTATAATTTTACGGTTAAAAACACTGCTTGAAAGGATATATGCAGCTTCCTCAAAGGTTCCGCTGTTATTATACTTTTTTAATAAATTTAAAATCTGCTGTTCGGTAATAAAAATTTTAAAATCAACGTTGGGAAGTTCTTCGGAAGAAACTTTATAAGGCAGTGCCGTTTTTTCCAAACGTTCACACGGAATATCCATATAAACCAAAAGTTCTGCTATTTTATATGTTCCCTTCATAAAATTCCTCCTTTATTTAAAAAGCATTTAAAATATTATTCTTTTAAATCGCGCAATGTATTATACAATGCAAAATTTTAATTTTACCAATTTATTATACCAATATTTTTAAAGTTTTTCAACAATATTTAAAACAGTTTTATTATATAAAAATTCGGTAAATTTATACATTACATTTTTTAAAATAAATGTAGAATTTTAAATTAAAATATGGTATTATATATCTATAATGTCTTTTTTATATATTATATAATTTTTTTAATATAAAGGGATTGTAAATATGAGTAAAAAGTTTTTTAACAAAGATATAATTAAATGTTGCGAAATTTGTAATTGTTCTATATATAAGCTATCCGATACAGAGCTTTTATGTAAAAAGAAAGGTCCCGTTAATACTACGGACTTTTGCAAAGCATTTAAATACAATCCTCTTAAAAGAACACCAAAAAGCGTAAACGTAGATAAAAACTACACAGAAAAAGATTTTATACTTTAATATCGATTTATTAAGTTAAGTATATTAACGGAGGATAAAAATTGTTCAATTCCGAAACCAAAGAAGAAAAAAAGGAAACCGCTGTAAACGAAACCGTTATATGCGGAAGAAACCCTGTTATGGAGCTTATAAGGACCAATAAAGAAATAGATAAAATTTTGGTTGCTTTTAATTCCAAAACCGGAACAATTAACGCTATTTTAGAAAAAGCCAGGGCAAAAAAAATACCTATAAGAGAAGTTTCTAAAACAAAGCTTGATTTTTTAACACAAGGCAATAATCACCAAGGCATAGCGGCGGTTATAGCCGCAAGGAATTATTGTTCTGTAGATGACATTTTAAACGAAGCCGCAAAGAAAAATCAGGACCCGTTTATTATTATATGCGACGGCGTTGAAGACCCGCACAATTTAGGCGCTATTATAAGGACGGCGGAGGCAGCCGGAGTACACGGAATAATTATTCCGAAAAACCGTTCGGCTTCTTTAAACGCAACTGTTGCAAAAGCCTCCAGCGGGGCAATTGAATATGTGAACGTAGCAAGAGTTGTTAATATTACCGATACAATAAAATATTTAAAAGAAAAAGGCGTTTGGATATACGGCGCGGATATGGACGGCGAAAACGCAACCGACACTTCCCTTTTGGGTTCTATAGGTATAGTAGTAGGTAACGAAGGTAACGGAATAAGCCGCTTGGTTAAAGAAAACTGCGACGGAATAGTAAAGCTTCCTATGTTCGGCAAAATAAATTCTTTAAATGTTTCGGTTGCCGCGGGAGTATTAATGTACGAAGTTATAAGACAAAGAAACAAAAAATAAACATTTTAATAAACCTAAAACAAGCTTAATATAAACTTTTAATTTTTAATTTTTTAAAAACGATAAAAGAATAACAAAAGGGTGAAAAAATTGTCTTTATTTAAAAAGAAAAAGAGCGACAAGCAGTTTAAAATGGAACTTGAAAACGCCGCTTTAGAACAAAAAAATATGAAAGATAGTTTTGAAAATTTCGATTCGTCTTTTACATACAAAACTTCTAAAAAAAGCGCTTCGCAAAAAGCGCCTATGGTTTTAACGCCCGAAGAGCTTAACGGATACAAACCCGTAAGTTCGGAATTTGACGATGAAAACGATACTTCGGAAATTATAAATATGGAGCAAAGCGTGCCCAAAACCAAAGACTTTTTATTTAGCAAAATGGTAGAAGCCCGTGCGGAAGCAAAAGAAAATTTAACAAAAAACAATACCGCTAAAGCAAACTCCTCATTTTATAATACTGCTTATAATACTGCAGCAAACACAACATATAATACAACCGACGCCGGCACAAGCAAAAATATAAGCACCGATATAACCGGCAGTAATAAAAACAATACCGCCAACACCGACGCAAATAATACTGCAGCAAACAGCACCGTTGCAAATAACGCTGCCGCAAATAAAGAACAAAAAAGCCAACCTTCGGTATCTGAAGAATTAAGCAAAATATTTTCAACCAAAAACGAAAATAAAAATATTTTAACCGAAGAGCCTGTTTTTGACAGTACAAAAAACAAAAAAAGCGTTTTAATGGATAAATGTAAATCATTTACAAAAGGCGCGGAGGAATCTAAAGTTAATGCGGCAAATATATTAAAGCTTCAAAGCGTGGAAGAAATTTTGGCCGAAATGGAAAGCAAAGCAAAAGCCAAAGTGGAAAAAATGTATTCCAAATCAAGCGAAGACACAAGCAAAGCCTCTTTAAGCTCTGCCGCAAAAGAAGAAAATACCAAAACAAACAAAACTCAAGAAACACAAGATATTTCTTCTTTTTTTAATTCTGCAAGTAAAACCGATAAACCGCAAGAAGTAAAAGAAAACAAAACAGAAAAAATAATAAATCAAAGTTTTGAATCTTTTTTTAACGAAAAACCAAACGGAAGCAGTAAAAGCAAAGCGGAGCCGGAATATAAAGTAATTAAAAATCAAAATAAAAATATTGTAAATCCGAACGACAAAATAAGTGAAATTCCGCAGCAAAAAAATAATATAATAAACAATGAATATATAGACGCGGAAGACTTGGCAAAGGATAAAATACATACCTACTCTTTATATTCAAACTCCGTTAAAAAAGAAAAAGAGCACCAAGACGCTTTTAACGACTTTTTTAACATTAACCCCAACAATGATATAAAAGAAAAAGCAAATTATGCCGACACGGAAAAAAATAATGCAGATAATGCAGAAAAGTCGGAAGAAAAAACACATATAAAAAAATTTGGCTTTTTTAACAAAGATAAAACATTGGATGTTAAATTTAAAAAAGCAGAAGAACCCATAGCGGACAATGCGGAAACAGCAGAAAATGTAAAAGAACCCAAAAACGAAAAAAACATCAATAACATTAATGGTACATTAAAAAACGGCTTTGCCGAGAATACAAACGAAAATTTAAACGAGAATTTAAACGAGAATTTCGTAGAATATGTAGATGCAGAAAACAGCGGCACCGCAACTAACGATACCATTATGTTTTCGGTTAAAAACGCTAAAAAACCTACCGATAACGACATATATTCCACAAATATTTTTGATAATATTTCTAAAACCGCAAATAAAGATAAAAATGCGGACAATGTTTTTTTTGATGATTTAAACAGCGGTAATAACAATGCCGCAAACAGAGAAAATTACGATGATTATAACGAATACGACGAGCAGGAAATTTTAAACGATTTTGAGCCCGAAGACGAGTATAATACAAAAGAAGATAAGACTTTTATTTACAAGCTGATTTCAAAAAAAATAAGAAACAATAAATTAAAAATATTTGCAGATATTATTTTAGCTGTTTTAACATTTATTTTTGAGCTTACGGTTTTTAATTCTCAAGGCTTAAAAGTAGCCGCATTTATTGCTTTTGCAGTGTGCGTTTTAATTAATATTCCTATGTTGGGCAGCATTATAAATGTATTTAAATGCAAAAACGAAATAACTTTGCCGTTATCTGTAACAACGATTATTATGGTTATTTATAACGCTTTGGCGGTATTTAAAAATACTTACGCTCCCTCATTTATGTTTGCTTCCGTAATATTATTATTATTGGGCAATATAGGCTTATCGTTTAAATATAACCGAATTTTTAAAAATTTCAGAATTGTTTCTTCGCAAAACCAAAAATACGCTTTAAACTTTTGCGAAAACCAATCGGTTTTAAAACAAATTTCAAATTTAACCGATTACGATGACGTTTATTTATTAAATGCCCAAAAAACAGACCATATAAACGATTTTATGAAATACAGTTTTGGCTACGAGCCAAACTTTAAATCTTCGATGATAATATATTTATTTATTATGATATTATCTGTTTTGGGCGCTGTTGCCACTGCGGTTTCGGGCAATTTTTCAAAAGCCTTTACGGTTTTTGCCGCCGGTATGCTGTTGGGCGCAAACGCCTCGGTTTTATTTGCCACGTTTTTACCATTAAAAGCGGCGGCTTCCAGGCTGCATTACTACGGCTCCGCTTTATTCGGATACAAATCAGCAAAAGAACTTAATTTAACCAATACGGTTGTTTTGGACGTAGGCGATATATTTACCGAGGGCTCGGTTAAATTAATAGATTTTAAGCTTTTAAACCCAAATCCCGTTGACCAAACTTTAATTGACGCCGCAACTTTGGCGCACAATATAAACAGTCCTTTGGCCGGAATTTTTAAACAGATTACCGATTTGACAGATTCTAAAATACCGCCCGTAGATTCTGTAACCTATGAAGAAAATATGGGTATTTCGGGTTGGGTAAACGACCGCCGCATATTTATAGGCAACAGAACATTATTTGAAGCGCACGGATTTAAAATGCCCTCTATTGATGTTGATAAAAAAATATTGACCAAAGGATATTTCCCCGTTTATTTGGGCTCGGAGGGAGTTTTGTGCGCACTTTTAATTGTTAAATACGCGCCTTCGGACGAAATATGTTACGAGCTTAAAAGGCTGGCTTCTACAGGTGTAAATATAATAGTTAACAACTGCGACCAAAATATATCCACCCCTATGTTAACGGATTATTTGGACTTATACGAAAACAGCATTTATGTTATGAGCTCCGACCTAAGGAACATATACAAAGAAACTAATAAATTTAAAGAAAATGTATCCGCAACGGCTTGCTGTTCTAAAAATGCCTGCGGACTGGCTTCAACCGTTACGGCTGCAATTAAAATTATAAAATTAAATAAAATAATAATGGCTTTATATGCTATTCTTTCTATAGGCTCCGCAGCGGCTGCGGCAGTTATGGGATTTATGGGACATTTTAATTTGTTCTCTTCTGTAATTTTAGGGCTTTGGAACATTCTTTCGGCTTTAATATGCAGTTTGCCGGTATATTTAAACCGTCCGTAATTAATACCGTACTTTTTCTTTTTGTTTTTTGCGGAAAGCTTTGTAAAATATTTATTTTTATATTTTATATTTTATATTTTAATTAATTTATGTTATTTTAAAACCTGTTCCCTTTTATTTTTATTGATTTTATTTAATTGGTTCTTTTAAAATTTTTTATTGGTTTTTAAGAAAGGGATGATATATTGACCCTTAAAAACTTTAAAGATAAATATTTTAATTTATACGGATTTGTAATGCTTTTATTTATAAGTCCGTATTTGCCTTGTTATGTAACTTCGGCTATAATAGCGGCGGCAGGTTTATTTATATTGCTTAATAAAAAATTCCGCAGTATAGCTTTTGCTAAAAAAAACGTTATATTTGTATGGTTATTTTTTATATACTCTTTGGTTTTGGCTGTTATAAACTTAAATTTTATAGGCGTTGCGTGTTCATTAGGATTTTTATTTATTTTTTCCATATTTCTTTTTTTAAAAAATACAATTACAAAAGAAGTTTACGAAAACGGATTAAATGCCTGTATGTTTGCTGGGTTTATAGTTAGTATTTTAACCGTTTTTGATTTTTTAATAAATGTAAATCTTAATCCCACATTAAAAATTTACCGCGCCACTCTTTATTTTTTTAACAGCAACTATTTAGCCACAATAATGTCTTTAACCGTTATTATTTGCGCTTATAAAGAACTAATGCGAAAAAAAGTGGGGATTTTTGAATATATTATTGCCGCGTTTTGTATGGTGGCAGTATATTTAACCGGAAGTATGTTTGCATGGATAGAGATTTTAATAGGTATTTCTATGCTTTTATTACTTACAAAAAAGCATCAAATGCTAAGCATTTTGTTTTTAATGGGAGCTACGGCCTTTATTGTTTTATATTGCGTTCCGGAAATTTTTCCAAGGCTGCACGAAGCAAACATTACCACCGAAAACCGAGTGGTTATTTGGCGAACAAGCATTGAAGAAATAAAGAAAAATCCATTTTTCGGAAAAGGATTTTTAACATACTATTTAATATATAAAAACTACAGCGGAGCATATCCCACAACACACGCTCACAATATTATTTTAGAGCCGTTATTAAGTTTTGGCATAATAGGTACTGTTTTATTGGCAATTATGGTTTTTTCGTATATTAAAAAAGTATGGATTTGCAAAAATTATCAAAATTCCAGCAAAATATCTTCCCTTATTTTATCGGTATTAACTGCGGCTTTTGTACACAGCACCACCGACCTTACCCTTTTATGGATGCAAACGGGTCTGCTTTTTATGCTTATTTTAAGCGGCAGCGGTTACGAAGAACGAATTTTAAAATTAAAATAATTATTTATTAAGGCGGTTTTTGCAAACCTTTGGTTTGCAAAATGCCGAAACCTGCGGTTTCTGCATTTTAAAAGGCAAAGCCTTTTAAAAACCGCCGTTAAACAAAACTAAAATTTTTATATAAATTGAGGAGAAAAGCAAATGTCTGAATCTAAATTTTACATTACAACCGCAATAGCGTATACTTCAAGAAAACCTCATATAGGCAATTCTTACGATATTGTTTTAGCCGATATGATAGCAAGATATAAAAGAATGCAGGGTTTTGACGTTCGTTTTCAAACCGGTTCGGACGAACACGGACAAAAAATTGAAGAGCTTGCAAATGCCGCAGGCATTACGCCTAAAGAATATGTTGATAAAGTAGCTAAAGAAATTAAAGATGTTTGGGATTGTTTAAACGTTACTTACGACAGGTTTATAAGAACTACCGATGAAGACCACGAAAATGCGGTTTCGGCAATTTTCAAAAAGCTTTACGGCCAAGGCGATATTTATAAAGGCGTATACGAAGGCAAATATTGCGTTCCGTGCGAATCTTTCTTTACCGAAAGTCAGCTTATAGACGGAAAATGTCCCGACTGCGGAAGAGAAGTTATAGATTCCAAAGAAGAAGCATACTTTTTAAAATTAAGCAAATATCAGGATAAACTTTTAAAATATTACGAAGAAAACCCTGATTTTATTAAACCCGAAAGCCGTAAAAACGAAATGATAAACAACTTTTTGAAACCGGGTTTAAGCGATTTATGCGTATCACGTTCTTCTTTTAAATGGGGTGTTCCGGTAAGTTTTGACAACAAACATATTATTTATGTTTGGATAGACGCTCTTTCCAACTACATAACCGGCTTAGGTTATAATCCTTTGGAAGACAACAGCAAAAAAGAATTATATAAAAAATATTGGCCTGCCGATTTACATGTTATAGGTAAAGATATAGTGCGTTTCCACACTATATATTGGCCTATAATTTTAATGGCTTTAGGCGAAGAATTGCCAAAACAGGTTCTGGGTCATCCGTGGCTTTTATTTGCCGACGATAAAATGAGTAAATCCAAAGGAAATGTTATTTATGCGGACGATTTGGTTAAACGTTTCGGATCCGACGCCGTTCGCTATTATCTGTTATCCGAAATGCCTTTTGCTCAAGACGGTAACATAACATACGAAAACTTTATAAACAGATATAACAGTGATTTAGCCAATAATATAGGAAATTTAGTTAACAGAACCGTAGCCATGACCAATAAATATTTTAACGGCACTGTTAAAAAACCCGAAAATTCCGACGATTTTGCAAAAGACTTAATTAACGAAGCCAATACTTCTTTTAAAGAGTATATTAATTTAATGGAAAATTACCGCAATGCGGATTCAGTGGGAAAAATAATTTCTTTAAGCAAACGCTGCAATAAATATATAGACGAAACCACACCCTGGGTATTGGCAAAAGACGAAGAAAAAAAGGAAGATTTAAACCGTTGCCTTTATAATCTTCTTGAAAGCATTCGTTTTATTGCAGTAATGTTAAAACCCATTACCCCGATTACTTCAGCGGAAATTTTTAATCAATTGGGAATTGAAGACTGCGGATTTGACAGTATTAAGGCTTTCGGTAAGTTTGATAAATTTACCGTAACCAAAGAAAAAGCTTTATTCCAACGCTTGGATGTAGCCAAAACGGTAGAGGAATTAAAAAAGGGTCAGGAAAAAGAAAAGGCCGAAGAAGACAATTTGTTGAAGGTTAAAAATATTTCTATTGAAGATTTTGCAAAAGTAGAATTAACAGCCGCAAAAATATTAAATGCGGAAAAAATAGAAAAATCCAAAAAGCTTTTAAAATTAACGGTTTTTGACGGCAAAAGGAACAGAACCGTGGCTTCGGGTATAAGCGAATATTATAAGCCCGAAGATTTAATAGGCAAAACAATTGTTTTGGTTTCTAATTTGGCTCCTGCAAAATTATGCGGTGTTTTAAGCGAGGGAATGATTTTGGCGGCAGACACCGAAGACTCGGTTAAAGTTTTATTTTTAAACGATATTCCCGCAGGAAGTAAAATAAGATAATGTGTAAAAGCTTAACAAAAGAAAATTTTTTAAAAGAAAAAACAGTTTCAAAAGAAACCTTAACAAAAATATTTGATACGCACGCGCATTATTTTGATGAAAAATTCAATAATTGCGGAGAAGATATTTTACCCGAAATAAAAAAAACCGTTTGCGGAATAATTAACTGTGCCACAAACTATCAAAATTGCCAAACCGTAGCAAGTCTTGCAAATAAGCATAAAGGATTTTTTTACAGTGCTTTCGGCGTTCATCCCGAAGAATTGGAAAACGAATATAACGAAAACCTTTTAAAAAAATATTTATCTCTTCCCCATTGCGTAGCGGTGGGAGAAATAGGTTTGGATTATAATTTTCGCAGCGACAACAAACAAGAGCAAAAGTATTGGTTTGAAAAGCAAATTATTCTTGCAAACAATTTAAATATGCCGGTAATAGTTCACGACAGAGAAGCTCATAACGATACATTAGAGCTTTTAAAAAAATATAAGCCAAAAGGTGTTGTGCACTGCTTTTCGGGCAGTCCCGAAACGGCAAAAGAAATATTAAAGCTTAATATGTATATAGGGGTTGGCGGCGTAGTAACCTTTAAAAATGCAAAAAAACTTGCAGAAACCGTAAAAATACTTCCTATAGAAAAAATATTGCTTGAAACCGACGCCCCGTATTTGGCTCCCGAACCGTTTAGGGGCAAACCTAACCGTTCGGACTATATTATTTATATAGCTCAAAAAATAGCCGAAATTAAGGGCTTAACGCCGGAAGAAATATTAAAACAAAACCTAATTAACACAAAAAACTGCTTTAGAATATAATAATTTTAAAGCAGTTTATATTTTAGGGCGAAAATAAAAAAATATAAAAATATAAAAATATAAAAAAATACAAAAAAGGAAATTTAAATGGAAGTAAAAAAAGGAATTTACCAACATTATAAAGGTAAAAAATATGAAGTTTTGGGAATTGCCAAACATTCGGAAACTTTAGAAGATATGGTAATTTACAAAGCTTTATACGAAAACAGTTTAAGCAATTTTTGGGTACGCCCTTTAAAAATGTGGAACGAAAAAATTGAAATTAACGGAAAAACCGTAAAAAGATTTGAACCGATTAAATAATATAATTTTTTATTTGTTTAAAAACCAAAAAACTATATAAAAAACGCCTTAAAAATAAACTCACTGTATACAAAAAGTTTAGCGTAAAAAATTACGCTGAAATATAAAAACGTATAGCTTAGTGTGCCGGAATTGGGGAATAACAGCTTGCGTTTTAGAAAGATATGGTGATTATTATAAAAGAAGCTTTGCTTTTTGCATTTTTAGGTACGCTTTTTACATTTATAATGACAACTTTGGGCTCGGCTACTGTTTTCTTTTTTAAACAAAAAAACAATACTTTTTTAAATAATATTACAATGGGCTTTGCCGCAGGCGTTATGCTTGCAGCAACCGTTTGGAGTTTGATTATTCCCGCCACAAAACGCTCGGAAGAGTTAAAAATAGCCGGATTTATACCTACTTCTATAGGCATTTTACTGGGTGTTTTGTTTTTATTTATATTAGAAAAAGCCATAAACCGCATAAATAAAAACAGCGCCGAAGTTTTAAAAAATAAATTCAACTCTTCTCATTCTTCAAAATTCGGGCTTATGATTTTAGCTATAACTTTACACAATATACCCGAAGGTATGGCGGTAGGTCTTTCGTTTGCCATAGCGCAAAACGGCACCGCGGAATTAGCTGCCGCAATAGCTTTGGCTATAGGCATAGGAATTCAAAATTTTCCCGAAGGTATGGCGGTGGCGCTTCCTTTAAGAGAAGAAGGCATAAGCCGAAAAAAAGCGTTTATAAGAGGAAGTTTATCCGGAATAGTAGAACCTATATTCGGCGTAGCCGTTGTTTTGATATACCCTGTAATTTCTTATTTAATGCCGTGGTTTTTAAGCTTTGCCGCAGGTGCCATGCTTTATGTGGTTGTAAACGAACTTATACCTACGGCAAATGTAAACGCCAAAAACAAAGAAGGCACTTTTGGTGTAATAGCGGGCTTTGTATTAATGATGATTTTGGATTTAGCTTTATAGCATTAAACGATATAAAAGTAAAAAATCAGAAGTATTTTTTATACTTCTGATTTTTTACTTTTATATTTTTTCTTTTGTTTTTTGTTTTTTTAAATATTAATATCTTTAAACGGCTCTAAAGCCCTGTTTAAAATACCGTTTATAAATGCTATTAATATACCGTAATTGGTTATAGGCACTTTGTTTTCATTTGCAATATTTATGCGGTATTTCATTTCTTTTTCATTTAACATACATCCGCCGCAATGAACTATTAATTTATATTCCGATAAATCTTTTTTAAATTCCGTACCGGACGTAAATTCAAAATTTAAATTAAATCCCAAATATTTTTGCATCCAAAAAGGCAGTTTTTCTGTTCCTATATCCCCGCACTGACGGCGGTGTGTGCAACCTTCGGATATTAAAACTTTATCGTTTTCTTTTAAATTTTTAAAAGCTTTTACGCCGTTAATAAGAGAATTTAATTCTCCTTTATACCTTGCAAACAAAACGGAAAACGAAGTAAGCATAACATTTAACGGCACCGTATTTTTAATTTTGCCAAAAGCCTGAGAATCGGTTATAACCAATTTAGGCATATTTTTTAAATTTTTTAAAGCTACGCCCAATTCGGTATCTTGGCAAACCGTAATTACGGCACCTATATCCAACAATTCTCTTAAAACCTGTTGCTGCGGTAAAATAATTCTTCCTTTTGGCGCAGCGGCATCTATCGGTATTACCAAAACAACATTATCGTTACGGTTAACCAAATCTTTTAAAATAAATTTATCCGTTTTAACAATATCCGCTTTTTTAATTATTAAATTTAAAAGATCATCTATTCCCTTTTTATTTAAAGCGCTTATTAAAACTTCATTTTCTTTTAAACTTATATTTTTACTTATATCTTCACTTAATAAATCCGATTTATTAAAACAAACTATAAACGGAATTTGTTTTTTATTAAAAATATTTATTAAATCTTTTTCGTATTCTGTTATTCCGCTGTTAACATCTGCCACTAAAACAGCTATATGAGTTTTATTTATAACATCTAAGGTTTTATCAACTCTCATTTTTCCCAAAGTTCCGCTGTCGTCTATTCCGGGAGTATCTATTATTAAAACAGGGCCTATGGGCAAAATTTCCATAGCTTTTTTAACGGGGTCGGTAGTAGTGCCCAAAACATTTGAAACTATAGCTATATTTTGTTTTGTAACCGCATTTACAACACTTGATTTTCCGGCGTTTCTTTTACCGAAAAAAGATATGGTTATTCTTTCGGCGGATACCGTATCGTTTAAACCCATTTTTCACACTCCTTTAAAACTAAAACCGTTAAAAGCATTAAAAACATTAAAAACATTAAAATCTGAAATCGCGTCTGTTTGAATGTTTAATATCCTCAATGTTTTTCTTTGCAATTTCTTTTACTTTTAAATTGGTTATCCGTTCCAATTCTTTTTCTATAAGCTTATATCCTATTTTTTTAGTATCTTCGCTTGCATAATCTTCTAAATATTCGCTTAATGTCATTAAAGCGTTTGGATGACAGCAGTTTAAAATTTGACCTTTTTTGCATAAACTCATAAATCTGTCTCCTGTTCTGCCTTCGCGATAGCAAGCGGTGCAAAAAGACGGAATATGGTCTTTTTCCATAAGCCATTTTACAACTTCATCCAAACTTCTTTGGTCGGATACATCAAACTGTTCCGAATCGTGCGGTCTTTCTTCTTCGCAGTATCCGCCTACAGAAGTTCTGCTGGCTCCGCTTATTTGAGAAATTCCGTAATCCAAAACCTTACCTCTTACGGCTTCACTTTCTCTTGTAGATATTATCATACCTGTATACGGCACGGCAATTCTTATACAAGCTATTATTTTAGCAAACATTTCATCCGATATACCGTTATCAAAAACATCAGGGTCTATATCATCCGCATGCTTTACTCTGGGAACGCTTATGGTGTGCGGACCTACTCCGTGCACTGCCTCTAAATGTTCGGCATGCATTAAAAGCCCCGCAAACTCGTACTTATAACCCTCAAGTCCAAACAGTACGCCTAAGCCCACATCGTCTATTCCGCCCTGCATAGCTCTGTCCATAGCCTCGGTATGATAATCGTAATCGTGTTTAGGTCCGGTAGGATGAAGCTCTAAATAGCTTTTTTTATTATATGTTTCCTGAAAAAGTATGTATGTACCTATACCGGCTTCTTTAAGCTTTTTATAATTTTCAACCGTAGTGGCGGCAATATTAACATTTACTCTTCTTATATCGCCGTTTTTGTGGTGTATGGAATAAATGGTTTTTATGCATTCCAATATATATTCTATGGGATTGTTTTTAGGGTCTTCGCCGGCTTCTATTGCCAATCTTTTATGACCCATATCCTGCAAAGCAATAACTTCTTTTTTAATTTCTTCTTGGGTAAGTTTTTTTCTGGCTATATGTTTGTTTTTTAAATGATACGGACAATAAACACATCCGTTAACACAATAGTTGGATAAATACAGCGGTGCAAACATAACTATTCTGTTGCCGTAAAAAGCAAGCTTGATTTCGTTTGCAAGTTTATACATTTCTTCTACTTTTTCGGGAATTTCGCATGCAAGCAAAACCGAAGCCTCTCTATGGTTTAATCCCATACAAACTGTTCCGTCTTTTGTTTTTTTAGGTTTAGCCTTTTCTAAAATAGAATCTATAAGTTCTATATTGTTTTTATTTTTTTCGGCATACTCCAAAGTTTTTAATATTTCTTCATTGTTAATAAATTCCTCTGCCTTTAAAGAATTTTTATTGTAAACAGCCATAATTTTTCCTTTCTTTTCTGTCAGAATAAACTTTCAGTAAGATTTTTATTTTTTGTTTTTATTTTTTGTTTGCGACAAGCCCAAAGCCCATTTCCGGGCTTTGGCAAAAGCTTTGCTTTTGCCCCAAAAACAAAAATTTGTTTTTGGGGGCTTGTCGCCCGTATATCATTTATGTAAATACAACAATACAGTAAAGTTAAACAATGCTATCTTAATACTATCTTATTTTAAACTTCTTAAAACTGCTTTTTTATATCTCCTTTAGAAACGCTTATACGGTAACCTATTTTAGAAATGCGTTTTTCCAAACAAGTTCTGCACTGAGCCGACTCATCTCCGGTACAAATTTTATTATCGTAAAGAGCATATTTTTTTCTCACGGTTACAGGGGATAAATTAGGCATTACCACATTTGCCCCCGCCAAAATCCCCTTTTCTCTGCCAAATTCGTCTATTGTTCCCAAGGCGGTAGTAGCAGGCAGTAAAATATTTGGTTTTATTAATCTTATAACAGATAGTAAATAAAGCGTTGTATTTACATCTCCTGCGGGAAAATTTTTAAAAGGAGTATCCTTTTGCGGAATAAACGGTCCTATACCGCACATATCCGGACTGAAATTTTCTATAAATTTTAAGTCTTTTGCCAAAGTTTTATTGGTTTGATACGGAGAACCTACCATAAATCCGCACCCAACTTGGTAACCTATTTCTTTTAAGTTTTTTAAACATTCCATACGGTTTTTAAACGAGAGTTCTTTAGGATGTAATTTTTTATAATGCTCTTCGTCTGCGGTTTCGTGCCTCAGTAAATATCGGTCCGCTCCCGCTTCATACAGCTTTATATAATCTTCTTTTAACATTTCGCCCAAAGAAAGCGTAACGGCGCAATTGGGAAAATGCTCTTTTATTTCTTTTACCGTATCGCAAATATCATTTACTTTATATACGCCTTCTCCGCCTTGCAATACAAAAGTTCTAAACCCTAAATTATAGCCCTCTTTTGCACAGTTAATAATATCTTCTTTTAAAAGAATATATCTGTCGCAGTTTTTATTATCTTTTCTTATTCCGCAGTAAAAACAGTTATTTTTGCAACGGTTTGATATTTCTATAAGACCTCTTATAAAAACATCTCTTCCGTATACCGAAATTCTAACTTTTTCGGCTTCTTTTGCAATATATTCCTGTATTTCGGCAGTTCTTCCGTTTAATAAACTTTCATATTCGCTTAAACTTAAAGAATGTTCGTTTTTAAGCTTATCTATTAATTGTTTTATTTTTTCCATCTTTAATTTTTATTTTTCTTTTTATTTTTATAATGTTTATATTTAAATGTTTAACTTAATTTTTAAAATTATGTGTTTTATATTAAATATTGGAATACGCCGCTTTAACGCTTATGCCGTTTAAATTACCTATTTTCCCCGTTAAAGCCGATATCTCATCCTGAGGCGCATCTATAGCTATTGCCATAATATTTATATTTCTTTGTTTATATGGTATTCCCATTCTTCCTACAATATATTGGCTGTACTGATGCAGCAAAGTGTTAAGTTCATTTACGGAATCCCAATTTTCTACAATAATACCAATAACCGCCACTCTTGAGTTCATATTAATATTTTCTCCTTTTAAAACTTTTAAAAATAGAATCAAACTTATTTTTCCTTTTTAAAATTATTTTATTATATTTTAATTAAAAATAAAAGTAAAAGTAAAAAATAAAAGACCGCAAAAGGGATAGGATACATAAAGCAATACTCCAACAATCCCTTTTTAACCTATTTTTGCGGTTAATTTTTCAATTTATATGTTTTGATTGTTTCACTTGATTCAGCTAAGTGAGAGGCCAAAAAACAAACCCATTTACTACCTAAACTATCCTCTTCAAAACACACCCATTCGCCGTTTTTATCCATATAATAAGATGTAACCTTAAAATTTTTGTTATTAACTTCTGTTACTGTTTTAATAGTTCGATTCACTCTGTTTGCAATATAGCTTATAATATCTTTTTCAAATTCGTCGAGGTTGTCAAAATCCCATTCTTGCCAGGAAACTTCGTCATCAACGGATGCGTATAAATATTCCTTGCCGTCATACTTTTGAGTGCAAATTTCAAGCATTAGGTCCATATTGTCTTTTGAGCCTGCAAAGGCAACTGTGAATTCGTCGTAATCGATAAAATTATCAATGCCGCACTTATTACAAACCGCTTGTTTTATTCTATCAATACAATCTTTTTCCCTTTGGGCATTTTCTTCATCTTTTTTTGTTGAGTGAAATAATTTGAAAAAACCCACAAAATCACCGCCTTGAGTTTATTATAGTATATTTTCCCTTTTTAAATATTCTTGCGAATATAATATAGCAAGTATAGAGAGTATCGGATTTTGACAACAAAATCCAATTCACACTTTTTATAGAATACGGATAATACTCAAAAGACAATTCTTAAATCTCCATAAATAGAATGAATTTAAAAATTAAGATTAGCAAACGGTAACACCGTAAACTTTCGTACCACAAGCAAATCTTTTAAGTCTAAAAAGCGATTAAAAAGCCAAAAGAAAAATAGCAAATATTTGAAAATATTCGGCCTGCTATTGGATGGGATAAGAAAACTTTTTAACTTGTGCGGAAACTAAGGCCACACCGTATAAAAACAATAGTATTAAATTTATGTACAAAGTCGCCATTGGGGCACCTCCCGTATGGAAGATGCCCCAAATGCAACTTTTGTTTTTATTATTTATTATGTGCTACAACTTTAAAGAAAAATTTATATTTAAATAATAATATTTTTCTTTTTTATATAACACAATAATTTAAAATAATATTTTTATAAATGCATGCATCTTTCACTCAGATATTATCTTTATGTTAGATTTATTACTATATTTATTTTAACTTATTTTTAATAATTTGTAAACAGTTATTTTTACACTTCTAATTTACACTTCTAAAAAGAACGTATCGGGTTTATCGGGATTAAAACATTCATTGCACCACATAAACGTTACCATATCGGTTTCGCCCAAATTTTCAATATTATGGGTATATCCTACCGGAATATCTATAACCGTAAGCTTATCTCCCGAAACAAAATATTCGTAAACTTTGCTTTCGCCTACTTTTCTGAATCTTATAACGCCTTTTCCGCTTACTACCAAAAACTTTTCGTTTTTTGTATGGTGCCAGTGGTTGCCCTTGGTTATTCCGGGTTTTGAAATATTAACGCTAAACTGACCCCTGTCGGCAGTTCTTATTATCTCGGTAAAACTTCCCCTGCTATCCACATTCATTTTTAAAGGATAACCAAATTCGTCCTCCGGCAAATAAGAAAGATATGTTGAGTACAGTTTTTTCTCAAAAGCATCGGATAAATCCGGAACGGTTATATTATTTCTGCTTTCTTTAAATTTTTTAATTAAAGCGGCAATTTTACCTAAAGTAACCGTGTAAATCGGTTCTACCCTGTAAAAACCGTTGTCGGCTTTGTTGGGGTTTCCTTTTAACAGATTAATAAGTTCGCAAACCAAATCATCTATATAAACCAAATTAAGAACCGTACTTTCGTTATTAACCGTTATTTCTTTATTGTGCGCAATATTATTGCAAAATGTTGCAATAACCGAATTATAATTAGGCTTACACCATTTGCCGAACAAATTAGGAAAACGGTAAATGTATACGTTTACATTATTTTCTTTACCGTATTTAATAATCAAATCTTCTCCCGCTTTTTTAGATTGTCCGTACGGATTGTCTAATTCTGCTTGTATGGAAGAGCTTATCATTATTGCGGCTTTGTTGTTGTTTGCTTTAAGCTTTTCAAGCAAAACAGAGGTAAAGCCGAAATTTCCCTTCATAAAATCCTCTTGGTTTTCGGGGCGGTTTACACCTGCAAGATGAAATACAAAATCGCATTTTTTTGCATATTCATCCAAAAGCGAAGGCTCGGTATCCAAATCGTATTCAAAAACATTAAGGTCCTCAAATTTACCAAAAGATTTATCTTTGTTTTCTTTAATGTTATTAAGTGTAGCGCAAAGGTTTTTACCTACAAATCCGTGTGCTCCGGTAACTAATATATTCATATCTTTTTACCCTTCTTTAAAAGTTAAAATCAATTTTTAAATTTTTCTTTAAAGCAATTCCTCAGCCAATGCTTCTATCTGATTTAAACTTTCTTTATTTAAAGCGGATTTTACCGTAACGGTGGTATCGGTAAATTCCAAATTTTTGCTGTTTTCAAACATTTTTTTAATTGTTTTTGCGGCGGTAGGCGCCCAGCTTCCGTTTTCTATAATGCCTATTTTTTTATTTAGAAAATTCCGCTCGGTTAAATGATTTATAAATTCACGCATAAACGGAAAAATATCGGCGTTATAAGTAGTTGTAGCCAAAACAATTTTGCCGTACCTAAAAGCGTCTTCAACCGCTTCTGCCATATCGCATCTTGCCAAATCGTTTAAAACAACCTTTTTACAGCCTTTTTTTGTTAAAAGCTGTTGCAATGTTTCGGCAGCCTTTTTGGTATTGCCGTAAACAGAGGTGTATGCTATAACAACACCCTCGCTTTCAACGCCGTAAGAAGACCAAATATTATATAAATTAATATAATATTCCAAGTTTTCGGTTAAAATAGGTCCGTGCAAAGGACAAATGGTTTTTATATCCAAAGCGCTTGCCTTTTTTAAAAGGTTTTGTACCTGTAAACCGTATTTGCCTACAATGCCTATATAATAGCGCCTGGCTTCGCAAGCCCAGTCCTCTTCAACATCTAAAGCTCCGAATTTTCCAAAGCCGTCAGCCGAAAACAAAACCTTGTCAAAACTGTCGTAAGTAACCATAACTTCCGGCCAATGCACCATAGGCGCCATAATAAACGTTAATGTGTGTTTGCCTAAATTTAATGTGTCGCCTTCTTTAACAACTATGGCTCTTTCTTTGTAATCGGTGCCAAAAAATTGCTGCATCATTTTAAAGGCTTTATCGGTTGCAACAATTTTAGTGTTTTTGTAAATCGACATAAAATTATCTATATTAGCCGAATGATCGGGCTCCATATGCTGTACTATTAAATAATCCGGCTCTTTTTCGGTTGCCTCTTTTAAATTATTAAACCATTCTTCCGAAAAATTTTTATCTACCGTATCTAAAACCGCAATTTTTTCGTCTTTAATAACATAAGAATTATAAGCCATACCGTTAGGCACAGTATACTGCCCCTCAAAAAGGTCAATTGCGTGGTCGTTAACGCCTATATATTTAATATCATTTGTAATATTCATAAAATGCCTCCGTTGTTTTAATAATTTAAAAAATTTCGCATAATATTTAAGTGCATATTATTGTTTGTTAATATAAAAAACAGCGCTTTAGCTTAAAAAATTATTTTTTTGCCAAAAAGCCGCAGCACAACCGTATTGCCGCATATTTTCGGCTTATATTTGCGGCTTTTAATTAATAAAAACAAGGCAATATGTTACTGCCATATTAATAATTAAAAAGCCGAAAGCTTTTAATTAATTTACTTCTTTGTTAAATTACAGCAAATAAAAAACAAAAAGCTTTTTTAAAATCCTTTTTCTAAACAAAGCAGTGATTGTTTTGTCTGTAACGCACTTTTTAATATTATAACATACTATAAAAATTTTTCAATAAAAAACCGTCCGAAAGCAGTGTTGCTCCCGAACGGTAATTTTTTTATAAAAACAATTTTATGCTTTTTTATTAATTGTTTTGTTTTTTGCGGTACAAAAGTTATTTACATTGTAAATTTTCAAATTTTTATAAATAAAAATACCGCTCTTTTCTTTTTACTTTTTTAAAAAATTTACTTTTTAAACTGTGCGCCGTAGTTAGCGCAGGCTCTGTAATCCGCGCTCTCTTTATCCATTCCAAATGCATTCCACGCCGCCGGACGGAATATATCGCTTTCCGGCACATTGTGCATACAAACCGGAATACGTAAAATTGAGCAAAGTGTAATTAAATCCGCACCGATATGTCCGTAAGATATAGCGCCGTGGTTAGCGCCCCAATTATTCATAACATCGTAAGCCGATTTAAACGGACCGCTTTTTGTAACGCGCGGTGTAAACCACGTGCAAGGCCAGGTAAAGTCGGTGCGTTTCCATAATGTATCACTAACCTCTGCCGGCAAATCTACGGTCCAGCCCTCTGCTATTTGCAGTACCGGACCCAAGCCTTTTATAAGGTTGAGCCGTATCATTGTGGCCGGCATTTCGGCCTTTGTTTCAAATCGCGAAGAAAATCCGCCGCCTCTAAAATATCCTAAGTCTGCATAATTCCATGTGGTATTATCCATAATAGCCTTTTGGTCGTCTTCCGTTACATCATACCATGGCTTCATAACGGCGTTGCCGTTTTTATCTTTAGCCGCACCGTTGGCATCAAGACAACAAGCACCTGAATTTATCAGGTGTATAAAACCATCTGCCTCTTTTGCGTGTCCTTCAAGTTCATAGCCGGTACAACGCTTAACGGAGTTACCGTTCCAGCATGTTCTTACATCCGCAAACATTTGGGCACGGTTGGTAAGCAATTTCATAAACAGCATACCCAGTCCGTTTAAAACATCATTTTCGGTTGCCAATATATACGGTTCTCTGGCCCCGTTCCAATCAAACGAAGTATTAAGAAGTGCTTCGGGAAAATCACAGTTCGGGTAAAAATCGGTCCACTGGCGCTGACCTTGGAAGCCCGCGGCTATTGCGTTATGTCCTACAGCCTCTTCTTCGCAACCTTTAGGAAGGTTTTTGTTACCGTTCATAAGGTCTTTTATTATAACGCACATTTTAACGGTAAATTCCCAATCCTCCGCTTTTTCTTTATCTGTTTTTTGAAGGTTTTCAGGATTTTTATCAAACCCTGTTTTACAATATTTTTTAGACCATTCAAGAGCTTTTTTATACTCTTTTTCGTCATAAATACCCTCGGTTATTCTACGGATTATTTCTACCTCGTCTACCGATTCAACACGCATACCCAAATAGTCTTCAATAAAATGCGGATCAATTATAGAACCGCCTATGCCCATTGTAATAGAACCTATCTGTAAATACGATTTACCGCGCATTGTAGCCGCCGCTACCGCCGCCCTGCCAAAACGAAGCAATTTTTCGCGAACGTCTTCGGGGATATCGGTGTCGTCGGCGTTACATACATCCTGTCCGTAAATGCCGAATGCCGGAAGTCCCTTTTGTGCATGGGTAGCAAGAACCGACGCCAAGTATACGGCTCCCGGTCTTTCTGTACCGTTAAATCCCCAAACCGCTTTAATGGTATCCTTTTCCATATCCATAGTTTCGGCACCGTAGCACCAGCAAGGAGTAACGGTAAGCGTTATATCAACACCGGCTTTGCGAAACTTATCCGCGCAGGCAGCAGCTTCCGCTACTCTGCCTATTGTTGTATCCGCAATAATTACCTTAACGGGCTCTCCGTTTGAATATTTAAGGTTTTCCGTAAAAAGCTTTGCGGCAGATCTTGCCATATTCATAGTCTGATCTTCCAGCGATTCGCGAACTCCCAGCACGCCTCTTCTGCCATCAATAGTAGGTCTTATTCCTATTACGGGATATTCTCCTATGTATCTGTTTTCTTTCATTTTTCACACTTCTTTATTATTAGATTTTTTATATAATTCGTCTAAACGGCAATCTATCCATAAAATTTTATTATAATTTTATATTTATAATTGTATTATAGTCATATTTATGATATAATACTATAAAAATAATAGCTAAAAAAAGGACAAAATTCATTTTTTGAAAAAATTATGAAAATATACGATTATTACGAAAATAAAAAACACGGAACCGGTGAATTTCCGCTTCAATATTACTATGTTAATAAAAATTATTTTCAGTATATTATGCCTCTTCATTGGCACAATGAGTTTGAAATAATTCATATTTTAAGCGGAAATTTTAAGCTGTTTATTCAAAATGTTGAGTACAGCTTAAAACAGGGAGATATTGCTTTTATAAACTGCGGGTTTCTGCACAGGGGCGAACCGGATAACTGCATATACGAAGTATTGGTTTTTGATTTAAAAATGCTTTTTAGAAGTCATCAAGATAAGATATCGGAAATCTTATTTCCTTTGGTAAGCGGAGAAAAAACAGTTACCGCTCTTCTTAATCGGGATGAAAGCAAACTTTATGCCGAGCTTATTTCTTTTTTTAATCTTTTTCATTTTAAACCGAAATATTATGAGCTTTCATCGTATGGTTTACTGTATAATATATTTTTCAATCTTTATTCTTTAAATAAAATAGAAATAGGAACAGAAAAAAGAAGAAGGAAAAAAATAAATGAGATTGAAAATTTACTTAAATGGATAGATGAGCACTATGTTGAAAAAATAAGCTTAGATGATTTATCTGCAGTGTGCGGATTGAATAAAAAATATCTATGTCATTCCTTTAAAGAAATAACCGGAGCCACTCCGATAAATTATATTAATAAAATAAGAATAGAAAATGCTTGTCGCGAGCTAAAATCCACACAGAAAACCATAACTGATATTACAGTTGAAAACGGCTTTAACGATCCAAGTTATTTTGCAAGAATATTTAAAAAAGAAAAAGGAATTTCACCTAAACTTTATTTAAAAATCAATCAAAACCACCCGTAAAACGGTAGTTTGCACAAGGGCTATAAGCCTATCCGGCTAAAGCCATAATAAAAAACCGTTCGAAAGCAGTGTTGCTCCCGAACGGTAATTTTTTTATAAAAACTATTTTTCGCCTTTTTATTAATTGTTTTGTTTTTTGCGTTACAAAAATTATTTACATTGTAAATTTTTAAATTTTTGTAACGCTTTATTTATATAATACTACCTTTTATTTACAAATTTTCAAAATATCGTTTTTGTGCAAGGTACAATTTATAGCAACCGCATCTCCGTTGGCTTTAAAGCAAACCGGTTTATCGTTCAGCAAAACGTTTGATACAAAACCAAGCTTTGTAATAAAGGTTTTAAGTTCAATTTCACCGTACAAAACAGCAAAATCATAATTTTCTTTTAAGCACTCAACAGTACCCCATGCACCGTCAACAGACCAAAAATACTTGCCGTTTTTAATAGGATTAAAGCCTATGCGTTTTTTGGGCATATCAAAAATAAATCCGCTGTATGTAAGCAAAAACGAATAGGACGCCATAGCTCGCGCATAGCTTGCCCCGCACTCTATTTCCGCCCAAGGATTTCGTAATTCTCCGTTATATCTCTCCCTAATTGCCCTTACAATTTCAAGTGCCTTATCTTCCATACCGCATTGTAACATATTATCCGCTACGGCATATTCAAATCCGGTCATACATTCTTCGCTGTACGGCACCGGTATTTTCGGTTTCTTTTCTATATTGGGCCAGCAAAACATAGTAACGCCTTTTTCATCATTACAGGCAAATACACGACATGGGTTATGATAATCGTGCATTTTAACAAAGTTATACTTATAAATTGCCTCAAGCGCACTTTTACGGTGCTCTTTTTTAAATACGTTTTCAAGCCCCACTATATCGGTATGCCAATCTGCAAGCACCTGGTCTATACCGCAGCCCGAAATTATCTGGTACTTTATTTGCTTTGTTTCATCATCCCAATAATCCTGAGCATTTTTATAATTATCAAGCAAAGATTTATCGGTTATGTCTATTTTTTGCTCGTAATATTCGCCGTTAAATGTTTTGTCAAGTGTTTTTTTGCCTTTTTTAAATAAGGCACGGTATTCATCGGCAGTATTTTTTTCGCCTAAATATTCTGCCATTTCGGCACCTGCAAGAAGTGCCGCATGATAAAATCCCGTAAGCCAAGAATAAAGCCCGAACATCTCAACATCAAGCGTATGGTGCTGTCTGCCGGTTATAACTCCGCTTTTTTCGGGGTCCCATTTATCAAAATTTTCTTTGCTCCAAGCATATTCTATGGTTTTTTTAATATTTTCCCAATTATCTTTAAGCCACTTGTCATTGCCGGATATTTTCCACTCCCTGTAGCACTTTACCACATTTCCCATTTGACCGTCTACGCAGGGTCTGCTGCCCCATTTGGTAGGTTCAAGATCCACCGACATTCTAAAATGCGTCATTCCGCTTTTTTCAAGACAATACTTAAATTCATTTGTTCTTATACCCATTTCAAGCTTAGGAAAAAGAAACGGCAAGGCGTAAGCATAATTCCATACATGCTGGCAAGTGCCTGCGCAAGAGCCTACGTTTCGGTAAACTCCCTCCCAAGCCCAAAAACTGCCGTTTTCAAGCCTTAAACATGTAGTGGATTTTAATATGGCAAGGTTTGCCTGTATTGCTTCTTTAACCTCTTCGGGAACAGATGACGAATACAAAGCGTTTGCAAATGTTTTTGTTTCGGTATAAAGTTTTTTCCAATTTTCAAAACAATATGTTGCAGTTTCGATTGAGTTTTTAAATAAAACCGCATAATAATTTTTCAAATCTTTTTCTTTGGATAACCCCCACCAATTGCCGGGTTTGGCGTGTAAGTACGGCACATACCAACTAATTAAAAATTTTACCGTTTTGGTTTCTCCCGGCTTTAAATTTACCTCTGCCGTTAAAGTTGCGGCGTCTCCGTTTCCGCCGGAATTTTCGGTTTCGTAAGTGCGCTTGGTTATACTGCCCGGAGTAATAAGCTCGTTCATAAACATTGTAAGCGTATCAAACCATCCGCCGCGAAACCAGTAATCCTGATGAGCGGTATTTTCCGAATCGGTAGCTATGGTTATATTATCGTTACCGTTTTTTTCGCCGCCGTTTAATGTTATCATCTTTATACCGTTTTTTTCGCTGTAACGGTTTAACCCACCGCTTTTTAACAGATTTGATAATGTTCCCAAAACCGTGTATTTGATATTTTTATTTGATGTATTTTTTATGGTTATATTAAAAAATGCCGCCGGTATACTGCTGTTTTTATCATCGGACGGAATAAACGGATTAAATGCTTCCAATACAACTTCTGCCGGAAAAACCGAATCCTTAAATTCAATTTCGGCAAAAGGAAATTCAGCTTTAAACACACTGTTGTCAAAATGCTTAAAGCCCGACAGCGGCGCATTACCGACGCCGTAACTTCCGCGTATGGTTCCTACGGCGTCGTGTATATGATCTCCGCTAAGCAAGCGGCTGTCTATAACTTTGCCGTCTGCCTCGGCTTTAATTGCAAAATTTGTAAATTTACATTCTTTTTCTCTATCGGGATAACCGTTAATTTCGGGGTCTACAAGCATTCCGTTGCCGGAAATCGATATACTTCCCGTACCTATGCCGCCAAGCGGAAAAGCAATTTGTTTTGTGTAATTACCAGTATATTTTTTCATAATAATACCTCACATTGTTGCAGTTTTTCTTTTTAAATAAAGTTTAATAATCATTTAATTATTTTCTCTACAAAAACACAAAAAAATCTCAGTTTTATTCTTTCTCGAATTTTTTCTTTATTCTGCCTATTTTCATAAGCGTTTTAAGCACACGTTCTGCGCAAACATATACCTGCTCACGGGTAAGCTCGCCGCTATTCAATGCCTGCGTTACTTCCTCAATATTCCCTGCGGACATTTTAAGGTCATGTCCCGCTTTCAACTCATTGGTGTGCTTTGAGTCGTTCCACCAGTCGGTCATAAAAATGCCGTGCCAGCCCCACTCATCGTGCGGAATCTCGGTTATAAGGGTGTAATCCTCACAAACCTTTTTATCGTTTACATGATTGTATGAGCTCATCATACACCATGGGTCGCTTTCTTTAACGGCAATTTCAAACGCCTTTAAATATATTTCACGCAACGCTCTTGCCGATATGCGGCTATTGGATTTCAATCGCTCAAACTCGGTGCTGTTTGCCGTATAATGCTTTAATACCGCCGATATTCCTTTTGATTGCAGTGCATTTATGCAGTAAGCTGCCATAATGCCCGCAAGATAGGGATCTTCCGAACTATACGTGCAATTTCTGCCACCTGCAGGGTTGCGAATAATATTTATTGATGGACCCAAAAGGTAATCTACACTATACTTTAAACATTCCTCCGCCATACAAAGCCCATAATCGGCAAAAATTTCCTTGTTAAAGGTAGCTGACAGTACCATTCCCACCGGAAAAGCAATAGGTATTTGGTCAAACTGCTTTAAACCGCAGGGTCCGTCAGCCGTTTGCGCCGCCGGAACACCGCGTTCGTGAAGCGGTGAATTGCATCCTACATCCCCACCCGGTGTTAAATTTGTGGTTGTTCCCGAAACAATTGTTGCAAGTTCCCTGTTGGTAAGCTGCTCCAAAAACGGTTTCATCAACTCTGAATTGCGGTATACTTCGCTTAATTGTATACCTTTTTTCGGATAGTTTGCGGGGTCATCTATCAGCTGACAACGCGGTATTCCCTGATAATCGTCATTGCGTTTTTTTATATCGTCAAGCGAAATATCCGCCGCGGTTATTTCACATTCTGTCTTTTCAAGATAAATTAAGCTTATGTCGGGGAACGGAACGTTTTCCGCTGCAATTTTTAAATAAACTTTGCCTTGTGGCAACGAAATTGCAAAGCGGTCGCCTGTAATAAATCTCTTTGGTTCGCCCTCGTTATATGTCCTTTTAAGCAGATTTCCACCAAGAGGCTGCACTATATTTGAGGCAAGCACAGTTATAATTGTATTTACAGCTTTTTCTTCACCCGAATATGCATATTTGAAAGCAATTTCATATGTTCCTGCTTCCGCAACATCAAGCTTATAGGTTGCAAATCTTCCTGCACAGTCAAAATTGGTAACATATGAACCGCTATCACCGTTTCCGTTATTGTAATTGGCAGTCGTAATAAAAAAATCATTTTCATAAAAATTAGCCGCGTCAATACTGTTAAGTTTATCTGCAAAAATACAATTTAAAGAATCTACTTTGTCAAAAATAATACTATACGCATTAAAGTTTTTAAACGGTATAATTTTTAGGCTGCAACGGCTAAGCGGCAGAATTATTTCAGCATAATTTTTCGTTGCTTTTAAATTTTTTACCTTAACATTGTTTACATAAATTTCACATAAGTTTTCAGCATTATCATGTGGCATTTCAAGACCCTTAAACGATATTCCGTAAGCCCCTCCGCTTCCAGGCAACAGCAAATATGTGTAGCTTTCTCCCATGCAAAAGCCGGAAAATTTTTCGTGTATGCTATTAAAACTCTCGGCTTTAATTTCCGTTTTGCCTATTGCACTTATTCCATGGCAGCCGTCGCCCGTGCTTAGCTGCGGCAGCTTTTCATATTTTCCGCTGCGGGTAAGTCTTTCAAATAGGGTGGTTATAATTTCGTGGCAGCGTTTTGTTACTCTTGTGCACTGTTCTGTGTGAACGGCTATAACCTCGGTATTGTGCGAATCGGTACCGAGCATTAATTTATATTCGCCCTTTTCCATAACCCAAACGGATTTATTACCTAAAACACCGGTATCATCAAAAGCCGCCATACTGTCAATTTTAAAGGAAATACTTATTCTTTGCATTTCACCGGGCAACAAAAGCCTTGTTTTTTCAAAGCCGCAAAGCTGTTTTCCGGCACCTGAAAGCCGAGCGCTATCATTTATATCAGGTACGGAATAATAAAGCTGCAAAACCTCTTTACCGGGCATATTTCCCGTGTTTTTAACATTTACCGTAACCGTTATTATTCCATTTTCATCTTTAAAAGCTTTATCTTTTATTTCAAATGTGGTATAAGAAAGTCCAAATCCAAACGGGAAAACCACTTTTTTATATTCTTTTTCAAAGCTTTCAAAATAACGGTAGCCTACAAAAATATCCTCGGTGTAATCTTGCAAAAGTCCGCCGCCATGCTGTCCGAAATTTGCAGAGGATGGATAATCCTCAAAATGCCGCGCAAGAGTTACGGGCAGCTTGCCCGATGGATTTATTTTTCCGGACATAACATCTGCTATGGATAAATTTCCGTTTACACCTAAGTGATTGGTATAAATTATTCCTTTTATATTAAAGTCACTGAGAAACCCGAGATCAATATTACAGCCGATATGCAGTATTAAAACGGTGTTTTCAAAAACCGAACAGACGTTTTTTATCATATTGCGCTCGGTCTCACTTATAATATAATCGCCTATTTCAATTTCCATATCGCTGTTTTCATAACTGGCGCGGGTTATAACCATAACGGCAGTATCCGCCCCGCGTTTTTTTACTTCAAATACCTTTTGGGCAGTTATTTCCATTTCTGAAAAAACGTGTGCGTTGCGCCACTCACCGCAAGTCGGGCATTTTTAAGCGGTAAAATATTGTTTTCGTTTTTTAAAAGTACTATTCCCTCGCCCGCAACATTAAGGCAAAAATCCAACCTTTGTTCTTTTTGTGAAAAATCCTTATTTACTTTCATTCAGATATACCCCTATCATAAATAAATAGTTTTATCAAGTAACGAAAAATTCAAATATTTAAAGTGCTTTAATATAATATTTTTTATAAATATAATTTTTAAAACAAAATAAATGTTTTTACGAGGAGAATATACCACACACATAACTTAAATGCAATAACTTTTTTATATTTTTAAAAAGTTTTTTAATTTTTGCGTTTTTGTTTGTTATTATGAAAATTTTATTAAAAAATACGGCGGTTTTAAAAGGCTTTGCCTTTTAAACGCCAAAGCAAAGGTTTGGCGTTTAGGCAATCCTTTGGATTGCCTAAAACCGCCTAAACAAACCAAAAACCGAAAATAAAAAAACCGTCCGAAAGCAGTGTTGCTCCCGAACGGTTAAATAAGTATTAAATTTTAATTAACTTGTTTTTTTGCAGTGAAAAATTTTATAACAAAAAGCGTACCTATCATTAAAGCAACAGCTATAGGTAAAGAAATGTACCAATGCGGAATAAATCCGGCTATTACATAACTTACAAAAGAAACGCCTGCTACGGTTAACGCATACGGCAGCTGTGTAGATACGTGATTTATGTGGTTACACTGCGCTCCCGCAGAAGACATAATTGTTGTGTCCGATATAGGCGAGCAATGGTCGCCGCAAACGGCGCCTGCCATACAAGCCGAAATAGCAACGATTGTTATGTTTCCGCTGTTTGCACCGAATACACTTAAAACTATGGGAATTAATATACCGAAAGTACCCCAAGAAGTTCCGGTTGCAAAAGAAAGTCCTACAGCAATTAAGAATATTATTGCCGGTAAAAGCATTCTGAATGCGCTTGCAGAGCCTTCTACCAAATTGGATATAAATATTTTTGCTCCCAAGCTGTCGGTCATGGTTTTTAAAGTCCATGCACATGCCAATATCATTATAGCCGGTACCATTGCCTTAAAGCCTTCGGGAATAGATTCCATACAAGATTTAAACGAAAGTACCCTTCTTATTAAATAGAATATTACCGTAAAAATAACCGCTGCAAAAGAGCCGTAAACCAAACCTACCGAAGCATCGCTGTTTGAAAAAGCGGTAACAAAATCCATATATCCTTCGTTTCCTTTTGTAAAGAAACCGCCGGAATATACCATACCTAAAATACAAGCGATTATTAAGAAAATAACCGGTACTACAAGGTCGCAAACTCTGCTTTTTTCGTTTTCGACTATTTCTTCGCCCGAAACAGTTTTATCTACAGTAACACCGTATTGTACCGCGTTTACTTCCAATTTTTTCATAGGACCGTAATCCATATTTGAAACCGCAAGGAAAATCATCATGGTTATAGTTAACAAAGCATAAAAGTTAAACGGTATAGCGCTTATAAATAAAGATATTCCGCTGTCTGCACCCGAACCTTTAGCAAAAGCCACAACCGCCGCAGCCCAAGAAGAAATAGGCGCTATAATACAAACGGGAGCCGCCGTTGAATCTATTAAATACGAAAGCTTTTCGCGCGAAACATTATGTTTGTCGGTTACCGGTCTCATAACGGAACCTACTGTTAAACAGTTAAAGTAATCGTCTACAAAAATTAAAACGCCGAGTAAAATAGTAGCCAGCTGAGCGCCCACTCTTGTTTTTATATGCTTTGTAGTCCATTTGCCGAACGCCGCGGAACCTCCCGCTTTGTTCATCATAGCAACCATAGCGCCAAGCATAACCAAGAAAATTAAAATACCTATATTATACGAATCGGCAATGCTGCTTACAAATCCGTCGGAAAAAACATGAACCATTGTTCCTTCAAATCCGAAATTGGAATAAATAAGTCCGCCTGCCAAAATACCTAAAAATAAAGAAGAATAAACCTCTTTGGTAATCAACGCCAAAACAATAGCAATAATAGGCGGTAACAAAGCCCAAACCGAAGCATACGCTTTAACGGATTTTCTGATGGTTTTTAATGCGGAATCCACATGCTCTTCAAAACTTTTGTCGGCATTAATGTTGTTTCCGTAATTATCAATATAAGCTTTTGCGTCTTCATCTTTCGATAAATCGTAAGTTGTTTCTTCGCCGTCCGCCGTTACCGTAAACGAAGAATTTGCATTTTCCTTTGCGGTATCTTCTGTTTTTGCCGAAGCATTTAAGCTGATAGCCGTAAAGCTGAAAACTATAACAGATAAAACCGCCGCTAAGCAAAGCCATCTTTTTAAAGACAGTTTTTTAATTCTTTGCATTTTTTACACTCCTCTTAAAAATTTTTAAAAATAAAATAAAAATAGACCTGCTTTTGTAAAGCAAGTCTAAATAATTATAAAATATCAATTTCCGTTTTAAAATATCCTTTATTTTTTAAAACATTAAAAATTAAATTTTAAAAAACTTAAAAGATAAAAACCAAAAAAATTAATAAACACAATAATTATCAGATAGCGCTCCACAAAAGTGACAGCCTACAGCATATTCTGCTGCAGTCCAACAAAAAATAACGGGTTTTATTTTTTGTTTCGGCAACAATCCCTTTTGCGGTAATAAATTAACCCTATTTTGCTTTTAAAAGCACATACCGCTACTTATAATTATTGCTCCTCTATCAACAAAAAAATTTTATCACTGTTTATCTTATTTGTCAACAAAAATATATTAAATATATACATTATAATAAATAAATTCAGCCTTTTTCAGCTTTTTTATACAATTAAACCGCCAATATCAGTACAAATTTATATTTATACAAAATTCCGGACACAAAAATTACATAAACATATTTATAACACTTTTATTAATTATGTATATTAAAATTATAAAATTTTTGCAAGCTCGCTTACGGTTCTTATGTAATCTATCTTCATACCGTCAACATTAAAGTTCATCAACTGTTTAAAACAGCCTTTGGGAACAATGCAATGCTTAAAGCCCAATCTTTTAGCTTCCGCTACTCTGGCGGCTGCCTGCGGCACAGCCCTTACCTCGCCAGAAAGTCCTATTTCTCCGAAAACGCAAACATCGCCGCTTATGGGAATATCTCTTTGCGCCGAAATTAAAGAAGCGGTAACAGCCAAATCCGCCGCCGGCTCTTCTAATTTTAATCCGCCTACAACATTTAAATAAACATCCATTGTATTAAATATTATTCCCGTACGCTTTTCAAGCACTGCCAAAATAAGGTTTAATCTGTTATAGTCAAATCCGCCCGCCATACGCCTTGCATTCCCAAAGCCGCTTTCGGCCACCAAGCCCTGCACTTCTACAAATACCGGTCTGGTTCCTTCTAAAACGCAACACACGCTGGAGCCCGAAACGCCGTCCAACCTTCCGGAAAGCATTAACGAAGAAGGGTTTTCAACTTCGGTCAAACCGCAACTTCCCATTTCGAAAACACCTATTTCGTTAGTAGAGCCGAATCTGTTTTTATGCGCTCTTAAAATTCTGTAAGCGCTGGATTTTTCTCCGTCAAAATAAAGAACGGTATCCACTATATGTTCCATAACCTTCGGTCCCGCAATATCTCCGCCTTTATTAATATGACCCACAATAATTATAGGTATATTATAGTTTTTTCCAACCTTTAAAAGCAAGTTTGTGCATTCCCTTACCTGGGTAATACTGCCCGGCGAAGATGCTATGCCCTCGTGGCACATAGTTTGAATAGAATCTATTAAAACCAGTTTTGGTTTTTCGGTTTTTATATAGTCGCAAATAGCAAGCATATCGGTTTGGCACATTACTTTAAGGTTTGGGTTATCGGTTTTTAATCTTTCTGCCCTAAGTTTTATTTGCCCTGCGGATTCTTCGCCAGTAACATATAAAATATTTTCTTTTATATTGTTACAAATTTGCAAAAGCAATGTGGATTTTCCTATACCGGGGTCTCCGCTTAACAAAACTATAGAGCCTTCTACCAAACCACCGCCCAAAACCCTGTTAAATTCTTTTATACCGGTATCTATTCTTTTGGTATCGTTTATATTTATTTCCGAAAGCTGTACGGCGTTTACGGATGTAAGGCCCAAAGAAGTAACTTTTTTACCGGAATTTTGTACCTCCGTGGTTTCTTCCATAGTGTTCCATTCTCCGCAAAACGGACATTGACCGCTCCATTTAGGTGTTTTGCCACCGCACTCTTTACACATAAAAACGGTTTTTACTTTAGCCATAAAAATTAAAATTCCTTTAAATTTATAAAATTTGTTTTTTGCAAGGCGGCGGCCACCGTTTTAAAAAAACGGTGGCAAAGCCAAAACAAAGGTTTTGGCTTTAAAACGCATAAAGCGTTTTCGCCGCCGTAAATATAAAACTGTATTTATATTTACGGCTTTTTAATTTTATTTTTCCATTAATTCTATAATACCACAAAAAACGGAAAAAGCCATATTTTTTTGATATTTTTCCGTTTTTAAAAGAGCAAGTTCTTCACTGTTGCTTAAAAATCCGCATTCCACCAAAACAGCCGGAACTGTAGCGTTGTGTAAAAGATAAATGTTTTTATTTGCTTTTTTTATTTCTCTTTTATTATTTTTTTGAATATTTTTAACAATGCTTTTTTGAATGTTATCCGCCAAAATTCTGCTTTGTTTAAAATTTTTAGAATAAAATACCTGTGCGCCTTTTACCGAAGAAGCGTTGTATTTATTTAAATGTACACTTACAAATATTGAATTTTTATGTATATTCATAGTATTTAACCTGTTTTTCATATCACTTACCTTTTTACTTCTTAAAGAGCTTTCTTTGGTGCTTTCATCATTTAACGCTTTATCGTCTTTTCTGGTTAAAACCGTTTTATAACCGTTATGGGTTAAATATTCGTTTAAAAATAAAACTATTTTTAAATTTATATCTTTTTCAAATGTACCATTAACACCTGCTCCGCCGTCAAAGCCTCCGTGCCCGGCGTCTAAAATAATAACCGTATCTTTTTTATTTAATTTAAAATTAAATAAAAGTTCCGAATCGGAATTTTTTATATTGCTTTCGTTATTGCTTTGGCTTTCACCATAAACATTTTTATTGCCTGTACTTGCCAAAGTAAAAATATTTTGACTGTAACATATCATAAATCCTATACAAATAATTATTAAAGCCACAATAAAAATCAACCAAACTTTTTTAACATAAAAAATAACAATTCCCCCAAAATCATAAAAACTTTTGCCTAAAAAATTTTATGCCTTAAATTTATTTATAATTCTTTAATTTTATTTAAAATTTTTTATTTTTACTATTGACTTAGAGTTAACTCCAAGGTATATAATATAAAAAAGCTAAAGGAGGCGTAAATAATGACAATTAAAGAAGTAGGCGAAAAATACGGTATTTCTTCGGATACGCTTAGGTATTACGAGCGTATAGGTATGATTCCTCCGGTTGAGAGAACAGAAAGCGGAATAAGAAATTATACCGAAAAAGATTTAAGTTGGATTGAACTTGTACTTTGTATGAGAAATGCGGGTTTACCTATAGAAGCAATTATTGAATACGTTAAGCTTTTTAAAATGGGAGACAAAACTTTTGAAGCAAGACTTAATCTTTTAACCGAACAACGCGAAGCTTTAATAGAACAAAAAAAGAAAATAGATATTATGCTTGAAAGGCTTAACTACAAAATTGCAAGATACGAAATTGCGGTTGAAACTGGAAAGCTTACCTGGGACGCAGAAGACTGTAAAAAATAACTTTTTTAAAATTGTGTTTTAAGTTATGTTTTTAATTTATGATTTAAATATAAAATATAAATATAAAATAAAATTAATTCTTACGGTTTTTAAAAGACAAAGCACACTTAAAATTTAATAAATTATGTTAAATTATAACGGAGGTATAAAAAATGAAAAAACAAACAGCCGGCAGAGATGCTTTGGGAAAATTTGCTCCTAAATTTGCTCAATTAAACGATGATGTATTATTTGGGGAAGTTTGGTCAAGAGAAGATAAATTATCTTTAAGGGACCGCTCGCTTGTTACCGTTTGTATTTTTATGGGAAAAGGATTAGTGGATAATTCTTTAAAATATCATTTAATAAATGCCAAAAACAACGGAATAAGCAAAGAAGAAATGGCAGAAATAATAACCCATGCGGCATTTTATGCCGGTTGGCCAAATGCTTGGGCAGTATTTAATTTGGCAAAAGAAGTATATAAAGACGATAATACCGAAAATTCGGAAAATAATAATAAAGAGTTAAATAATCACGGCGGAATGTTCGGTATAGGCGAACCGAATGTAAATTATGCAAAGTATTTTATAGGAAATTCATATTTAAAACCTTTGGCAAAAACAAATAATATTAATTTGGCAAACGTAACATTCGAGCCTAAATGCCGCAACAATTGGCACATTCATAAAGCTTCTTCTAACGGCGGTCAAATTCTTATTTGCACCGAAGGCAACGGCTGGTATTGCGAAGAAGGAAAACCGGCGCAAAGCCTTAAACCGGGTGATGTGGTAACTATTCCCGCAAATGTTAAGCATTGGCACGGAGCCGCAAAAAATTCTTGGTTTAGCTATATTGCGGTAGAAGTTCCGGGCGAAAACACTTCTACCGTTTGGTTAGAAGCGGTATCCGACGAAGAATATAACAAACTTTAAAATAAACTTTAAAATAAACTTTAAAATAAATCTTAAAATACACTTTAAAATTAACTTTAAACCGCAAAAATATAAAATCCGATATCTAAATTATAAAATTATAAGGTTTTATAAAAATTTTAAAAACAAAAATAAAAGCAAAATACAGGAGGAAAAAAATGAAAAAATTTTTAGGTATTTTATTAACTGCTTTTTTATTGTTTTCCGTTTCTGCCTGTAACAATACATTAAAACAAAACAGCAGTTTGCCGAACGCCGAAAAATCCGATGAAAATTCCGATTTAAAAACCGAAAGTTCTTCCGACTTAAAAAACAACTCTAAAACTTTGGTGGTATATTTTTCGGCTACCGGAAACACCAAAAAAACAGCCGGAGATATAGCGGCGGAAACCGGTGCGGATTTGTTTGAACTTATTCCGATAAACCCTTATTCTTCACAAGACTTAGATTACACAAATGAAAAAAGCAGAGTTTATACCGAGCACAGCGATACTTCAAAACAAAATATCCCCTTAAAATCGGTTACGGTAAAAAATTGGGAAAACTACACAACCGTATATATAGGCTACCCCATTTGGTGGGGCGAAGCCGCTTGGCCCGTTAATTCTTTTGTAACATCAAATAATTTTAACGGAAAAACCGTAATTCCCTTTTGCACTTCGGCTTCTTCGGATATAGGCAACAGTGATAAAGAGCTTTCTAAAAAAGCCAATGGCGGAAATTGGAAAAGCGGAAAAAGATTTTCTTCTTATGCGGATTCAAGTGAAGTAAAAGAATGGTTAGAAAAACAATAAGAATACAGTAGTATACAATAATTTTTTGTATATATAACGGAAATTTTAACCACTCTACTAACCATTCTAAATATTTTAACAATTTAAGCGATTTTTAAATTAAATAATAATAAAACAATAAATTTAAAAGGAAGATATTTTATGAACAGTTTTAATAATATAAAAAAGAATTTCGGATTTGGCTGTATGCGTTTGCCTATGGACGGAAACAAAGTAGATTACAACGAATTTTCTAAAATGGTAGACCTATTTATGGCCGAAGGATTTAACTATTTTGATACCGCCAGAGTTTATTTGGAAGGACAAAGCGAAACAGCCATAAGAGACTGTATTTCCAAAAGATATAAAAGAGAAGATTTTATTTTAACAAATAAACTTTCCACCCACCTTTTTAATTCCGAAGAAGAAATTCGTCCGCTTTTTGAAAAACAGCTGGAATCCTGCGGAGTAGAATATTTTGATTTTTACCTTATGCATGCATTAACAAAATCTATTTACGAAAAATACAAACGCTGCCATGCTTTTGAAAAAAGCCTTGAATTTAAAAAAGAGGGTAAAATTAAACATTTGGGTATTTCTTTTCACGATACCGCAGAAGTTTTAGAAGAAATATTAACGGAATACCCGCAAGTGGAAGTAGTACAAATACAGCTTAATTACATAGATTTTAAAGACCCTGCCGTACAGGCTCAAAAATGTTACGAGGTTTGCCGTAAGCACAACAAACCCATAATAGTTATGGAACCCGTTAAAGGCGGAAATTTAGTTAATTTGCCGCAAAAAGCCAAAGATGTTTTAAACAGCCTTAACAACGGCAGTCCGGCAAGCTATGCCATACGCTTTGCCGCCGGATTTGACGGCATTATTATGGTGCTTTCCGGAATGAGCAATTTAGAACAGTTAAAAGATAATGTTTCTTATATGAAAGATTTTAAACCGCTTAACAATACCGAGCTTAAAGCCATAGATAAGGTTTGCAACATTTTGCATTCTATGCACCTTATACCCTGCACCGCTTGCAGATATTGTATAGACGGCTGTCCCAAAAATATATCTATACCTGATTTATTTTCGTGTATAAATGCAAAAGAAATGTATCACGATTGGAACCCGGACTATTACTATAACGAAGTTTATACCAAAAATAACGGAAAAGCTTCGGATTGCATAGAATGCGGCAAGTGCGAAAAATCCTGTCCGCAGCATTTACCCATAAGAAAATTGCTTAAAGATGTTGCAAAAACATTTGAAAATCAACAAGCATAAATTAGGCAAAAATATTTAAATAAAAATATTGCAATGTTTAAACAAAACATAAAAATATCGTATATTAAAATATCAAAATATTAAAATTAAGCAAAAGATAAAAACAAAATATTTAAAATATTAATAAATAGTATTAAAAGGAGAAATAAAGATGATTGAAAACGCACTTAAATTAAAAAACGCATCTTATAAAACAATTTTTACGGTTAAAACCGTTATATCGGCTGCAATTATAGCCCTTGCCGTAATTCTTCCTCAAATGGCGCATTTTGCCGTTGGTGCCAAAGCCGGAGTAACATTACTTCCTATGTATTTGCCTATATTGCTTGGCAGTTGTTTGCTGGGTTACAAATGGGGTATTGTATCTGCCGTTTTATCTCCGCTTACAAGCTTTATTATAACTTCACTTTTAAATAAATCGCCTATGCCTACTTTAGAAAGAATGCCGTTTATGATGGCCGAATTAGCAATATTTGCTTTGGTTTCGGGTTTATTTTATAAAAAAATTCAAAATAACGCTTGGTTTGCGTTCTTGGCGGTAATATCGGCACAAATAGCCGGAAGAGCGTTTTTTGCGGCTTCGGCATTTATTTTTAACGGTTTGGTATCGTTTACGCCCTCTATGGTTTTAGCACAAATTAAAACCGGTTATATAGGTTTAATAATTCAGGCAATATTAGTTCCGTTAATGGTAATGGGAATAAAAAAATTGCTTGATAAAAATACGCAAAAATAAGCCGACATTTAAAATATTTAAAAATATTTATATTTATATTAACATAATTAAAACATTAAAAGTATTAAAAGGAAAAATTATGACAAACACCGTAAGCACCAATAAAGATATTATTAAGGCTAAAAAAATTTTACCGGGTCATTCTTTGGTTTTATGCAAAAACGAAGAATTAATAATAAGCGATAAAAAAGGCATATCGGCTATAGCGGATTTTATTATTTCCAAAAAAAGCCTTTGCGGATTTTCCGCCGCCGATAAAGTAATAGGAAAAGCGGCGGCAATATTATTTATAAAAGCCGAAATTAAAGAAGTGTTTGCCGAAACGCTTTCTGTAGGCGGTAAAGAAATTTTAGAAAAACACAATATCGCCGTTAGCTACAACACTTTAACGGAAAATATTTCAAACTTTAACAAAACTGATATTTGCCCTATGGAAAAGCTGGTAAGCAAAACGTTTGATATAGAAATCGGTACCGATTTACTTTTAAAAAAATTAAACGAATTTAAAAAAGTTTAAACGGTAAAGATTATAACGGCGGTTTAAAAAGGCTTTGCCTTTTTAATGCCTTTAAAATACATTTTAAAGGCATTAGCAAACCAAAGGTTTGCTAAACCGCCTTTGCCAAACAAAAATAACGAATAAAAGATAAAAAAGGAGATAATTTTATGTCAAAAAAAATTAGTAGCTTATTTTTCCGCAAGCGGAGTAACCGCAAATGTTGCAAAACAGTTAGCAAAAGCGGCTAAAGCCGATATTTACGAAATAGAGCCTAAAGAACCGTATACCAAGGCTGATCTTGACTGGACAAATAAAAACTCCCGTTCTTCGGTAGAAATGAACAACAAAAATTCAAGACCCGAAATTATAAGCAAAGAATTAAATATTGCAGAATACGACGTTATATTTTTAGGCTTCCCTATTTGGTGGTATGTAGCGCCTACAATTATTAACACTTTTTTGGAAAGTTACGATTTTTCAAATAAGACCGTGGTTTTATTTGCCACTTCCGGCGGAAGCGGTTTCGGCAAAACCGCAGCGGAATTAAAAGGCAGCGTTTCTCCCGAAACAAAAATTGTAGAAGGAAAACTGTTAAACGGAAATTACAGTACCGAGGAAATAGAAAAATGGGTAAATTCCCTTAACTTATAAAAAACAAAATATACGAAACAAAAATATAAACAGTAAACAGTTTTATATTTGCAAAAAGCTACCTTTTTTAGGTAGCTTTTTTATTATACTCCGGCGTTCAGCAAATTAACGCTTTACTCTAACCGTTATATATAACGCCTGTAAACCAACACTTATATTATATAAAAACATGGACATACTAAAACTGTAATTGCGTTTAGTAAGCTTTTTATAATCTTTATATATTTTTATAATATATATATATCTATAATCTATAAACCGAGACAAAGCAATACCAACAATACAAATTAACCATACAAACTTAAGGAGAATTTTTTATGACAGAAAACGATACCGTAAAAATGCTAAAGGAATGCGACGCCGGAATTAAAATGGGAGTATCCGCCTTAAACGACGTTATTGACAAAGTACAAAACGAAAATTTCAAAGCCTTATTAACAGATTCTAAAAACGAGCACGAAAAACTGCACTCAAAAGTAAAAACTTTGCTTTTGGCTTTAAACGCCGAAGGCAAAAACCCAAACGCCGTTGCCGTAGGTATGAAACGCATTAAAACCGAAATGGTAACCGCTTTTGATAAAACCGACAATGAAATAGCAAGTATTATTACCGACGGCTTAAATATGGGAGTAAAAAGTTTACACCGTTATTTAAATCAATATAAATCCGCCGGGGAAGATATTAAAGATATAGCCAAAAAATTAATTAACATTGAAGAAAGACTTGCTATAGATATACGAGTTTATTTGTAAGCAAAATAAATTTAAAAATAACAAAATAAATATTTGTATTATTTAAAAATATAGTAAGTATCCCAACAAGGCGTACATTTATAATGGCGTATATACATTTTATAACCCATATTTAAACTTAAAACAAAGTTAGGAATATCCAATATATCTTCCGTTTTATGATAAGCCGAAATATAAAGTACGGGTTTTTTGGTTTTTATGGTATTTACCGCACCCTTCAGCGCATTAAGCTCTTCTCCCTCTATATCAAACTTAATAAAATCCGGATTTATATTTTCGTTTTCGCACAAAAAATCTATAGTAACCGTTTTAACGGTTTTTATATCTTTTTCTTCCGTTTTTTTATTATTTTTATTATAAATACCTTTGTTATTTAATTTAAAATTCGGGTAGGACATTTGCGACGCAAAAGTTTGATTTCTTCCGCCGTTACCCCCAAACTCAAAATCTCCGCATTTATTTAAAATTGCGTAATTATAACATTTTATATTTTTATTTTCGGCAAAGGCTTTTAGTTTTTTAAAATTTTTCACATCGGGCTCCACCGCAAAAATTTTTAAATTACCCTTTAAATTTAAATAATATTCCGCCGTATCTCCTTTATATGCGCCTAAATCCAAAACAGAATTCACTTTATTAAAATTTAAAATATTATTAAAAACTTCAGTTTCGTTATCTTCCGCGGCTTTTAAAAATTCAAGCTTACCGCTCAGTTTAAAATTAATTATATTTTCAAAAACCTCTTTTGAACGTTCGTCGCTAAAATTATTTTTTATAAACGCCGAATTTTCTTTGTGTTTTAAATAATATTCTTTGGTAAAAACCGTATTTCCGTATACCGGTACATCCGGTATATAAAGTTCTTTACTTTTCGCTATACGGTTTATGTTTTCTAAAACTTCATCTCTTGCGGAGCCAAAACAAACCAAAACCAAAAAATCTTTATATGTTTTTTCAATGTCTTCAAAAGAACAAAGTTTTAACCCTCTGAATACTTTATTTTTGGCAAAACCGCTGCTTGAAAAAATCCCTTTAGGAAAAACGTTAATTTCTTCTAATTTGTCCATTACCCTTTCGGCACCGTTTCCCATACCGTAAAGAACTATAGGTTTTTTAACCGTTTTTAAATAATCCCATAAACTTTGTTCCGTAATTTTTTCCATTATTTTATCACCAAAAACAGTGTATCAAATAAAAACGGTTTTATCAACATTTTTAAATTTTAAAAAAGCAAAAAAATAAAAAAGCAAACCACATTTTTTGTTTTGTGATTTGCTTTATTTGTTTTATATTTTGCTTATTTTTTGTAGTTTTACGGCGCTAAGTATTTAAACGGAACAAAAGGAATATTCCTTAAAAAACCAAAAACCATTAAACCTATAAAAATTCCGTATAAAAGTTTTTTGGGAATAGCTTTATCTATTTTATTTTCTCCGGTAAATAAATACTCCGTTAACCTTGCCAAAAAATAAAAAATTATAAGCGGCATTAAAATACAATAGGCTGCATTGCTTTTAAATGCCTTTAATATTTTTAAATGTATTAAAGCGTTTGTAGCCCTTGCCGCACCGCAACCCGGACAGTAAAATCCGGTTAATTTATTAAAAACACAAGGAATAACAATTTTATGCCTTAAAATATATAAAACCAAAAATATTACACCTATAAAAACCGTAAACCATAAAAGGCTTACAACAGACCTTTTAAAAAAGCTTTGTTTATTTTGTATTTTAATTTTAATAGAAAATCGATTCATCTATAGGATAAGTACTTGCCCAGTAAACGCCTATAACAACCATTAATACAACCCATAAAATTACAAGCACCGCAGCTATAACAGCCGAAAGAATACTGAACAATCTTGATTTTTTAGCGGCATCCCAAGCCGTAATCATATCGCCCATAGCTAAAGCCGTGTTAATTTTAGTGGCATATACTATTGCGGGTATTCCTAACGGTAAAAAGCAAAGAACGGTAGTTAAAATAGCAAATACCAAATAAGGCGTAGCATTTAAAGGTTTGTTTATAGAATTATTAAACTGATTACCCGTAAATACATTTTGGTTTATAGGCTGCGCATACGGATTTTGATTTGTGTTTTGGTTTGCGTTTTGATTGATGTTTTGAGCTGCGTTTTGTTCAAAACCCGCAGTATTGTTTTGGTTAAACGATTGTGCCTGAGGCTCCTCTTGCTGTTTTACGCCGCAATATGGGCAAAATACCGCATTATCATCTATTTCTTTATTACAATTTTTGCAAAACATATATTACTCCTTAAAATTTTTTATATCTTATTTACATAATTTAATATATATCAATTGTACACTTTTTTTAAATTTAAAAATTAAAAATTCAAAATAATCAAACAGTTAAAAATCAATCGGTTTTTAACTTAAAACTCCGCTTAAAACCCATTCGGGAATAAAATCTAAATTTGTAAGAATTGAGCATATTTTTAAAATAACCGAAAGCGCCGCAATTACAATGCCCGCAACCGCCAATTTTTTGGTGTTGTTTTTTCTGTAACCGTAAATAGAAAAGCCCAAACCGCAAGGAGCCAAAACTATGCCGAACCAAAAAAAGCTTACTATTGAAAAAACAAAGCCTAAAATAGTAAAAACATCGCCTAACGACTTGGCTTTCGGCGTTGGATTTAAATGTTTTTGAGGCACATGAACCGTAAGCGCCGAATTATTGTTTATAATTTCGGTTTGTACGTTTTTAGCAGGTGCTTCCAACAATTCTCCGCAATTTTGACAAAATTTGCTTTCATCGTTATTTACATAAGAACATTTTTTGCAAATCATATTTTTCCCTCCCATATAATTTGGTTTTATTCTAACACAAAGTTTTACATTCTGCAAGTTATTTTGAAATTTTTATCTTTTCTTCTACCGCTATGTTTTCAACACCCGTAATTTTACGCGTTACGGTTAAACGGTTTTCTTTTAATTCCGCCTTATCTATGGTTTTTGAAACGCTTATATAATTTTCTTCTTTTTGTTTTTTATTTAATTCCTCGGTTAAAATTTCTTTAGCTTGATTATAGGTTAATTTTTTTAAAACCTTATTTTTTTTATGAATTTCGGCCTTGGTAATAAAAACCGGTGCATAAAAGCCGTTATGTTCTATCTTTTTTTCGGTAATATTAATATCGTAATCTCCTTTAATACTGCCTAAATAAAGCGGTATATCAATACCGAAAAACGTTAGCATATATCTATTGTATTCTTTTTCTTCCGTTACGGTTTCGGTTACGGTTAACGGTGTGGAAACAGAAATTTCTTTTTCGGTTTCGGCATAGACTTCGCCGGAAGAATTTATAAAACTGCTTAATCCGCCTTCGTATTCGGTTATTCCGCTTACCAGCAAATCTCCCTTTTTAACCGTACCGTTTATTTTAACGGCGATTTCTCCGTTTCTTACTTCTATTTTTTTTATTATACCGTCGCTTTTTGCAATTAAGTTAGAAGGCTCTTTTTTTGTTTTTTCTATAACATTATTTTCGGAAACATTAACGTTTAAAACAGAACCTTCAACATTAAAGCTTATCCATGAAATTTTATTTGTTTTAAGCAATATTTCGTTTCTCATTAAAGCCGATTCTATTTTTGTTCTTTTCATACCCTCTTTTATACCTATGGAATTGCAAAGCTTTATAACTTCGGAATCGGAAATATTTTTATTTCCTACAATATTTATGTTCCAAACAAAAGAAGATAAAAAATTTATTACGGCAAAAAAAATAACCGCGCCTATTATAAGACCGTAGCGGTCTTTTCTTTTAACCGCAAAAAAAGGAAAGCCGTATTTATTAACGGCTTTAAGCTTAACTCCGCTGTTTCTTTTTGCGTATCTTAAATTTTTAAAGCCGTTAACATCGGTATAAAAATAAATGTTTTCGTTTTTGTTTTTTATATTCCAAATAGAAATTTGTTTTTTATAACAAATATTTATTATTCTTTCGGGAAATCCCCCATAGGCTTTAACCTTTATGCTTCCCTTTAAAAACCTAAAAAACTTTAAAAAAAGCAAATTTATCCTCCCTTTATTTTTTATATTATAAAATTTTTATAAAGCCGTAAAAATAAAAAATATAAAAAATTAAAAAAATTAAATACAATAAATTCTAAAAATTAAAATTCCACATTTGTTATTTTGCCGCTTATTACAATACTGCCTACATTTAAAGAATCTATGGTTAAAGAATTCCCTATAAAAAGTACGGTGGCGCATCCTATGTTAAGCTTTATACGGTCGCTGCAATATTCCAAAATACCCCTGCAGCCCTCTATAACCGCTTCTTTATTGGAACTGATTGTAATTTTACTGGCTCCCATTAAAGCTGCCGGCGGTAGCTCAAAGCCTTTTTGCAAAGATTTTATACCTAAGTTTTTTATTCCCGAAGATTTTATTTTAAGCGATTTTTTGTTTGATGTTTTTTTACCCGAAGATTTTATGTTCAAATACTTTTCCCCCATTAAAATTTTGCCGTTTTTATTAATTATATTAAAAAATATGATAAAAAAACCGTTTTAATACATATCATTTAAAGGGTGATTTATATGAACGATATAAAAGAGATTAAAAAAACAAACATAAAAAGAAAAAACGGGTTAAAAGCAAATTTGGCTTTGTTTTTTTCTTTTTCGGGTATTTTTATAATTTTAGTTAATTCCAAAGCCGTTTCAAAAGGGGCAATAAGCGGTTTAAGTTTAACGGCAAACGTTTTAATACCATCGCTTTTCCCTTTTTGCGTTATAGCGCTATTTTTAATTAACAGCAACTTAATTTTAAAAACAGCAAAATATTTAAAACTTAAAGGAGCCGTTTTTTTACTTTCCGTTTTAGGCGGATACCCTTCGGGCAGCATTGTTGTAAACGAGCTTTACAAAAAAGAATACATAAACAAAAAGCAAGCGGAAAATTTGCTTTGTTTTTGCGTAAATTCAGGTCCGTTATTTATACTTTTTGCCGTGGGCAATGTATTTTTTAATAATATAAATATAGGAATAATATTTTTATCAATACATATTTTAAGCAGCTTTATTATTATGTTATTTTTTAAAATAGGAGCTATTAATTATAAAGCCATAAATAGCGAAAAATTAAATGTTTCTTTAAGCGAAGCTTTTTTTAAAAGTTTAAGTTCTTCCTGCGATTCGTTTTTAAAAATTACCGGCACGGTCGTTCTTTCATCCTCGTTATTTTTTTGTTTTAAAAAATACGGCTTTGCAAAATTTATTTTAGCATTATGCGAAGTAACCGTAGGGATAAAAGAAAATGTAAACAATATTTATTTTTGTATATTTTTACTGGGATTTTCAGGCTTTTCGGTAATACTTCAAATTTTGTATTTTAGCAGCGAAATAAAAATCAACGCTTTAAAAATTGTCTTTTTTAGGTTTGTGCACGGTTTTTTAAGCGCCTTGCTTTTAAAACTTTATTTTTTTATTTTTCCTAAAAGTATAAGCGTAATATCTAACTGCAAAAATATAAATTTAAATATTAAAGAATACTGTATTTCGGCGCCTTCCGCCATATCCGTTTTAATTTTATGCGTAATGTTTATTATATATATAAGCAAAGATATTAATAACGATAATAATAAAAATGCTAAGCCGAAAAAGAATATTAAAAATAATAGCGTAAAATAATAAAAAACAATTTAAATTTAATATGTAATGTGTTATAATTAACAATATAGCAAAAATTGAGGGTGTTTTTTTGACAGTTAACATAAACGGTATAAACATTAACTATATAGATGAAGGCGAAGGTTCTCCGATTTTAATGCTTCACGGCTGGGGCAGTTCCGTAATAGTTTGGAAATCTGTAATAAACAATTTAAAAAACGGATTCAGAACAATAGCTTTAGACTTTCCGGGCTGCGGAGAAAGCGAACTTCCGAAAAATCCATTAAGTTTAACCGATTACGAAAATTTGGTTTTGGAATTTATAGAAAAGCTTAATTTAAATAAAAAAGAGCTTATTATTATGGGTCATTCTCACGGAGGAAGAGTAGCGCTTTCGTTAATGGGCAAAAAATTACTTACGCCTAAAAAAGCGGTGCTTTTCGGCGCGGCGGGAATAGTAAATAAAAAAAGCTTTAAAACAAGAGCTAAAATACGCACCTATAAAATAGTAAAGGGAGCGCTTTCTTTACCGTTTATTAAAAATTATACTTCTTCTGCCATAGAAAAGGCAAAAAAGCACTTCGGTTCGGCGGATTATTCAAATTCCCCCGAAGTTATGCGTAAAACAATGGTTATGGTAGTAAGCGTTGACATACGCGAAAATTTAAAAAATATAGATTGTCCCGTTTTGCTTATTTGGGGCGAAAACGACACCGACACCCCTTTAAAAAATGCAAAACTGATTGAAAGCTTAATTAAAGACTGCGGTCTTTGCGTTTTAAGCGGAGTGGGACATTTCGGTTTTGTTCAAAAACCAAATCAAACAAATGCCATATTAAACAGCTTTTTGAGGTGAAAACTTGAATATTTTATTAATACTTTCGCTTTTGTTTTTAATGTTGGGAGCAATATTTTCTTCTGTAAAGCATATTCAGATGTTCCAACAAAATTCTTATTTTTTAAAAAGGTATTTTAAGTGGTTCAAAGGTCAACTGAAACCTTTATTCTTTATGGGACTGATTGTTTTTGCGGCAGAGGTTTTATTTTTGGCACTTAAAATGTACATTCCGCTTTTAATTTTATCGTTAACGGAATGTGTTATAAGATTTTTAATTTGTATAAACGTACAAAAGAAAGCAATAAAAAAACTGGTTTTTACCAAAAGAATAAAACGCTTAATTACAGCTTTAAGTTTAATTTATATTATTCTTGTTACCGTTACCGCTGCGGTTAACAATATTTATTTAACATCCGTTTTTATTTTTATTTGCAGTTATTCTTTTATTTTTACGGTTTTGTCTGCTTTTTTAATGTCTTTTACGGAAAAAGCAATTACAAACAACTATATAAAAAATGCAAAAAAATCTTTAAAAAGCATACCGGATTTAAAAATAATAGCTATTACCGGAAGCTACGGAAAAACATCTTCAAAATTTATTTTAAAACGAATTTTATCTGAAAAATACAATGTTGTAGCCACCCCCGAAAGCTTTAATACGCCCATGGGAATTGTTAGAACCGTAAACGAACATCTAACGCCTTCGGCAGAAATTTTTATAGCCGAAATGGGCGCCAAAAACATAGGCGATATTAAAGAGTTATGCGAAATAGCAAAACCCGATATAGCTATTATAACCGCTGTGGGACCGCAGCATCTTGAAACATTTAAAACTATAAAAAACGTTCAAAAAACAAAATTCGAACTTTGCGAATATACCCAAAACGTATATGTTAATTTTAATTCAAAATATGCAAGAGAAAAAGCTGCGGAATATGTTACCCATTCTTTCGGCACTACCGACGATTGCGAAACATACGCAAAAAACATAAAAGTAGGTATACACGGAACGGAATTTGACGTTGTTTTTTACGATAAGCAAATACACTTAACCACTTCTCTTTTAGGTATGCACAATGTTATAAATATTGTGGGTGCAGTTGCGGTGGCTTTAAGTTTGGATGTATCGGAAAATCAAATTAAACATGCGGTGGCTCTTTTAAAACCCACCGAACACCGTTTGGAAAAGAAAAGCTTTTTAAACGGCAGCATTTTATTAGATGACAGTTACAATTCCAACCCCGAAGGCTCTGTAGAAGCCGCAAATGTTTTAGGAAGCTTTAAAAACAAAACAAAAATTGCCGTTACCCCCGGTATGGTGGAATTAGGCGATAAAGAATATGAGCTTAATTATAATTTCGGAGTTAATTTGGCTGAAAATTCCGATATTCTTATTTTGGTAGGTAAAGAACGCAGCAAGCCGTTTTTAAGCGCTGCAAAAAGCGTTAATTTTAACGAAGATAATATTTTTGTTGTTAATTCGTTTAAAGAAGCTTACAGCAAACTTACCGGATTATGCAATAAAAATACCGTAGTGTTATTTGAAAACGATTTGCCGGATAATTACGTTAAATAAAATTTTGAGTTCGGCGGCAAGGAACAAAATAAATTTTGTTCCTAAATCCGAAAATTAAATTTTCGGATTTAAAACGCCTTGGCGTTTTTGCCGCCGATAAATCTTTTTTGGCAAAACGATATAAATAAATCGGTAAGATAAATTAAATTCGGTAAAATATAATAATTTTTATATAATAGCTTTTATTAGTTTTTATTTTAAATATTTTAATTTTGGATATTTTAATTTTAATTTTAATTTAAATTTTAAGGTTTGGTGATTTTATGAAAACAACCGTTGGTTTTTTCTTTGGCGGGAACAGTGTGGAACACGAGGTTTCTATTATTTCGTGCGTTCAGGCAATGCAAAATACTAACAAAGAAAAATATAATATAATTCCCATATACATTGCAAAAAACAAAAAAATGTATTATTCGGAACATTTTTTTAATATTGAAAATTTTAAAAATATTTCCGAACTTTTAAAAAAAGCCGTTCCGGTATTTTTAACCATAGAAAACAACAGCGTTGTAATAAAAGCACAAAAAGATTCGGTATTTAAAAAATTTAAGCCCATTGCTTTGGATGTGGCTTTTCCGGTAGTTCACGGTACCAACTGTGAGGACGGTTCTTTGCAGGGATATTTTGAACTTTTGGGTATACCTTATGTAGGCTGCGATGTTTTGGCATCCGCTTTGGGTATGGATAAATATATGTTTAAATTAGCGCTTAAAGAAAAAAATGTTCCTGTTTTAAACTGCATTACGTTTACTTCAAACGAATACACCGAAAACAGCGAAAAAATAATTGAAAATATAGAAAAAAACATTGGCTACCCTCTTATAATAAAACCCCAAAATTTAGGCTCAAGCGTTGGAATAAGCAAGGTGGAAAACATAGACGAACTAAAAGAAGCTATTCTTTTGGCACAAAATTTTGCGCTTAATATTTTAGCCGAAAAAGCCGTGGAAAATTTAAGAGAAATAAATTGTTCGGTTGTGGGATATTATGATGAATTTGAAGCCAGCGAATGCGAAGAGCCCATTATGCAAGACAAAATATTATCTTACGAAGATAAATATTTAAGCGGCGGAAAAAACTCAAAAGACGCCAAAACAGAAGGCAGCAAAGGCATGAGCAGTTTAAGCCGAAAATTACCGGCGGATATTACCGCAGAACAAAAAGCTTTAATTCAAAAATATGCTGTTGAGAGCTTTAAAGCCATAGGCGGACACGGTGTGGCAAGAATAGACTTTTTAATGAACGATAAAACAAAAGAAATTTTTGTTAACGAAATAAATACCATTCCCGGCTCTTTGGCTTTTTATTTATGGGAGGCCTCGGGTATTCCTTACAGCGAGCTTATAACCAAGCTTATTAAACTTGCATTTAAAAGGCAGCGCAACAAAGAAAATTTAAGCTTTTCTATTAACACAAATATTTTAAACGGAAATTTCGGCGGATTAAAAAAATAATATTTTGAATTTTTTAAAATTAAAATCGGAATTTTTTTATTTTTAATTTAAAAATTAAATTTAATAAACTGTTGCAATTTAAATTTATATTATCAATGGCAACACAAAATAAGTATTAAATAAATATGAGGTTTATATGACCGCTTTATTGATGAAACTTTTTTTAAAAAACAAAAACGACCGTTCAAAGGCCGTTAATTTAGGTGCCGCTGCCGGAATAGTTTGCAATTTAATTTTATTTTTAACCAAACTTTCGGTTGGTATTTTATCTTTCAGTTCTTCGGTAGTAGCCGACGCATTTAACAACTTATCCGATATGGGTTCATCTATAGTTACTTTTGTAGGTTTTAAACTTTCCAACAAACCGGCGGATAAGGAACATCCTTTCGGACACGGCAGAATGGAATATATGTCGGGATTAATTATAAGTTTTATAATTATGCTGGTAGGTTTTGAGCTTTTAAAAAGTTCGGCGGAAAAAATAATACATCCCGTAACGCTTAACATAAGCATAATAACGCTTATAGTTTTAATTTTTTCTATTTTACTTAAATTTTGGATGTTTTTGTTTAACAGAAAACTTGGTAAAACCATTAATTCTAATGCACTTATTGCCACCGCTTTTGACAGTTTAAGCGATGTTGTTTCTACTTCTGCCGTATTGCTTTCGGTAATTATAAATGTAGTTTTTTCGCTTAATATAGACGGTTTTATAAGTGCGGCGGTATCCTTATTTATTATTTATTCCGGTATAAAAAGCTTTAAAGAAACCATAAATCCCCTTTTGGGAATGCCCCCTGAACCGAAAATGGTAGAAACCATAAAAGATATTGTTATGTCTTATGATGATTTTAAAGGCATACACGATTTAGTTGTGCATAATTACGGCCCCGGAAGGACCTTTGCAACTTTACATGTTGAAGTGCCGGATAATATAGATATTATAAAATGCCACGAAGAAATAGACGAATGCGAAAAAGAACTTTCCATAGCGCTTTCTTCACACATTGTTATTCATATGGACCCAATAGCTACCAATGATAAACGTGTTAACGAAATAAAATTTGAAGTTGAAGAAAAAATTAAAGAGTTTAACGAAGAATGCAGTATTCACGATTTTAGAATAGTTGAAGGCGACCGCAGAATAAATGTTATTTTTGATATATCTGTGCCCTTTAGTATAAAATTAACGGAAACAGAAATTAAAAAGGCGGTATCTGCACTTGTAAAAGAAGTAAATCCGTTATATAATGCGGTAATTACGGTAGACAGAAATTACTGCTAACATTAATAAATATTAATATTATAAAAATAAAGATTAATATTATAAACAGTTTTATATGCCGATTCAGCTATAACAAAAATAAAAAACAAAATCAAACTAAAAACACGGACATAGAAAAAATAAAGAATAAAGAATATAAAAAATAAAAATGAAATAAACAAAGGAGATATAATGGAAACAGTTAACTGCGACGTTTTAATCATTGGCGCAGGCGCTTCGGGTTTAACTGCGGCTATAATGCTTAAACGAAAAAACGTTAACCTTAACATAATTTTAGCTGAAAAGCTTTCAAGAGTGGGCAAAAAATTAAGCGTTACCGGAAACGGCAGATGTAATATTTCCAATAAAGACCAAAATATTTCTCATTATCACGGAGACACTTTATCGGCAAAGCAAATATTAAATAATTTTACTTTTGATAATTTGAAAGATTTCTTCGGTTCTATAGGCGTATTGGTTTATGAATTTAATTCCAAAAAAGCATACCCTTATTCCCTGCAGGCTTCCGGCGTTGTAGACGCTTTGCGTTTTGAAGCCGAAAGACTTAATATAAAAACCTTAACAAACACCGAAATTAAAAAAACGGAATTTTTAAAAACCGGCAATACCAAAAGCGGCAAAGATACTGCTTTTACCTCCTTTGGCGACGAAATAAAAATAAATTCAAAATATGTTATTATTTCTTGCGGCGGAATGGCAGGAGGAGCCCAGTACGGCACCGACGGTTCGGCTTATAATCTTTTAAACAAAATTCATACCATGCAAAAGCCAAAACCCGTTATAGTGCAAATTAAAACCGAAAATACCGTAACGCGCTCTTTAAAAGGAATAAAAGTAACGGCAAAAGTAACAATAAATAATCACAGCGATACCGGAGAAGTTTTATTTTGCGATTACGGGCTTTCCGGTCCGCCTATATTACAGCTTTCAAGATATTGCAAAAAAAATGATATTGTCAGTTTGGATTTAATGCCGGAATTTTCCGAAAAACAAATAACGGATTTTATTTTAAAAAGAAATGATTTAAATTTAGCCGGAACCGATTTTTTTGCGGGTCTTTTAAATAAACGCGTCGGTTTTGCAATTTTAAAATCACTTAACTTGCAAAACAAAAATACAAAATACACTTTAAAAGAAGCAACGCTTATTGCCAAAACCGTTAAAAGCTTTAATTTTAAATACTTAGACACCACAGGTTTTAAAAATGCCCAAAGTACTTCGGGCGGATTTTTATTAAAAGAATTTACCGAAAATTTGTGCTCAAAAAAAATCAATAATCTTTACTGCACCGGAGAAATTTTAAATATAGACGGCGACTGCGGAGGTTATAATTTACATTGGGCATTTGCCAGCGCCTTTGCCGCGGCAAACGGTATATTAAATAAAGAACTTTATGGCAAACGGTAATTTATGTAACGGCGGCCAAGCCCCCAAAACAAAAATATAATTTTTGTTTTGGGTAAAAGCTAAAGCTTTTGCAAAGCCCTAAAACGGGCTTTGGGCTTGCCTCAAGCAAATAAAAAGGTAACTTGAAATTTATGATTTTTTTAAATAATTTATATTTTGATATTTCAACGGATTTTAATAATTTAGACAGTCTTTTAAGCAAAGAGTTAAACACAAAATGTTATAACTCTAAACTTAAAAGACTTTCTGTTGACGCCCGTTTTAAAATACCAAAATATTGTTGCAGCGTAATTTTTTGTTGCAACAACGAAGAAGAAATTATCGGTCAAAATAAAAATGCAAAAAAATATACCGAAAAAGAATACAACTTTTTAAAAGCAAAGCACTCAAATATAAAGCCTATTGTTATAGGTTTCGGTCCCGCAGGAATGTTTGCGGCATTAATTTTGGCAAAATCGGGTTTAAAACCTATTGTTTTTGAGCAAGGAAAACCGGTAGAAGACCGAGCAAAAGACATTAACGATTTTTGGCAAAACGGAAATTTAAACGAACAAAGCAACGTTCAGTTCGGCGAAGGCGGAGCCGGAACTTTTTCGGACGGAAAATTAAACACCGGTATTAAGGATGATCGCATTGACTTTGTTTTAAAAACCTATTGTTTTTTCGGCGCAAATAAAAATATATTGTACGATGCCAAACCTCATATAGGTACCGATGTTTTAATAAATGTAGTTAAAAATATGAGAGAAGAAATTATAAATTTGGGCGGAGAAATTCATTTTAACAGTAAAGCTACCGAATTTATAATTGAAAAGAATAACGGCACCGAATACCGCTTAAAGGGCGTAGTTATAAATAATAAAGAAAAATATTTAAGCGATTTTTTGGTTTTGGCTATAGGAAATGCCGCAAGAGATACCTTTAAAATTCTTAACACAAAAAATTTTAAGCTTTCTAAAAAACCTTTTTCCATAGGTGTTAGAATAGAACATAAACAGGAGTTTATAAATAAAGCTTTGTATCGCCAAAGCTATAAGCAATTACCGCCGGCAGACTATAAAATGGCTGTTCATTTAACGCCGAAAAATAACAACAAAACTAAAGAAACCAAAAGCACCGTAAATAACATTAACCGCGGAGTATATACATTTTGTATGTGTCCCGGCGGATATGTTATAAACGGTGCCAGCTGCAAAAACTCTGTTGTTACCAATGGTATGAGTAACCAAAAGCGAGATAATATAAACGCAAATTCGGCGCTTTTGGTATCGGTTTATCCCGAAGACCTAAAAAACGATAATGTTTTGGCAGGTATGGAACTTCAGGAAAAAATAGAAAAAAACGCATTTAATTTAACGGGCGGTTACGGCGCGCCTGCACAAAAAGTGGGAGATTTTTTAAAAAGTAAAAAAACCGAAAGCTTCGGCAGCGTTAAACCAAGCATTAGGCCTTTTGCGGTACCGTCTAAATTAAACCGTTTGTTCCCCGAATTTATAGTTAAATCTTTAAAAGAGGCACTTTTATTATTTGATAAAAAAATAAAAGGTTTTGCAGATGAAAACGCCGTTCTTACCGCCCCCGAAACCCGCAGCAGCTGCCCTGTAAGAATAGACCGCAACGAAAATATGGAAAGCAATATAAAAGGGGTTTTCCCTTGCGGAGAAGGTTCCGGGTATGCAGGCGGAATAATGTCTTCGGCTGTAGACGGAATAAAAGCTGCCGAAAACATTATTAAAAGTATTAATAATTATTAATACACACAGCACATACTGCTCTTAAAAATTTTAAATATTACCGTATTTTAGGCAAAAGACAATGTTGTATAAAGCGCCGACATACGGTTATTAATTAAACTGTTAAATTTAAAAGATTTAGCGGTTTTTTTATTTTTATCGGTTTTTATTTTTAAATTTATATAATTTTTGTTATTTTTTATAAAACGCTCAATTTTTGCGTTTTTAATTAAAATATCGGGATTAACCTCTTTACCCTTATATATAAACTGAATAATAATACTGTTATTTAAAAAAGCGGCGTTTACGGTTAAATGCTTTGAATTTTTATATATTTGGCCTATAACGGAGCAAACCGTAAAAATAAAGGCGTCGCAGTTTTCAAAATAATTACCGAATCCCAATATATTAAAATTTAAAAAATCGCTTCCCTTTAAAAGCAACGTACCGTAAACTATAGCTTTAAAAGCTTCATCTGCAGCAAAATTTATTTTTAAAGCGTTGTAGTATTTTGTAATTCTTTTTATTTCAAGATTTTTTAAAATACGGTAAAAATACTTTTTGTTTTCTTTTTTATAAAACATATCGTTTAAGCGTTCTCTTAAAACATCATCTTTTAAATTTTTTATCATATACTGTAAGCCTCCGTTTTAAAATATTTTACCCTTTAAAAGGTAAATTAAAATTATTTCAAACGGTTTTTATAAAAAATTTTAAAAAAATAGTTAAATAATAAACAAAGTTCTTGAAAAATATTTAAAAAAGAGTTAAAATAAGTATAAAGTTTACAAAATTTAATGTGAACTAATTTTAGGAGGTTTTAAACTATGGTTAAAGTTGCTATTAATGGTTTTGGCCGTATAGGCCGTCTTGCTTTCCGCCAGATGTTTGGTGCCGAAGGTTACGAAGTAGTTGCTATCAATGATCTTACTGACGCAAAGATGCTTGCTCATCTTTTAAAGTATGATTCAGCACAAGGCAGATATGCTAAAGCCGATACAGTTGTAGCAAAAGAAAATTCTATTGTTGTAGACGGTAAAGAAATTACCATCTATGCAGAAAAAGACGCTAAAGATCTTCCTTGGGGAAAAATCGGCGTTGATGTAGTTTTGGAATGTACAGGTTTCTATACTTCTAAAGCTAAAGCTCAGGCTCACTTAGACGCCGGCGCTAAAAAGGTTGTTATTTCTGCTCCCGCAGGCAGCGATCTTCCTACAATCGTTTACAGCGTAAACGAAAAAACTTTAAAAGCTGAAGATAAAATTATTTCCGCAGCTTCTTGTACAACAAACTGCTTAGCTCCTATGGCTAAAGCTTTAAACGACTACGCTCCTATCGAAAGCGGTATTATGTCTACCATTCACGCATTTACAGGCGACCAAATGGTATTGGACGGTCCTCACAGAAAAGGCGATTTACGCAGAGCACGTGCTGCTTCCGTTAACATCGTTCCTAACTCTACCGGCGCTGCAAAAGCTATCGGTTTGGTTATTCCGGAATTAAACGGCAAACTTATCGGTTCTGCTCAGCGTGTTCCTGTTCCTACAGGTTCCACAACTATTTTAGTAGCTGTAGTTAAAGGCAAAGATGTAACTGTAGAAGGTATTAACGCCGCTATGAAAGCTGCTTCTTCCGCATCTTTCGGCTACACCGAAGAACCCTTGGTATCTTCCGATATCGTTGGCATCACTTACGGTTCTTTGTTTGACGCTACACAAACTATGGTTTCTAAAATCGGCGACGATTTATATCAGGTACAGGTTGTTTCTTGGTACGACAATGAAAACAGCTATACCAGCCAAATGGTTAGAACCATTAAATACTTTGCAGAATTAGACTAATTTAAAACTAATTATCGGTTTTAATTAATATTCTTTAAAGTTTAAAAGTCGGAGTTTTGCTCCGACTTTTATTTTTTATACAATCCGTAGTAATATTATTAAAAATTTAAAATAAAGAATTAAAAACATAACCTTTTTATAAGTTAAAAATTAAAGACATTTGCTAATTTTCTATTGACTTTTTAGGGCCGTTATGATAGAATGGTTTAGTCGAAACGGAGAGGTGTCCGAGCGGTTTAAGGAGCTGGTCTTGAAAACCAGTGACTCGTAAGAGCCAAGGGTTCGAATCCCTTCCTCTCCGCCAACACCTTTAATAAAAGCCGATTGCTAAAACATTAGTAGCAAATAATAACGGCAAAAACACAATTCAATATTTTAAAAAACGTTATCAATGGAGAAGTACTCAAGTTGGTGACGAGGCGCCCCTGCTAAGGGCGTAGGTCGGGAAACCGGCGCAGGAGTTCGAATCTCCTCTTCTCCGCCATACTGTGGAGACAAAACAGATGTCTCCCATGAAAAAGCCCGATTATATCGGGCTTTTTGCTACTCAAACGGCGATTTTTTTCTGTACTGAAATGCAGATGTAAAATCGCCGTTTCCCTTTTGTGGCAGGACTTGAACTCCAGAAAAATAAATATCAGATATATAGGCAGATATAAATTAAAAATCTATCTGCCTGTGTATCATTATTCGGTTGTATGAGAGTTCAAATCCTCTTACAAAGGGAAAATACCTTTTTTATTTCTACAAAAAATCATTTGCTGAAATTTTACAGTATAAATGGCGAAAACCCCGATAAAAATCGGGGTTTTCTTTGGCTGCATCTTTTATGTAGCCTCTTTATGGCAGGGGCAGAAGGACTTGAACCCTCGGCACGCGGTTTTGGAGACCGCTGCTCTACCAACTGAGCTATACCCCTATATAATATTAACAACAATTTTTTTACATTTTTAAACTAAATAAACAACAATTATTATACCACAAAAAACTTATTTGTCAATAGAAAAATCTACTTTAATTTACGTTTATTTTAAACAAAAATCCCGTCATTTTCTTGACAGGATTTTTCGTTTTAAATTCCTAAACTTTTTATATCTTTACCCCCCCTGCAAAACTATAACCGTACCTCATTTAAACCGTTTAATTTGGCTCCGAACAGCAAACTTTATCACAAAAAATGCACTCGGTATATCTTTTTAATTCTTCATCATCTCCTTTATTTGTAATTTTAGGAACACATTTTGTTATACCTAAAGACTGTTAATTTGTAAATTCAGAAAAATCCAATTCTTTTACAAACGAAATATTTGAAGTTAAATGCTCAAAATTATATTTTTTAAATTTTAAAAATTTAAAAATTTCTATGTTATTCCCTACCCTATAAACCAAGGCAATAGTTTTACCGCAAAAATGCAAAATTATCATTTTTTTTAGTAAAAAAATGTTTATAATTAATTTTTACATTCAGCCCTAATTCTTCAAGCTTTTTTATAGTCTCATCTTTATCCATACCTACAATGTTGGGCACGGCAACGGTATAAGACTGAGAAACGATTTTTTGTTCGTTTTTACATTAGAAGAATTGTTATCTTTGCCGCAAGCACACAAGGTAAAAATCAATAAAGCCGCTATTAATAACAATATTACTTTTTTCATACTGTTTATAAAAATTAAAAATATTATATATATGAATATAATATTTTTAATTTTACTTATATTTATAACAATACATAAAAAATAACGGGCGTGTTGATGGTGTGAACAACACGCCCGCAGGCTTTTTAAGGTAAATAAAACAGCAAAACTTTATTTGCAATAAATCAGTACTGTAAACCAACATCGCCTATTTATCTTCTCTGCCACAAAACAAACAGGCTTAATTGTTTGGTTTGAAAAATTTCGGCTCTACCTTTCATCTCAAATTTAAAGTTTTAACTGCATTATTTACCTTTACCCAAATGTACCCCAAATGAGAAAAGCGTAATTTTGTGTTAAGGTTTTTAGGGCGCATTTTATTCGTAATTTTTATAAAGCTTAAAAGTTTGTAAAATCCGTTGAAGAAAATCAAACTTTTACTACGATAAATACAAAGAAATAATTTTAAAATATACCGAAAATGATAAATAAGGTAACCCTGTACAAACAGAAAACAGCGTTAAAATAAAAAAATAAATGCACAGAGAAATTTACGCAGGAACTTAACGCTTTAAACGAAGTAGAAGTTAAAATGCCGGAAGTTAAATTTACATTTGAAGAATTAAGTAAATGCTATTTAACAGGAACAGGATTATATTCTATTTATCCGTTTATAAAAGAAAAATAAGAAAGGAGTGATTTAATGAGAACTATTAACATAGACTTATCTCGGGATGAAACACACCCTCAAAAAATATTCGGAGGATATGCAAAAGAACACAATGAAACCGAGTTGGTTGTTACCTTACCCACCCGAATTATTTCCGAAGATATAGCATATTATTACTTTGAATTTCAAACAATTTACGGAACGCATTTGGCTTCGCCCAATATTCCTAAAAATGAATTAACAAACAACACCGTTAAACTTACTTTGTGGGAACAGCTTATGCCGCAGGCGGGAGATTTGATTTTTTGTGTTACTGCCGTACAAAACGATGCGGACGGCGCAATCAACGTTAAAGGCAAAACGGCTTCCTGTATTTTACAAATATTAAACAGCCCGAATGGCGAAGACGAGGTATTAAACCCCGCAGCCACAAAAGAAGAATTACAAACAATGGTAGACGCTTTGGTAAGCGAAGAAGTAAATACCGAAATTAAAAAAGTAGGAATTATGACTTTTAAAGGTGTTATTTCGTCTTCTGCTTTGCCTACCGAAAACATAAAAATGGGCGACACTTACTATTTATTAGATAAAAATGCTTTTGCATCGGCGTGGATAAGTTCCGACGGTTCAGGCTTAACATGGTTTAAAACCGCAGAAGTACCGGGCTATTTAAATTTAAATAAATGTATGACATTTAAAGGAATACGTTTTCCTCAACAAGGCTTACCGACAGGTAGCGTTTGGTACGGCGACACATATTTTATAGGAAACGAACCGAATGACAAAAACGGATATTATGCTACGGCATATGTTTCGGACACGGGAACTGTTACCTGGTTTAAAACCTCGGTAGTTATGGTTGATGACGCATTAAGCACTACTTCTGCCAATACGGTACAAAATAAAATAATAACTAATGAGCTTATTAATTTAACACAGTGGCAAAAAGCCGCCGACGATATAACAATAGAAGCGGAAGCCGAAAGCCAAGCCATTACTTTAAACGGCAATTATGCAGAATTAATGGTAAAAATAGAATATCCGGCAGATACGGCGTCAAGTGCCGCAAACGGACAAATAGAATACAAGGTTACTAACGCTAACGGCACAGTTACTACGGTTGCAAGTGATAGCCTTAACAAGGGCGCAAAATATATTACTTCAACATTTATTAATGCAATTGGTATTGTTATTATGGAAAATACAAGCCTACAATACCAAGCCCAAGCCTCAACCTCTAAACGAACACAAGGCGTTAACATTACAACACATTATTTAAATAACTTAACGGTTTCCATTCCTACTGAAGGTTGGAAATTAAAAGCAGGTACAAAAATATCGGTATACGGTAAAAGATATTATTCTTAAGGGGGATAAAATATGAGTGCAGATACATTGGCAAGAACAATTTGCTTAACAGTTGCTTTAATTAATCAATTTTTAGCTATGTTCGGCAAAGAAGTATTGCCGTTTGGCGAAGACGCAATATACCAAACGGTAACAATTATATTTACTTTGGTTACCTCGGTTATAGCTTGGTGGAAAAACAATTCCGTAACCAAAGAGGCAAAAGCGGCGGACATATATTTAAAAAAACTTAAAGAGCGAGAATAATTATGGCAAAAAAAGTTTTTATAGGCGTAGGGCACGGAGGTAGAGACAGCGGAGCCACGGGCAACGGTTTTAAAGAAAAAGATTTAAATTTATCAATAGCATTAGCTTGCAGAGATGAATTGGTTAAAAACGGCGTTTCTGTATTAATGAGCCGAACAAAAGACGAAAATGACCCGCTTACGGACGAAATAAAAGAATGTAATAATTTTAACCCCGATTTGGCATTGGATATACATAACAATTCAGGCGGCGGAGACGGAGCGGAAGTGTTCCATTACTCAAAAGGCGGAACCTCAAAAATCTTGGCACAAAATATTTTAAACGAAATAGTTAAAATAGGTCAAAATTCCAGAGGTTTAAAAATAAAAAAGAATATTTTCGGCAAAGATTATTTTGGTTTTATCCGAGAAATAAAAGCTCCTTCTGTAATTGTAGAAGGAGCTTTTATTGATAATGTAAAAGATATAGAAATAATTAATACGGCCGAAAAACAGAAAAAAATGGGCACAGCCATAGCTTACGGCATTTTAAAAACACTGGAACCAAACGTTAAAAACAATACTTCCGTTATTTCAAATCATCCGCAAAACAATACCAAAACAAATAATTTAAATACTACAGTAAACAAAAAGAAAATATCGGTTAAATATCAGGTTTGGGACGATGTATTAAATTGTTGGCTGCCGAACGTTACCGATAAAACCGATTACGCAGGTATATTTAAACATGATGTATGCGCGGTATTTGCAAGTTTATCGGAGGGAAACATTTGGTACAAAGCACATATAAAAGGCGGCGTGTGGCTGCCGGAGGTTAAAAACCGTATAGATTTTGCCGGAGTTTATAACAAACCCATAGACGGCTTAATGATAAAAACCGATACCGGAAAAACCGTTTGCTACCGCGTGCATTTACGCCGAAAGAAAAAATGGCTCAGCTGGGTAACCGGTTATAACGCCAACGACGGTAACAACGGTTACGCAGGATTTTTAGGACAGGAAATAGAAGCAATATAAATTTTTTAAAATAAATACATAAACCTACAAATAAAAAAGCGGCAAACACCTATAACAAAGTGTTGTTTTGGTGCTTGCCTCTTTTTGTTTTTTACTTTTCAAGTTCGAAAAACACATTAGAATACGGCGGAAGGTTTTCTACCGTAATATTTCCGTTATGCATATTTATACCCGGTTCAAAAGAAGATTTTATTTTATTAAAAGGCTCGCCTATAATAACTTCGGTGTCCCTATATGTATCATCCGAAAAATTAAATATACCAACAGCTATGCTTTCTTTATTTTCTTTAGCTATAACATAAACATCCGGACAATTATTAACCGTAGCCGTTAACGGCTTTTTATTAAATTGTTTTATTTGGTCTTTAATAATTTTTGCGGTTTTATAATTTCTGAAAAACAAAGAATTATTAAAATAATAACCCATTACAGCCAAAACCAAAAATTTTGCGCCGTTTTTATTTTCGTAAGTATAAATTACAGGGCTTTCGTCTTCCGCCTTAAAACTGTGGTAAGAAGAACCGTTTTTAAAAGCGTTGGCTAAAACTTTGCAGTTTTTATTTAATTTAAGCCTGTTGTATTTTGGCGGTTCTATGCCGACAATATTGGTTATTTCTCCGTCGTTAAATATTACAGGTCTGCCCGAAAGCTCTTCGCCTATGTTTTCAATACCAACATCTATTCCGCGTTCCGTTAATATTTTTGCCGCCCATAAGTCTATAATTGCTCCGCATTTCATTTCTTCTTCGGTTATAAATCTTATATTTTCGCCAAAGGCCATAAAACAGCTGTTTATGGGATTATTATATTTTACGGGAACAGCGTTTGCGTTTGCCGCTTTAGAAGCATATGTAAAGAAAATATTTTCTATTTTTTCGTCGCCTATATATTCTTCGGGCAATACCGCACTTTGCAATTTTTTTAAATTTTCAATAATATTTAATCCGCATTCCTCTTTATTTTTAAAAATATTTTGCACATATTCTCTTTTTAATTTGTTTCTTTGATGTTCTTCAAAATAACGGGTTTCGTAAAAAGCGTTAAAATAATCAAAAAATGCGTATTTTAAAATACCGTCCTGTTTACCGTCCGCCAAAAGCGCCAATTCAAAATTCTCCAAATAGCTGGCAGGTGTAGAATAGCAAGGTCTTGGGAAAGTATCGCCTTCTGCTACCGTTTCGATATTTTTGTTTTTTCTCCACGAAATCTCCATACGCTCCAGGCTTATAACATCTGCCAACCTGTTACCGAAAAAGTTTATGGACGCCCAATAAGGAGCGCCTATAAGCCTAACAAACGGTTTTGTATCCCCTGCCAAATGCTCGGCAATTTCATAAGTGTCCGCTCCGTCCAAATCCCAAACAGACATACAGGAGCATATTCCTATTCTTACATTTTTATTTGCCTTATTAACTCCTTTTCTTAATCCGTCGGCAAATTTCAGCATTGCCTCCCTGTTAGCCTGTAAAAATGCGCTTCTGTATTTATTAGGCTTGCCGCAAAAAGCCTTTCGTTCTACTTCCTCTTTAGTAACGTTTTTATTAAGTATTTCGCTTATGCGTTTTATATGGTTTTTGCATAAACAGCCAATACCTACGCCTAAATTATTTAAGCGTAAATCATCATCCAAAAGAATAATATCAACGCCGGTTTTAGCCAAATCCTCTAAAAATTCCGACACCAATTTTATAAAATTATCGTCCGAAGGACAGCAGTTTCCCATGTGAGATGTATGCCCCGTTATTTTTGTAAAATTATTTTCAAAATCAATATCAAACGCCAAAAGCCAAATGCCAACAATTATGTTGTTGCTTTTAAATATTTGCACAAATTTTTTCAATTTATTAAAAAAAGCAATGTTTTCTTCTGTGTTTTCTCTTTTACGGCTGCTGTGAATAGCTATAAAAATTTTGTTTACATCGGCTTTTTTTAAAGTTTCAATAATATTATAAATATTATTATCGTCAATCTCTTTTAACATTACGGGTATATATGTATTATACATTCTGTTTCTCCTTTAAAAATAATTTTTTTAAATATTAAGCATTACTATAGAAATTACGCCGAGAACAAAACCTAAAATTTGTATTTTTGAAAATTTTTCTTTAAAAGCAATGTAAGATGTAATAAACGTAACAATTAATCCGCCGCAGGAAATTAACGGGAACAATACCGCTGCCGGAACGCTTTTATTTAATACTATAACAAAAATATTTACCAGTCCGTTGCAAATACCGCATATTACCGGCATAAAAGAAAGTTTAAGCTCTGTTTTAACTTTTAATTTTCTTTCTTTAACAAATCCCGCTGCGGTAAAAAATATAACGCATATTATATATGCCGTTATCATCATGGCGTTTGTATCGGTACCGGTTAATTGCCCCGCTTTTTGAGAAATAGAACAAAAACCGTTACCTACGGCGCCTATTATTACAAATATTAACCATTTAACCGTAAATTTTACCGATTCTTCTTTTTGGCTTTTTTTATTAATAAAATATATTGAAAGCAGCAAAAATAACAAACCTATAAAAAAACCTTTGCCTATTGGGTCTTTTAAAAATATTAAACCGTAAAATGTAGGCATCAAAAGCGAATAAGAAGAAAATAACGAACCTAAAGCCACCGGACCGCAGTTTATTGCCAAAAGACCGAAAATGGCAGTAATTATACAGGAAACCGCAAAAAAAGTGCCATAAATTAACGCGTTATACGAAAAAGTAAGCCCTTTGGAATTAATTAAAAAACATATTCCGGATACTAAAAAAACAACAGCGTTAAAAAAGTAGATTGTTCTTCCGCCCAATAAATTATAATATTTTCTAAAAATTGTACCGCTTACGGAACATACTATTACCAACAATAAAAAAAGAGCACTTGCCATTTTAATTTTATATTCCTTTCTGATATTACCATAAAAAATATTTTCTACAACAAAAATTATTTACAGCATTAACTTTTAATACTGTTTTTGCACCACAATATTTTACTTTAATTTATTATTTAAAACAAGTATTAAAGGTTTCATAAAATTGCGTTTTTTCACCATAATTTTATTAACGGTTTTGTTATTGACTTTAAAATAAAAATATGCTATTATTTGCGTTGGTGATAAGCTTTGATAAATTTTAACAAAGAAAAACTGTTAAACGTTATAAATCACTTTTACGAAATAACCCATTTAAATATTTCCGTTTGCGATGAATTTTACAATAACATTTGCAGCGCAAACACTTACGACAATATTGCGGAACCCATATTTTGCAACCTGTTATATAAAAGCCCGGTTGCTCAAAAAAACTGTAAAAAAAGTGATTTGGATTTATTTGACGAATGCAGAAAAACCAAAACCGCCTGCTATAAAAAATGTCATGCGGGACTTATTGATATAGCATCGCCTATTATTTTTAATGAAAAAATTATAGGTTTTATTATTTCCGGTCAAATTCTTATTAAAGAAAAAGCCGATCTATCGTTATCCGAAACTTTAAATTTAACCGAAAAATATAATTTAAACCAAAGCGAGCTAACCGAAGCTTATAAAAAAATACCGGTCTTTTCTCAAAAACAGCTTGAAAGCATTATTTTTTTGGCAAACCTTATGGTTTCTTATATTTTAACGGAAAACATAGTTAAATTTGACGAAACCAGTTTAACCTTTAAAATTTCTGAATATATTAATAAAAACTTTTTAAAAGATATTAATATTTCGGATATTTGCCGAGAAATTCATATTTCAAAAAGTACTCTCTACCGTGAATTCGAAGAAAGCTTTAATTGCACAATTTATAAATATATAAGGTTAAGGCGCCTGGAGTTTGCCTGCAATTTGCTTAAAAATACAGATATTCCCGTTTCGGAAATAGCAATCAGCTCCGGCTTTAAAAACGCCTATATTTTTTGTAATAATTTTAAAAAAGAATACGGATGCACACCTTTAAAATACCGTAAAAATAATTTTAAGAAGGCTTTATAAATGGATATTAAAAAAATAGATAAAAACTATCATACTTTGGAATTACAAAATACAGAAAACACTTGCTTTTATACCGTTCCGAATAACAATATTAATTTATACGGTGTTATACCGCCCACAAAAGAGGAACCTTATTTTAAGCGTTTGCCCAAAAATAAAGCTTCTAAAGTAAGCCAAAATGTAGAAACCTTAGTTAAACATACTTCCGGCGGAAGAATAAGATTTAAAACAAATTCCGATTTTTTAAGCATTAAAGCTATTTTACACGAAACCTGCAAAGTGCCGCATATGGCGTCTACAAACTCTTTGGGATTTGATATTTATACAAAAAAAGAAGGCGATTCATACCGTTATGCTTCTATTGTTTTTGCCGATTTTGAAAAAACAGAAAAATGCGAAGGCACCGTATTTTTAGGCGAATGCGAGACAAGAGAAATTACCGTTAATTTTCCCTGCTACGGAGGAGTAAAAAATATAGAAATAGGTTTAAATAAAAATGCTTTTATAAAACCTGCCGACAATTATTTAAATAAAGAACCTGTTTTGGTTTACGGCTCCTCAATTACTCAAGGTGGCTGCGCCTCAAGACCCGGCAATACATATATAGCCTCTCTTTCCAAACTTTTAAATTTAGATTTTTACAATTTGGGATTTTCGGGAGGTTGTTTGGCAGAACCCGAAATGCTTAATATAATAAATTCTTTTAAAATGAGCGCATTTGTTTTTGATTACGACCATAACGCCCCTACCGCCGAATATTTAAACAATACGCACGAAAAGTTTTTTAAAGGCTTTAGGGAGGTTAATCCTACGGTTCCCGTAATTTTTTTAACCGCTCCGTACGCGCATAAAACCGAAGAAGATACAGAAAGACGGAACATAATTTATAAAACCTATAAAAACGCTTTAAACAATAACGATAAAAATGTTTATTTTATAGACGGACTTGAAATTTTTAACGACGAATTTAAAGATAATGTTTCGGTTGATGAAATTCATCCTAACGATTTGGGCTTTTATTTTATGGCAAAAGCTTTAAAACCTATATTTAAAAAAATATTTATCAAATAACAAAAAGGCCGATAACCCGTAATTAAGGTTATCGGTCTTTTTATTTTTTAACATTTACTATTTATATATCGGTTATGTATTTTTGTGTACGGTTTTTATTTTATAAACCGGCCTGTACTAACCCAGGAACAAACACAGTCCTTGCGAAATTAAAACAACCGAAATTAATGCTATTGGGTATGTTGCGGCGTAAGCAGAGGCTACGTCTTCCGTTCCCGAAACATGAATTAACGTTCCTAACGCCGGGGTACTTGTCATACCGCCGGTAATAGAGCCTAAGTTGTTAAGCAAGTTTAGTTTTAATACATATTTTGCTACTATAAAGCCTATAATCATAGGCACTAAAGTCATAATCATTCCGTAAACAAAATATATAGGTTTAAAGTATTTTACAAAGTTTGTACCTCCGGCAACGCCTGCTCCAATTAAAAACAGCATTAAACCGAATTCTCTGAATACTTTTGCGGTAGAATCTTTAACCTTTAAGCTTATTTTTCCGCATTTGCCGAAATGTCCGAAAACAAGTGCCGTTATAAGCGCTCCGCCGGTAGTTGTAAGGGAAAAACAAGTTCCGCTTAATCCTTTAGAAGTTAAAGGAATTTTAATAGCGCCTACCAAAACGCCTATAACCGCGGCCAAAGCAAAAGGCATAATTCCAAAATCGTCCATTTCTATAAGTTTTCCGGTAACTTCGGTTTTTTTGCCTGTATCTACAACCGCTATTTTTTTGCGTTCTTCATTTATATCCGCCTTTAATATTTTAGGCATTAACTGAACAAAAAGTACAACGCCTATAACGCCGAATAAATACGCTATACCGTAACCTACGGTAACTGCGTCTTCATATTGCGGCGCTACCGCAGCTTTAGAAGAACTGAAAGCCGGAGTGCTTGTTAATGCACCTGATAAAGCGCCTACTAATATTGCAGCAAATTCTTTTGTATCTTTTGCACCGGAAACGCCCATATAATAACAGGCAATACAAGCCAATCCGCCGGAAACAATAATAACTACACCCAATAAAATATAAGATTTAAAATTCTTCTTTAGGTTTTTAAAAAAGTTGGGACCGGCTATAAAACCAACAGAAGTTACAAACAATACCAAGCCTATATTTTCTATGGTTTTTAAAATGTTGGAACTTATGTTTTCGGCGTGTCCGCCTATATTTTGCACCACCGTTTGTGTAATGGTGTTAGAAAACAAAGCGCCGAATAATATAGCTACCACAAAAACGCCTGCCGTACCTAAAGAAACGCCTTTAATGGTAATTCTTCCTAAAAGATATCCTAAAGCCGCAATTATAAATACGGCAAACATCATATAAGTAATTCCGGATATTGAAATTACACCGCCGAAAAGTTTCATTTAAATTTTCCTCCGAATTATTGTTCTTTAGCATTATGAACATAATTCGGTAAAAGCTTAGGAGAAACTTCCGTGCTGTCTATACCCGCCTCATTACGTTCTTTTAAAAATTTATCTATATGGGAAAGCGTTAATTTTCCTACATTAACTTCTTTACTTCTTTGTGCCGCATTTGTTCCGGCATTTCTTCCGAAAACTATAATATCAAGTAAAGAATTTCCCATAAGTCTGTTTCTGCCGTGTATTCCGCCAACGGCTTCGCCGGCTACAAACAAGTTTTTAACGTTTGTGGTTTCGCCGTTTTCATTAATATCCAATCCGCCGTTTTGATAATGCAAAGTAGGATAAACCAAAATAGGTTCTTTTCTTATATCTATTCCGTATTTTCCAAACATACGCATCATAGCCGGAATACGTTTTTCTATAGTACCTTCTCCGCCTATTTTTTCAATCATAGGAGTATCCAACCAAACGCCCAAACCGTTGCCGGTATCTACTCCGTTTTGTCTGTCGCCGCATTCACGAATTATAGAAGCTGCGGCAACATCTCTGGTTTCAAGCGGATGCATAAATACTTCGCCGTTTTTATTAACTAATTTTGCACCCAAAGAACGTACTTTTTCGGTAACCAAAGCACCGAAAATCTGTTCCGGGAATGCTGCGCCTGTAGGATGATACTGTAATGTATCGGCGTATAAAAGTTTTGCGCCTACACGGTAGCCTAAAACCAAACCGTCGGCTGTAGCGCCGTAATGGTTTGAAGTGGGAAATCCCTGATAATGCATTCTTCCGGCTCCGCCGGTGGCTATAATAACGGTTTTAGCCTTTGCAACCAATAAATCCTTGGTTTCCATATTCATTAAAACTGCGCCGGCTGCATTTCCGTTTTCGTCTAAAATAAGCTCAATGGCAGCTGTAAAATCTATTACGGGAATTTTTCTGTTTAAAACTTCATCTCTTAAAGTTCTCATAATTTCCGCACCCGAATAGTCTTTTGCGGCATGCATACGTTTACGGCTGGTACCGCCGCCGTGGGTGGTAATCATATTGCCGTCTTTATCTTTATCAAATTCAACACCAAGTTCGTTTAACCAAAGTATAGCTTCGGGAGCATTGTTTACCAATTTATACAAAAGCTCTTTTTTAGCGGCAAAATGTCCGCCGCCAAATGCGTCTAAAAAATGTATTGCCGGGCTGTCGTTTTCTTTATCGGCAGCCTGAATACCGCCTTCGGCCATCATTGTATTTGCGTCGCCTATTCTCAGTTTTGTAACTATAACGGCTTTGGCTCCCGCTTCGTCGGCTTCAATAGCTGCCGAGCATCCTGCTCCGCCTCCGCCTATAATTAAAACATCACAGTCTATATCGGGTTTTGTTAAATCAACATCGTTTGCCGATATTCTGCTTTTTGCCTCTAACATTGCGGCTAATTCCATAGGAACTTTTTCGCCTTTGTTAGCGCCTATTTTTAAAACCTCAAATTCATCCGTTTTATAATCCGGATGATATGTGGCAAGCAAAGTATCTTTCTGTTCGGCTGTCATACGGGCGGGTTCTAAAGCAATATTTTTATCCCTGGCCTGTTCAACAAGTTTTAAGGATTCGCTGAATTTTTCTGAATACATTGTTTTTACCCTCCCTATTTCTCTATTTCGCGGTGGTTGTAAAGTTCTTTCATTTCTTCCACCGGTTTTTGCATAAGGTCTTCTAAAAGGTCTTTAAAAGTACCGTCTTTAATTTCTTTAACTCTGTTTTCAAGATGACCGCATTTAGGAGCCAAATATTTGCCGTTTATTCTTCTGGCAAGCATTGCTACCTGCGGATGAGATATTCCCGCCGGACATCTGGAAGAGCAAACGCCGCACATAACGCAGTCAAAAGATTCATCGGCACACTTGTCGAATTCTCCCCTTTGCGCATAAGCTATGTATTGCATAACGTTTAAGCCCTGCGTACAGCTTTTTGTACAGGCGTTACAACCTATACAAGCATAAATTTCGGGATAAAGCTGCATCATAATCTGCTCGTTAACCGATATTTTTTCAATATCGTAAACTTGTTTAACAAGCGGAAAAAACGGTAATGTAGCAATGTACATATTGTCTTCAACCTTTGTTTGACAAGCCAAGCAGGCGTGAAGCTCTTTATCTCCCTTTATTCTGTAAATAGTGGCACATGCACCGCAAAATCCGTTACGGCATCCGCAGCCCCTTATTAACTGATATCCGGAATATTCCATAGCGCGCATAATAGTAAGATTTTCGGGTACGGAATATCTTTTACCGAATATAAATACGTTAACCATATTTTCCATAAAGCCTTTCTCCTTTTACCTTTTAATATGTTTATCTTTAATATTCGTCCGGTAGTTCGTCAAGCTCATCGCAACGGAAAACAGGTCCGTCTTTGCAAACATATTTAGAACCTATGTTGCATCTTCCGCATTTTCCAATACCGCACTTCATTCTTAATTCCATAGTAGTATATACCTGGGTTTTATCAAAGCCCAATTCGGTAAGTCCCGCAAGAGTAAATTTAATCATTATAGGCGGACCGCAAATAATTGCTACTTTATTTGTATCAAAGCCCAATTCTTTAACATAATTGGGAACAAATCCTACGTGTCCGTCCCAACCCTCTTGCTCACGGTCTATGGTTAAATGAACGTTTATTCCTTCATCATTACACCATTCGTCTATAATTTCTTTATAGTCTACCAAATCGTCTTTACTTCTCGAACCGTAAACTATATCTACTTTACCGTAATTTTCCCTGTAAAAACGAACATAGTTTATAACGCTTCTTAAAGGAGCCAATCCTATACCGCCGGCAATAAACAATAAATCTTTGCCTTTAAATGCGGTATCGACCGGAAAAGGATGTCCGTAAGGACCGCGAATGGTTATTTGCTGACCTACTTCTATTTGATGAAGCCACTGCGTTACACATCCGCATTTTTTTATGGAAAATTCCATAAATTCTTTGTTTGTGGGTGAAGAAGTTATAGAAAACATTGCTTCGCCTACACCCGGCATAGAAAGCATTGCGCACTGACCGGGTTTATGTTCAAAAGCCTTTTTGCCGTCGGGAGTTACTACTCTGAAGGTTTTAACGTCCGGTGTATCTATTCTAATATCGGTTACAACACCTATAACCGGTATTAAAGGGTCGTTAATATTAGCCATTTGCAGTTCCTCCCAACTTTTTAATAACTTTTACAATATTCATTGAAATAGGGCATTTCTTTAAGCATCTGCCGCAGCCTACACAACTGAACATACCGTTGTTGTTTGTAGGATAATAAACCAATTTGTGCATAAAACGCTGACGAAAACGCTCTTTTTGATGCGTTCTGGGCTGTCCTGCAGACATTTTTGTAAAATCGGAATACATACAGGAATCCCAGCATCTGAAACGTTTTACTCCGTGTCCGGTATTGAAATCTTTAATATCGTAGCATTGGCAAGTGGGGCAAACAAACGTACAGGTACCGCACCCTAAGCAGGCCTCGGAAAGTTCGTCCCATTCCTTACGGTTAAAGAATTCCTCTGTTTTATCGCTGCCGAAGCTTTCAGCCGAAAGATTATACAAAGGAAGATTTTTAAGTCTTTCTTCTATTTCGGCTTTTATTTTTTTAACGGGCTCTTCGGTTTCATCTTCTAAAGCCGAGGTAACTTTATTTAATAAATCTTTACCTTTTTGGGTTAAAGGATTTAAATAAACATAAGTTTCGTCTTCGAAGCATTCCACATCCCCTTTTGGGTCTGCCGCATTTATATTAAACGTATGGCAAAAACAGGTTTCTTTAGGCCTATTGCAAGCCATGGTAAATATAACCGCATTTTCTCTGCGTGTTTTATAAAAGCTGTCTACCGGCTCGGATAAAAATACATTGTCCAAAACCTCAAAGCTTTTTAAGTCGCAGGCTCTAACGCCAAAAACCGCAAAATTTTCGGGTAATTCGCTGTTTTCTATAATCTCTATATTTTTTCCGCTTGTTTTAAAATCGCATATATTTTCGGTTTGCGGAAAGAAAAAGTCTTTTGCGCTTCTAACGGTATTAAGCTCTTCGGAATATTCGGTGCCTTCGGTCCATTTTTTAAATTCTGCGTTTTTAGCGGAATTTAAAACCGGCAAAAATAAATCCGTTTCTTTACTTATTGCTGCAAAAAGGTTTTGAAGATTTTTCTTTAATATTTTTTTCATTATTCTTCACTGCCCCTTCCTACTGCGTCTTTAGGCTCTATATCCTCTTTTGTGTAATTAACAAGCGGCGCTCTGTTTCCTACTTCCGCCCCTGCCTGATATTCTCCGTAAAAGCTGTTTATATCTTTAATAAACTTTCTGTTTAATAAATGAAGCGGAATATGTTGCGGACATACTCTGGAGCATTCTCCGCAGTCGGTACATCTGCCGGCAACGTGAAACGCCCTTATAATATGGAACATATTTTCTTCAAAGCTGTTTTGAATAGCCTTGTTTTCTACACCGGAATCGGGATTGTTAAACACGCATTTTTCGCAAGTACAAGCAGGACATACATCTCTGCAAGCATTACATCTTATACATCTTGAAAGCTCATTTCTCCAAAAAGCATATCTTTCATCCGGAGTCATAGCCTCTAGTTTTTCAACTTCTTCAAAACGCGTATTTTTTGTTTCATCGCTGTTTTCGGTTAAAAGCTCGTCGAATGCCGCTATTTTTTTTGTTTTGCAATTTTTGCAGCGTTCTAACATATAGTCGGCAAAAGCAAGTTCTTTTTTACCGTCGTATAAAGTTGTAACTTCTATTTTTTCGCCGTTAAATTCAACCGATTTTATTCCGTCGTTAAATTCTTCTTCAATTTTTTTATAGTCGGCAAAGCCATCGCACTCTATACCTACCGCATAAACATTTTCGCGGTTAAAACGGTGTTCGGTTAAAAGCTGGTTAAAGCTGTAACTGTCGCACGGTTTTAAAAATACTAAAATTTTTCCTTCGCCGTCTGCCAATTTAACCAAATATTTGGAAAAATTTGCGGCGGCAAATCCGTTAAACTCAAACTCTTTTTCCAATTCCTCGGCAGAAGTAAAAACAGCCGGAGTTAAATCGTACGAAAATTCGCCTTTTTTAATACCTAAAACTCTTGTAACTGTTCCGTTATTCAAAAGTTCTTTAGCTTTTTCCACAAGCTGATTTCGAGTTACTGTTTGCATCTTAAATCCTCCAATCGCTTGTTTTCGCCCAAAGCTGCTACCTGCTCGCAAAATTCATTCATAGTAGCCGAAAATTTTGCGCCTTCGGCGGCAGATACCCATTCAACTCTGGTTCTCTCTTTTTCAATTCCCAAATATTCAAGCATTGAAAACAAAAGTGCCATTCTTCTTCTTGTATAATAGTTACCCGACGTATAATGGCAGTCGCCCGGATGGCATCCGCACAGTATTACGCCGTCCGCTCCTCTTTGGAATGCCCTTAAAATAAACATGGGATTTACTCTGCAAGAGCACGGTACGCGTATGATTTTTACATTATCGGGATAATTCAAACGGTTGTTGCCGGCAAGGTCTGCTCCGGCATACGAACACCAGTTGCAGCAAAACGCAACTATTTTAGGTTTAAATTCGTTTACTTGCATATTGCGTCTACCTCCGCCATAATTTGTTTGCTCTTAAAGCCTTTTAAGTCCATAGCTCCCGAAGGACATGCAACCGTACAGGCTCCGCAGCCCTGACAAACCGCTTCGTTTACAAAAGCCACTCTTCTTACTTTTGTTGTTCTGTCCGGCATTCTGAATTCTTTATCAACATAAGTTATGGCTTTGTACGGACAAACTCTTTCGCAGCTGGAGCATCCGTTACACATAAGTTCGTCGGAATGCGCTACGCAGGGATTTCCCTTAAGTTTATCTTTTGCCAACAATCCTATAACCTTACTTGCTGCCGCTCCCGCCTGAGATACCGTTTCGGGTATATCTTTAGGACCTTGGCAGGTACCTGACAAGAATATTCCGGCCGTAGGACTTTCTACGGGACGAAGCTTAGGATGGGCTTCGGTAAAGAAATCGTTTGTATCCATAGAAGCCGTAAGCATTGTAGCTAAATTTCTTGCGGATTTATCCGGCTCTATAGCCGCTGCCAAAACAACTAAATCCGCTTCTATTTTAAGCTGTTTGTTATCAAGTAAATCCGAGCCCTGAACTATAAGCTTATCGCCTTCGGGAATAACTTTTCCAACCATTCCCTTAATATAATGAACTCCGTATTCTTCAACGGCTCTTCTGTAAAATTCATCAAAGTTTTTACCCGGTGTACGAACATCTATATAAAATACGTAAACATCGGTATCCGGATATTTATCTCTTGTAAGCATTGCGTGCTTTGCGGTATACATACAGCAAATTTTAGAGCAATATTCTTTTCCCTTTGATGCGTCTGCACTGCAGCGCGAGCCCACGCACTGTACAAATACTATTGTTTTGGGATGTTTTAAATCGGAAGGTCTTAATAAAACGCCGTTTGTAGGACCTGCCGCATTTGTTAAACGCTCAAATTCCAAAGAAGTAATAACATCTTTGCTTTGATTATAGGCAAATTCATCAAATTTATCCAAAGAGATAGGGTTATATCCCGTAGCAGCTACAATAGCGCCGTATTTTTCTTCAATAATTTCATCTTTTTGCGTATAATCAATAGCGCCTGCGGTACAAACTTTTGCGCAAAGTCCGCATTTGCCGTTTTTAAGCATATTACAATAATTCGGGTCTATAGTTGCTACTTTAGGCACAGCCTGAGCAAACGGAATGTAAATAGCACCCTTATTGTTCATACCCAAGTTAAAGTCGTTCGGAACTTTTTTCATAGGACATTTTTCGGTGCAAAGTCCGCAACCGGTACAAACATCCTCTTTAACATATCTTGCTTTTTTCTTGATTTTAACGGTAAAATTACCTACAAATCCGCCAACCTCGGTTACTTCGCTGTAGGAAAAAATTCTAACGTTTTCGTTCTGCGCAACCTCAACCATTTTAGGCGTTAATATACATGCCGCACAGTCCAAAGTCGGGAAAGTTTTATCAAGCTGAGCCATTTTTCCGCCTATAGTAGGTTTGGTTTCCACTATATCTACTTTATAACCGGCGTCTGCAATATCCAAAGCGGTTTGAATACCTGCAATGCCGCCGCCTATAACCAAAGCTCTTTTGGTAACCTCGCTTTCTCCGGGTGTAAGCGGTGTATTTAAATGTACTTTTGCTACTGCGGCCCTTGCTAAAATAATTGCTTTTTCGGTACCTATAGCTTTATCTTTATGTACCCACGAACACTGTTCGCGTATATTTGCAATTTCAACCATATACGGGTTTATACCCGAATCCGCTGCTACTTTTCTAAATGTATTTTCGTGCATTCTGGGAGAACAGGAACAAATAACCAATCCCGTAAGTTTATGCTCTTTTATAGCTTCCTTAATTAAATCCTGTCCTGCCTGAGAACACATATACTGGTAATCTGTGGAGAAAACAACGCCCGGTTCGCTTTTTAAAGCCTCTGCTACGGCTTTAACGTCTACCGTTGCTGCGATGTTACTACCGCACCAGCAAACAAAAACTCCTATTCTCTGCATTTCTTTCTCCCCTATTTACTGTATTTTCTGAATGCGCTTACAATTGCTTGTTGCGGCATATCTTCATCTAACAAATCCGGTATATCATTTGCGGTCAAATGATTTTCGCCCTGTTGTCTTATAACCATAAGCCTTACTGCTTCTACTATTTTTGCAGGCTCCACATTACGCGGACATCTTTCTACACAAGCAAAGCAAGAAAGACATTTGTATAAAGATTTTGATTTCATCAAAGGCTCTATTTCGCCTTTTTCTACCATATATACAAACTGATGCGGATGATATTCCATTTCATCGTACGAAGGACAAGTGCCCGAACATTTTCCGCAGCGCATACATTTTAAAGTATTTACTCCGCTGGTACGCAATATCTGTTCTTTTAATTTATCCATCACTATTCCTCCTTTAAGCCCAAAGCTTCTGCCAAAAGCTCGGTAATATAAACTACCGGAATATCCGTATTGTTATTTTTTTCAAGATTATATTTACATAAAGGACAAGCGGTAATAATTAAATCGGCTCCGTTATTTTTAGCGCTGTTTTTAACCAAACCGCTTTTTTTGTTAACCAAATTTTTATCTTCAAGCGTTGCATATCCGCCGCAGCATTCGTTCCTGTAAGGATATACTACCGGCGTAGCGCCTATAGCTTTAATAAAATCTTCCATTATGCTTGGATTTTCTGCGTCATCCATAGCTAAAACCTTGCTGGGTCTTAAAAGCAAACAGCCGTAATATGCCGCTATTTTTTTATCCTTTAAAGGATTTACCGTATTTTCTTTTATTTTATCAAAACCTATAACGTCCCTTAAAAGCTCTAAATAATGAATAACCTTTGTTTCTCCGTTGTAAGGGTTATCAAAAGCCAAATAATTATTGGCCTTAAAAGCAAAATCGGAATTATTTTGCATTTGATAATTGGTTTGTTTAAGCACATTATGACACGCCGAACAAACGCTTACCAAATATTGGTCTTTTTCTTTAGCATATTGTAAAGCTCTTACAGACGATAATTTAGAAGCAATTTCGTCTTCGCCCATAGAAAAAGCTCCGCCGCAGCATTGCCAATTTTCTATTTCTTCAAGTTCAACGCCCAATTTTAAAGCGCAAAGCCTTGCATATTTATCAAGGTCTTTTGCTTTATTTTTAAGCGTACAACCAGGAAAGTAACTTACTTTCATTAAATTTCCCCCTTAGGCAAAATTAAAAGGTTTAAAATAAACCGTATATTTTATTTTAAAATTTTATTCTTTATTTCTTTATTTCTTTATTTCTCAATTCCTTAAATTTGACTTTTTATATTTAAGCCATTTCTTCGGGATGAAAAACTTCGTCAAAACGTTCTGCGGTTAAAAAGCCCAATTCAACACAAGCTTCTTTTAAAGAAATATTATCTTTATAAGCCTTTTTTGCGGTTTTTGCGGCGTTCTCGTAGCCTATATAAGGATTTAACGCCGTAACCAGCATTAACGAATTATATAAATTATGGTGCATTTTTTCGGTGTTGGCTTTAATACCTACTGCACAGTTTTTGTTAAACGAAACTATGGCTTCCGCCAATAACCTTGCCGACTGTAAAAAGTTATAAATACATACCGGCATAAAAACGTTAAGCTCAAAATTGCCCTGGCTTGCCGCCATACCTACCGCAACATCGTTGCCCATAACCTGAACGGCTACCATTGTTACGGCTTCGCATTGCGTAGGATTAACTTTGCCCGGCATTATAGAACTGCCCGGTTCGTTTTCGGGAATAAATATTTCTCCCAAACCGTCTCTCGGTCCGCTTGCAAGCCAACGAACATCGTTTGCTATTTTCATCATATCGCAAGCCAATGCTTTAATTGCACCGTGAGCAAAAACTATTTCATCTTTGCTTGTAAGCGCATGGAATTTATTTTCTGCCGTTACAAAAGGTTTACCGGTTATGTTTGCCACTTCTGCGGCTATGTTTTCGGCAAAGCCTTTAGGCGTATTTAAACCGGTACCTACGGCAGTTCCGCCCAAAGCCAAAGAATACAAAGGTTTTACGGCGAATTTTAAAAGCTCTACATCTTTTTCCAAGCTGCTTCTCCAACCGCTTATCTCCTGGCTGAATTTTATAGGCGTTGCGTCCTGTAAATGTGTTCTTCCGCTTTTAACTATTCCTTCGTTTTCTTTTTCAAGCCTTTTAAAAGTATCAATTAAAAGCTCCGCCGCCGGTATAAGCTTATCTTCTATAGCCAAAACCGCCGAAATATGCATGGCGGTAGGAAAAGTGTCGTTAGAAGATTGGCTCATATTAACATCATCGTTGGGATGAAGGATTTTTTCGCCTGCTATTTGGTTGCCTCTGTTGGCTATTACTTCGTTTGCGTTCATATTGCTTTGTGTACCCGAACCCGTTTGCCAAACGACCAACGGAAAATGATCGTTTAATTTTCCGCTTATTACCTCATCGCACGCTTTTTTAATGGCGTCAAGCTTTTTATCGGTCATTTTTTCGGGTTTTAAACCGTGATTGGCAATAGCCGCAGCTTTTTTTAATATGCCGAAAGCATGAGTAATTTCTCTCGGCATAGTTTCTATATTCATTCCTATTTCAAAATTTTCATGGCTTCTTTGGGTTTGTGCGCCGTACAAACGGTCTGCGGGAACTTTCATTTCTCCCATAGAATCATGTTCTATACGATATTCCATTATAACAGGCTCCTTATCCTTATGTTAATTATAATAATTAATTTATATACTATTAACCTATTAACAAACTAAATGTCTAAGTTTTTAATAACGTCTTTTAAGCTGTCTGCGCTTTTACGCAATAATTTTAATTCGTTATCTTCCAAAGGCATTAAAACTTTGCCGTGTGCGCCGTATCTGCCTACAACGTTTAATACGCTTAAGCAAACGTCGTCTATTCCGTATTCGCCTTTCATTAATGTAGATACCGTCATAGTGGTATCTATGCTTCCCAGCAAGCATTTGCAAATATGGCAAACCGAAACCGAAACCGCATAGAATGTTGCGCCTTTTTGAGCTATTACTCTGGCACCGGATTTTTTAACGTAATTTTCAATTTCTTCTTTATCAAATTTACCGAAATTGCTTTCCTCTACATGAGAAAGAGTTCCCAAATAGTTTTCTACCGGTACGTTTGATATATTAGCCAAAGACCAAGGGATAAACGAAGAATCTCCGTGTTCGCCCATAACGTATGCGTGTACGTTTTTTTGGTTTATTTGATAACATTCGGAAAGTCTTGCTCTTAAACGGGCGGTATCAAGAATAGTACCCGAACCTATAATGCGGTTTTCGGGCAAACCGGAGCGTTTAAAGAACGTATAGGTTAAAATATCTACCGGGTTGCTTACAACAATATAGTTTGCGTCCGGAGCATATTTTGTTATTTGAGGAATTATTGATTTTGTTATATTAACATTTGTTTGCGCTAAATCCAAACGGCTTTGTCCTATGCTTCTTGCTATGCCGGAAGTTACAATAACTATATCCGAGCCTTTTGCGTCGGAATAATCGCCCGCATAAATTGAACACGGAGCGCAAAAAGGTGTTCCCTGGCGAATATCCATAGCTTCGCCCAAAGCTTTGTCGTTGTTTACGTCTATCATTGTAATTTCGCTTGCAACACCCGTTACAGCCAATGTGTAGGCGATGGTAGAACCAACGCAACCTGTTCCTATTATTGATATTTTACTCAATTTTGTTCCCTGCCTTTTTTCGAATTTTGGTCATTATAAATTATACAAGAATAACATTTAAAAATCAAATACAATAAACGCTATAAATATATACTACATTTAATATATACTTTAAAATATCCTAATCATATTTTATATTACATTTTTTTACTTTGTTTTACCATTATTTAAATATATTTACAAAATATTCATATTTAAATGTTTTTTAAAAGCAATAAAAAGTAAAAAATTCGTTTTTTTAAGCCATTTATACAATCATTAAAATATATTTTGTTTTTATGTAAAACAAAAACAACCTAAATACAATTTTTTTAAAAAAGTAACGGTTGTTTTTTAATTATATATATTTTTATAGTCTTTAATATAAAACCCAATATGCCATTGACAAAATTTTACCAATGTTCAAAAAAAGTTATTTCTTTTTTGACTTGATATAAACAATCTATAAATCTGCTTTCTATTTCATTAAATTTTATTCCTTTAGGATAAATAAGTATATCCATATAGTTTTCGTTTTCGTTTATGCAGCCTCTTTGTACCAAAGAATGTTCCGTTAAGGTTTCGTTGGGTATAGGGCTTGCCCAAGTGTAAGTTCCGGCTACATTTTGCAAAATAGAAGTATCCAGCTCACTCTTATTTAATGTTATAATATTACTGCTTTTATTATCCAAACAGGAATACTCTCTTTCATTTCCGCAAACCAACAAATACTTTTTAAGGTCTTCATAAGTAATAACATCTTTTTCGGCAAGCTCGTGTCCCGCAGAAAACATAAGCTGATAGTTAAACGTCCAAATAATATCGCTGTTTAAAGAATTTTCTTTAAAACGCTCTTCCATAACTTTTACTTTAGACTCTCTTATCCTCATAATACCAAGCCTTGCCTGCCTGGAAGCCACTTTATTAAAAACTTCTTCCGCGCTTAAACATTCTATATCCAAAACGGTGTCGTTAAAATTTAAGCCCGCTAAAAACCTAACCGTTACGGTATTTATATATCCGGCTTTTACAGTTGCTATTTCCGCCGTATTTTGCCTGCCTTCGTTACCGGCATACAACGCCTCTATTTTATTCATTTGCTGCAATATATTTTTTGCGTAATGTAAAAACTCGGCTCCTTTTTTTGTGGGAGTAACTCCCCTGCTGGTACGCTCAAAAATTGAAAAGCCCAAAGAATCCTCAAGTTCTTTTAAAGCTTTGCTTAAATTTGGCTGCGCCATAAAAAGATTTTTTGCCGCCGCGGTAATAGACCTGGTTTTTTCAACCTCAACAACATATTTTAAATGCAGTGTATTCATTAAAAACCTCACATTTTTTAACATTAAACAATTTATTAACAGTTTACAAAACCGTTTATTAAACCATTCATTAAACCGTTTGCGTTTTTCCACCATATACTCATACATATATTATGGAATATATAATTATAATAATACTTTGTTATAATTTTGTCAATAAATATTCTTGATTGCATTTATAATGTATATTATAATAACCTTAAAATGATGTAAGGAAAATATTTATGGAAGAAATAACAAACTATCTGTTAAGTCAAAAAGACGAAAAATACAAGGAATTTTCCGCCAAATTAATACCTAATATTAATAAAAACAGCATATTGGGCGTAAGAACTCCTGTTTTAAGAAATTATGCAAAAATACTTTTAAAAGAAAAAACCAAAGAGTCTGTTTGCAAAAACTTTTTAAAAGAACTTCCGCACACCTACCACGAAGAAAACTGTTTACACGGATTTATTATAGAAAAAGAAAAGGATTTTAATAAATCAGTGGAAAAGCTAAACGCCTTTTTGCCCTACATAAACAACTGGGCTTCTTGCGACTGTATTACGCCCAAGGCTTTTAAAAACCGTACCGCCGAGCTTTTGCCTCAAATAAATATTTGGCTTAAAAGCAATTCGGTGTATACAGTGCGCTTTGCAATAAAAATGTTGATGACTTTTTATTTGGACCGAGATTTTAACGAGGATTTTTTAAAAACCGTACAAAATGTAACATTAACCGACTATTATGTGCAAATGATGCAGGCATGGTACTACGCTACGGCTTTAGCCAAACAATATAATAAAACCGTAGCTTTTTTAACAAACAAAAACTGCACGCTTTCAAACTTTGTATATAATAAAAGTATTCAAAAAGCGGTTGAAAGCTTTAGAATTACACCGGAACAAAAAGTATATTTAAAAACTTTAAAAAGAAAAAACAAATAATAATGCATCGTACCCTTAAGGACAATGACTCAAGGGTGCGAGCATTGCGAAGGGCAAGAGAATTGAGAGAAGTTTCGGCTTCTCTCT
>CADBQU010000020.1 GCA_902796905.1 Oscillospiraceae bacterium | reverse complement strand
TTTAGTCATTCAATGGAGCAGACGGAACGAAAGTTCCGAAAAGCAACGCTTTTTAAAACAAAGCTATGGCTTTGTTTTGTCTGCGAACATTATATTTCAAAATTCAAAGCCAAAGGCTTTGAGCAGCGTAAGCTGCATTTTTTGCAAAGAAAAAAATAATTTTGAAATTTCAATAAAGCAGACGCGGCAAATGCCGCAAAAACAGAGTTTTTTAAAGCAAAACAAAGTTTTGCTTTGTCTGCGAATATTATAACATATTATTATATTTTCTTCAACATACATAAAACCATGTATAAAATTATGTAACAGTTTAAAAAAGTATGGAAATTTTTAATAATTGTTTTGATTTTTTAGTATATAGGTTTGGTTTTTATTAATATTACAGAAAAAATGATTATAAACACTAAAAAATCAAACAAAAAAATTCCCGTACCTATTATTTACAGGTACGGGAATTTTGTTTAAAACTTAATAGCTATTGTTTTAATTTATAAAATTATAAATTATTTCTGGTCGGAAATTGCAGCTTGTGCGGCAGCTAAACGAGCTATGGGTACTCTGAACGGAGAGCAGGAAACGTAGGTCATACCTAATTTGTGGCAGAATTCTACGGAAGAAGGATCTCCGCCGTGTTCGCCGCAGATACCGATGTGCATATCGGGACGTACGGATCTTCCCATTTTAATAGCCATTTCCATTAATTTGCCAACGCCGTTTTGGTCAAGTTTTGCAAACGGATCGTTTTCAAATATTTTTGCGTCATAGTAGGCTTCCAAGAATTTTCCTGCGTCATCACGGCTGAATCCGTAGGTCATCTGGGTTAAGTCGTTTGTACCGAAGCAGAAGAATTCGGCTTCTTTTGCAATTTCGTCGGCTGTTAATGCAGCACGGGGAATTTCGATCATGGTACCAACTTCGTATTTAAGGTCGGAACCGCTTTCTTTAATTACTTCGTCGGCTGTTTTAACAACAACGTCTTTAACGTATTTAAGCTCTTTAATATCGCCAACTAACGGAATCATAATTTCGGGAACGATGTTCCAGTTGCTGTGAGCTTTTTTAACGTTTATAGCAGCTTTAATAACCGCTTTGGTTTGCATAACCGCAATTTCGGGGTAGGTAACTGCCAAACGGCAACCACGGTGGCCCATCATCGGGTTGAATTCGTGTAACGAATTAATAATTGTTTTAATCTGTTCAACGGTTTTGCCCTGAGTTTTTGCCAAAGCTTCAATGTCGGCTTCGTCGGTAGGAACAAATTCATGTAACGGCGGGTCTAAGAAACGGATTGTAACAGGGCAGCCTTCCAAAGCTTCGTAAAGCTTTTCAAAGTCGGACTGTTGCATAGGCTCGATTTTTGCAAGAGCGGCTTCGCGTTCTTCTACTGTATCTGAACAAATCATTTCTCTGAAAGCGCCTATTCTTTCGGGTTCAAAGAACATATGTTCGGTACGGCAAAGACCAATGCCTTCTGCGCCTAATTCGCGAGCTTTTTTAGCGTCTGCGGGAGTATCGGCGTTTGTTCTTACTTTTAATACTCTGTATTTATCGGCCCAAGCCATAATTCTTCCGAATTCTCCGGCTATTTTTGCGTCTACGGTAGGAATAATGCCGTCGTAGATATTACCGGTAGAACCGTCGATAGAAATATAGTCGCCTTCTTTGTATGTTTTACCTGCCAAAACGAATTTTTTGTTTTCTTCGTCCATAGCAATTTCGGAACAACCGGAAACACAGCAAGTACCCATACCACGGGCAACAACGGCTGCGTGAGAGGTCATACCGCCGCGAACGGTTAAAATACCTTGAGAAGCTTTCATACCTGTAATGTCTTCGGGAGAAGTTTCCAAACGAACCAAAATAACTTTTTCGCCTTTTGCGTGCCAGAGCTCTGCATCTTCGGCAGTAAATACTATTTTACCGCAGGCAGCACCGGGAGAAGCACCCAAACCTTTACCAACGGGGGTAGCGGCTTTTAATGCTTTGGCATCAAACTGGGGATGAAGCAATGTGTCAAGGTTACGGGGATCTATCATAAGAACGGCTTCTTGTTCTGTTCTCATACCTTCGTCTACCAAATCGCAAGCGATTTTTAAAGCAGCCTGAGCGGTACGTTTACCGTTACGGGTTTGAAGCATATAAAGTTTGCCGTGTTCAACGGTAAATTCCATATCCTGCATATCTCTGTAATGATTTTCCAAAGTGGAGCAAACTTTTTTGAATTCCGCAAAAGCTTCGGGGAATTTTTCTTCCATTTGTGCAATAGGCATAGGAGTTCTTACGCCTGCAACAACGTCTTCACCCTGAGCATTTGTTAAAAATTCGCCCATAAGTTTCTTTTCGCCGGTTGCGGGATCACGCGTAAATGCAACGCCTGTACCGCAATCGTCGCCCATATTACCGAAAGCCATAGACTGAACGTTAACGGCTGTACCCCAAGAATAAGGGATATCGTTATCACGACGGTATACGTTTGCACGGGGGTTGTCCCAAGAACGGAAAACAGCTTTAACTGCGCCCATAAGTTGTTCTTTGGGGTCGGTAGGGAAGTCTTCGCCGATTTTTGCTTTGTATTCGGCTTTAAACTGACCTGCAAGTTCTTTTAAATCTTCTGCTGTTAATTCAACGTCCTGAGTAACGCCTTTTTTGGCTTTCATTTCGTCTATAAGCTGTTCAAAGTATTTTTTGCCAACTTCCATAACAACGTCGGAATACATTTGAATAAATCTTCTGTAGCAGTCCCAAGCCCAACGGGGGTTATTGGATTTTTCTGCAATAACGTTAACAACGTCTTCATTTAAACCAAGGTTTAAAATTGTATCCATCATACCGGGCATGGAAGCTCTGGCACCGGAACGAACGGAAACCAATAACGGATTTTCTTTATCTCCGAATTTTTTGCCTGTGATTTCTTCCATTTTAACGATGTATTCGTTAATTTGGGATTGAATTTCGCTGTTGATTTGACGGCCGTCTTCGTAATATTGGGTACAAGCTTCTGTTGTGATTGTAAAGCCCTGAGGTACCGGAAGACCCATGCCTGTCATTTCGGCAAGGTTTGCGCCTTTGCCGCCGAGAAGTTCTCTCATGTTGGCATTACCTTCTGTAAAAAGGTATACGTACTTTTGACTCACTGTAAAAAACCTCCTAATTTTTATGGATAATATCCATTCTTAACTTAAGTTACGCTGTTTTAAAAATTAAACCCCACTCAAATTTAAACCGCTTTTTTTACTTTTGGTTTATACTGTTAATATTTTTAAAAACAATACAAACTAAAAGTAAAAAAGTTATTCGGTAAAAATATTCAGTTTAAAATTTAACTTTTAAACAGGTATCCAAACCATTATATCAAGTATTCAAATAAAAATAAAGAGTTTTTTTGTGTTTTTATAAAAAAATATAAAAAAATATTTTAATTGTTTGTTTTTTTAACATTTTAAAACATATTAACATTGTTTTACGGGCGTTAAAACCGCAACGCGGTTTTAACAACAAAGCTTTTTAAGCTTTGTTGTTAGGCAAACAAAGTTTGCCTTAACGCCCGTAATAAACTAACTGCTAATTATATTTTTCTTTTGTTTTTGGTTTTTGCTTATTTTTTATTAAAAACATAGTCTGCAATAGCTTTGCAGGCTCTTTCGTTTATTAAAACTTTTCCGTCTTTGGTGTCGTACTTAAAATTCATTTTGTTAAAAATGTCTTTTAAAGCATTTTCGGTGCCGCTTCCTATATATCCGTTCTCGTCTAATTTGTAACCGTAATTATTTAACAAAAGCTTTATTAAATAAACGGCCAAATTAGGTTGAGTACCGAAATTATAGGCGTAGTATTCCGGTTTTGAAACAGAATTATTATTGTTTCCGTTAGTGTTATCTTTTTTTTCGTCTTTATCTTTGTAGGTTATGCCTGCCGCCTTGCAAATGGCTTTTGCAATGGTTTTTGCTATAAGGCTTTGTTGGGTTGTAAGCCAAACGGCAACCTCTTTAACATCGTGAAAATCCACCTCAATATAAACGGCGGTAGAAACCGTAGCGTTTAATTCTTTTAAATCGGTACGAACCGAAATACCTCTGCCGGGGTCCTGCTTTAAAACTATGCCTTTTAAAGCGTTAAAAACGGGCTCGGCATATTTCATATTATTTTTGTCTTTGCTGTAAACCATAACCGAGGTTCCTCTGGCTTTTTTATTAAAAGCGTTTGTGTGAATGGGAATGTGCAGGTTAGGCTTAAAAGCGTTGCTTTCGGTAACGTTGGAAGAACCGTTTAAACCCACCTTTACTTCTATGCCGCAAAAAACCAGCTCTTCTTTTAAAAGATTGGCTATTGCTCTGCAATTGTCTCTTTCGTTTGTGTTAACACCGTTATAGGTGTTATCCGGCTGGTTACTTGGGCTTAAATAAACCTTAAATGCCATTATTTTTCCTCCTTTTCTTTTGTTTTAAGCTCTTTTAAATATTTGTCGGCTTCAACTGCTTTTGGTGTAAACGAGTTATTTTTCCACCAAGCCCAAACGGCGGTTACAATAGTAATAACCGTAGATAAAACCGTGTACATTTGCTCTTCGGAAAACGGCAGAGGATTTATTCCGCAAACCGTTAAAATTTGGTTTAATAAAGCTATTGCCATAATAATTGTGCGTATAATGGTTTCTTTACAAACATCTTTCATTAATATCCCCCCTATAATTTATTTATGAGTTCATTATAAAAATGTTTCACGGCTCCGTTTCCGCCGGCTTTTAAATATCGGTCGCCGGCGGCAATACGTTCCTCTAAAGGCATATTGTCGTTCATTATAATAAGCCGTAAAATGTTTAAATAATTTTCTTTTTCGTGTCTTTCTTGTGCAGCGCGTTTGTTTTCAAATGTATGTATAAGTTTGTACACTGTTATAATGCAGGAAATAATAATCGTTAAAGAGGTTATTACGCTTGCGATAAAAATAATAGAGTTCATAATGCAGATCCTTTGTGATGTGCGGTTTTTGATGATTCCGTTTTTAAATCTTTGGTTTTCGGTCTTTGGTTTAAATATTTGTTTTTAATTTTTTGTTTTAAAATTTTGTTTTAAAAAACTGTTTAATAGATTTATTAAAAACATTTTTATTTAAAATAAGTTAAGAGAATACTTTTTAAAATAAGTTAAGAGGTTTGTTCGGTTCCTCCCGAAAGCTCGTTTTTTAAATTTAAAAGTAAATTATTTACTTCTTCTTTTGAATAAACCTCGGTTTTTTTATAGGTTTCGTCTTTTGAGTAAACGGAATTTTTATCGGCTTTATCGGCAGTATCTTTTACCAAACAAAACCTTTCAAAATATATTCCGCTTCTTTTTAAATATACATTGCTTCCTACTTTTAGGTTATCGGGTACATTTTCGGAATTATTGTAAACCACGGTCATTTCTTCGTTCGGGAAATTTTCGGTAACGGAAAAACTGTCAAATTTAACAACGTCAAGAGTATCGTTATATATACTTATATCTACATAAGGATAAGATTCGGTGTTAAAATTATACGATAACATCTGCCAAGAATCGGTTGCAATTTTGTCGTCGTCATGAAACCATTTATCCATAAGTACTTTATAAGCGGCGTTGTTTTTGTCTATTATCCAGCAGGCTCCGCCGGCATCGGTATAAATAACATTTCCGTTTTGTTTTTTACCGGCAATACAAATGTTATTCAATTTAGACGCTGCGGGAAGTTTTACCCAAACCGAAAAAGTGTATTCCGTAAAAGGCTTTAAGGTAATGGATTTTGTTATGCTGGTAAAAGGCATACAGGTTTCTAAATGGTTTTGACCGCCGGGAGAAGGGCCGGAAACTATTTTTGTGTATCGCGGTAAGTTTTCAAAACCCTTTCCGGACCATCCGTAAGCGCTTTTTTCTTCGGTTAAATAAGTTCCGTCGGTTAATTTTTCTCCGTCGTCAAAAGAACCGTATGTAACTTTTTCGTTTGTGCCGTTAAAAACCACAAGTGTTTTTCCGCTTTCGGGACTGTTTGGTAAAATGCTTGTAACGGTGCTTATACAATGGTTAAGCTTAGCGCCGGAATAACGAATAGGGGCTTCTATGGGTATTAATTCCGCATCGGATTTTTTAAAAATAACATCTATGTTTTCCAGTTGCTCCGCAGTAAGCTTATCCTGCTTATCCGCAACATCTTTTACCAAATACGTTTTATCTATAATAAAAGTTTGGCTTTCGGCGGAAGTATTTACATCATCGGCTTTTGGCTTAAAGGTTAAATAAAATTTTTGGTTTATTTCTTTTGGTAAATTGCAGGTAATGTTTCCCGAAAGATTAGGAGAAAAAGTATAGTAAACGGTATTGTTTGAAGAAGTTATACCCGTTATTTTATAAACACCGTTGTTGGGTTTTGTTAAAAAAGTTCCGCTGAAATTTCCGCAGTTTTCTATAAGTTCAACCGAAACATGACTTTTTAAAGCCTCGTTAGCCGCTTCTAAATTTGTTTTGGCTTCGGTGTATAGACCGTCTATTTCGTCTTTTATTCCTTTTACTTCTAAATCGGTAGAAGAAACCGAAGAGGATATAGAGTTGATTTTATTTAAACAGTCGGCTGCGGCAGAGGCTTTTTCGCCGCAGGTATCGCTTGAAGATTTGCAAATGCTTAAGGCGTCGGCTATATCTTTTAAATATAAGTTTTTGTTATAAGATTTTTCGTTAGAAGGTTCAAAACTGAGTATTGCCGGGAAAGAATACATTACACTGTTTGTGTCTTCGTCTTTAATGCATAAATGCAAAACGCAAACTCCGCCAACGCTTGAAAGGGAAGCGGGAATATTAAATGTTAAAGCATTGTTTAAAACAGTCAAAAAATCGGTGGAATAAAATCTTCCGGAGCCGTCGGTTATATTTAAAAGATATTTTTTGTTAAGCAAAGTATCGCTTAAATTAAAAATTATTTTTGTGGCGTTATGTTCTCCCTGAATTCCGGCGCAAACGCATTCGGTTGGGGTTATTCCGTTTTCGGATACGCTGTAAATTATTTCTCGCAAATTTATCTTCCTTTCTTATTTTTAGTTTTATTTTTTATTTTCTGTTTTCTCTTTTCTGTTGTTTCTTATCTTATTACTTTCTTATTTGTTACATTTTTATTTTTTATCTTTTATTTTTTATCTTTTATCTTTTAAGACCCATAGATTTCATAAGCGAATCTCTTTGCTTGGGAGTAATATATCCGGCGGCGGTAACGGTATTTAAAAATCCTATGCGGTTTGTAGGACCGGTAATGCTGTAAAGTTTGCCGTAAACGTTTAAAAGATTTTTATTGGTATTTGAACTTGAAGAACTTGTGGATTTGGATTTAGAAGAGTTTGCGGCTTTTATTTTTTCTTTTTGAATTGAGGCTAAATCGGACTGGTATTTTTCGTTTAAACTTTTAAGCAATGCGGCGTTTTTTTCGGTTAAAGCTTTTTGGGATTCGGCGGTTTTTTCGTTTTTGGTTTTTAAAAGCTGTGCCAAAGTATTATTTAAATTTTGGTTTATAGCATTGCTTTCCGCGCTTTTTTTGGCGGTGGTTTGATTATCGGAATTAATGCGGCTTACGGCTAAACTTGTTAAATTAGAAGCGTTAAAGCCGCTGTTTGTTAATCCCAGTTTATCCATTTTCTCTTTTAGCTTTCTTTCGTTTACAAGTTGATTTATAAGGTTTAAATCGTATTCGTTTTGATATTTTGCCGTAAGAGAATCTTTGCTTTTTTGCGCTTTGCTTTTGGCGTCCTTTACCTGCGTATTGTAAGAGTTTATTAAACTTTTTATGTAATCGTCATTGGCTTTTTTATAAAGCTTTGAAGTTTCGCTGTAGGCTTTGTTTTTGGCGTTCAGCAAATCTTGTTGTGTAGACAAATCTTTTCCTCCTTTGGTTAAAACAGATTGGAATAATTAGAATAAATTGAATGCAGTGATAAATTAATTAGAATTTGTTTAAAGACTTTAAAAACAGTAAATTTCAGTAAATTTCAAAAACAGTAAATTTTTGTAAATTTTTTAATGGATTTAAAAATATTTTTAATGCTTTTGCGGTACCGGTTTAAACTTTCGGTTTTTGTTTTTTAAAATTAAAATCACTTTTATTTTCGACTTAAAATATAGCGTACGGTAATACCGCTTATGCTTTTTTTAACCCATAGTTTAAGTGCCAAAGTATAAACGTTTTTTGCGTTTGCGATTATTTTATAATTATTAATAGGTTTTTTAAGCTTGCTTTTAGTTCCGTTAAATTCAAACTCTATGCTTCCGTTATTGCTTGAACAGTAAATTCCCGATATTTTTTTAAGCTTTTCCGGGGCGTTAAAGTCAAATTCCGCGGTTTTAAAATAGCTTTCAAAATTTTCTTTGCCAAAAAAGCCGTAAATTCCGTTTTGAGCTATTAAATACGGATTTTCACTGTTTTTAACGGCGTTGTAAATTATAACGGGGGCCTCCCAGTAATACCAGGAAGAGTAGTTTATATTAAAGCAAAAAATATTTTTACCCAATATTGTTAAAAAGTAATTTTTAAAGGGAAGCAATACGGATTCGTCAGCCGAAGTGTTGTTGATTAAAGGTTGTATTTTTTCGGATAAAACCGTAATTGAATTTGAAGAATCTATGCGGCAGACTTTTTTGGTATTGGATAAAAAGTAGGTTTTGCCGTTTATTACGGTTGCGGCATTTGGGGAGAAAATACCCATATCTCCGCTTAGCTGTGTAATTGGGAAAATTGCCGAAACGGCGGTAACGTCCGTAACGCTTCCCGATAATAAATCGTTTGCAGAATATTCTCCGCCTATATATGTGGCGTAATGTATGCTTTTTTCCGAAAAAATCAAAAGCATATCGTTTTGTTTTTTTACGGTTAAAATTTTATCGTTTGAAATATTTGCATAGTTATTTTCGGGAAAATAAAACGGGTTGTTTATATCGCTCCATCTTATAAGATTTGCATTGTTTTTATTTTTGTATAAAAATAATCTGTTGCCTTTGCCGCTTCCTCCGCTGCCGCCGAAAAAGCAATTTTCTTCCATTTCAAAAATACTTTGTTTATTTGGATTTTCTTCCAAATAAAATTCTATTTCCAAATTACCTGCTATAGAAGAAGCATCCGGAGCCACTTCTTTTCCGTCTTTATCTTCAAAAATCAAACTTCCGTATTTATCTCTCACATAACACTTAATGTTTGTACCTATAGGGAAATCTATTTTTTTACCGGGTAATATAGTTACTTCGGTTTCCTGTGCCGAAGAGGAATTTATTGAGCCGCGAAACCTTACAATTACTTCTTTGTCCATCATATATGATTTTGTAAGCGCAAACATTGAACTTACGCCGTCGGTGGTGTATTGTACCCTTACGCGGTTGGTTAAAAGGTTTATACCTTCAAAGCTGCTTGCTTTGGCAAAAACGGTATTATCGGGAGAGGGAAGAGTGCCGTATTTATTTCCCTTGCCGTTAATCATAATAAGCGGTGCGTATATTTTTTCTTCTTCAACCTTTAAAAACGCATTGTTTTTAAGCTCGTAAAATTCTCCGTGAGCAAAAAAATTCTCATTATCTCTAAAAGCTATTGCCAAATAAACCGTTTCGTTATACAAAAAGGCAAAACAGTGGTATGCGGTAACGGTTGTAAAAGCAAAATCGGAAGATTTCGGTTCCAAATAAAGAGTTTCATTTTGTATTTTGTTTCCGCTTTCATCAATAAAAAATGAATATATACTGGTACCTGCGTTTTCCGGTTCCAATTTGTAAAAAAACTGTTTTTGATTTAATATTACATTTGATTTTTTGTAACCCGAAAATTCGGACTTTAAATTAATGCAAGGTCTGGGCTTTAATTCGCCCTCGTAAAACCACATATTTTTTAAATCGCTTTGTTCGTTGGCGTTTATAAATTTTGCGGGTACGGATTTATTTATTCCGCCGGAAAAATCGTTTAATACCAATTTGTTTTCGGCGGGGTACGATAATAATGGATATTTCAAACTTTGCCCTCCTTTTTATTTTTTATTTTTTGTTTTGGTTTTTATTATTTTTTATTACTTTTGTGGTATGTTGTTTTTACTGTTAGGTACGGCTTAAAGCCCCAAAGCCCTTTTGGCTTTAAGCAAAAGCAACTTTTTGCTTTTGCCCTAAAAACAATCTTTGTTTTTAGGGGGGCTTTCGCCTAAGCAAGCGAAAATAATCCGAACCGGCCCAAAACGGTGTATTTTTGGCATATTTTCACTTGTCGTCTTTATAAGGCGAAAGCCTTATTG
>CADBQU010000019.1 GCA_902796905.1 Oscillospiraceae bacterium | reverse complement strand
TTATTCATCACATCGGGAACACTGTTCCAATCAATCGGTAAATTCTTCATCTGATACACCTCAAAAATAGATTTCGTCGGTTTGAAGCTCTTTCTGCGGTGTATGGATTTTTGTATTGCCTTCTCTCGTGATTTCTCTCCTGTCTACCCTGATTTCTCTCCAAAATCGGCAAAAATGCCGATTTGAACCCACTTTGAAAAAATGCAGTAGTAACAAGGCTTTAGGGTTGAAAAAGCCTTATTTTAAGCGGCTTTCGTCGCAGGCGAAACAACCTGAAACTGACATGAAACGACCAAGTCTTGACACGATGACTAAAAAACTCGAAATCATGATGCCCCTTGAGGGACGAGGGTTCGAATCCCTCCGTCTCCGCCAGAAGTCCCAAGGACAAATAGTTCTTGGGACTTATTTCTTATACAGTTTGTTTATTCTAAATTTAACAATAAGGAGTAATTTATGAAAAAAACTTCAACAATTATTACATCTGTTCTTTTGGTTATTTTAACGGTACTACTTTCGGGTTGCGGCAATAAAAAAGCCGTAAGCGCAAACTCACCGGAAGTAAGAATAAACGGAGAATATGTGCAATGGAAAAACGGCGATGACGATTGGCACAATTTAGTTAAGCTTGATGATATAAGAAGCAATTCAGCGGTAGGAAAAGACGGAACTAACGGTGCCGACGGTAAAAACGGTATTAACGGTAAAGACGGTAAAAATATTCAAATAAGAAATAACGGTAATTACATTCAATGGCGTTATTTAAACGAAGACTGGAATAATCTTGTTGCCGTTTCGGATATTACAGGAAGTAACGGCAAAAACGGAACAGACGGTATTAACGGCAGCAATGTAGAAATTCGGAAATCAAATGATTTTTTACAGTGGCGCAACGCCGATAAATAATGGCAAAATCTTATTGCCCTTTCCGATATTTGCGGACCTTCGGGTAAGGATGGTAAAACGGTGCAAACGGTGCCGACGGCAAAGACGGGAATAACGGCAAAACTGCCGAGTTTTGCATAAATTCAAACAATTTACAGTGGAAATATGTTGAAGATAATATTTGGTTCCATCTTTACGATTTATCTTTACTTAAAGGCAAAGACGGTAAAGACGGAACAAACGGTAAAAACGGCACAAACGGTATAAACGGTATAAACGGTAAAGACGGAATATGCAAAGGATATTTTGCAGCCTACGGAGAATCGTTTAAAAACAGTTGGAATTCCGCTCTTTCTTTTACCGAAAAAGCCAATACCGGAAATGTTATTTCGTATAATAAATCAACAAACGAAATCACTCTTGCAAAGGGCCGTTCGTACAGCGTTGTATTTAACGGAACGGTTTCCGTAAGTGCCAACAAAGAAGACGTTGTTTGCGGTGCATCGCTTACAGACGGATATACTTCGGAAACAATGATGGCAACAAAAACCTTTATAAATTCTCCTAAAAAAGGTTTAGAAAACAGGCTTACGGTTGCATACAATAAAATATATACGGCTACGGAAAACATAACTTTAAAATTTTCTTATTTTAATATGTTATTTTTAAATACCGATTTTTTAGGAAGAAACTACAACATAACAATTATTGCTTTAGACTGATTTTTGTAATAATATCATTTATTTAAAAATATTGTTTTTATGTTATAATGTTCGCAGACCAAACGAAGCTTTGCTTTGTTTGAAAATGTTTTGCATTTTTCGGCGTTGTCGTCTGCTCCATTGAATGATTAAAAGCAAAATTCTTACGAATTTTAAAACAACTTTCGTTGTTTTCGGAGCTTTGCTCCGCTTTTATTGTATAATAATTATAAATACTGCCTCAATTGCTTACGGAGGTTTTTATGAGAATAATAAAAATTGAAATTTAAAATTACAAGTCGATAAAAGAACCGGTTGAAATAAACCTTTATGACGGATTACCGACCGTATTGATTGGCAAGAACGGAAGCGGAAAAACCAATATTTTGGAATCACTGAGTGCCGTTGCGGAGGCAAACGGTAATTACTTCGGGTTGCGCGAAGAACTGCCGCTGCACTATAAGGTGCACATCCGCCTTGAAAAGGAAGATGCCGAGAGACTCTTCCCCGGCAAAAGCATTGATAGAGAATACGAATTTGCCGCCTGTTCCGGAGAAAACTGCAAGATAGACCGAATTGAGTCGGAATGTCTGTTTCCGCTTTTAAGATCGGAAATTGACGAAATCTCCGATCTTGCAAGAGAATTGAAATACGCCCTGGATACATATAAAGAGCAGCTGAACAAAATTGCTTACAATGAGCGCGATGAACAACCTCTGCGAGGATACCGGATTACAGATTTTCAAGATTCAACAACAAATTATGATAGCCTCAAATCTCAAGTAGAATTTGTTTTAGAGAAAGCGGAAAAGCTGGCAGAATCACTTTTGCAAAACTTTTGCGTTGAAGAGTTCTCTTTCAAATTCGGATATATTCCCAATTATTATCAGTTAGGTAATTTAGAAAGGATTTGCTTCAAACTCTGTTATGTGAAACCAGATTTAGCACCTTTTGAAGAAAAATTTATCACAATCAACGAAACGGCGATAAAGCGGGAAATTACAAAAATCAACAAGGCGACAAAAGCATCCTGCGAGAAAATCACTGTCTTGCTGCATGAGCTGGACGAACGGGCAAAGTGATTGAAAGCCGCCCTATCTGACGATCAAATAATTCCTGATAACAGCAATGTATTTTACAAATTTATTCGTGAAGTTCGAAACTGCGTCGGCACAAAATGCGCTTTTTTGCGGAATGAAAGCAGCGAGGTCATTTTTAAAACAGAGAAACAGGAGCGCGAGTATTTCCGCCGCGATAACACACGCACGATCCTGCAGACATATCTAAGCAAAGTCTATACAGGTAACGATAAAGTTGAGCTTCAAAAGCAGATCGGCGAAAATAAAAACTTTTCCCTGTCAGAAGCCGCATTGAATAATTTTGAAGAGTCCCTCAATGCGCACATTCCCGAGTTTGAAAACGGTATGTACGACCGCATTTCTGTTGAGCAATCCGACGGAAAACTCCCATCGATACTACTGCACGAAAAAAGTGGGGAAATCGTTGATCTTAATTTTACAAGTGCCGGCAGACGGTGGTATTTTACATACTATTTTATAAAGAATACTCTTGAAAACGGCGACCTGTTTATTATTGATGAACCTGCCGCCATGCTTCATCCCCTTGCGCAAAAAGAAGTCCTGAAAGAGATACTCCAACTTAAAAGCCGAGGCATCAAAGTGATTTACTCAACACACAGTCCGTATCTTATTCCGGACGATTGGAAAAGCGTACACTTTGTTGCAATGACGGATGGCGGAACAACCGTCACGCAGGAAAACAAATATGATTCTCTGAAACAAGTTATCGGCGAAGATATTTTTAATTTGCAGGATCTTGTGGAAAAACATCTAAAATGCGATCAAGAAGCCGTGGCTAATCAATGCTACCATGCACTTCTTGATAGGTTTGAAACCGTTGACAAAGCTGCAGAACAATTAAATCTCAGTGTGTCTACCATTGAATCTTGGAGAAAAAACATTAACAGCAAAAAATTCAGATGTCCAAAGCTTGAAAATATCATTTTAATAGCCGAAAAAACAGGACAGAATATAACCGACTTGCTTTAACTTCGCCGGGGGGGACATCTGTACCCTGCCAGATCCTTTCAACTGTTTGCTATAATGTTAGCAGAATCATTGAAAGGAGGTACTCAAAATGTCAAAGTATAAGACTGTTGATGTGTGGAACATGGTTTTAGGCGCAAAGGAGGAGGCGTATGATTATACCGGACGGCTGATGAAAAAATCCGCCTGCGGGAATCCGAACAGCGCTTATCACCCGACGCTCGACCACATCCGCCCGCTTTCCGCCGGCGGCTGCGATGTTCTCGAAAACATTATTATTTGCCATTGTGATACAAACGATGAAAAAGCAGATCACTTCCCGCACTGGAAAGCGAACGGCGCGCACTACCACGCCCGCAGAGTCAAAGGCTCCCGTGTGGAATACGAGATTATTGAAGATTAAGGAGGCAAATCTATGAGTAAGCATTTCTTCGATTATGACGACGGCGATTTCGCGTATACCGTTTCCGATAATATGGCAATTGACTCCGACGGTAATATGCTGATGCGCATGGGCGACAATATGGCCATAGATATGGACAGCGGAGATATTCACTATATCTCGTCATGGTCGGGAGACGATGATGACGATTAAAAAGAAAAATCTATGTATCTGAACTAAAATGCGAAAACAAAGCCCGTGGGCTTTTGGCAAAAATGTTTTTACTTTTGTTTTGGGTTTTCACATTTAAAAATTAATATTACTGCCACCGGGTAGAAAAATGCAAAGCATTTATAAACATATCGTTAGGTCTTTGAAGATATGTTTGTAAATGCTTTTTTATTGGAGGTTTTATTTATGCAAAAATTTAAAAATATTTTTAAAGGACTGACAAAATTTGAAAAAATACTTTGGAGCGTTTCGGCTGCCGTTGTATTAATTTCATATTTATTTTCGCCGCAAAAAAGCATAATAAGTATTTTAGCGTCTTTAATAGGCGTAACTGCCTTAATATTTGTTGCAAAAGGATATATAATAGGTCAAATTTTAACTGTTGCTTTTGCGGTACTGTACGGTATAATTTCATTTAAATTTAAATATTACGGCGAAATGATAACCTATTTGTGTATGACGGCACCTATAGATATTTTAGCGGTTTTTTCCTGGCTTAAAAATCCGTATAAAAACACAAAAGAAGTTTTGGTAAATAAAATAAACAAAAAACAAGTTATTATTATGTTTTCTTTGGCGTTTGCCGTAACCTTTGTTTTTTATTTTATTTTAAAAGCACTTAATACTGCTCAGCTGTTATTCAGTACAATTTCTATAACCACTTCATTTTTGCCCTGCTATTTAACGTATTTACGAAGTCCCTACTATGCGCTGGGATATGCCGCAAACGATATTGTTTTAATTATTTTATGGTCTTTTGCCGCAGCGCAAAACATTGCTTATTTATCTATGATTTTTTGCTTTGTAATGTTTTTGGCAAACGATATTTACGGATTTATAAACTGGAAAAGAATGTTTAAAAAACAAGCTTATAATATATAAAAAAGGTGCAGTTTATGGTTTTTTGCCGTAACTGCGCCTTTTTAATATATATTTAGTTTTTAGGTATTTATTTTTTATCCGTTAAATCTTTTTTTATAAATTTTTAAGCCGAATATACCCAAAGCAGAAGAAATAACAGCCAAAATACAACAAATTAAATTAAAGTTATCTCCCGTTTTGGGACTTGTTGAGGAAGTACCGGTATTGCCGTTATTATTGTTGCTGCTACCGTTATTGTTATTATTATTGTTATTATTACCGTTTCCGGATACATATTTTACAACGGTAGAATCTAAGGTGATTTCGGTATTTCCTAAACTGTCGGCATATAATTTACCGCATTTTGTGCATTTATAGTATTCTATATTTCCGTCGGCTTCTTCTGTAGCTGCCACCGCCGGAATTTTTGTTAAATTATGCGTATGCGGTAATTTGTTTGTTTTGGTTTCTTCCAATGTGATTTCGGTTGTACCCGATTCATCCGTATACAATTTGCCGCATTTTGTGCATTTATAATATTCTATATTTCCTTCGGCTTCTTCTGTTGCCGCTACTGCCGGAATTTTTGTTAAATTATGCGTATGCGGTAATTTGTTTGTTTTGGTTTCTTCCAATGTAATTTCGGTTGTACCCGATTCATCCGTATACAATTTGCCGCATTTTTCGCATTTATAATATTCTATATTTCCTTCGGTTTCTTCCGTTGCCGCTACCGCCGGAATTTTTGTTAAATTATGACGGCAAGGTAAAACAGTTGTTAATAAAACCTGAGCATAAACCCTTGCTAAAAAGTCATTTGGATGGTTAACGTTATTACCCGTAGTATCCTCGTAATTTTTTCTTTCCAACATATATTTATGAACTTCGGTAACATTTGCAACCGCTACATTTTCAAACGAACTTGCCAAAGTTTTTAAGCTTTCGGCAAAAGTATATTGCTGTCCGTAATATTCATCTGCCAAATAGTTAGGCAGCATAGTGCCTATTAAAACGATTTCACAGTTTGGATTGGTTGCGCGTATTTTATTTATAATAGTTTTAATATTATTGCAAAAAACAGAAGCCGTTATAGCGGTGTCGTTCATACCAAATCCTATAAACGCCAAATCCGGATTTTTATTTGCCGCTAAAGAATCGGCGTTATCTTTACCCCAATAAGAATCTCTTCCGCCTTGTGCCGTATTAATATAATTTATGTTGGTTGTATTATAGGCTTTTTTAAGTTGGTTTACTATAAGTTTTGGCCACATAGGCATAAAAGGCTCTACGCCGTTATATCCGCTGGCATTTGCGCCCACGGTTATACTGTCGCCGTAAAATAAAACATTTAAGCTTTCTTTATTTTTTAACTTATTTAAGGTATTGGTAAATTTTTCGCTTTGCGTTAAAGGAACCGCGCCTTTGTAGCTGTCGGTATGTTTATACGTTACAACCGTTTGATAAGCGTTAAAATCAAAATCTTCAAAAGCCAAAGCTCCGCCGCCGCGCCTGTGAATTCCGCCCGAAGTAGGATGGAATTTACTGTAAGAGCATACCGGAATGGAACTGCCTTCTAAAATAATTAATTTACCGTTCTCTATTTTATAGTCTGTGTTTTCAACATAAGTTGTTTTTAAATCATAAGATTTTACCGATATTACTTCGCTTATATCGTAAAGCAATTGTACCGGATTAAGCGAATTATCTTCGTTTCTTACCGGTAAAAACGATTCGTTGTAAACCGTATCGCCTTCCCAAATCGGTGCCAAGCATTCTTCCATATTGGTTTTATCCGTACATTCTTCTATCATAACATCATCTACCAAAATCCACTCATTTGCTGGATCTATAGCCGTTGTAAAATCTATTTCAACATAAGGTTTGTTTTCATCGGTTGTAAAAGAGTAAGTGTACTGCTTCCATCCGCTTGGAGAATCCAGCCACTGTGCATTTACCAAAAGCGAAATATCGTTGCTGTTATAGTTAGGTAAACCTGTTCCCGATGAATTAACAAAAATACCATCATACTCTTTTCTGTTGTAAATTCTTACACACTGAAATTTAGTTTGAGGGCTTGAAGCTTTCATCCAAAAACTGAATTTATATGTTTTTCCGCCTTCAAGCGTTAAACGTCTTGCTAAAGTATGGCTCCAATGGTAAGCAATTTTCAAAGACTTGCTGCCGCTATACTTATCGGTATCAACAACATACGCTCCCCAATTAGGACCTACATCCCTGCCGGCTGTAGTCATCCAACCGTTAGTTGTAGGATTCCACTCCGCACCGCTACCTATATCCAAAACGGTTTCGTCCTCAAAATCTCCGCCTGTAAAAAGATTTGTTGCATCTGCATTTACATTAAAGCAAAAACAACCGAAAACCGTTGTAAGAACTAAAAGTAAACTAAGTGCAATCGATGATATTTTTTTCATAAAATCCCTCCGTAAATATAATACACTTTTATTATAAAGAAAGATTTTTAAAATTCAATTAGTGATTAAAATAATAAAATTTTTAATTTTTCGTGTATTTTATATAAAAATTCCAAAATCATACTAATATCACTTTATTTTTATACAATACCATATATCGTTTTTTGTATATTATCACTTATTTGGTTACAATTGTTGCACTTTATTTTTGTAATTTTAAATATAATATATCTGTTTTTTGCTTGTAAAACCTAAAAAATTTTATTTTTGTATAAAATATACAATAAAAAGATTTGTACCGCTAAAATTTAAAATTCTGAATTTTAAAAATTAAAAAGCAAAACTAAAACGAAGCAACCCCCAAAAAGGGCTACTCCGTTTTTTTTATTTTAAATATCCTAAATTGTTAAAAACCAAAACCAATATTAATAAAGCTAAAAATATACCAAAAACGAAAATTCCCATGGTAAGTTTAAAATTGTTTTTTCCGTAATTATCTTCGTCTTTATTATTGTAATTGTAAATATCGGTTTTTGTAATATTTTTACTTTTAGATTTATTTATTTTTTCCAGCACTGCCAACGGATCTTTTTGGTTTAAAATACTGTCGTAAATATCACACACATATTCCACATCTGCTTTTGTGCTGTATAAAATATTTCCGCTTTCGTGAGCAATCTTGTTCCTTATGTACCGCGAATGTTTTAAATTTTTATAAAATGTTTCCCAGCCCGAAATTTTATATTTGCCGCTTATTTCGGCCTTTTCCATTTCTTCAATATATTTGCTTACACCGTTTTTACAATTATATATTTCGGAACAAAGTTTTTCTAATTTTTTATATGCCTCAAAAAATTCATTATCCGAATTTCGCAAAATAATTCTCCTGTTTTAAACTGATTTTATCTTTAAGCCTCATCTTTGGCGTTTTTTACTTCCGAAGTTTTTTCGGCGTCTTTTTTTGCAATTTCGGTTACGGAAGCTATTAATCCCGAAATATCCTGAATATTGCTTGGAACAATTATTTTTGTAGCCTTACCGTCCGAAACTTTTTCAAATGCTTCTAAAGCCCTTATATTTAAATATTCTTTAGAAGGCTCCGATTCGTTTATTTTTTTAATACCGTCGGCAGTTGCCTGCTTAACTTTTAAAATGGCTTCGGCGTCGCCTTCCGCCAATCTTATTTTTTCTTCTTTTATTGCTTCCGCCGCCAAAATTCTGGCTTTCTTTTGAGCCTCTGCCCTAATAACCAAAGATTCTCTTTCGCCTTCGGCAGTTAAAATTTTAGACTGTTTTTCGCCCTCGGCCCTTAAAATAGACTCTCTCTTTTCTCTTTCGGCTTTCATTTGCTTTTCCATGGCATTTTGAATTTCCGACGGAGGAATAATATTTTTAACTTCAACCCTATTTACCTTTATGCCCCAAGGGTCCGAAGCCACATCTATAAGTTCGGTGATTTTTGCATTAATAACATCTCTTGAGGTAAGACAAGCGTCCAGTTCCAAATCTCCCACAATATTTCTCATAGTGGTGGCCGTTAAATTTTCTATTGCGTTTAAAGGTCTGTCTACGCCGTAAACATATAATTTAGGGTCTCTTATGGTAAAGAACAAAACCGAATCTATATGCATAGTTACATTATCTTTGGTTATAACCGGTTGAGGATTAAAATCCATTACCTGTTCTTTTAAGCAAACTCTTTTTACCACTTTATCTATAAAGGGAAGTTTTACATGCAAACCGGATTCCCATGTTCCGTGATAAACCCCCAGCCTTTCTATTACAAAAGCATATGCCTGAGGAACAACTCTTATATTAGAAAAAATAATTATTAAAAGTACAATTCCCAATCCTATCCACAAAAATTCCATATTAAATTCTCCCTTAAAAATTTTTATACTTTAAAGTATATTATAATTATACCGTTTTAAAAACACAATTTCAATATTTTTTACATTTTATTTATTTTTGTTTGTAAAATACGGCGGTTTTTGCAAACCGTATTTATACGGTTTGCAAACGCCGAAAGCAAAGCTTTCGGTGTTAAAAAGGCTTGCCTTTTTAACCGCCGTTACAGCTTTTATAAAAGTTTAAATAACAAATCCGCCGTTAGGACTTATTACCTGACCGGTTATAAACGAAGCGTCTTCGGTAGCTAAATAATAAATGGTTGTTGCCACTTCAAAAGGCGAACCTAATCTACCTAAAGGAGTATCATCCGTTAATCTTCTCATATCTTCCAAAGTTAAATTCGAATTCATATTTGTTTCTATAACTCCCGGTGCTACGCAATTAACCCTTATTCCGCTGGGTCCTACCTCTTTTGCCAACGCCTTTGTAAAACCTATTACGCCTGCTTTAGCGGCAGAATAATGCGTTTCCATAGCTCCGCCCGTAATGCCCCAAATAGAAGAAACATTAATAATCGCCCCTTCTTTTTTATGTATCATTTGGGGTATAACCGCTCTGGTAGTGTTAAATACACCCGTTAAATTTACGGAAACCATATCGTTCCATTCGGCGTCGGATATATCCTGAATTAAATTAAAAGAGGATATTCCCGCATTATTAACCAAAACGTCAATTCCGCCGAAAGCGTATTCCGCTTGTTTTACCATATTATTTACTTCTCCGGGATATGCCACATTTGCGCCCACCGCCAAACATTTACAGCCGGTTTTTGCCAAAGATTGCTGCAACATTTTAGCTTTTGTTTCGGAATTATTATAGTTTATAACCACATTATATCCCTTATCTGCAAAAACTATAGCCGCCGCCGAGCCTATCCCTTGGCTGGCTCCGGTTATAAGTACGGTTTTAGACATAATTTATCCTCCTTATAAATAAAATCTATTTTTAATTATTTTTTTACATATACTTCTGTCGTTTTATTCTTTTTTATTTTAAAGTTACTACGGTTACTCCGTTTTCTCCCTCACCGTAAATTCCGGGGCGTATTGATTTTACCTGTTTTAACGTTTTTAAATGTTTCCTTACGGCTTCTCTTAAAACTCCCGTTCCTTTACCGTGAATAACCGTTACGTTTTCGGCTCCCGATAAAACGCAGTTGTCTATAAACCGTTCAACTTCTATAATACCTTCGTCTACCGAAAGTCCTCTTATATCCAGTTCCCTGACTGTTTTCATTTCGGCTTTGCTTTTTATTCCGCTTATGGTTCTTGTTCTTTTTTCTTTTGGTTTTTCTTCAAAAAGCATAACGTCTTTTATATCAACCGTTGTTTTTATATTTCCCAAAACAATTTGCAGTTTGTTTCCGTTCTGCTTTTCTAAAACTCCCAATTTTGAAAAACCTTTAACCCTTAAATTATCTCCGGGCTTTAAGGCTCTTGGAAGCGTATAATTTTCATATTCGCTGTCCTCTATTTCATCGCCGGTATTGGTTTTTTCAATATTTTTAATCTTTTGGTTAATTAAAGTTTTGGCTTTTATAATACTGTCGGAAGCATTTTCTTTTGTAATTTTTTTCTTAATTTCTTCAAGTTCGTTTAACAAACGGTTGGCTTCGCTTTTGGCATAATCTATTGTATCTTCTGTTTTTTGCCTTGCATTTTCCAAAATCTTTTCTTTTTCGTTTGTAACTTCTTTTAATTTTTCCTCTGAAAGCTTTTGGGCTTTTTCCATTTTTATTTTTAACGCTTCGGCTGTTTCTTTTTCTTTTCTGGCGTCGGTATGCGCCTTTTCAAGTTGAGAAATCACATTGTCAAATCTAACGTTTTCTCTCGATATCAGTTCTTTTGCTTTTTCTACTATATTAACGTCCAAACCTAATTTTTTTGAAATTTCAAAAGCGTTTGACCTGCCCGGAACACCTATTAAAAGCCTATAAGTAGGTTTTAATGTTTCAACGTCAAACTCGCAGCAGGCGTTTTGCGCCTTTGGTTTTTCCAACGCAAATGTTTTAAGCTCGGCATAATGCGTGGTGGCTGCCACGGTAGAGTTTTTTTCCATACATCTGTTTAAAATACTTTCTGCTAAAGCAGCGCCTTCTACAGGGTCGGTTCCGGCACAAAGTTCATCAAACAATATAAGCGAATTTTTATCGCACAAATCCAAAATATTAATTATGTTTTTAATGTGGCTTGAGAAAGTCGAAAGCGATTGTTCAATGCTTTGTTCGTCGCCTATATCCGCAAATATTTTATTAAATACGGCAATTTCACTGCCGTCTTCCGCCGGAATTAAAAGTCCGCATGAAGTCATTAAACACAAAAGTCCTATGGTTTTTAAAGTTACGGTTTTTCCTCCAGTATTGGGTCCCGTAATTAAAAGCATGGTATAATCGTATCCCAGTTCCAAAGAAATAGGTACTACCGATTTTTGATCTATCAGCGGATGTCTTGCTTTATTTAACTTTATTTTTCCTATATCGTTAATTTTAGGAACCGTAGCCTTCATTTTATACCCTAAAGCCGCTTTTGCAAAAATAAGGTCTAACGAAAGCAAGGCATTATAAGAAATTTTTGCGCTGTTTGCAAAAACCGCCGCATCTGCAGAAAGCTCGTATAAAATACGTTCTATTTCTTCTTTTTCTTTCGATTTTAAAACCCTTATATCGTTATTAAGTTCAACAACCGCCATAGGCTCTACAAAAAGAGTGGCTCCGCTGGAGGAGGTATCGTGAACAAGACCGGGGACCGCCGATTTATTTTCGGCTTTTACAGGAACTACAAATCTGCCTTCCCTTTGTGTAATAATAGAATCCTGCAAATATTTTGCTGCCGAGCCTTTTATGGTTTTTTCTAATTTTTCTCTTACTGCCAAAGAAGCTTTTCTTATTTTTTTCCTTATATTATAAAGCGTTTCCGAAGCATTATCACTCATTTCATCTTCGCTTTTAATATAAGAAAATATTTTTTCCTCAAAATATTTGTTAGGCGTTACTTTATTAAAATACTTATCCAAAGAAGTATTAAAATTTTCGGCGTTTGTTTCTTTCCAGCTTTTAACCGTTCTAGAAACTCTAAGCAATTCCCCTATTTTTAAAAGCTCGTGCATATTAAGCACTCCGCCCATTTCCGCCCTGGAAAGCAAAGAAATAACATTAGTTACTTTACCGAAAGTAGGCGCCGAAAACCTTGCCGAAAGCAAAAAAGCATCTTCGGTTTCTTTTAAAAGCTCATTTACTTCATGAAAATTATTTTTAGGCATAATTTCTTTAGCCTTTTCTTTGGTTTCATCCATACTGCAACACAAAGAAAGTAAATTTAAAACCTTATCCAGTTCTAAAGTTTTTATATGTTTTTGTTCGTTATATGTTTCTATCATTTTTTATTCCTTAAATTTAATTCAAAAAAGTGTTTTTTGTATATTAGGGCAAAAGCAACGCTTTTGCCGTAAAAAACAAAAAATTTGTTTTTTACGGGGCTTTCGCCCTTTTTATAATATTTATTTTGTTTTTATTGCAGCAGTTCTTTTAAAGTGCTTAAAGTTTTACATTTACGCTCGGTTTGTTCTATAACGTAGTTTTCGGTTATATAACACAAATTATTAAGGTCGTTTTGAGGAATATTAAAAGAATAGCATTTTTTTACATCGGAATTTAATATGTACCTTAAAGCGTCCAAAACCGTTTTATTTAAAATTTTTCCTTTAAATCCGTTTATCTTTTTTGCACAATTGCTGCAAACCAAAACGCCGCCTATAAAATCAAGATAAACAACGGAATTTTCATAATTATGTCCGCACGAAACTCCACTTAAATCCGGCATAAATCCCGCAGCCGACATAATTCTCATTTCGGTTACCGCTTTTATAAGCTTTAACGGTTTATTTTTTTGCGTTATTAAATACAATGCGTTAAGCAACGGCCTTAAAAGTTCGTTTGAGCAATCTCCCTCAAACGACATACCCGACACCAACTCGCAAAAATAAGAAGCTAACGCTACACCTTCAATGTCATACCTTATTTTATAAAAAAGTTCTTTCGGTATAACTTCGTCTACCCTGTAGTTGGAACCGGTTTTTGTTAATCCGAAAAACGAATAAACAAAAAGTCCGCATCCAGCGGATAATTTGCTGGTTGGCTTTTTAACACCGCCGGCAAAAGCGGTTATTATACCCATATCGTTAGTTAAAATAACAATTAAACGGTTACTGTCGTTAACATCTACCGTTTTTATTACCAACCCCTCGGTTTTTATTTTCTTTTGTGCTTTTACCTGTTTCATTTTTTAAGTTTTCTTCCTTTTTTGATACAAAAGATAAATAATCCGTAACCCTTCCTGAAAGAGTAAATTTTAACCATTCTTTTCTGCCGCCGTTCGGTTTTTTATTCATTATTATCACCCAAAAATATTTTGCCCCAAATAACGAATATCAAACCTTAATTTTTTGTTTTTTAAAATTTTATCGGCTTTTAATTTTTTACTATCTTTTTTACTATCTTTTTATTTTAAAGCCTAAAACAAAAATATTATGTATTTATATTAATTATTAAACAATACAATCAATACCATCAACACAATACTTTCTATAGCAAAACATTGCCGTTTATATTTTTTAATATTTAAATTAATATTTAAATTAATATTTAAAATACCGGTGTATTGTGAACTGAAGGCACTAATGCCGATAATTGCGCCGTTTATTTAAAAAACATTGTTTCCCAGTTATATTGTCTAATCCAGTCCCAAACTATGTATTATTCCTTTGCGGTTGCGCCAATCTTCTTTTACTTTTATCCAAAGCTTAAGCGATACTTTCATACCGAAGAATTTTTCTATATCCTTTCTGGCTAAAGTACCAACCTTTTTTAAAGCCGCTCCGCCTTTGCCTATAATAATTCCCTTATGGCTTTCTTTTTCGCAGTAAACTACGGCTTCTACCATTAATATAGGCTCGCCTTCTTTAGTATCTCTTTCATAAAATCTTTCTATTTCCACTGCCGTTCCGTGGGGAATTTCCTTTTCGTAAAGCCTTAATATTTTTTCTCGTATAAGCTCGGCTACCATAACTTTATCCGGTTGGTCGGAATATACGTCTTTAGGAAAATAATGCGGTCCTTCTTTTGCAAAAGATATTAAATCTTTGCTTATTTCTTCTATTCCGTTACCGGTAGATACCGAAATAGGATGAATAGCCGAAAAATTATAAAGCTCGGAATACGCCGCTATCATTTCAAGCAAACTGCTTTTATCCTGCAGTTTATCTATTTTATTAAGCGCTAAAATACATTTTAAATTGCGTTTTTTTAACGCCTTTATAAGTTCTGTTTCGGCAGGCGGAATATTGTCTTTTGAAAATTTAAATTCGGGAGCCGCGTCTACCATAAGTAAAACGCCGTCTACATCAAACAAACCATTTTCCGTAGCCTTTACCATTTGTTCGCCCAAAACATTTTTCGGTTTATGAAAACCCGGGGTATCAATAAAAACTATTTGCGTATCGCTTTTGTCATCTTCAAAATTCTTTACTCCCATTATTCGGGTCCTTGTGGTTTGGGGCTTATCCGAAACAATTGCAACTTTATTTCCCACCACTCTGTTAATAAACGAAGATTTACCTACATTGGCTCTTCCTATAACCGCTATAAACGCCGTTTTTGTTTTCATAAAATACCTCTGTTTTTATTTTGATTTTTTATTTTTGTTTTTAATTTTTATTTGTTTTTTAATTTTTATCTGCTTATTTTTAAAATTTCCATTATTGCTTTTTCTTTCGGACGCATTACAGCTGTGTCTTCTTCTTTTATATGGTCGTAACCCAGCAAATGTAAAACAGAGTGAACGCATAAAAACGTTATTTCTCTTGTTAAACTGTGTCCGTACTCCAAAGACTGTTCCAAAGCTCTTTTAACGCAAATAACCACATCGCCCAAAATAAAACAATTGTTTTCAGGGTTTAAATCGTACTCTCCGTTTTCTCCCATAGGAAACGATAATACATCCGTTACGCTGTCTTTATTCCTAAACTCTTTATTTAATTGCTTAATTTCTTCTTCCGTTACAAATGTTACGGAAATTTCGGCGTCCTTTAAAAATTTCTCATATTTTAAAACTTCTTTGCAGGCATTTTTTAAAATGCTTTTAATATTTTCCGGCAAAGTTTCGTTTTGATTATTGCTTACCGTTATCTCTGTTTTTTGCATTTAAATATTGTTCTTCCTTTTTATCGCTTTTTTCATAAGCGTTAATTATTTCCTGTACCAATCTGTGCCTTACCACGTCTTTGCTTGAAAGTTTTATTACGGCAATATCTTTTATTCCTTTTAAAATGTGCATTACCTGTTTTAAACCCGATTGCTTTCCAAATGCCAAATCGGTTTGGGTAATATCGCCGGTTACAACGATTTTACTGTTATTCCCAAGCCTTGTTAAAAACATTTTCATTTGCTCTTTTGTTGTATTTTGCGCTTCATCCAAAATAATAAAACTGTTATCTAAAGTTCTGCCGCGCATATATGCCAAAGGAGCCACTTCTATATCTCCTCTTTCCTGACATCTTGCAAGCAATTCACTGCCTAACATTTCGTGTAAAGCGTCGTATAAAGGTCTTAAATACGGGTCTATTTTTTGTTGCAGATCACCCGGCAAAAAGCCGAGTTTTTCGCCGGCTTCCACAGCGGGACGCGTAAGAATTATTCTGTTTACTTCTTTAGACCTAAAAGCTTTTACGGCCAAAGCCACCGCCAAATAAGTTTTACCTGTTCCGGCAGGCCCTACGCCTATTGTAATTATATTGTTGTTTATGGCTTCCAAATATTTTTTCTGTCCTAAAGTTTTGGCTTTTATGGGTTTGCCGGATGCCGTAACACATACGGCGTCGCTGTTGGTAAGAACCGAAATTTTATCGTCGTTACCTTCTTCCACAAGCGAAAAAACATAAATTAAATTTTGCTCCGTTATGCTCTCGCCCTTATCTATAAGGGTTAAAAGCGATTTTATTACTTTTAACGATTTTTCAACTCCGCTCTTTTCACCCTGAATATTTAAAGTGTTACCGTGGTAGGTTATACTAACTTTATACCGCTGCTCTATAGCTTTAATATTTGCGTCGTAATTACCGAACAAACCCGATAAATGTTCGGTTTTTTCTAAAACTATACTGCTGCGTTCATTCATATATTGTCCCCCTGAAAAATAAATGCCTTAAAATACTGTTTTATATTATTTATTGTATCATAACTGTTTTAATTATACAAATAAATTTTAAACAAAATCATTTAAAAAACAGTGGAATTAAAACAAAAAATATGTTATAATAGATGTATATTATGTTATTTGTATATAAAAATTATAAATCTCTTTTAAAAATTTTTATTTTTTAACATCGGTTATTTTATATACACTGCAATCAATATTTTTTATTCACTGAAAGGAATTAAATTTTTTATGAAAAAAACCGTTTCCGTTATATTACTTTTAGGACTGATATTTTCTCTTTGCGCCTGCGGCGGCAACAAAAGCGACGCATTTTTTAAATATTACGAATATCCCGATATGTCTAAATATATAACCGTTAAAAAATACAAGGGTATTGAGTATTCGGAAAATATTCCGGAAGTTGCACAAAAAATAAAGAAAAAATACCAAACAGATCTTGAAAGCTTAAAATTATATAAAGAAACCGAGCTTACCGGCGTAAACACGGTAATTGAAAGCGATACGGTTGTTATAGATTATGTAGGAAAAATAGACGGTAAAGAATTTGAAGGCGGTTCTGCCGAAAACGCCGATTTGGAAATAGGCAGCAATAGTTTTATTGAAGGCTTTGAAACGGGACTTATAGGCAAAAAAACCGGCGAAACCGTAAAGCTTAACCTTAAATTCCCTACTTCTTACCACAGTAAAGACCTTGCCGGAAAAGGCGTTGAATTTACCGTAACAATTAAAAAAATAAAAAGAAAAACCTTTAATGAATTAGACGAGGTTTTTGCTTCCGAAATGGGATATAAAAGTTTAGACGAATATAAAAAAGCTATAGCCGACGGTATTAAAAGCGATTATATTTGGATTACAAAAGCAGTCGGCGAAGCCTCTATATTAAAATATCCCGAAAAAGAATTAAATAACAATATAGAATATTTATCAACCCAATACGCAACTTATAAAACCTCTTACTTCAGCAATTACGAAGAAGGATTTAACAATCTTATGAGAGAATATGCCGAAGAAAGAACAAAAGAAGAAATGGTTGCGTATTACATTGCCAAAAAAGAAAATATTTCGGTTGATATTAAAGATGCGGAAAAAGAGGCCGAATCCACTTACGGCAAAGGTAAATACACACAAAAACAATTGTCCGACGTTCAAAATACTTTACTTGTAAAAAAGGTTATGGAATTTGTTGTAAAAAACGCATCCGTTAAATAAAAATATTGACTTTTTATTTGTTTTAAGCAATAATAGTATATGTATAAATTTGTGTGAGGTATTATGAGAGTAATTACAGGTACGGCGCGCGGCGCAAAATTAACGGCTCCCGAAGGATACGAAACAAGGCCTACCACCGAAAAAGTTAAGGAGGCTTTGTTTAGCGCTATTCAGTTTGATATTGAAGGAAGAAGGGTTTTAGACCTTTTTGCGGGAAGCGGTCAATTAGGTATTGAAGCTTTAAGCAGAGGTGCCGAAAGCGCAGTTTTTATAGATAACGGAAACAATGCCGTAGAAATTATAAAAAGAAATTTAAAATCGGCTAAATTAGAACAAAAAGCCACGGTTTTTAAAACCGACTACACTATGTTTTTGCAAAGTACCGATTTAACTTTTGACATAGTGTTTTTAGACCCTCCGTACAAAGCTAATCAAATGATTAATGCAATAAATACGGTAAATAACCGATTAAGTGATTACGGTATGATTATTTGCGAGCATTCCACCAACGAAAAATTACCCGAAGAAATACAAAATTTATCGATATTTAAAACTTATAAATACGGCAAAACCGGTATAACCGTTTACAAAAGAAAGAAAGATTAATATGAACAACATAACCAATATAACGGTTGTTTGTCCCGGCAGTTTCGACCCCGTAACGGTAGGTCATTTAGATATAATAAGAAGAGCTTCACAAATGTTTTCAAAAGTTATTGTTTTGGTAAGCATAAACCGTTCAAAAAAACCGTCATTTACGGTTGAAGAACGCGTGGCAATGCTTAAAAAAGTAACCGAAGACATCCCTAATGTTGAAGTTGACAGTTACGACGGTTTATTGGCAGACTACACTAAAAAAGTAGGGGCAAAAGCAATTATAAAGGGTCTTAGGGCTATGTCGGATTTTGAATACGAATTCCAAATGGCTTTAACCAATAAAAAATTAAATCCGAATGCGGAAACAATGTTTTTTTCGTCCAGTGCCGAAAATATGTATTTAAGCAGCAGTATGGTTAAACTTATAGCAAGCATGGGCGGCGATGTTACAGACTTTATTCCTAAAACTATTTTAAATTCGGTTGTAGAACGTTTAAAAAGAAAGGATGGATAAATTATGAGTATAGAAGAACTTTTAGAGGAATTTGACGAAGTATTAGACGGAGGTATGAAATTACCCGGTAAGCGCACACTTTTAGACGCCGAAAGAATAAGAGAATTGGTGGACGATATTCGTTTAAATATTCCCGCAGAAATTAAACAGGCTAAAAACATTGTTAACGACCGTACTGAAATTATAACAAGGGCAAAATCCGAAGCGGACGAAATTATTAAACGTGCCGATGAAAGAGCCGCACAAATGATAGCTCAACAGGAAATTACACGTTTAGCCGAAGAAAAAGCAAGAGAAATTGTAGCAGCAGCACAAAGCAAAAGCCGTGAAATGCGCAAAGCCGCACAGGATTTTGTTGATGACCTTATGCAAAGAGCCGACGAAGGTTTAACTTCAAATTTAGCAGAAGTAAGAAAAACCCGTTCCAGCTTAAAGCAGCCTATTCCCAACGCACATAAATAATAAATTAAGTAAAAATAATATTTTTACAAAACACAATATCGGCAAAAAACAAAAACAAAATAATTTATGCCTCTTTTACAGGAGGCATTTTTTATTAATTCTTTGTTTTTTTACAGAGGTTCTAAATGAAAACAAAAAACAAAACTATTATTTTTTGTGGAATAAAAACAGAAATTATTAAAAGCCGCCGCAGTACCATATCTTTATCTTTAAACAGTAATGGAACCGCAACCCTTAAAGCTCCGTTATTTGTAAGCTATAACGTTATTTCGGACTTTTTAAACAGCCGTAAAAAATGGCTTTTAACCAAAACCGAAGCTATATTAAGCAATACCGAAAAATACGCATTAAAAAACAATGGTTTATTATTACTTTACGGCAACGAAATTTCTTTAAAAACTTCGCAAAGTAAAGTTTATTTTAACTGTAAAGAAAACTCTTTGTATGTTCCCTTTTTAAGTTTAAACGCCAAAGATAAGGTTATTGATTTTTATAAAAACGAACTTAAAAATTACATTTTACCCAAAGCCGAATTTTTTGCCGAAAAAATGAATTTAAATTTAAAAAACATTACCGTTACCAAAGCCAAAACGCGTTGGGGCTCTTGCAGCGCAACAAATAATATATCTTTTAGTTTTAGGCTTTTAATGTGTAAAAAAGAAGTTATAGATTATGTTTTAATACACGAGCTTTGCCATTTTTTGCACAAAGACCACAGCCGCAATTTTTGGCAAGAGGTAGAAAAGTACAATCCGAACTTTAAACAAAACCGCGAATGGTTAAAGGCTCATTTTTATATAATGGACATTTTATAAAATAAGTTATAAACAGCAAAAAGCAGATTACTGTTAAAGGCGTTGCCTTACACAATGTAATCTGCTTTTTAAATACAACTTATTTTTAATTTTGGGGGAATTTACGCTTTCATAGCGTCGCTGAAAGATATAGGAAAATCTCTTAAAAACATTTTTAAGTTTTTAATAATAAAAAGTCTTGGGTTTTCGCTTAGTTTTATATCGTTAATATCGGCGTATTCCGCTCCGGCTTCCTTAGCCAAAGCTTTTAATTTTTTATTTATTTGTACTGCCATATTACTGTTTTCTATTAAGGAAACAACATAAATTTTTGTTTTTAAATTTAAATTAACGGAATTAAGCAAACATCTGTATTCGCTTATAAATTTTTCTGTATTAAAGTTTTTGTTTTCCAAATCTTTTTCGCCTAAATTAATAAATAATTTTTTAGGCTGTAAATCGTAAACACAGGGTTTTAAAACATCTATTGCTTCGCGTAAACTTAAACCGTTTATACTGCGGTTATAAATTTTTGCATTTATATTTAAGTCGTTGCAAACTTCGTTAATATCTATAGTACTAAAACTTTTACCGCCAAACAAAACTATTTCGTTTTTATTTATATATTTGTTTTCTTCTTTTATTTTTTCTGTTTCTTTTAAAATCTCATCGCTTAAAGCTACGTCCGTCATAGTATCATCCATCTCTTTTAAAACCGTTTTTATTGCGTTTTTTCGGTCAATATTTAAATTAATAAAATAAACCACTAAATTTACCGAAACTATAGCCAAATTAATTAAATATACAACAAATACAAAATTAAAAGTATTTGTACTTATTTTTGCTATAATACCCGCCACATATCCTACAATTATAAGCAATATAAAATTTAAACTCATTCCCTTGGCGCTTTTTGCTTTTATATTTTTATAAACAGCCAACGGCCAAGAAAAACCAAAACATACAAGCATTACAGTTTCCATAATTTGTGCCATATTAAGTTCCACCTTCCTAAATCTTTATATAGTATATCATTGACTTTTTATGTTTTCCAATATATAATATTTATTAAATTAATAACTTTTAGTTATAGGTGGTTTTATGGAAATAAATCAAATAAAGTATTTTTTGGAAGTTGCAAAAAACGAACATATAACAAAAAGTGCCGAGGCTTTACACATAGCCCAACCGGCACTTACAAAATCCATTCATAAACTTGAAGAAGAATTAAACGTACCTTTATTTGTTCAAAAAGGCAGAAATATTACAATTACCAAATACGGACTTTATTTAAAAGAAAAGCTTATACCAATTATGCAGGAATTAAATGAAATTCCCGATTATTTAAACACCCTTTCAAAAACCGAAAGCAAAACCGTAAGACTTAATGTTTTGGCGGCTTCAAGTATGGTAACCGAAGCCATAATAGAATATAAAAAACAAAACAAAAACGTTATATTTAAAGTAAAACAAACAAAAGAAAGCAATTTATATGATATAGGCATAAAAACCTCTTTGCTTTACAAAAATAAAAATGAAAATAAAATTATAAAGAATACAAATGATGTAAATTTAAACTCCGGCATTAACCCGGAAATCGCATTTAACGAAAAAATATTTTTGGCAGTACCCAAAACCCATAAATTTGCAAAATACAAAAGCATAAATTTAAATGAAGCAAAAGAAGAAAATTTTATTAGTTTAATGGGGTCGAGAGAATTCAGGTTAATTTGCGATACTTTTTGCAATAAATCTGGATTCGGTCCTAAAATTATTTTTGAAAGCGACAGCCCCGCAGCCGTTAAAAATATGATAGCCGCAAATATAGGCGTGGGTTTTTGGCCGGAATACAGTTTTGGCAAAATAGATAACGAACACATAAAACTTACGGAAATTAAAAACCCAAATTGCCACAGAAATATAATAATAAACTATAATTCTTATTCTGCAAATAATAACTGCTCTTATAATTTTTATTCTTTTTTAATCAATTATTTTTCTAAAACCTTTAATGCAAAATAAAACAGCAAAATAGTTTTAAAGCTTAAAAGTATTAAAAGTATTTAAATGTTAACAAAAGCATACAAAAAAAGACCTACAAAATGTAGGTCTTTTAATTTTACCGTTAATTTAAAACAGTAATGTAAAACTATTTAAGTTCTACAGAAGCGCCGGCTTCTTCTAATTTAGCTTTAATGCTTTCTGCGTCTTCTTTGGAAGCGCCTTCTTTAACTGCTTTAGGAGCAGCTTCTACTAAAGCTTTAGCTTCGCCTAAACCTAAACCGGTAATTTCGCGAACAGCTTTAATAACTTTGATTTTTTCTGCACCGATGTCTTTTAATACAACATCGAATTCAGTTTTTTCTTCAGCGGCAGCAGCGCCTGCGGCAGCAGGAGCAGCAGCAACTGCTACGGGAGCAGCAGCGGATACGCCGAATTCTTCTTCTAAAGCTTTTACGAGCTCGGATAATTCTAATACTGTTAATGCTTTAACTTCTTCAATTAATTTTGTTACGTTTTCAGACATGTTATTTACCTCCAAAATTTTGTAAATGTTTTTATTTTTTCTGATTTCGTTTTGGAACTTTTTTACTTTTTAAAAAATTCCTATTATTGTTTTTGCTCTGCAATTGCGTTTAATGCGCAAACCAAACCGCGCAAATTAGCATTGAGCACTCCAACAAGACCGGAGATAGGTGCATTGAAACCGGCAAGGGCTTTTGCAACCAATTCTTCTCTTGAAGGAAGTTTAGATAATTCTTCAACTTCGTTAACGGGAATAACTTTACCGTCAATAAAGCCGAGTTTTACATTGAAGTTTTCGTGATCGTTTGCATAATTGCAAAGAATACGTGCAGCTCCAACATAGTCGCTATCGCTTATTGCAATAGCCGTAGTACCGGAAAGTACTTCGTCAATACCTTCAAGGCCTACTTCTTTAGCAGCTAAACCCAAAAGAGTATTTTTAACTACCATATAATGAATACCGGCTTCTCTTAATTCTTTACGAAGCTTAGTATCATCTGCAACGGTAATACCCTTGTAGTCAACAATTACGCCTGCTACCGCAGATTTTAATTGTTCGGTAAGGTTAGCAACCAAAGCTTGTTTTTGTTCTAAAACCTTTTGACTTGGCAAAAATTTCACCTTCCTTTATGAAAATCCGCCGCTGAAATCAAAAAAACCTAATCTCAATAAAGAGAATAGGCGTGATAAGATAAACTTATTTTAAAGCCCATCCTCGGTAGGTAGAATCGTTATGCCTTTTAACCCCAAATTAATAGGTTTAAACAAGGCACCTACTGTCTTAAGATTTGCGACTAATATATATTAACATATATGTCGGTTACTGTCAAGCTTTTTTTATAAGTATTAATTTAGTATTAATATAAAAACTTTTAAATTATACCCGGTACAAAACAATCAATATATAACTTTTTTGTTTTTTACTTTTTGTACTTGTTATTTAAAAATTTAAAGGGCAGCGTATAAAAATACGGTCAGTTTTTTTGATTAAACCTTAAAAACAGCTTATTTAAAGCCTTTTTTTCTATTCTTGATACATAAGAGCGTGAAATATTAAGTTTTTTTGCCACTTCCCTTTGCGGCAGTTCCCTTTTGCCGCTTAAACCGTATCTTAAAATTATAATCTTTTTTTCACGCTCGGTTAAAACCTCGTTTATGTATTCGCTTAGTTTTTCCTTTTTAATTTTTTTATCTATATCTTCTACAATATTATCTTCGTTTGCAATAACATCTATTAAAGTCAACGTATTGCCCTCGTGGTCGGTATCTATAGGGTCGCTTATGTAAACATCTTTGTTACACTTTTTATTATTTCTGAAAAACATAAGTATTTCATTAGCTATACTCGCAAAATTTATGCTTTAACTCAATTTATTTTTTAGTATGCTTTGTTTTTTCTTTTTCTTTAATTATATTTTGTACTTCTATAAAATCTTTGCTTTTAACAATGCTTTTATGTAACCCTACCGCGGCTATCCATTCGTTTTTGTTTTTTATTATATGATGTTTGCCCTTTTGCTGTTTTGTTTTATTAAAAATCATCAATCCGTTATCGGCGTTAAAACTTCCGTTTATAATAAGCCCCTGTTTTTTATAATAATTAAAAATACGCTTATCCGCCGAAACATACACCGGATTTTGCAAAACGGATTTTACGGAATATCTTGTAAAAAAATTATTGTTTTTGGTTTTAAATCCCATATTGTTTAATTTTTCTGCCGTTTTTGTATACGATTGGCTTTTTTTAAAAACACAAAAAATGTTTTCAACCGCCAAAGCTTCGTTTTTTATAATTTTTAAAGTAAAAAAATATTCTTTTTTACCGTTATATCCGTTTCCGCCGTTTTTATCTATAGCTCCGTTTTTTAAAACCTTTACGCTTTCATACCCCAATGGGGCGGCGCCCCCAAGCCATCTTCCCGTTTTTGCCAATAAATACATATTATCTTTTATTCTTTCGGCTGTAGTTTCTCTTTCAAGCTGAGCAAATACCGTGCTTATGTTCATCATTGCCCTGCCTAACGGCGTTTGAGTTTCGTAATTTTCGGTTGACGAAACAAAAGCAACGTTATATTTATTAAAAACGGTTATAAGATTGGCAAAATCGGCAACGCTGCGGCTTATTCTGTCTAACTTATAAACATAAACCGCGCAAATTTCGTTGTTTTTAATTTTCTTTATCATATTTTTAAACTGAGGCCGATTGGTATCTTTCCCCGAAAAACCTTCGTCTTCAAATATTAAAATCGGCAGTTCTTTATACGGTTTGCTAAATTCAAATTCTATTTTTTTTAAACAAATGTTTTTTTGAGTTTCTATACTTTCGCCGTAACCCGTAAATTTAGACTTTCTTGCATAAACGGCAATACTGCGCATTTTATCACCCGTAAATTTAAATTGATACTGCTATTGCTGACCGTTTAATATTTACTATGATAAATTTTTATTTTTTATAACAATTTTAAATTTTTTTATGTTTTTTTATGTTTTTAAAAGCCTGACTGTTTATTCTGTTTTATTCTATTATTTTTAAAACGGCAGGTTTAATTTTAGGTTTTTTGTTCCCAAAATCGTATGCATTATAAAAATAATCTTCCGTTTCTTTTGATATTTTTTTGTTAGAATAAAGAACCGCCAAGCAATCGTTCGGCTGCACTTTATCTCCCACATTCTTTTCTATTTTTATACCTGCGTAATTATCTATAATATCTTGTTTTTCTTTTCTTCCCGCACCTAACATAACGCTTACGTTTCCTACTTGTTCGGCATTGATTTTAGTAACAAAACCGTTTTTTTGCGCTTTTATTTCTTTTTTATATAATGCGTTTTCAAAATCGTTGTAATTTTTTAAAAAGTTTAAATCTGCACCCTGATTTTCCATCCATTCTAAAAATTTATAAAAGGCTTTATTGCTTTCTAAAATTTCTTTTGCCTGCTTATAGGCTTTTTCATAACTTATATTTTTGCTTAGGCTTATCATTTCGGCGCTTAAAACCAAACTTACTTCTTTAAGTTCGCCCCCTGTTTCGTTTTTTAAGGTGGTTATGGCTTCTTTTACTTCCAACAGATTACCTATATATTTACCCAAAGGCTTATCCATATCGGTTATAACAGCCGCTATTTTTCTGTTGTGCCTTTTACCTATATTCACCATTTTTTCGGACAATTCCGTAGCTTTTTTAATGTTTTTGCAAAAAGCTCCGCTTCCCTTTTTAACGTCCAAGACTATTGTTTTGGCTCCGCTTGCAATCTTTTTGCTCATAATACTTGAAACTATTAACGGAATAGAATCTACCGTAGCCGTAACATCCCTTAACGCATACATAAGCTTATCGGCTTTACATAAATTTCCGCTTTGAGTTATAACGGATACTCCCGTTTTTTTAACGTTGTTTATAAACTCATTATACGGCAAAGAAATTTTATAGCCCTTTATTGCCTCAAGTTTATCGGCTGTACCGCCGGTAAAGCCCAAACCTCTGCCGGACATTTTAGCCACTTTTAAGCCGGCGCAAGCAACAATAGGCGCAACAATCAAAGTGGTTTTATCCCCTACTCCGCCGGTAGAATGTTTATCTGCCGTAAATTCTCCCAATTCGCTTAAATTATACATATCTCCCGATTTTGCCATAATTTCGGTTAAATCCGATGTTTCTTGATTGGTTAAAGAATTGCAGGCTATAGCCATAAGTAAAGCGGACATTTGATAATCGGGAATTTCCCCGTTAACAAAACCGTTTACGGCAAAAAGCAGTTCTTCTTTTGTAAGCTCCTTTTTATGCCTTTTTTTGGAAATAATATCGTAAACACGCATAAGCCCACTTCCTAACCATTTATTTTTTAATTTTAAAGCCGTGTAAAAAAAGCTCTTTTAGGATATATTCTTTAAACTCGTTTTCACTTTGCACCACATATATTTTAAAATCTTCATTGCAGAATTCCGCCATTGTTTGTCTGCAAATTCCGCACGGTGTACAGTCTTTGTCTATAACATATTCTTCTTTTTTGTTTCGGTCTTCTTTTTCTGTGTCGGCTTTTATTTTTTTGCCGCATAAGGCCAATGCCGAAAAACTTTTTTCGCCTTCGCTTACCGCCTTTAAAAAAGCTACCCTTTCGGCACAAACCGTAGCGCCGAACGACGCATTTTCTATATTTGCGCCCGAATATACTTTACCGCTTTTGCTTAAAAGCGCTGCGCCCACCTTATATTTTGAATAGGGCGCATAGGCGCTTTCGGTATTTTTTATTGCCTCATTTAATAAATTTTTTATATCTGTTTTCATAAAAAAATCCTAAATTTAAAATTTAATAAATATAAATTCTATATATGCCGATTTTGTTGGCTGTTACCGCGGCGAGCCAAAGCCTAAAAGGCTTTGGCAAAAGCTTTGGCTTTTGCCCCAAAAACAAATTTTTGTTTTTGGGGCTCGCCGCCTCGTATACGGCAAATATAAACTTTATATTTTTATATTTTTTATCGGTCTGTAATATTTATTTTTATTTTAAATTACAGCTTTACGGCTGCGGATAACGCCAAGGTTATCATTTGGTTAAACGATTTTTCTCTTTGTTCGCTGCTTAAATGTTTATTTAAAATAATATTATCCGATACGGTAAAAACCGCCAAAGCTTTTTTATTGAATTTTTCGGCATTTAAGTAAAGCGCCGCAGTTTCCATATCCACCGCTTCGGTTCCGCTTTTTTCATACGGCTCGTAAATACATTTATCGTCAAAATAAAAACTGTCGGTCGTTAAAATTTTAGCTTCTTTAATTTCGGCATTAAGTTCTTTTGAGGTTTGGTTAAAAACATCCGTTAAAAATTTATTGCCGTTTAAAACAGCGTCGCTTTTTTTGTTGTAAAACTTAAGCATATTAGAATCCGTTACAACTTCTTTTGCAACCAAAATATCAAATAATTCCGCTTTTTTGCTTATAGCCCCGCAAGAGCCTATTCTTATAATATTTTCAACATCAAAAAAATTAAAAAGCTCGTAAGAGTAAATACCCATAGAAGGCATACCCATACCGCTTGCCATAACGCTTAATTTTTTACCCCTGTAAAAGCCGGTAAAACCTTTAACGCCTCTTACATCATTAATAAGCTTAGCATTTTCCAAATAATTTTTTGCAATAAATACCGAACGGTTGGGGTCTCCCGGCATTAAAACTGTTTCGGCAAAATCTTTAGGAAAAGCATTTATATGCGGTGTGGGAACAAAAGCCATAAAAACATTCCTTTACAGTAAATTTTTTACAAATAACTTTTAATTTAATAATAATTAGTAATTAAATTAACAATTATAATTAATTATAATACTTTTATTTTTTTGTTGCAAGTATTGTATTAACAAAACAATTTATTGCCGTAAAATACAGCTAAATTTAAATTTAAATTAAAATCATATTAAAATATACCGAAAAATGTAAAGTTTCTTTAAATTTCCATAAAAAAATATATTTAATATGTAGTATTTTTTATTTTTTTATGATACAATAAATTTGTATAAATATTGTTAAAATCGGTTAGTTATGTGATTTTTATGCTTTTTTGCGGATTTTAACGGTTTTTATACCCAATATTATATATTTTTATATTTTAAATTAATTTATATACATTTAAGGATGGTTAATATATGAATTTGACTCTTGACAGAATTATTGCCGTTAGGAACACCAAAACCGTTTACAGGGACGGCGACCTTTGCTTAAAAGTTTTTAACGAGGAATTTAAAAAATCCGATGTTTTAAACGAGGCACTTAACCAAGCAAGAATTGAAGAAACAGGTTTAAATGTACCCAAAGTTTTGGAAGTTACCGCCGTAAACGGAAAATGGACAATAGTTTCTCAGTACATTAAAGGAAAAACACTTTTGGAATTAATGGAAGAAAATCCAAGCAAAAAAGAAGAATATTTAAATTTATTTGTAGATTTACAGCTTAAAGTGCAAAGCAAAACCTGCAAGGGGTTAAATCTTTTAAAAGATAAGTGGACTAAAAAGATTATGTCCACCGATTTACCCGCAACTTTAAGATATAAGCTTTATTCCATTCTTGAAAGTACTCCTAACCACGACAAAGTTTTAAACGGAGATTTTAATCCGTCCAACATTATTATGGCTGAAAATCAAGAACCGTATATTGTGGATTGGTCACATGCAACTCAAGGAAATGCTTCGGCAGACGCAGCGCTTACATATATTTTATTCTGTTTAAACAGCACAAAAGAAACCGCCGACGAATATTTGGATATGTTTTGCAAAAAAAGCGATACAAAAAAACAATATGTTGAAAAATGGATTCCTTTGGCAGCTGCCGTTCAGCTTACAAAATGCCATTCTTCCGAAAAAGAGTTTTTAACATCTTTAGTTTATTAATTTATTAATATTTGCAGCAAACCGTTTTTTATCTTTTTACCATTTAAAGTAAAAAGCCGCACCTAATAATTTTACCGCAGCAAAATGTTCAAAAGCATAGCAAAATAAAAAATTCAGTTTAGTATTCGAAAATAAAAAATATAGTTTTTCGGATAGTTTTAATCGGTTTTAATTTAAAATTTAAAATTATCCGTAAATTATTTAGGAGGATATAAAATGAAAATCACTGTATGCATTGGTTCATCTTGTCATATTAAAGGTTCACGTCAGGTTGTAGAACAACTGCAAAATCTTATTCAAAAAAATAATTTAGATAAAGAGGTAGAACTTGCCGGCACATTTTGTATGGGGAAATGCCAGGAAGGCGTTTGTATTACTGTAAACGACGATTTTTATTCCGTTACCCCCGATACGATAGAAAGCTTTTTTACAAAGAATGTTTTAACAAAAGTAAAAGCGTAAAAATATACTTCTTAAAATTTTTACTTTAAAATTTTCACTGTTACGGTTTTAATTTTTAAATTGTTTTTCATTTTTGTAATTTTTGTAATATTAAAGAAAGGACCCGTTTTATGGATTGCTTAACTTTAAAAAAATCCAATTGCAAAAACTGCTATAAATGCATTAGGCATTGCCCGGTAAAATCCATTCGCTTTTCGGGGAACCAGGCATATATTATAGGGAACGAATGCATAATGTGCGGCCAGTGCTTTGTCGTTTGCCCGCAAGACGCAAAACAAATTGTTGACGAAACCGAAAAGGTTAAGGTTCTTTTACAAAACGATAATCCTGTGGTGGTTAGTTTAGCTCCGTCTTTTATTGCAAATTATGAAGGCGTGGGAATAGAAGCCATGCGCGAAGCGTTAAAAAAGCTTGGATTTTTTGACGCCGAAGAAACCGCCATAGGCGCCACATTTGTTAAAAATGAATATACCCGAATATTAAACGAAGAAAACCGAGATATTCTTATTTCTTCCTGCTGCCATTCGGTAAATCTTTTAATACAAAAATATTTTCCTAAAGAGCTCCCCTTTTTGGCAAATGTGCTTTCTCCCATGCAAGCGCATTGCAAAGATATTAAAAAGCGCATTCCCAACGCAAAAACCGTTTTTATAGGTCCGTGTGTTGCCAAAAAAGACGAAGCCCAGTATTATGAAGGTTATGTAGACGCGGTTTTAACTTTTGACGAGCTTACCGCTTGGCTTAAAGCCGAAAACATTGAGCTTAAAGCCCAATTAGATAAAAACGACAACAGCCGCGCAAGATTTTTCCCCACTACGGGCGGTATTTTAAAAACAATGCCTCAGGATAATTTAAATTATACCTATATGGCAATTGACGGTACCGAAAACTGTATAGCGGCGCTTAAAGATATAGAAAGCGGAAAACTGCATAAATGCTTTATTGAAATGTCCGCTTGTGCGGGCAGCTGCGTCGGCGGTCCCGTAATGGAAAAATTCCACCGTTCCCCCGTAAAAGATTATGTATCCGTTGCAAAATTTGCCGGAAACAAAGATTTTAAAGTAAACCAGCCCGACAGCTTAACCCTTAAAAAAGAGTTTACGGTTATAGAACATAAGCTTAAACAGCCAAGCGAAGACGAAATAAGAGATACTTTGCGTCAAATGGGCAAAATGAAGCCTTCGGACGAACTTAACTGTGGCTCCTGCGGTTATGATTCCTGCCGTGAAAAAGCCATAGCTATTTTACAGGGCAAGGCCGAAATTTCAATGTGTTTACCGTTTTTAAAGGAAAAAGCCGAAAACTTTTCGGATACAATTGCAAGAAATACCCCTAACGGTTTAATTGTTTTAAACGAAAAATTAGAAGTTCAGCAAATAAACAAAGCTGCACTTAAAATTTTAAATTTAAGATATGCTTCGGATATTTTGGGAGATCAGGTAGTAAGAATTTTAGAGCCTAAAGATTTTTTACAGGTTTTATCCACCGGCAGAAATATCCACGATAAACGCATATATTTAGCCGAATACGAAAAATATGTGGAACAAACGGTTGTATACGATAAAGAGTACAGGGTTCTTTTGTGCATTTTAAGAGATGTTACGGAAGAAGAAACTCAACGCGAGAAAAAAGAAAACATAAGCAAACAAACGGTAGAAATAGCCGATAAAGTTGTAGACAAACAAATGCGAATTGTACAGGAAATTGCCTCTTTATTGGGCGAAACCGCCGCAGAAACAAAAATTGCGCTGACCAAATTAAAGGAGTCGATAAGCGATGAATAATTTATGCGCTGATATCGGCTGGAAAAGCATCAATCACGAAGGCGAACAGCTTTGCGGAGATCATGTTGATATTATAAATCAAAATGAAGATTCCGTAATAGTGGTTTTGGCAGACGGCTTAGGCAGCGGCGTAAAAGCAAGTATTCTTTCTACGCTTACTTCTAAAATCATTTCCACAATGATGGCCGAAGGACTTTCTTTGGAAGAATGTGTTACCACAATTGCCGCAACGCTTCCTATATGTTCGGTTAGGGGCGTGGCTTATTCTACGTTTACCATTATTCATATTATAGAAAACAAAACAGCCGAAATTATACAGTACGATAACCCTAACGTTATTTTAATACGCAACGGAGAAAATTACGATTATCAGAAAAACGAATTAAATATAGACAACAAAAAAATCATTAAATCTGTTATTCCGTTGGAAGAAAACGACACATTTATTGCTATGAGCGACGGTTGTCCTCATGCGGGAATAGGTCTTTCTTACAATTTCGGTTGGAAAGTTGAAGATATAGCGGAATATATGAAAGTTTTAACGGATATAGGATATACCGCAAAAACTTTAGCTACAATGCTTGTAGACGAATGCAACAAGCTTTACGGTTTTAAGCCCGGCGACGACGCCACCGCCTGCGTAGTGCATATACGCAAAAGAGAGCCTATGAATCTTCTTTTCGGTCCGCCGCGCAACAGGGATGACTGCAACCGTATGATGTCTTTATTCTTTTCAAAAGAAGGCAAGCATATAGTTTGCGGCGGCACAACCTCTTCTATAGCGGCAAAATATTTAAACAAACCGTTAAAGCCCAGTTTAAATTACGAAAGCGGAGATATTCCGCCCACCGCCGAAATAGAAGGCGTAGATTTAGTTACCGAAGGCGTTATAACCATAAACAAGGTAATTGAATATGCCAAAGATTCGTTAGGCAAAAATGAGCTTTATGAAAAATGGAGCATAGGCAGAGACGGCGCTTCGCTTATTTGCCGAATGTTATTTGAAGAAGCAACGGATATTAATTTTTATGTAGGCAGAGCCGTAAATCCGGCGCACCAAAACCCAAACCTACCTATAAATTTTAATATAAAAATGAATTTAGTGGAAGAATTATCGGATTGTCTTAAAAAAATGGGCAAAAGGATAAAGGTTAGTTATTTCTAAAGGAGAATACATATAAATGCGAAAATTCGACACAAAGGTACAGCACTTAAAATATAAAGTTCTTCGTGAAGTTGCAAGGCTTGCATGGAACGATACTTTACTGCAAAATATTTTGGATATTCCCAAAACCATAGTACACGGCGATACGCCTACTATGAGATGCTGCATATATAAAGAACGCGCAATTTTAAGCGAAAGAGTTAAAATTGCAATGGGTGGCAGGGATGATAACAAAAACATTATAGAGGTTATTGAAATAGCCTGCGACGAATGCCCTATGGGCGGATACGAAGTTACAAACGCCTGCAGAGGATGTTTGGCTCACAGATGTGAAGACGTTTGCAGATTCGGCGCCATAAAATTTGACCATAATCATGTAGCGCATATAGATAAAACCAAATGTAAAGAATGCGGAGCGTGCTCTAAAGTGTGCCCTTATACGGCAATAATAAACCGCAAACGTCCATGTGAAAACGCCTGCAAAATAAAAGCAATACACATGAACGAAAATAAAGCCGCCGCAATAGATAACCATAAATGTATAGCCTGCGGCGCCTGCGTTTATCAGTGCCCGTTTGGTGCCATTACCGATAAATCTTTTATTTTAGATGTTATAGATATTATTAAAAAAAGCAACAACAATAAAAACTACAAGGTTTATGCCGTTGTGGCTCCTTCTATTTCAAGTCAGTTTACATACGCAAAATTAGGTCAGGTTATTACCGGTTTGAAAGAGCTTGGTTTTTACACCGTTATAGAAGCGGCTTTAGGCGCAGATATGGTAGCGGACGCCGAATCGAGAGAACTTGCCGAAAAAGGATTTTTAACAAGTTCCTGCTGCCCGGCTTTTGTAAATTACATTGAAAAGAATTTTCCCGATTTAGTACCGTTTATTTCTCATAACCTTTCGCCTATGGCAACCATAGCAAAATATATTAAAGAGCATAACGACCCCTGCAAAATAGTTTTTATAGGTCCTTGCACCGCAAAAAAAGCCGAAGTACAAAAAAAGGAAGTAAGGCCTTATGTAGACGCCGCTATGACTTTTGAAGAGTTACAAGCACTTTTTGACAGCAAAGATTTAGATATTACCACCTTAGGAGAAAGCGTATTGGACAATGCTTCTTACTTTGGCAGAATTTTTGCCCGTTGCGGAGGCTTGGCAGACGCAGTAAAACAGGGACTTAAAGAACACGGAGATACCGATTTTGAGTTAAACGCCTGTTCTTGCGACGGCATAGAAGCCTGCAAAGTGGCTTTGCTTAAAAAGAGCAAAGGCATAAGCAACGTAAACTTTATTGAAGGCATGGCTTGCAACGGAGGCTGTATAGGCGGTGCCGGTTGTTTAACCCACGGCGAAAAGAACAAAGCGGAAGTAGACAAATACGGTATGGAAGCTTATGAAAAAACCATAACCGACGCTATTTCGGTTTTAAAATAATTTTTTAAATATAAATAAATTATAGATTATTTTTTATATTTAAAACCAATTTGCAAATAAACCACCATTTATTTTTAAAAAATAAAGGGTGGTTGCTTTTTCGGCAAATATATTAAATTACAGGGGGGCGGCAAGCCTCCCAAAAACAAATTTTGTTTTTGGGGCAAAAGCATTTTTTGCTTTTGCAAAGCCCAAAGGGCTTTGGGCTTGCCGCATAAAAACAAATTAATTTTTTTGCTTTTTGGTAGTATAGCATTTTCTATACATCTGGAAGCATAAGTGGCAAGCTTTATATTTTTTTCGCTTTTAAACGAAGATATGGCTTTAATAAGCCCGATTGTACCTATTGAAATCAAATCATCCTGATCTATATTGGGTCCGCTGTATTTTTTTGCTATATGCGCCACAAGCCTTAAATTATGCTCTATAAGTTTATTTTTTGCGGCAATATCTCCGTTCTCCTGTTTTTTTATAAGTTCGGCTTCTTCTTTTTTGGAAAGTGCCGGAGGAAAAGAACCGCTGCTGTACGGATGCAAAATAAAATAAATAATTCCCGAAAACATTGCAGAAAGCACTGATAAAAACATAAAATCATTCCTTAAAGTGAATTTATATTTAAACTATATGACGATGTTTTGTCCATCTTGACAAAACTATGGTTTTATTGTATTCTATTAAGGTATCTATATTCACAGAATATTAATTATATATTTAAAACACAAAATAATTATATCCTTATTATTTTGTATAAACGATACAATTTATTTTAGTATTAATATAATACCGTATTTAATATAACAAACGTTTCTTATATTTATAATTAATACTAAAATTATAAAGGAAGTTAATTAATGAATACTCTTGTAAAATTCAGAAAGTCGGTTGTAGCACTGCAAAAGGTTTTGCTTATAATTGCTTTAACCAGTATTTTTGTATATGCCTGGCACACTTCTTATAATGTGGCATTGTTTTCCGGCAAAGGTAACTATGTTGTTTTGCTTTCTTATTTGGTTATGCTTATAACCTTTTCAACTATTTACGGCGGATTTAAAATAGGAATAGCGCGTTTAAACGACGCAGTATATTCCATGATGCTCTCTACACTGTTTACAAACTTTTTAATGTATTTAGAGCTATGCTTAATTGCGCGTTTATTTTTGCCTGTTTGGCCCATGGTTATTTTTACGGTTGTACAGTTAATTACGGTTTATATTTGCACTTATTGCAACAATACCATTTATTATAAATTGTATAATCCGCATAAAATACTTGCTATTGCCAGTCCCGACGGGCACCGCAATGAAATTATCAAAAAAATGCAAAGAATTAAAGATAGGTATTCTATTGAAAAAATAATTACAAGCGACGCTCCTATAAACGAAATATTCAGCCTTATAGATAATTACGAGGCGGTTTTAATTTGCGATTTTGACAAAACTTTGCAAAATAAAATTTTAAGATATTGCTACGCCACCAAAAAACGCACCTATTTTTTACCTTCAAGCAATGATATAGTTTTGTGTAACGCCAACCAAAGTCAAATATTTGATACGCCTATTTTAATTTGCCGCAACAACGGACTTTCTTTAGAGCAAAGAATAATAAAAAGAATAATGGATTTAATAATTTCCGGTATAGGCGTAATTATTGCAAGCCCTTTTATGATTATTATAGCTTTATCCATTAAGCTTTACGACGGCGGTCCGGTTTTCTTTAAACAAAACCGCGTTACAAAAGACGGCAAAATTTTTAATGTTTTAAAATTCCGTTCTATGATAGTAGACGCAGATAAGGTTGCTTTAAGAAAAGCAACTGCTAAAGACGACCGTATTACCCCTATAGGTAAAATTATAAGACCTTTGCGTTTAGACGAACTTCCCCAATTACTTAATATTTTATTCGGGGATATGAGTTTTGTGGGACCCAGACCCGAAAGAACAGAAAACGTATACGAATATACAAAGCTTTATCCCGAATTTGATTTGCGCCACAGAGTTAAAGGCGGTTTAACCGGATATGCCCAAATTTACGGCAAATACAATACAAGTCCGCAGGATAAGCTTAATATGGACTTAATATATATAGAAAAATATTCTATTCTTTTAGATATTAAGCTTATTGTAATGACCATTAAAATATTGTTCCAAAAAGAAAGCACCGAAGGTTTTGACGAAGAAAGCAGTGCCGTTGGAAATGTAGCCAAAGAATACAGCATTACAAATAACAAAACCGAAAGCAGCAACGAAAGTAACAAAACCGATAAAGACGATTCCGAAAATTAAAAATTAAAACATAAGGCGACAAGCCATAAGCCCTTCGGGCTTTGCAAAAGCCAAAGCTTTTGCCCAAAAATAAATTTTATTTATTTTTGGGGCTTGTCGCCGTAATTTAACCAAAATAAAAATTATATTAAAAAACTATATTAAAAATATATAAAAAATATCAGGAGCAAAAATTATGGAAAACAAAACATTGGTAGTTATGGCTGCCGGTATGGGAAGCCGGTTTGGCGGTCTTAAACAGCTTGAACCTATTGGCAAAAACGGAGAAGTATTGCTTGACTATTCGGTTTTTGATGCAAAACAAGCGGGTTTTAACAAAGTTGTTTTTGTTATTAAAAAAGCCATAGAAAAAGATTTTAAAGAAAAAGTAGGCAACCGCATAGCTAAAACCATAGATGTTGATTATGTTTTTCAAGAGCTTGATGAAATCCCAAACGGCTTTACGGTAAACCCTAACAGAGTAAAACCTTACGGAACAGGACATGCTATTCTTTGTTGCAAAAATAAGGTAACCACTCCGTTTGCCGTTATTAACGCCGACGATTACTACGGCAAAAGCGCTTACGAACAAATTTTTAAAGGTTTAAACAATAAAAAAGATTATTCTATGGTTGGCTTTTTATTAAAAAATACTTTAACCGAAAACGGTACCGTTTCGAGGGGCGTTTGCGAAATAGGCTCCCAAAATGAACTTATTAATATTGTTGAACATACTAAAATAAATGCAGACTGCACCGAAGAATTTAACGGCACAACGCAAAAGCTTTTACCCGAAACAGTAGTTTCTATGAATCTTTGGGGCTTTGGCACCGATATTTTTGATTATTTGGAAAAGGGATTTATTAAATTTTTAGAAGAAAACAACCAAAATGAAAAAGCCGAATTTTTCTTGCCTTTCTTGGTAGACGAACTTATAAAGCAAGGTAAAAAACAGGTTAAGGTTTTAATTGCCGAAGATAAATGGTACGGTATGACTTACAAAGAAGATAAACCCGTATTAAAACAGGCGTTGGATGAAATGACCGAAAAAGGTCTTTATAATTTTTAATAAAGTTTAATACTAAAAACAAAACAGCAGAGATTTTAATTTCTCTGCTGTTTATTTATTTAAGTATGAATATTTATAAATTTTCTTTATTCTTTTTATATCTTAAAAAATCTTCAAGTATCATAACGGCTGCAACGGAATCTAAAACTTCTTTCCTTTTTTTACCGAACACCTCGCCGCTTTTTAAAGTATTTGCGGCTAAAACAGTTGTGCAGCGCTCATCGTATAATACGGTTTTAACTTTAGAAACTTCTTCTATTTTTTGGGCGGTTTCTTCGCATTCTTTAGCTTTAAAGCCCTTTGTACCGTCCATATTTTTCGGAAGTCCCACTACTACAAGCTCCGCATTATACAGTCTTATTTGTTCGGCTATTTTTAAAACCAGTTTTTCGGTGTTATATTCTTTTATAATATCTTTCGGAAAAGCCATACTCTCGTTTTTATCGCTTACGGCTATACCGGTTCTTGCCTTTCCCAAATCCACACTTAAAATTACCATAAAACTCCTTAAAAAACAAAAAATCTTTCAGTTAAAAATTATTAACAAAAATTATTTATATGTACCCACTTTAAAAGTTGAAACATATTCTTTTGGCAAATGAGTAATATCTGCCGTATATTTTAAATCGGGCTTAAAATCATCGTTAAATTCTATTAACGAAACTCCGGTATTGGGCGAATAATCTATTTTTTTCAAATCCGTTATATCCAAGCCCTTAGCAAAGCAAACTATACTTCTTATAGCGCATCCGTGCGTTGCAACCGCTGCGGTTTTATCCTTATTTTTCTTTGCTATACTTATTATTTCATTTACTACCCTTTTATGAAAATGCCGCATACTTTCAGCATTTTTAAATTCAAATAAATAAGGTTTGTTTTCCCACATATCGTAAATTTCGGGTAAAGAAGTATAAATATCTTTATAATGCATTCCCTCTAAATCTCCGCCGTCTATTTCCGCTATATTTTTATCTTTAATTATTTTTAAATTGTGATATTTATTTATAGCCTCTGCGGTTTTGTACGCCCTTATTAAAGGGCTGGAATAAATACTGTCTAAATGTATACTTTTAAATCTTTCGCTTAAAAACTCAAGCTGTTTTTTGCCCAACTCCGTAACATCGCAATTTGTAGAGCCCTGAAAAAAACGCTCAACATTACCTTGGGCCTCCGGATGCCGCACAACATAAACTTTAGTCATAATAAACATTTCCTTTTAAATTTATATAAAAATTATAGTACACTTATTAAAATTTGGCAAGTGTTTCTTGACTTTACTTTAAAAAAGCAATATAATTCTTTTAATGCTTTAAATTTTAAAAACCCTTATTTTTTTAACTTTAAAAAACCGAAAAATTAAACCCAAATTAAATTTTCGTTTAATTTTAATTTAAGTTTAATTTAAATTCGCTTTAAGTTTTTTATTTTTTAATATTAATATATAAGATTTTAACTTTTGGGCATTATAAAAATAAAATTTTTTACGGAGGATTTATGGGTATTATTAAAAAATGGTGCAACCGCTTTTTTATTGACGGTTTAAGCGGTATGGCATTAGGTCTTTTCTGCACACTTATTATAGGCACTATTTTAGAGCAAATAGGTAAGCTTATAGGCGGAAATATAGGCGTTTATATTGTTTCGGCTGCAGCGGTTGCAAAAATTTTAACCGGTGCCGGAATAGGTTGCGGCGTAGCCTACAAATTTAAAGAAACACCCTTGGTTGTAATATCTGCTATGGCTGCCGGTATGATAGGCGCTTATTCAAAACAAATTTTACTAAGCGGCATGACGGTTACAAACAACGGATTATCTTTTACCGCCTTTTCCGGACCGGGAGAACCGTTAGGTGCTTTTGTTGCAGCATACATTGGAATAGAAATAGGTCATTTAATTGCCGGTAAAACCGGTTTGGACATTATACTTGTTCCGTTTTGCACCATAGTTTCGGGCGGCGCGGTAGGTTTACTTGTAGGACCGCCTATAGTTACATTTATGGATTGGCTGGGCTCTATTATTATGTGGGCTACAGAACAACAGCCGTTTATAATGGGCATTGCTATTTCGGTATTAATGGGCATTTTCTTAACTTTACCCATAAGCTCGGCGGCAATCGGCGTATCTTTAAAACTTTCGGGTATTGCCGCAGGCGCCGCGGTTGTAGGCTGCTGTTGCAATATGATAGGCTTTGCCGTGGCTTCTTATAAAGATAACAAGGTTTCGGGTCTTATTTCTCAGGGCTTAGGTACAAGTATGTTACAGGTACCTAATATAGTTAAAAAACCTGTTATTTGGCTGCCTGCAATAATTTCAAGCGCTGTTTTGGGTCCGATTTCTACCTGCATTTTAAAAATGGTTAATAACCCGGCAGGTTCGGGTATGGGTACCAGCGGTTTGGTAGGTCAAATTATGGCTTATCAAAGTATGACAGCCACAGGGGTTTCTACCGTTAACACCCTTATTCAAATTGCGGTTATGCATTTTATTTTACCGGGAATTTTGGCATACGGCGTAGCTTTTGCTTTAAGAAAACTCAATATTATAAAAGCGGGAGATATGAAGCTGGATATTTAATTTTCCTTTTAAAACACAATTCTGCCGAAAGCTAAGGGCAACGCCCTTAAAACCCTTTTAGGGTTTGCCGAATTTTATTCGGCGCTTTCGGCAGTATTATTTTTTTATGAAATTTTATTTTGCTTTATTTTGTTTTGTCTTCCCTTTTTTAATTTGTTTTTGCTTTTTATTTTTTGCCGTTTTTTTCTTTATTTATCTTTTCTTTCCAAATTAAAATAAGATTTTCCAAACGGTAAGACGCATTTGCAGGGCTTGTGGAAGGTAAGTTTTGTTTAAAAAGCTTTATTTTATCTTTAAAAAATTTATCGTACAGCTTATCGGCGGTTTTTCCGTTGGTAAATATTTTTTCCACACTGCTGTTATTTAAAACATATTCTATGTTATTAGGCGTAATATTTTTTATGCTGCTGTCTTTAGAGCTTTCTATTTCGCAACAAGCCACAACATCCCAAAGCGCTATTTTATGCTTTTGCAAAAACATTTTTTTACCTTCGGTATCTTCCGGTACCATATCGTTAAAAACCGCTCCTAAAACGCTCCAAAATCGATTTTTGGGATTAGCATAGTAAAATTCCCTATCTCTTGAAATAACCGAAGGAAAACTGCCCAAAATAAGTATTTTGGAATCTTTGCTAAAAATAGGCGGTATATTATGTTTTTTTATTTTGTTTGTATTAATTTTACCGTTGTTGTTTTTCATATTTTCCCTTTATATTTTTTTAAGCTTTTAAAAATTTGTTTAATAATTTTAAAAATACATTTACATTAAAAATTCAGCGTTTTAGAATTGTTTTTAAATTCTAAAACGCTTTTTTATACCTACTTAAATATACTCCGGGTCTTTTTCGTCCGTTATATAAAACATTTCGTCGGAAGAATATTCTTCGTCCATACTCTCTATTATTTTTTCCACATTTTGTTTAAAAAACCTTCCGGTAGCCTTTACCGCTATGTTTCCGTCCGGTAAATATATTTCGCCTTCGGCAGTTAATAATCCGTGCCTATAGGTTAAAGGCCTTGCTTTTGCAATAAGCTTAACATTTAAAGGAACCGGCTTTTTGTATTTAACACTAAGGTCTGCGGTTACCGCCCATGCGTCTTTTTCCAAAAGCTGTATGGTTCTTCCCAAAAGCTCGTCTAAAACCGAACAGGCTACTCCTCCGTGAAGTCTGCCGGGATAACTTTGATGAATATCCCTTGGTGTAAATTCACATACAACTTCATTTCCTTCGGTTTCGTAAAACCTTATTTTTAATCCTGCTTCGTTATTTACTCCGCAAATAAAACACATATTAGAATTTATTTGTTTTCTTTCTACCTTATGTTTTTGCATTTTTTATTCCTTTTTGTATTAATACTTTTTGTATTTTAAAATTAATTATTTAAAATCTCTTTTTATTTTATCAAAAAATCCCGTACGCTCCGAATAATTGGCGCCGCTGCAAAGTCCGTCAAACTTTTTAAGCGCTTCTTTGCTTTCTCTTGATAAATTTTTGGGGACTTCTATTTTAATTTTAACATATTGGTCGCCTTTGCCGCTGGAATTTAAACGCTGTATACCTTTACCCTTAAGCTTAAACTCATCGCCGGGCTGTGTGCCTTCTCTTACTTTAAATTCAACTTTACCGTAAAGCGTGGGAACCGTAATTTTTGCGCCTAACGCCGCTTCGGCAAACGTTATGGGTACGGTACAGTAAACATCATATCCGTTACGCTCAAATATAGCATGCGGCCTTATAGAAACGCTTATATGCAAATCTCCCGCCGGACCGTTGTTGGCTCCGCTGTCGCCTTCGCCTCTAACATTTAACATTTGTCCGTCGTCTATACCTGCCGGAACATTTACAACCCTTTCTACGGTTTTTCTTACTCTTCCCTTTCCGCCGCAAGCGCTGCAAGGAGATTCTATAATAGTACCGCTGCCGCCGCAGGCATCGCAAGTGGTTTGCGTTTGCATTGCGCCAAACGGAGTTCTCTGGGTTACGTTAATAACACCGCTGCCGCCGCATTTGGTACAGGTTTTTTTACTCGTTCCGGGTTTAGCACCGCTGCCGTTACAGGTAGAACATGTATGAATTTTTGAATATTTTATTTTTTTGGAACAGCCCATAGCGGCTTCTTCAAAAGATAAATAAATATGTTCCTCTATGTCAGAACCTCTTCTGGGGGCATTTGGATTGCTGCGCCTTCTGCCGCCGAATCCGCCGCCGAAAAAGCTTCCGAATATATCTCCTAAATCTCCGAAATCGCCAAAGCCGCTAAAACCTCCGGCACCGTTACCGCCGCCGGCCCCGAAATTCGGGTCTACCCCTGCATGGCCGTATTGGTCGTAACGCGCTTTTTTATCGGCGTCCGATAAAACCTCGTATGCTTCGGCAGCTTCTTTAAATTTTGCCTCGGCGTCTTTGTTGCCGGGATTTAAATCCGGATGATATTTTTTTGCGGCAGCTCTGTAAGCTTTTTTTATTTCGGCTTCGCTGGCATTTTTATCAATGCCCAAAACCTCGTAATAATCTCTCTTTTCAGCCAAAAAAGTTCTCTCCTAATGCAATAGCAGGAATAAATCCTGCTATTGCCGTAATTGATAATAATTTAATATTTTACATAAAAACTTACGCTAATAAATTTTAATTATTTATTATCGTCTGCGTCTTTAAAATCTGCGTCATACACGTTGTTACCGTCTTGAGTTTTGTTTTGTGCATCCGCATTGTTTGCTCCGTTTGCAGCATTTGCCGCCTGTTGAGCTTCTGCAGCCGCTTTGTAAACTTTTTCGCTTACAGCATAGAATTTCTTTTGAAGTTCTTCCTGTTTAGCTTTAATATCGTCAATATTTGTTCCTTTTAAAGCTTCTTTTAAAGCTGCAACTGCGTCTTCAATATCTTTCTTTTCATCAGCCGAAATTTTATCGCCCATCTCGCCCATAGCTTTTTCGGTTTGATATACCATTTGGTCCGCGCCGTTTCTAACGTCTATTTCCTCACGGCGTTTTTTATCTTCAGCCGCATACTGTTCTGCGTCTTTAACGGCTTTATCAATATCTTCTTTAGACATATTGGTGCTTGAAGTAATAGTGATTTTCTGTTCTTTGCCGGTACCTAAATCTTTAGCGGCAACATTTACTATACCGTTTGCGTCTATATCAAAGGTAACTTCAATTTGAGGAATTCCTCTGGGAGCCGGAGCAATACCGTCTAAGTGGAATACACCTAAAGTTTTGTTATCTTTTGCAAATTCTCTTTCGCCCTGCAATACATGTACTTCAACCGAAGGCTGATTATCTGCCGCAGTAGAGAATATTTGACTCTTTTTGGTAGGAATAGTGGTGTTACGTTCTATAACTTTAGTGTTAATACCGCCCATGGTTTCAATACCCAAAGACAACGGAGTAACGTCCAAAAGCAACAAGCCTTTAACGTCGCCGCCTAAAACGCCGCCTTGAATAGCTGCACCAAGCGCTACGCATTCATCGGGGTTAATGCCTTTAAAGGGCTCGGAACCCATAAAGTTTTTAACGGCGTCTATAACTGCCGGAATACGGCTGGAACCGCCAACCATTAAAACTTTATTAATTTCACTTGTTTTTAAGCCGCTGTCGCTTAAAGCCTGACGAACCGGTCCCATAGTAGCTTCTACCAAATCGCCGGTAAGTTCATTAAATTTAGCTCTTGTTAAAGAAGTTTCATAGTGTTTAGGACCTGTTGCGTCTGCGGTAATAAACGGTAAATTAATATCGGTAGAAGTCATACCCGAAAGGTCTATTTTGGCTTTTTCTGCAGCTTCTTTAATTCTCTGCATAGCCATTTTATCTCCGGATAAATCTATTCCGTTCTGTTTTTTAAAGTCATCTATAATATAGTCCATAATGCGTTTATCAAAGTCATCGCCGCCCAAACGGTTATTACCTGCGGTAGCCAAAACTTCCTGTACGCCGTCGCCCATTTCAATTATAGATACATCAAATGTACCACCGCCCAAGTCGTAAACCATTACTTTTTGGTCGCTTTCTTTATCAATACTGTAAGCCAAAGCTGCTGCGGTAGGTTCGTTTATAATTCTTTTAACATCCAAACCAGCAATTTTACCGGCGTCTTTTGTTGCCTGACGCTGTGCATCGGTAAAGTATGCGGGAACGGTTATAACCGCTTCGGTTACCGTGGTACCCAAATAGCTTTCGGCGTCTGCTTTTAATTTAGAAAGTATAATAGCCGAAATTTCCTGAGGCGTATATTTTTTAGAATCGATTTCTACAGTATAAGCAGAGCCCATTTCTCTTTTAATGGAAGATATAGTTCTGTCAGGATTGGTAATAGCCTGACGTTTTGCAACCTGGCCTACCATTCTTTCTCCTGTTTTAGAAAAAGCTACAACACTCGGTGTGGTTCTTGCTCCTTCAGCGTTTGGAATAACTACTGCTTCGCCGCCTTCCATAACAGCTACGCAAGAGTTTGTTGTACCTAAGTCAATACCAATAATTTTTCCCATAATATATTATCTCCTTTTGTAAATATTCTTTGTTAATTTGTTAATTAGTTAGTTTTATTATTAAGGCGGCGCCGCAAAAAATTTGCGGCAAAGCCTTTGGCTTTGCCAAACGGAAAAGTTTTTCCGTTTGGCGCCGCCGTATTTGCGCATAATTATTAATTTTAAAAATCTTTTTATTTTTTATTAAGATTTTCGGTTGTTGTTTTATTTTATTTAGTTACAGATACCATTGCGGGGCGAACTACCGTATCGCCTAACTTGTAACCTTGTTGCAAAACAGCCTGTATTTGATTTTCTTTAAAGTTTTCGTTTTCGGCAAACATTACCGCTTCGTGAATTTCGGGATTAAACTCATCGCCCTCTTTAGCTAAAGGTTCCAGCTTAAAAGTATCTATTAAACCTATCAGCTGCTTGGCTATAATCTCAATTCCTTTATTATATTCTTCGCTTCCCGCTTTAAAACCGGTAGCCCTAAAAGCATTGTCTAAAGTCGGAAGCAATTGTTTTATAATCGCGGCTTTACTGTATTCGCCTATTCTTAACTTTTCTTTTTCGGTACGCTTTTTAAAATTATCAAATTCAGCCGCCGTTCTTAAAGTAAGTTCTTTTTGCTCTTTTGCCTCTTTTTCGGCTTTATTAAGCTTTTCTTTAAGCTCTTCTATTTCTTTTTTAAATTTGGCGGAATCGTTTTTAACAGCAGATTGTTTTTTTTCTTTGGCTTCTTTTGCCTCTTTTTTTGTTTCTGCCACTTTTTTCACTCCATTTCGTTAATCGCTTTGTTTATTATATCTCCCAGTTTTTTTGCAAAATACGCAATACTGGGAATAATATTTTCGTAAGACATTCTTGCAGGACCGATAACTCCTATTTTACCGCCGCTGTGCTTTGCAACAATCATACTGTTGTGCGGTCCGTTTTTATTTTCTTCATCTCCGAAAACTATGCTTATAGGATCGTCCGCATTGGATAAAACCGATATTATGGCATCTCTCCTCGCAATAAACTCCATAATTTTCAAAGCTTCTGCATTATCTTCGTTTTTAATTAATTTTTCCTGTCCCTTTAAACTTAACTCCATATGGTTTAAATCGGTTATAATTTCGTATACGGTGTTAAAAAACGGTATTAAGGCAATATTGCCCGCTTCGGCCGCAAGTTTTTGTATAAAGTGCGAAGAAAATTTGCTTAGCTCCGTTCCGATGATTTTTTTAGTTGAAATTCTGTCAAACTGAGATATCATATCGGTGGATAAATCAAACCCGCTTTTGCACATTTTACTTTTTGCTATGGCGTCGGAAGTAACCAAAACCATAAGTACCGTTCTTCTGCCCATAGGCAAAAGCTCTAAACGCTTAACATAAGTTTCATCCGAATGCGATAAAAGCGACACGCTCGGCAAACCTGTTATATTGCTTAATGCCTGCCCCGCGCTTTCTCTTATTTTTTCGTAATCTCCGTTTATGTTCTCAAAAATCATATCAATGGTCTTTTTTGTTTTGGTGCTTATTTTTTGATTTAATATACCGTTAACATAAAGCCTGTAAGCTTTGGCTGTTGGTATTCTGCCCGCAGAAGTATGAGGTTGGTCAAGATATCCGAGTTCGCTTAAAATACTCATCTCGTGCCTTATTGTAGCGCTGGAAATTTGATTATTAAGCGTTTCGCACAAATATTTGGAACCTATTGGTTCGCCGTTTTCTATATGCGCCTTTACTATTAAATACAAAATCTTTTTTTGCCGCTCGGTAAGCTTTTCCAAATTCTCACTTCCTTCTTTTAAAATTTAGCACTCTTTGTATGTGAGTGCTAAATCATATTATTAATCTACCACTATTTTATTTGCTTGTCAAGAGTAAAATCAAAAAAAATTTTAAAATTTTTTTGACTTTCACTGACTTTTATTTATTATATACAATTTTTTCACTTCATAAATATAAAAAATAGTATATTTTATATTTATTATGGCAAAATATTAAAAAATAATAACAGGAGAATTAATATACTATGAAACAGCTAAAAATAATTTTTTGTATTTTGCTTTCGGCTTTGGTTTTAGCTATGTCCGGAATTTACTGTTTGGCTCTTTCACGCTACGGCTCTACCGGCAGCGAAGTTAGAACCATTCAAACAAAATTAAAAAATTGGGGTTATTATTCCGGTTCCGTAGACGGAATTTACGGCACTTCCACCAAAAACGCGGTAATAAAATTTCAAAAGAAAAATAATCTTACCGCCGACGGCATTGCCGGAGCCAAAACCCTTGCCGCTATGGGCATTAGCAGTAAAAACACATCCTCAGGCGGCAATTATTCCAACAGTGATATTAATTTACTTGCTCGCCTTATTTCGGCGGAAGCCAGAGGCGAGCCTTATTCCGGTCAGGTAGCCGTAGGCGCCGTTGTATTAAACCGCGTAAAGCACCCGTCTTTTCCTAATTCCGTTTCGGGGGTAATATATCAAAAAAATGCTTTTACCTGCATTTCCGACGGACAGTTTTACAAAGAAGTGGCTTCAAGCTGTTATTCAGCCGCCAAAGACGCAATTAACGGCAGCGACCCTTCCTGCGGAGCTATATATTATTTTAATCCTTCAACAGCCACAAGCAAATGGATTTGGTCCAGACCTGTTTTAACCGTTATAGGAAAACACCGTTTTTGTAAATAAAGTTTGTATATGCGGCGGTGCCGAACGAAAAAAGCTTTTTTGTTCGGCAAAACCAAAGGCTTTGCCGTAAACAAAGTTTACGGCGCCGCCTTACAAAAACGCAATACATAATTATAAAAAGCAAAACAAATAAAATATAATAAAACAAAATAATAAAAAGACCCAAAATCTTAAATTGAAGATAATAGATCTTTTTTATTTATTATTATATAGTATTTAAACACTAACCGCCTATATAGCCCGAAGGATTAACGTTATATCCGTTAACCAATACTTCAAAATGAAGATGCGGTCCCGTAACCTGTCCGGTAGTGCCTACAGCCGCAATGTTTTCGCCTTGGTATACCGTATTTCCCACATTAACAAAAAGCTTGCTGCAGTGTGCATATCTTGTTTTTACTTCGTTACCGTGATTAATTATAATGTTTAATCCGTAAGCTCCGGAATAACCCGCAAGTTCCACCGTTCCGCCGGACGCAGCATAAATAGCCGTACCTTTAGGCGCGCATATATCCATACCTTTATGATTTCTGCCGTCGCCGTAATATGCGCTTACATAACTTCTTTCGGCTTTTGCCAAAGGCCATATAAATCCATTGCCCGAAGCTTTTGCCGTACTGCTTGCGGCTTTGCTGTAAAATTCCGCCGGGTCTTTACTTCCAACCAAAACAACTTTGTTTTGAGCTTCTTTTAAAGTTTTTTCATTTAAAACCGATTTGCTTATTTCCTGCCCGTTTTTATAACAAACTTTATAAGTAACTTCTTTTTCTCCGTTAACGCCTTCGGTTTTAACTTTAGAATAGCCTATAAGTAAATCCGAAGTTTTTTCGTTTACCGTACTAAAACCGATTGTTTCATTTTGGGTATAAGTTTTAGTTGTTAAAACAGGTAAATCTTCCGTTATATCGTCAACTGTTAAAATTTCATTAATATTTAAAATACTTTTTGTAGAAATGTATTCCAGACCCGTTTCAACGCTTTCTTCAAATTCCGCATTTTCAAGCCCTGATTTTTTTGTTTTATTATTTAAATATTCTTCTAGTATATCTTTTAAAGTATTTTCTGAAAAATTATAGCCCAAATATTTTCCGTTAAGCTTTAAATAAGAAATTTCTTTTATTTCTTCGGAATTTTCCAATAACGGCTCTATTATATTTTCTGCTTTTGTAATATTTTGTGTTCCCGTAATTATGTGATTGGAACTGATATTATCAATAACCTTTTTGCCGTTGTCGTCGCTTATTTTGTTTTTTGCAAGCTTTTTAACTTCTATAACTTCGCCTTCGTTTTCAACACATCCTACGGCTATTCCGTTTACACTTATTTCACATGCAAAAACAATACCCGTAACGGCGCAAACGCAAAACATTAAAATCCCCGCCAAGCCCAAGCTTAACGAAGCTTTAACTACTCTCGATGTTACACCCGAAAATTTATTTGTTTTATTAAAGATTTTTTTAAAAATGTTATTGTTAAAAATTTTAAAAGCTTTTATTTTACTAATAAATTTTTTAAAAAACATAAAAGCTTTTTTGTTTTGTTTCAATTTTTAGCACTCCTAAAAAAGTTTCAATTTTGTAACAACTATATTCTATTATACACAAAAGTTACAAAATTGCAACCTTTTTATTTGAACTTTTTTATTTTTATTTTTAAAAAATACGGTTTTGCATTGGCATAGCCAATTAAAACTAAAGCAAAGCTTTAGTTTTAGGCAAACCTTTGGTTTGCCGCAAAACCGTATATAACCGTATTATTTTTTATTTTACCAGCGAAAATAAATTTACGTTTACGGGATCTCCCCTGCAAACAGCACCTTTTTTTAATAAAGCCTCTTTGGTAAACCCAAGCTTAATTAAAAGCTTTTCGGAAGCCGTATTTTCAACCATAACTTTAGCTTCTATTCTTTCTACTCCTACTTTGGTAAATAAAAAATCCATAAAAGCTTTAACCGCTTCAAAAGCATATCCTTTGTGCCAGTAATCCTCATTTAAAGAATATCCTATCTGCGCAATTTTATAATTGTAATTTATTTCCGCTATGCTTACGGTACCTATAAGCCTGTTGCTTTCCCTTAAATAAATGCCAAAAGTAAAGCAACAGTTTTTACGGTATTTTTTATGCAGCATTCTTATAAGCGCGGCGCTTTCGTAAATATTTTTATGTGCGGTCCAATCGCTGTATCTTGCAACATTTTCATTTTTGCAAAGCTTAAACATATCTTCTGCACTTTTATACTCCGGCATTTTTAAAACCGTTCTTTTGGTTTTTATTACCGGATAAGGCTTAAAAAAAGTTTTATACATATATATTACCTTTTGCTGATTTTAACAAATATTAGTATAAATATTAAAATAAAGTCATTTGGTTTGTATCGGGCAAATCTCCCAAAACACCCATATCGTCCAAAGCCTGAACAACTGTTTTTGAAACACCCGATTCAATTTTAAAATCGTCTTTAGAAATAAATTTTTTGGCTTTGCAGGCCTCGTATAACGAATATGCCGCTTTTTCTCCAACGCCGCCTAAAGAGCCGAACGGCAGTCTCATTTTTCCCTCTTCGGGTAAATATTTCATAGCGTGAGATTTTTCTAAGCTTATAGGTAAAACCTCTATACCTCTCGACATCATTTCGTTAAAAATTAAAAGGTTGTTGTAATTGTCAAGTTCCTTTTTTGTAGCCTCTTTACCCTTATCGGATATTTCTTTTATTTTAAGCTTAACGGCATTTAAACCCTTTGTTATGGTTTCAACGTCTACGTCTTCGGGTCTTGCCGTAAAATATGCACAATAAAATTCCAAAGGCTTATATACTTTATACCAAGCAAGCCTTAAAGCCGCAATAACATACGCCGCCGCGTGTGCTTTAGGGAACATATACGCTATTTTTTTACAGCTTCCTATATACCATTCGGGTACGTTGGCGGCTCTCATATCGTCCGCCATTGAATTCCAATCTTCTTCGCTTATTTTTCCCTTTGAATATAAGCCTTTTCTTACGGTTTCGGTAATTTTAAAGGCTCTGTTTTCATCCATACCCTTATGTATTAAATAAACCATAATGTTATCTCTTGTACCTATAACGTCGGATATAGTACAGGTTCCGTTATCTATAAGCTCTTTTGCGTTTCCGTGGTAAACATTTGTTCCGTGGGATAATCCCGAAATTTGCAATAAATCCGAAAATGTTTTAGGTTTACAGTCTACAAGCATATCTCTTGTGTTTCTTGTGCCGAATTCCGGCAAACTGAGCGTTCCGGTTTTTGAAAAAATATCTTCCGGCGCCACACCCAATGCTTCGGTAGAAGTAAAAAGGCTGTAAATTTTAGGGTCGCTCATAGAAACATTTTGAACGGGAATTCCTGAATATTCCTCCAAGTATTTATAAGTGGTTGGAACCACATGGCCCAATTCGTCCAATTTTAAAATGGTATCGTGTATAGAATGGAAATCAAAATGCGTGGTTATAATATCCGATTCCGTATCGTCAGCCGGATGCTGTACCGGACAAAAATCGTATATGGTTTTATCTTTAGGAACAATTATCATTCCCGCGGGATGCTGTCCTGTTGTGGTTTTTACCTTGCTTTTTTCTACCAAAGAAGCCAAACGGTTAAGCTCGGGATTACTTAAAGTTATATTCATTTTCTCGGCATACGCTTTTGCAAAACCAAATGCGGTTTTTTCGGCAATTGTAGAAATTGTACCGGCTTTAAAAACGTTATCCGCTCCAAACAAAGACTTTGTATATTCCTGTACGTTGTTTTGGAATTCATCCGAAAAGTTTAAGTCTATATCAGGTACTTTATCTCCCTTAAATCCCAAAAAGGTTTCAAACGGTATATCGTGTCCGTTTCGGTTAAGCATTGTTTTACAGTGCGGACATTCTTTTTCGGGTAAATCGTAGCCGGAACCTACCGAGCCATCGGTGAAAAATTCGCTGTATTTACATTTTGGACAAACATAATGCGGAGCCAGCGGATTTACTTCGGAAATTCCTGCCATAGTGGCTACAAACGAAGAACCTACAGATCCACGGGAGCCTACTAAATATCCGTGCTCCTCACTGTAAGAAACCAATTTTTGCGCCGAAATATACATTATGGAAAATCCGTTGGAAATAATAGAATTAAGTTCTTTATCCAAACGCTTTTCTACAATTTCCGGCAAGGGATCTCCGTACATATCGTGAGCATTTTTTAAACAAATCTCTTTAAGCATTTCATCCGAGCCTTCAATTACCGGCGGATAGCTTCCGCTTGGAACCGGAACAACATCCGGCGATATCATATCGGCTATTTTATTGGGATTATCAATAACAAATTCTTTGGCTCTTTCGCCGAAATAACTAAAGTCCTCTAACATTTCGTCTGTGGTTTTAAAATAAAGCGGAGCCTGATTGGCTATGTCGTCAAAACCTTGACCTGCCATAACTATCTGCCTTATAATGCCGTCTTCTTTGCTTAAAAAATGTACGTCTCCCGTGGCTACAATAGGTTTATTCAGTTTATCTGCAATTTCAACCACTTTTCGGTTAAAGTTTTTTATTACCTCTAAGCTTGTAACATGCCTAAACCTGTTTGGCGTTATGTTTCCGTGTTTATCAACTTTATCCGGCAAAGAACTGTCTCTTACCATAAATTCGTTATTGCCCAAAGGTTGAATTTCCAAATAATCATAATACTCGGCAATTTTTATAAGCTCTTCTTCGGGTTTATTGTTAACTATAGCCTTGTAAAGCTCTCCCTGTTCGCACGCAGAGCCTACAATTAAACCCTCCCTGTTTGCGTCCAAAACACTTCTTAAAGTAACCGGTCTTCCGTAAAAATGATTTAAATGAGCGTCGGAAACAATTTTATATAAATTTTTAAGTCCAGTTAAATTTTTAACCAATATTATCTGGTGATTTCTAAGCTTTCCTATCTCTTTTTTAGTAAGCCCTTCAATGTTAAATCGCGTATCGTCTATAAAGTAGCTTTCTACGCCGTAAATAGCCTTAAATTCTCCACCGCCTTTTTTAATTTTAGAAACAGCCGCGGCAATAGCCGGATAACTCTGTACTACTCCGTGGTCGGTAATAGCCATAGCTTTATGTCCCCACCTGAAAGCGGTGTTAATTAAATCTCCGGCGCTTGATACTGCGTCTTTAGCCGACATATTGGTATGGCAATGAAGCTCTACGCGTTTTTCACCTTCGTGTTCATCGGTTTTTTTGTATTTTTCAACCGTAGCCAAAGCTTTAACTTCCAATACAAAGTCCTTGGTCCAGTTATCAAAAACATAATCCCCGTTAACCACAAGCACCACTCCGTCTTTTAAGTTGCTTATGGAGCGCTTAAAACTTGCAGCCTCTTCTTCCATATTTTTAGTATATTTTTTATTAAAAAACTTTAAAAGGCTTGCCGCTATGGTATTGGTATTATCGCTGAAATAAAATTTAGCTTTAACCATCATATCCCCTTTACGGGTAACCATATCTTTAACCTCGCATCCGAAAACTTCGCCCCATGCGGCAACATAAGTACTGTCCTCGGCATTTTGAGGTGCTATAACATTGCTTAATTTTATTAAATTTGTATCTATTTTTTTGCCGTAAAAAGGCTTAACGGTTTCTAAAAATATAGGTAAATCGCCTAAAGGTTTTTTTAATACTTTAGCTTTTTCCTGCGGTTTTGTATTGCTTTTTAAAGCAGCGTTATTTACAGAATTTTCTTTTAATCTGTTTGTGTCTTCTTTTTTGTGTTCCTCAGTTTTATTTTCTTTTATTATATTTGCCGTTTTAAAACCTGTATCTGTTACGTTTTTTTGCATTTCGCTTTCGGTTAAAGGTTCTATTTGCGAAAAATCGGTTTTTCCCTTATAAACAATATTTATATTTTTATCTGTCGCTTTTAAAATTTCCCGTTTAAAATCACTTTCAAAATCCGAAGCCTTTATGGTTTCCATTCCGCCGTGTTTTAAATTAATAATTACGGTATATTCGGTTTGTTCTTGGTTTTCTTTATTTTGGTTTTGGGTTACCTCATATTCGGCTCCTCTTAAAAATCCGGATACAGCTCCCAAATTTTTAGATATTTCAATTGCTTTTTGTTCTGTAAATTCTTTGTCTAAAATATTAATATCATCTTTATAATCTTTTATTTCCTTGTTTTCTTCCGTATTATAATTATCATCAGTGTAATCTTCTTCGTTAAAAGTGTTAAAGTTTAAACTGTTATATTCGTTAAAATCGTCATTTTCCTCTGCAACGGATTTTAAACCGTTATTATAAAAAACTTCGTTATCTTCCGTATTTTCCGTATCTTCCGTATTTTTTGTATTCTCTGTATCTTCTTTCTCTTCTAAAAATTCCGTATATCCTTTTTCCGTGTTCTCTGTATTTTCTTCCTTTTGGCTTTCGTTTTTAACGGTAACTATTAAATTAATATTATTAAGCAACAAACCCTTAATCACGCCTTGCTTAAAATTTAAAAGCAAATTTTCATCTTTTTTTTCGCAGAACGAAACAAACACGGCCAATTCGCGTTTTTCCGTATCTACCGTACAACGCGTAATTATACCGTCTTTTAATTCGTTTAATATATTTTCATCTACTACGTTTTCAAAAACTTCGGTTATACTTTTTTGTTCCATAACATTCCCTTATATGCTTTTGCTGATTTTATTTTTTAATATTTTTTATTTTGCTTTTATTTAATTGCGGTTTTTAAAAGGAAAACCTTTTAAAACGCCAAAAGCTAAAGCTTTTGGCGTTTTTGCAAACCAAAGGTTTGCAAAAACCGCCGCTGTACAATATGTATAATAGGTTTATAAATTATCAATTTCCTTAAAAAGCTCTTTTAATAAATCTTTTTCGGGTACCTTTTTTATAATTTTTCCTTTTTTAAATATAAGCCCTTCTTTGTTGCCGCCGGCAATACCTATATCCGCTTCTCTTGCTTCACCCGGACCGTTTACCACACACCCCATAATAGCTACGGTTATATTTTTATCAACTTTATTTAAATATTCTTCCGCTTCTTTTGCAAGAGCAATTAAGTTTATGCTTGTTCTGCCGCAAGTAGGGCAAGAAACAATTTTTACTCCGCTTTGTTTAATTTCTACCGCTTTTAAAATATTGTTTGCGGCTTCTATTTCTTTTAAAGGATTATCTGTTAACGAAACCCTTATGGTATTGCCTAACCCTAAAAGCAATAAACCGCCTATTCCCGCTGCGGATTTAATGGTTCCCATTTTTTCCGTTCCGGCTTCGGTTACACCTAAATGTAAAGGATATTTTGTTTCGGTTGCGGCTATTTTATAGGCGTCAAACATAATTTTTACATTAGAAGCTTTTAAAGATAAAACCAAATTATCAAAGTCATATCTTTCTGCAATATCTATATGTTTTTTTGCGCTTAAAAACAAAGACCTGGCACAAACTCCGTATTTTTCCAAATATTCTTTTTCTATACTTCCGGAATTAACTCCTATTCTTATAGGTATATTTTTACTGTTGCATATTTTTAAAACCTGATTTATTCCGTCAATACTTCCTATGTTTCCGGGATTTATTCTTATTTTATCTACTCCTGCTTCCGCACTTAAAACAGCCAATTTATAATCAAAATGTATATCTGCCACAACAGGAATATTTACGGCCTCTTTTAGTTTATATATAAGTTTAACCGTATCGGTATTAGGAACCGATACTCTTATTATTTCACATCCGGCTTTTTCCAACTCCACAGCCTGCTTTATATTGGCGTTAAAATCATTTGCCGGTGCATTTAACATAGACTGTACATAAACCTTATTATTTCCGCCTAAAGTTAAATTTCCTACTTTAACCTGTTTTGTTTGTTCCCTTGTAAACAAATAAATCCCTCTTTTAAAAAATTTTCAACTTCTTTATTTTTTTCGTTTTTAAATCGGTTTTCGATAGCGGCGGCAGGAAACAAAATTTTTATTTTGTTTCCTAAGCCAAAACTGCGGTTTTGGCTTAAAAACGCCTTTGGCATTTTTGCCGCCGCAAAAGCAAATAAAAGCAAATATCCGCTTAAAACAATTAACTTAAGCTTTAAAAAGCTTTACTTATAAGCTGCCAAATATCTTTTCCCATAACTAAAATTAAAAGCGCAAATAATATTACAAACCCCACCGTATGCACAATATTTTCGTATTTTGCAGGTACCGGCTTTTTAAAAATCATTTCAAAAATAACAAATAATATTCTTCCTCCGTCTAATGCCGGCAACGGAAGTAAATTAACAATACCTAAGTTAATTGTAAGTAATGCCATAAACGGTAATAAATTCAAGACATTTTGCCTTGCGGCGTCCCCCATAGCGGCTGTTACTCCCACCGGACCCGACACGTCCGAAATTTTATATTTTCCGCCTATCATATCTATTAAAGACCACCAAACTATTTTGGCATAACTTCCGGTTATTTTAAAAGTTTGCTCTATATAAGAAACCACCGTTTTCTTTTGCGCTTTTAAATTAAAATCCACCGAAATAATATTGTATCCGCTTTGATTTATCGTATTAAATCTTACACCCTTTAAATTTGTTTTTTTTCCGTCCCTTAAAACCGTCATATCTATATTTCCGTTTTTTACATTAGTAAATGTATAACTTAATTCCATGGCGGTATTAACTTTTCTTCCGTTAACTTCTATTATTTTATCGTTTTCCTTTAAACAATTTTCGCTTTCGGAATTTTCGGCTTTTTCAAAGCTTTCCGTTTTATCATTTTTAATAACAGTATTTGAAGTTGCATTTTCGGAAAAACTTTTAACAGTTGTTGTAACAAAAGCATTGCCGGGGCTAAGCATAACAGCCACAATTATAAAGCCTAAAATAATATTAAATCCAGCTCCCATTAACAAAACAAAAAATCTTTGCCAGGGTTTTTTGTTGCAAAAAGCATTGGGGTTTTCGCTGGTTTCGTCTTCGCCTTCCATAGCACAATATCCGCCTAATAATAAAGGTTTAAAAAGATATGTGGTTTCTTTGCCTTTAATAGAAAAAAGTTTGGGACCGAAGCCTATTGAAAACTCGTTAACTTTTATTTTATTTATTTTTGCAAAAGTAAAATGCCCTAATTCGTGTGCCATTATTAAAAACATAAAACACAAAAGAGCCAATAGGTATGGCCAAATAAAATTTAAAGCCGATAACAACCAATTCAATACTATCACCTGTTATTTTTTTAGTTTTTATTTTACTTTGCCGGCGGTTTTAAAAGGCTTTGCCTTTTAAAACCAAAAGCTTTAGCTTTTGGTTTTTGCAAACCTTCGGTTTGCAAAAACCGCCGAATCGGCCGCATAAAAAATTTGAATTTTTCATCGGCACTTTTTATTTTTTAAAACTTTCCGCTTTTATTAAAACCGCTTCTCTTGCGGCTTTATCTGCCAAAAATACATCTTCTAAACCGTAACTGCCCGTATTTTTTTGTAAAGAGCACGCATACTCTACAAGCTCTCCTATTTGCAAAAACTTTATTTTATCTTTTAAAAATAATTCCACAGCCATTTCGTTGGCTCCGTTTGCCGCCGCCGGCTTTAAGCCTCCGGCATTTATTGCGTCTATACAGGTTTTTAAACAAATAAAAGTATCCGTATCGGGTTTTGCAAAAGTAAGCGAACCTATTTTAGTCAAATCAAGCTTCTCGGTATTGCAACATATACGCTTAGGATATGTTAATGCCAACTGTATGGGTATTTTCATATCGGGCATTCCCATTTGACCTATAACAGAATTATCGCAAAATTCCACCGCCGAATGTAAAATACTTTGTTTATGTACCAAAACTTCTATATCTTTTGCCGAAACATTAAATAAATGTACCGCTTCTATAACCTCTAAGCCTTTGTTCATAAGCGTTGCCGAATCTATGGTTATTTTAGGTCCCATATTCCAATTAGGGTGTTTTAACGCCTGCTCTTTGGTTATATTTTTAAGTTCGTCTTTACTTTTTCCAAAAAAAGGACCGCCCGAAGCCGTAAGCAAAATTTTATTGATTTTGCTTTCTATTTTACTGTTTATACATTGAAAAATCGCACTGTGCTCGCTGTCTACCGGCAAAATTTTAACGCCGTTTTCTTTTGCTTTTTGCATTACTGCTTCTCCGGCGGTTACAAGCGTTTCTTTATTAGCCAAAGCAATATTCTTTTTTTGTTCTATTGCCGCCAAGGTAGGTCTTAAACCAGCTATTCCTACAATCGCATTTAAAACTATATCGCTTCCCGAAATTTCCGCCGCTTCTATTACGGCTTCTTCTCCGCTTTCAACTTTAATATCCGTATCTTTTAAGCGTATTTTAAGTTCTTTTGCCGCGTCTTTATTAAACATAGCAATAAATTTAGGCTTAAATTCTCTTGCCTGTTGCTCTGCCAAAATAAAATTACTGTTAGCCGCAAGGGATACAATATTAAAATTATATTGCCTTGCTATTTCTAAAGTTTGGGTACCTATAGAACCGGTAGAACCCAAAAGAGAAATATTTTTCATACCTTTTTCCTTTTTGTCTTTCCTTGAATTTTAAGTTACATTATAAAAGATATAAAGTTTAAACACCTGTTTTTGTTTAAAATAATGCTTTTGCCTAAACAAAGTTTTTGCCTAAACGATGCTATTGCTTAAAAAATGCTTTTGCCTAAAAAATAAAAACTGTTTTAAACCGTTATTTACAATCTGTGTTTTTTAATATATTTTTTAATATATTTTTTAATATTTAATAATAATTTATTACTTTATATTTTTTATTATGAATTTTTCTTGCCAAAATTAAAGCCGATCTTTTTTTACGACCGGCTTTTAACTGTTATTGTTTTTAGCTGTTAACAAATAAATTTCGGTAAATAAAATAAGGTGGTTGATATTAAATTAACATTAAAATCAAAATTTAAATTAAAATATTTTATGGTATTTATAATATTGGCATCGGCAGAAAAACCAAAATACTTTCCTACCGGCACTAACACTATTTTTACCAATTACCCGAAATCATAAGCATTCCGTTTATTAAATAAAATGCAGGACCTACCAATAAAAAGCTGTCTAACCGGTCCATTACTCCGCCGTGTCCCGGAATAACACTTCCGTAGTCTTTAATATTACTTTGCCTTTTAAAATACGAAGCTATTAAATCGCCTAAAACGCCTAAAGCTATAAACAAAGGCGATAAAAGCATAATGTACCAAATTCTTATATACTCAAGTTTTAAAACATATTTAAAAATTACGCATACTATAAATGTTGCCAACATTCCTATGCCAAATTCGCCTATTAAACCTTCATAAGTTTTATTTGGGCTTATGTGCGGCGCCATTTTGTGCTTACCGAAAAATACGCCTATAAAATAAGCTCCCATATCCGCAAAAACGGTAAAACATACAATTAATAAAAAGTAGAATATATTATAGTATTTTAAAGATAATACAATAGAAAGACTTCTTAAAGAATATCCTACCGCCAACGGAAAAAATATTGACGCCAGCAAATTTTGTGCATTTACGTTTTTATTTAAAACAATAGCCAAAACAAACTGAACCGCAATAAATACAAACGCCGCTTTGGTTGTGGTTATCGGAATAAGTCCGTTCCGTAAAAAAGAACATAAAAATGCATATCCCATACCTACATAAAGTAACGGCTCGCTTTTGCAAAAACCGGTATTATTAAGAAGTTCGTAAATTGCCAACGCTGCAAGTACGGCGCACGCCATATTAAAAACTATGGGTAAAAAAGAGCCTACAATTAAAAGTAAAACCGTACCTAACCCCAGCAAGCCCCCATAAATTATCCTGGTTTTCATTAGTTAAACTCCTCCGAATCTTCTGTTTCTTTTGTTAAAATCTTCTATAGCTTTCATTAAATGCCTCGGCTTAAAATCCGGCCATAATATGTCCGAAAACCAATATTCGGCATAAGCCGACTGCCAAATCAAAAAGTTAGAAGACCTGTATTCTCCGCTTGGTCTTATAACCAAATCCGGGTCGGGAACATTTTTGGTAAACAAATGATTTTCTATGGTTTGCTCATTAATATCTTCTATATTTATTTTGTTGTTTTTTACCAATTCGGCTATTTCTTTAACCGCTTCGGTTATTTCGTCCCTTCCGCCGTAATTTATAGCCAAATTTACCGTAAGCCCCGTAGCGTTGCGGCTGTCATACTCCGCTTGCTCCATAAGCTCAATTATATCTTTAGCCAAACCCTTTTTGTTACCTATAAATTTTAAAGCTATATTTTCTTTAATAAACTTTTTAGTATCTTTTAAATAATCCCTGAAAAGATTCATTAAAGCGTCTACTTCTTCTTTAGGCCTGTTCCAGTTTTCGGTTGAAAATGCATACACGGTTAAATATTTAACACCTATTTTATTACAATATCTTGCTATTGTTTTAAAATTTTTACTTCCCGCCGCATGGCCTGCCGAACGCGGAAGCGCTCTTTTTTTTGCCCATCTTCCGTTACCGTCCATAATAATTGCAATATGAACCGGTATATTTATATTTCGGTCAATTAAAGAATTTTCGCTTTTCAAAATTTTCTTTCCTTCGTTTGTATTTATAGTTGCAACTTTTATTTTTTTATAATTCAAATCTAATATTTTAAGTCTTGTTCCCGATTAGATTTCCATAATTTCTTTTTCTTTTTTATTTGCCAAATCATCTGCCTCTTTACAATATTTATCGGTAACATTCTGTATTTTCTTTTCCAATCCGGCTAAATCGTCTTCCGTAATTTCGGAATTCTTTTTCATAAGCTTTGCTTTATCTACGGCGTCTCTTCTGTGAGCCCTTACCGACACCTTTGCGTCCTCTGCGCGTTTGCTTATTTCTTTAACAATATCTTTCCTGCGTTCTTCGGTTAACTGCGGGAAAATCAAGCGAATAACACGTCCGTCATTTTGAGGATTAATGCCTATATCCGATGTTTGGATAGCTTTTTCTATTTCTTTTAAAGTTGATGCGTCCCAAGGCTGTATTTGTAAAATTCTGCCTTCGGGTACAGACACCGCTGCCATTTGCTGAATGGGCGTGAGAGTACCGTAGTAATCAACCGTTATTCTGTCTAAAACCTTAGGGTTTGCCCTTCCGGCTCTTATAGCCTGATAATCTCTGTCGAGAGCCGCCATGGTTTTTTCCATTTTTTCTTCTAATTCTAAAAGTAATTCTTCCATATTTTTCTCCTTAATACTTATTGCTTTTAGGTGTTTTTATCTTATTTTTATTTGTTATTTCTTTGAAATGTTATTAATATTAGGCTTTTTGTTTTTGTTTTTATTTTTATTATACTCTTTAAAGTTTTTTTAATTTTGTATATTTTTTAAAAAACTTTAAATTTTAAAAAACTGATTTTTTTATTTTACAATAGTTCCGTTCTTTTCGCCTTTAACCGCTTTTACAATATTATTCGGGTCGTTTAAATTAAATACCAGTATAGGAATATTATTGTCCATACATAAAGAAGCGGCGGTGCTGTCCATAACGTGTAAGCCTTTGTTTAAAACGTCTATAAAACTAAGCTCATCAAACTTTTTGGCATTTTTGTTTATCTTGGGATCGCTGTCGTAAACACCGTCAACATTTGTGGCTTTAAAAATAACGTCCGCGTCTATTTCGGCGGCTCTTAAAGCGGCTGCGGTATCTGTAGTAAAGAAAGGATTTCCCGTTCCGCATCCAAAAATAACAACTCTGCCTTTTTCCAAATGTCTTACGGCTTTATTCCTTATATATTTTTCCGCTATTTCTTTCATTTCAATAGCTGTTTGAACCCTTACCGGAACGTCAAGCTGTTCTAAAGCGTCTGCCAAAGCCAAAGAATTAATAACGGTAGCCAACATACCCATATGGTCGGCCCTGGTGCGGTCCATTCCTCCGCCTTCTCTGCCTCTCCAGAAGTTTCCGCCGCCTACAACAATAGCTACTTCTACCCCCATATCAACTACTTCTTTTACGCTTTTGCAAACTTCCAAAACCTTGTCAAAATCCAAACCGAAACCTTTTCCGGCCGCCAAAGCTTCTCCTGATAATTTTAACAATACTTTTTTATATACCGGTTCCATAATTTTCTCCTTAAAATAAAATAATTATTTAAAAATTTTTAAAATAAATATATTAATAAATATATTAACATTTTTATTTTACAATACGGTAAAATGAATGTCAATTAAAAACCTTTTGCCGCCTAGTAAATTACATTTTAACCTAATCTATGTAAGTGCATTGCACACCGCACAGTTTAAAAGCAAAACGTTTAAATTAAAATCCAAAACCTTAAAAATACCGTCAAGCTTTTCTATAATGCCGTAAAGCCTTTCTTTTGTTAAAGCCGTATTTTTTATATCGGTTTCATTAAAATTTAAGTTTTTGCCTATATTTTGTTCCTGCTTTAATTTAAGCAAATAAATTGCATAATCTTTTATTTTTAAAATCAGCTTTTCGATTTCTTCCCTTTGTTTTAAACCGCTTAATATTTCTAAAATTCCAACGCGGTTTTTATTTACGGCTAACGAAAAAATATTTTTTACGGTATTATCAAATTCCGACTCTTCGGTATTTAAAACCGAAAACAAAACCGCTCTTGAAAGTACGGTATTTAAAAACGAAGCCGAATTTTGCGTTAATAAAATAAAATATACGTTTTTTGGCGGTTCCTCTAATATTTTTAAAAGAGAATTCTGACATTTATCGCTTAGCTTTTCACTTTCCGTAATAATAAAAATTCTGCTGTTTGCAATAAACGGAGTTAAAAAAGCTTCTTTTCTTAAATCCCTTATATCTTCTACCAAATAATTCTTTTTTTCGGTAGATATTATTTTTAAATCGGGATGATTGTTAATGTCCGCCAAATGGCAGTTTTTACATTCTCCGCAAAAATAATCGCTGTTTAAGCACAAAATACCCTTAGCCGTATCTTCAGCCAATTTTAAAACGGTTTCCTTTTCGCCTTCAATAATAACCGTATGCGGAAAATGTTTGTTTTTTATTAAACTTTTAATTTTTTCCGAAACATTTAACCCCATAATTACTCTTTTCTGTTTATTTTTAAAAATTAAATTTAAATTATCTTATAAAACCTACTTTTTTCATTGCTTTTGATAAAGTTTTAATTGCTATAGCTTCGGCTTTTTCGGCGCCGCTTCTAAAAATTCTTTCCAGCTCTGCTTTATCGGAAATAAACATTTTATAGTTTTCTCTTACGGGTTTTAACGCGTCGGCTACACTTTCTGCCACTGCCGTTTTAAAATCTCCGTAGCCTTTATTTTCAAATTCTTTTTCTATTTCCGCAACGGTTTTTTCCGTAACGGCGGAATAAATATTAATCAAATTGTTTATTCCGTCTTTGCCTTCTTTAAAGCAAACCTTTGCTTCGCTGTCGGTTACGGCTCTTTTAAACTTTCTTATAATTGTGTCTTCATCATCCAATATAGCAACCCACGCGTTTACATTATCATCCGATTTAGACATTTTTTTAGTCGGGTCCTGTAAAGACATAACCCTGGCGCCGCTCTTGCCTATATAAGGCTCAGGAAGTTTAAATACATCTCCGTATATACCGTTAAATCTCGCTGCAATATCTCTGGTAATTTCCAAATGCTGTTTTTGGTCGGAGCCTACCGGAACCAAATCCGCATTATAAAGTAAAATATCCGCCGCCATTAATGTGGGGTATGCAAACAATCCCAAATTTACATTGTCGGCATGTTTTAGGGATTTATCTTTAAACTGCGTCATACGCGAAAGCTCGCCGAACTGCGTGTAGCAGCTTAAAAGCCACGCCAGTTCCGTATGCTGCGAAACATTAGACTGTAAAAACAAAATATTTTCTTCGGGGTTTAAACCAATACTTAAAAGCAAAGCAAAAGTATCGTAAATATGTTGCCTGAAATCTTTAGGTACTTGGCGAACGGTTATTGCGTGCAAATCCGCCACCGCAAAAATACAATCAAATTCTTCGCTCATACTTTTCCAATTTTTTAAAGCGCCCAAATAATTGCCCAGCGTTAACATTCCGCTTGGTTGTATACAGCTTAATACTCTTTTTTTATTTTCCATTTTGTTTTCCTTTTCTTTTAACGGCATAAACATAGGTATTTAGGTGTTAATGTTTATATCGTAATTTTTTATGATTTTTCCGTAAATAATTATATAATAAATAATTATAATTTAACATTTATATTATACTAAATTACAACCTAATATTCAAGTACGGCATTTATAAATTAATATAAAATATATAATATGTATTGAAAAATCTTTTATAAAGTGGTATAGTGTGTAAATGTGTAAAATATATTAAAATTAAAATTTTAATATATTAATAAGCGTTAAATATTAAAAAATTTAAAATAAAACAAATTTAAAACAAAAATTTCAGAAAGGCGTTTTTATGGAAATTATTATAGCCGGCTGCGGCAAAATAGGCATGGAAGCCGCCGCCAATTTAACTTTAGAAGGTCATAGTGTTACAGTTATAGATAAAAACCCGAATGTTTTAAACAATATAATAAACATTTACGATGTTATGAGCGTTTGCGGCAACGCTGTAAATTATGAAATTTTAAGCGAAGCCGGTATTAAAAACGCCGATATGTTTATTGCTGTTATGGGCTCGGACGAACTTAATATGCTAAGCTGCTTTGCGGCTAAAAATTTGGGCGTTAAAAGCACTATTGCCAGAATAAGAAATCCCGAATACAACGATAAAAGCTTAGGTTTTATGCGCCAACACTTAGGTTTATCTATGGCTATAAACCCCGAACTTTTGGCAGCAAAGGAAATTTTTAATATTTTAAAACTGCCCGCAGCCGTTAAAACCGAACATTTTTCAAGAAGAAACTTTGAAATAGCGGAGCTTAAAGTTACAAAGGATTCCGCTCTTTGCGGCTTAAAATTAATTGATATGCGTGAAAAATTTAATTTCAGTTATTTGGTTTGCGCCATTCAAAGAGGTTCGGAAGTTTTTATTCCAAACGGTAATTTTACAATAGAATGCGGCGATAAAATAGGTATTACCGCTTCTGCGGCAGAAATTCAAAAGCTTTTAAAAAGCTTAAATTACTTAAAAAAGCAAGCCCGAAACATTATGATTTTGGGAGGAAGTAAAACAGCCGTTTATTTGGCAAAAATGCTGGTAAATACCGGTAACTCAGTAAAAATTATTGATAACAACCCTGTTCGCTGTGCCGAATTAAGCAAATATTTAGAAAAAGTGGTTATTATAAACGGAGACGGCTCCAGCCGTGAGCTTTTGCTGGAAGAAGGCCTAAAGGATATAGACGCTTTTGTTTCTCTTACCGGAATAGACGAAGAAAACATTTTAATTTCGCTTTATGCCTCAATGCAAAACGTTTCCAAAGTAGTGGCAAAAGTTAACCGAAACGAATTAATATCTATGGCGGATAATTTAGGCTTAGACAGCATAATTTCACAAAAAGATATTACCACCAATATTTTAGTGGGCTATGCCAGGGCTTTGGAAAACTCTTTCGGCAGCAATGTAGAAACTCTTTATAAGGTTATGGACGGAAAAGTAGAGGCTTTGGAATTCAATATCCGCCCGGATTCAAAATTAATAGGAATTCCCCTTAAAGATTTATCTCTTAAAAAAGATACGCTTATAGCCGGAATTATGCGCGGCAGAAAAACCATAATTCCAAACGGCGACGATATTATATGCCCTAACGATAAGGTTATAGTTTTTGCGGCAAATCAAAGGTTAAGAGACCTTTCGGACATTTTATTTAAATAATCTTTTAAAATTTTAATATTTAATAATTACTTTTATGTTTTAATATAAAATATAAATTTCAGAGGTTGATATTTTTAATGAATCGCAGAATGATTTTTTATACGTTAGGCAAAATGATAAAGTTAGAAGCTGCCATTTTGGTGTTGCCTTTAATTGTATCGCTTATATATAAAGAACCCGACGCCTTAAGCTTTTTAATAACCGTTTTAATTTCTTTGGCTTTGGGTTTTTTACTCACCTTAGTTTTTAAATCTAAAAATAAGGTTATATATGCAAAAGAAGGTTTTGCTATAGTGGCACTAACCTGGATTACAATTTCGGCAGTAGGCGCTTTGCCGTTTGTTATAAGCGGAAGTATTCCGAATTATATTGACGCTTTTTTTGAAACCGTAAGCGGATTTACCACTACCGGCGCTTCTATTGTAAAAGACGTTACCGCCCTTCCTCACGGAATTTTATTTTGGCGCAGTTTTACCCACTGGATAGGCGGTATGGGCGTAATAGTTTTTATTATGGCTATCGTTCCCTCTTTAACCGACAGGTCCATACATATTTTAAGGGCGGAAATGCCGGGTCCCATAATAGGCAAACTTGTACCTAAAGCAAAAGATACAGCAAAAATTTTATATTTAATTTATATAGTTATAACCGCTTTGGAGTTTATTTTGCTTTTGCTTGGCGGTATGCCTGTTTTTGACAGTTTAATACATTCTTTCGGAACTGCCGGCACCGGAGGCTTCGGTATAAAACCAAACTGCCTGCAAGATTATTCTCCTTACTGCAAATGGGTTATAACAATTTTTATGCTTATTTTCGGCGTAAATTTTAACCTTTATTATTTTATACTTTTAAAACGCATAAAATCCGTGTTTAAAAACTGTGAGCTTTGGCTTTATTTAGCTTTGTTTGTAATAGCTTCGGCTGTAATTTCTTTTAATATTTATTCAATATACAAAACCGTTTCCGAAACAGTTTTGCAATCCTCTTTCCAAGTGGCGTCCATAATTACCACCACAGGTTATTCAACCGCGGATTTTAACCAGTGGCCCACTCTTTCAAAAACAGTTTTACTTATACTTATGTTTTTCGGCGGCTGCGCAGGTTCCACTGCCGGCGGTCTTAAAATACAAAGGGTTGTAATGCTTTATAAATCGGTTAAACGGGAACTTTTAAAAATGCTTCATCCAAGCTCTGTTTCTACCGTTAAATTAGACGGCAAAAGCGTGGATAACCCAACATTAAACAGCACCAATATATATTTTGCAATTTATATAGGTCTGCTTTTTATAGTATTTATTTTAATAAGCCTTGAAAATAAATTTTCTATAGAAACCAATTTTTCGGCAGCGGTAAGTTGCTTTAACAATGTAGGACCCGGATTTGGCACGGTAGGACCTTTGGGTAATTATTCGGCGTATTCCGGTTTTTCAAAAATGGTGTTATCGTTCGCAATGCTGTTTGGCAGATTGGAAATTTATCCGCTGTTATTTACTCTTATCCCTTCGGTTTGGACTAAAGGCAGATTTTAAAAAGCTAAAACAAAAGCAACAGCAGAAACAGAAAACCAAAAATCAAAACATAATATATAAATTTTAAACCAAAAAATAAAAGCGAGATTAGATTTTAATTTTCTAATCTCGCTTTTTATTAAACTTTTTTATTTTTAAAAACTTAGTTTGTGCTGTAAACATTAATATTTAATGTTTATACCGTAAATTCTCGCTTGCCTGCGGTTATAATTCTATTTTACCGTAAAGCGGTATATTTTCGGAATCTTTAACCTTTTCGTGAGAATCAAATTCCCTTTTTAATTTTGACGGTTTAGAATAAGAACGGTTTTTAAACGATTTGTCGAAAACGTATCTGCCGCCTCTTCTTTCCATTCGGGGTCTTGGTGTAACGCCGTCCGGAGCAATAACAACTCTTCTTGCCGCACCTTCTCCAAACGAAGTGCTGCTTACACCCTCTATATTTTGCACAGCCGTATGAATTACTCTTCTTTCGTAAGGATTCATAGGCTCTAACGTTCTGCATTTATGGGTTTTTATTGCCTGTGCCGCCATTTTGTTAGCCAAGCTTATTAATGTTTGTTCTCTTCTCTGACGGTAATCTCCGGTATTCAAAACCACTCTGAAATATCCGCTTTCGCCTGCATTTGAAGCCAACGAAGCCAAATGCTGTAACGCGTCTAAAGTTTCTCCCCTGTGGCCTATTACAACGCCTAAGCCTTCGCCGGCTATGTCAATCATAACTCCGCCGTCTATTTTTGATACTTTAAGCGAAATATCCGTACAACCCAATTTATCCAAAACATTTTTTAAATAATCGGAAGCTTTAAATTCAGGAGAATTCTCGGCAAAAGAAGTATATTCCACACCTTCTGCCGCAGCCTTTTCCAAATCCATATATCTTTTGCTTTTAGGAACTTCGTCTGCCGAATTTTCTTCGTTTTTGTTTTTAATTTCGATTTTTTCTTTTTTGGAATCGGCGGATTTTTTGCTTTTATCCTTTTCCGCTTTTTCCTCTTTTATATTTTCTTTTGCTTTTTCTGCTTTTTTAGGTTCTTCCACCTCTTCATCCGGTACTTCCATAAAAGCTCTTACTTTAGCAAGCGTACCGCCGAAAAGCCCAAACGACTTTTTCTTATAGGTTTCCAAAACCTCAATACTAACATCATCTTCCGGCTTTGCGCCAAGTTTTAAAAGCGCATTTTCTTTGGCTTCGTCTATAGATGTGCCGGTGCCAACAGCTTCTTTAATCAAGCCTATTGCTCTCCTTTCGTCCTTTTAACTTTTAACACTAAAATTTTAATTTTAAAACTTAAAAATTTTTAAATTAAAATATTTATAAATATAATTATATTTACTTTTATTCCTTAATAAAAGTATCTTCTGTTTTTGCGTTTTTATTTTCTTTTATTTTTTCCTGGTCTTTATAAACTTTATATAATTCTTTCTTTTGTTCTGCCGCAATCATTTTATTGGGTCCGTAAAAATATAAAACTATTACTTGAATAATGCCCGAAACCAAGCTGGAGCAAGCCCAGTAAAATCCTGCCGCACAAGAAACCGTAAAACCTATAATTAAAGAAATTAACGGAGTTGTAAGCATAAGACCCGTCATATTAGGAGAATCGGGATTTGCTCTTTTTTGCATTTTCATGGTAATTATGCTGGTAAGCATTGCCGCGGCAAAAGCCATAATGGGTATTAACCAGTTTATATTAAAATGGTTTGCAATGTCTACATTAAATTCGGGCTTTCCGGTAAGGTCTATACCCAAAAAGCTGAAATTGAATTTACTTAGCGACTGTTTAACGCTTTCTATACCGTTAAAATTAATACTTCCGTTATTAATGGCGTTAATTATTTGCGGCTGTAAATAAGCGTTTTTTGCCATATTGGGATTAATTGCGTTAAAAGCGTTTGTTGCTGCGGTTATATGCTCTGCCGAAATACCCGCAATGTATTTTAAAGGGCTTAAAACAACTGCGTAAATACCAAACATTATAGGCATTCTTATTAAAAGCGGTAAACATCCGCCGGACATAGAAACGCCTTCATCCTGCATAAGTTTTTGCTGTTCCGTAGCAAATTTTTGGCGGTCGTCGCCGCATTTTGCTTTAAGAGCGTCCAGTTTAGGACGAATTCTCATTTGTCCTACAGTGGATTTTTGCGTTTTAATGTTTAGGGGAATCATAATTGCATTAACAACAACCGTAAATGCAAAAACACCGGCGGCAAAATTTCCGCCGAACAACAAGCTGAATTCGCGCAAAATCCAACCAAGCGGTTTTAAAAGTATTTCTACCATATTTTTCTTTCCTTTACTTAATACTAAACAAAATTTAAATATATATTTATTAAAAATTCAAAATATATTTTTGAAATTTTTTAAGCTTTCTGTTTTGTTTTAAAATTTTACGTTTAATTCTTTTTTGTACTTTTTTGTTTTTTAATTTTACTTTTCCGTTTCGGAACGGGATCGTATCCTCCCTTAAATAAAGGGTTACATCTTAAAATTCTTAAAAAACTTAAAATTAAACCTATAAAAACGCCCCACTCTTCCAAAGCCTCAACGGCATATTGCGAACATGTGGGCGTAAATCTGCAGCTAGCCCCGTAAGGTTTGGTTTTGGATATATTTTTTTGATATTTTTTTATAAGCGAAATTAAAAACTTTTTCATTTGTTTTTTAATTGTTTATTGTTTGCTCCGTTATCGGCGTTAACGCTGTTAAAAGCCTTTTTTAAATATTCTGCAACTTCGTTCATTTTACACCTTGCGGTGCGTCCTCTTGCCACAAAAACAATATCGTAGGTTTTTCCCTTTGCGGTTAATAAATTTTCCGTTTGCCTAAAAGCCTCCAAAATTACCCTTTTGGCTCTGTTCCTTTTAACGGCGCATCCTATTTTTTTGCTTACGGTTATTCCTATGCGGTTAAATCCTACGCCGTTTTGTTTTATATAAACCACCACCGAAGGATAAACGAAGCTTTTTTTAGCCGCATACATCCGCCTGAATTCTTTATTTAATTTAAAGGTTTGAAATTTTTTTTTGTTAACTATAAAATCAAATCCTTTTTTATTTATAATAAATCAAATACAGTAAATATAGTAAAACAACTATAATAAACCGTTTAAAATTTAATACCTGTATAAATTGTAGGTAAATGCTTTAAAAAGCAAAATTAATATTATAAAATAAAACTAACGTTACAAAGTAAAACTATAATACAAAGTAAAAAAGACCGCTTAAAGAGCGGCCTTTGTTTCGCTTAATAGCTTAATGACTTTCTGTTTTTAGCCCTACGACGCGAAAGCACTTTACGACCGTTACGAGTTGACATTCTCTTTAAAAAGCCGTGTTCCTTTTTGCGGTGTAGCTTTTTAGGTTGGTATGTTCTTTTCAATTCATTCTCCTCCTACCTACATATAATACATAGCCTATAAATTATACTAAAAAAACACTTAAATGTCAATATTTTTTTAATAAAGAAATTTTAAAGTTTAATCTGCCAACATTTCTTTAACTTTTTTATCTTTTAATGATAAGGCAAAGTAATTATTAAAAGCATTTTTTAAAAAACTGTGGTTTTCAAGCGAAGCCGTAATTTTTTCGGCGCGTTCTTTGTTGTAATCGGCAGCTTTTGCCAAAACTATACCAACAATTATATCGCCGGTAATTTTATCGGCATTACAGTACATATCCGAAAAAACATTCATTATTTTATTAATTTGCTTTTTATTGCCGGAATCCACAACTTCCCTTACTTTTAAAGCCACATACTTTTTATAAAAATCTATATATAAAAACTGACCGTATTGTTCAACAAAACTTGTATACACGGGTTTTAAATCGGGGTAAATAGCCAATACTTTTCCGGTTAACGCCTCTAAATTAGGAGTTTTTAAAGAAGCTTTTGGAATAGTTATTTCGGCTTTGGAATTACCTATTCTGGATTTATTTAAACCGAATTTTATTCTTATGGTATCGGCAAAATCAAGACCGGCGCTTAAAGCGTCGTGTTCGCTTTCGGGGTTTTCAAATAAAAATACCGAAGCCTCTTCAAAATTTTTGGGTTCGCCGTTTTCCAAAACGCAAATCAATAGCTTTAATAATTTCTTTTCTTCATCGTGTTCAATTTTAAAAGCGTAATCCTTATTTAAAAATACGCCGTCTTTTTCCGAAAAACCGTTTTCGGTAATAAGCGGATTTAATTCTTTTAAAATTACATTATATATCTGTTCGGTCAATTTTTTCACTCCAATAAATTAAGTCTTAAATAATTTTTTAAAATAATTTTAAATAATAATACTAATACATAATAACATAAATTTCAGTATTTGTCATTAAAAATTTGTAAAATTGAAGTTTTAGTTGCAAGTCCTTCCGAAAAAGCCGTAGCGCTGCCGCTTGCCACACCTAAAGCCAAAGCGTATTTCGGATTTTTGGTTTTTATAATTCCGGCGGTAAAACCCGCAACCAAGCTGTCTCCGGAGCCTACCGTATTTACGGCTTTACCGCGTACGGCCTCTTTAACAAACACATCTCCTCTTTCGGTTACAAGTACGGCTCCAAAGCTGCCGCACGAAACCAAAACGTTTTTGGCACCGAATTTTTGCAAGGTTTTTGCCCCTTTAATAATTTCGCTTTCAACCTCTGTTTTTTTGTTTAATATTTCGCAAAGCTCCTGCAAATTGGGCTTTATTAAAAAAGGTTTTGCAGGCAAAGCCTCTAAAAGCGCCTGCTTGGAAGTATCCAAAATAACTTTTACTTCTTTTTTATTTAAATATTCTATTATGGTTTTGTAAATGTTTTTAGGCACGCTTTTGGGAACAAAACCCGAAATTATTAAATAATCGTTTTTTTCTGTATTATCAAGCTTTAAAAACAATTCTTTTAAATCACTGTCGGAAATTATGGGCCCGGAACCGTTAAGCTCGGTTTCTTTACCGTAAAAGCCCGGTTTTCTTAATTTTACGTTTATTCGGGTAAATCCGTTTGCCACTTCGCAAAAATCGGATGATACCCCTTCAAACTTAAGAGATTTTTCAAGTTCTTTACCGGTAAATCCCGCAATAAATCCCAAAGCTTTGTTTTCTATACCAAGCCTTTTAAGCACAACCGAAACATTTATTCCCTTACCGCCGAAAAATATTTTTTCGTTTTTTAAACGGTTAACGGAACCGTTGTTAATTTCATCTATATCGGCTACATAATCTACGGCAGGATTTAAAGTTAAGGTATATACCATAAAATTCTCCTTTATAAAGTATAATTTTTACCAAGGCGGTTTTAAAAAGGCTTTGCCTTTTTAACGCCGAAAGCAAAGCTTTCGGCGTCGGCAAACCAAAGGTTTGCCTAAACCGCCGTTTTGCAACCAACTAAAACCAAAATTAAATATTTATAAATAGCTTTAAAGTACTTCCGAAATGCGTTTTAAAACCTCCAAAGGCATTTCGTTTTTCTCTACTTTTATTAAATAGCAAGGGTTTTCACCCAAAGAAAGACTTGCGTTTTTGCCTATTTTTTGACAAATTTCCGTAGCTTTTTGCATATCTAAATTTTTAATGCTCATTTTTATAACATTTTTGGTTTGTACTATTTCATATATACCGTTTTTAGCGGCAACTCCGCGTATTAACGCCACGTCTATTAATCCCAAAACATCTTTCGGAATAGGTCCGAAACGGTCTTCCAATTCTTCTTTTACATCGTTTGCGTCTTCCGTACTTCTTATATCCGCTATTTTTTTATAAATACCAAGCCTTGCGGTTATAAAAGGAATGTAGCTTTCCGGTATGCTGGCATTTATATTTAAATCGGCAGTACATTCAAGCTTTTCTTTGGTTTTGCTTTCTCCCGTTTCTTCGTCTACCGCCTGTTTTAAAAGCTTTATATACATATCATAGCCTACGGCTTCCATATGACCGTGCTGTTCGCTGCCCAAAATGTTTCCGGCGCCTCTTATCTCCAAATCTCTCATAGCTATTTTATAGCCCGAACCAAACTCCGTAAACTCTCTTATAGCGTCTAATCTTTTCGAAGCAATTTCGCTTAATTCTTTGTTTTTTCTAAAACAAAAATAAGCGTAAGCCCTTCTGGGACTTCTTCCTACTCTTCCTCTTATTTGATGCAATTGAGCCAAACCGTAACGGTCGGCATCCTCTACTATTAAAGTGTTGGCATTTGCAACATCCACACCCGTTTCTATTATGGTGGTGCATACCAAAACATCTATTTTTTGTTCCAGTAAGCTTTGCCATATTCCCGATAATTCTTCTTCGCTCATTCTTCCGTGTGCCACGCCTATTCTAACATCCGGCAGCATTTCCGAAAGTCTTGAAGCTACCTGAAAAATACTGTCTATACGGTTATGAATGTAAAAAACCTGTCCGCCTCTTCTTAATTCTTTTCGTATGGCTTCGGCTAAAATACCGTTATTTTGCTCTAAAACAAAGGTTTGCACCGGTCGGCGGTCTATAGGTGCTTCTTCTATACTTGACATATCCCTTAGTCCGCTCATAGCCATATTTAAAGTTCTGGGAATAGGCGTAGCCGAAAGCGTTAAAATATCAACTGTAGGAAAAAGCTCTTTAAGCCTTTCTTTTTGCGCTACTCCAAAGCGTTGCTCTTCATCTATTATTAAAAGTCCCAAATCTTTAAAAACAACATCTTTGGATATCATTCTGTGGGTACCTATAACAATGTCCGCCGTGCCGCGTTTAATATTTTTTAAGCTCTGTTCCAATTGTTTTTTGGTTTTAAAACGGCTTAAAACTTCTATATTAACGGGAAAACCGTAAAAACGTTTTAAGCAGGTGGCATAATGCTGGTTAGCCAATAATGTTGTAGGAACCAAAATGGCGCACTGCCTACCGTTATCCACACATTTAAAAGCGGCTCTTAATGCTACTTCTGTTTTCCCGAATCCAACATCTCCGCAAAGAAGTCGGTCCATGGGAATTTTTCTTTCCATATCCTTTTTTATTTCGGTTGCCGCTCTTAATTGGTCAAATGTTTCCTCGTATTCAAAACGGTCCTCAAAATCGTTTTGCATGGTAGTATCCGGCAAAAAGCCGTAACCTTTTTCGTTCATTCTTTTTGCATACAGCTTTGCCAATTGCTTAGCCATATCTTTAACTGCAGCTTTAACCTTCGTTTTGGCCTTTTGCCATTCCGTACCGCCTAACTTATTTAAAGTTATACGGCTTTCATCCGCATTGCCTATATATTTCGATACCAAATCAAGTTGTGTTACCGGAACATAAAGCACATCGCTTCCGCGGTACTGAATTTTAATATAATCTTTTATTATGCCGTTATTCTTTAACTGATGAACTCCTAAAAATTTTCCTATTCCGTGAGAATAATGTACTACATAATCCCCTACTTTAAGCTCTTCTATATTATTTATGGCTTTGCCTTTTTTAAATTTTTTCTTTTGGGGCTTGCGCATATAATTGCCTTGAGAAATTATTAAAATATCATCCTCTTTTATATATATCCCCTGCGGCAAAGAACCCAAAGTTATAACAACTTTTCCGTTTTGTTTTTCCAAAACCGTTTTATACTCCGCGCTTATACCGTTGCTTAAAAGCGATTCTTTTAAAAGTAACGCCGATTTTTCGCTTGACATTAATATTATTGCGGTTTTTGCGTTATATTCTTTTATATCCGCTATAAGTGCGTCTAAAGAGCCCGTCCAACAATTTAAAGTTTTAAAATTTAAGGAAATTAAATTTTTAGGCGGTATTTCGGTTTTGTTTGCCAAAAAAGCGTCTAAATAAATAATATTAAACGGTTGTAAATATTTAAAAACTTCTGTTTTTGAAATATAAAAGCAATCGGTTTTTTTGCTTAAAAAGCCATCGGTTGTAAGCATGGTTTTATCTTCTGCGCGTATATCGTTTAACGCTTTAAGTCTGCCTTTAATATTATTAAGCTCGTCAATAAAAACCGTATTGTTTTTGCCTATATAATCAAAAACCGTTACGGGCTTAAAATTATAAAAAGCCATATATCTGTCGGTATTAAATTTATTTTCTTCAATATCGTTTTCTATTGTATCAAAAAACTTTTGATTTTTAGTTTTTATACCGTCGGCAAACTTTTTTAATTCCTCGGCATTTGGTATTTGCTGCTCGGTATTAGGTAAAACGGTAAGTTTTTTTATGCTTTCTTTACGCCTTTGGGTTTCTATTGAAAAATAGCTTATTTTTTCAATAAAATCTCCGAAAAATTCAATTCTTACGGGATATTCTTCTCCTACGGCATAAATATCCAAAATATCTCCTCTGCAGGAAAATTGACCTACGCCTTCTACCTCCAAGCTTAGGCTGTAGCCCAAATCGGAGAGCCTTTTTATTAAATTTGTATAATCCGTTTCTTCTTCGGATTTTATATTAATTGTATTTTGTATTAAATACTCTTTGTTTGGAAATTTTTGCGTTAACGCTTCGGCATCTAAAATTACAGCATCGTATTCATCGGTTATAATTTTATTTAAAACATTTATTCTTTTTTGTTCGTATTCTTTAGAAAAACCGTTTATATCCCTTAAAATATAATCTCTCGCCGTTAAATAAAAAGCTTTTTTGCCCAAACTTTTAAGGCTTTCGGTTAATTTTGAAGCCTCTGCCGCCTCGGCGCAAAAAACAAAGCTTTTATTATCGTTTGAAGCAATAATCAAAGCTTTTGCCGCCGGATTTAATCCGTTGATTTCTATAGGATATTCTTTTTTTGTATTTATGTTTTTATAAGTTTTTGTAGTTTTAAAATATTCTGCTATATTCATTTTTAACCTATTATTTTATTATAGTTTGCACCGTAAAATTTTTATTTGATTTTTATTTGATTTTTATTTGATTTTTTGTTTTATTTTATCTTTTTTATTTTTTAATCGTTATATCGTTATTAATTTTTGTTATATAAACACATGGCTTTATCTATATCGTACTCCAATAAAGTTTCTACGGATTTATACACTCTTTCCAAGCTTTCGTTTATTTTTTCTCTGTCTTCTTTAGAAAAAATCCCCAAAACCCAATCTTTTAAATCGTATTCGGGATTTGGTTTTTTGCCTACTCCAATTTTTATTCGCGGAAATTCGTTGCTTTTACTTAATTCCATTATATTTTTAATTCCGTTGTGTCCTCCGTCGGTGCCTTTTCTTCTTATTCGTATTTTACCTACATCCAAAGAAATATCATCAAAAATAACAAGAGTTTTCTGCGGCAAAATTTTATAAAAATTCATAAATTTTACAACCGATTCTCCCGATAAATTCATAAATGTTTGCGGTTTTATTATTAAACACCTTTTGTTTTTAATAACACATTCTTCATATAAGGCGTTAAATTTTTTCCTGTCTATTTTAATATTTTGTTTTTCCGCCAAATAATCCACAGCCATAAATCCAACATTATGGCGTGTGTTTTGATACGGTATTCCGGGGTTTCCCAATCCTACAATAAGTAAGTCGTATTTAGACCCGCCGAATTTTTTTCCGTATGATTTTGCACTTTCGTTTTTTGCTTTTTTAAAAAACATTTTTATTTCCTTTTTGTTTGTATTTTGTGGTTACGGGTGCCAAGCCCAAAGCCCTTCGGGCTTGGCAAAAGCTTTGCTTTTGCCCAAAAACAATTTTGTTTTTGGGGGCTTGGCGCTATTCTAAATTTCCGGTTAAAAGCATAATGCAGGTAACAGCCGCAAGCGGTGCGGTTTCGGCTCTTAAAATTCTTTTGCCTAAAGTAGCCTTATATTTAAATTGTTCCGCCTCTTTTTCCGAAAATCCGCCCTCGCTGCCTATTAATACAGATATATCTTTTTTCGTATCTTTTTTTATATCTTTTTGTTCTTTAAAATCACTGCTTTTAACATTATCGCCGGTGTTACTGCTGTTATTGTTGTTATTGTTACAAATACAATCTATCTCTTTTAATATTTCTTTTATGGGTTTTCCGCCGTGCTCGTAAAACATTACGGTATTTTTAGGTACATCTTTAATATCTATAGGATATAAAACCTTAGGTATAATACCTCTTCCGCTTTGTTTTGCGGCAGATTCGGCTATTTTTTGATACCTTTCGGTTTTTTTGGCGTAGTCCTGAATTTTAGGTCTGCTTACGCAAAATTCCGATAACACCGGCACTATTGTATTTACCCCTAATTCCGTAGCGTGTTTTATAACGTTGCCTAAGCTTTCGCCTTTTAAAAAACAAATATAAAGGGTTAAATTAATATTCGCTTCATTTTTGCATTTTTCTTTTTTTATTTCTTTTAAAAAAATCTTTCCCGGAAGTATTTTTTCTATAACACAAAAATGGTCGGTTCCTCCGTCATCGCAAACCGTAACCTCTTCTCCCGGTTTCATTCTTAAAGACTTTTCTATATGTTTGGCGTCGGCATCCGTTAAAACACCGTTAAATTCTTCAACAAAAAATTTTGGCATCGGCTTATTACTGCTCCGTTTTGTTTTGTTTTTTCTATTGCTTTTTCTATAGTTTTTCTGTTGTTTTTGATTCTTTTCAGCGACAGGCTCAAAGCCCTGCGGGCTTTGCTTTTGCCCCCGAAAAACAAATATTGTTTTTTGGAGAGCCTGTCGCAGTAAATTACATAATATTATTAAATATTATTTATTCGTTTTCATCTTCATCGTCAATATTTATATTAACGTTAAAGCCTCCGCTGAATCCGTTTTGAGTATCTTTATTAAAAGTATCTACCTCATGTTTATCGGCATCTTCGTCATTTTTATAATTATCCGAATTTTCATTTGAATTTTCTTTAATATTTTCGTTTAAATCCGCATTAAAATTATAAAAATCATCCGGTTCGTCATCTTCATCGTTTAAGCCTTTAATATTGTCCCAAATCGGGTCGTTATATAATATTTCACCCTCAGTTAACGGTTCGTTTTCTTCTTCCTCTTTAAAGAAAGCCAAAAGCTTTTCGCCTTCCGGATAAACAGTTTCTTTTCTGTTTGTTTTTAAAACTATTGCGCAAATTATTAAATATGCAACAAAAATTCCGCCCGAAACCAATGTGATTAAAATTCCGTTGCTTAAACCCGGAGTTTTATAGGTAAATACTATTTCGTTTTCCCCTTCGTCTGCCAAAACAGCCATAAAACCAACATTTACTTTTTCTATTTCCGCAGGTTTTCCGTTAACGGTGGCAGACCAACCGCTATCGTAAGGAATAGAGAAAAATACAAGGTTTTGTTTTGTAAGCGTTATTTTTTCGGTAAATCCGTTTTTGGTAGTTGCAAAAGTTCCGCTGGAAGCAGCCCTTGCCGCCGCGTCTTCTTTTAAAGTCTGTTCGTTAAAATCAATGTCCAAATAATCGTTTTCAAAGTCTTCTTTATCTTGTTGCAAAACATCATTACCCAAAGAATTTTGAGAATCCCGATTATTTTGGATATTTTGGGAATTCAAAGAATTTTGTGAATTCTCGGAATTTTGGGAATCCGGAGAGCTTTGAGAATTTTCAGAACTTTGAGGGTTTTGAGAGTTTTGAAAGTTTTGCAAAGCCTGAGCATTCTGCGAATTTTGTGAATTTTGAGAAATGCCGGAATTTAACGGAGCATTGTTTCCGTTAGCGGAATTGTTTTGAGTTGAATTTATATCCGAATTATTGCCGGCAGATAATTTATCTTTTTGTTCTTCGTTTACATTTTTAAGTATGGTTCCGTATTTAGAAATCTGTTTATCGGATAAAAGCAAAGCTTTAACCATTAAATTGGCTCTTTTGCTTTTTGTTACTTCCTCCGCCTGCTTTAGCGTAACATAATAATCGTAAGTAAATCCGTACGGAATATAATTTTCGTTTTTATAAATTTTATAACCCGACATTGTACTTTCGTAAGTAAATCCGGGCATTTTTGTTGTACCGTCTTCGTTTAAAAATCCGGTGTCGTTTGAATCCCTTCCCTCACGGTCAAGTAAATACTTGCAGGACAATAAAGCCCTTGCGGCATAAGTATCCGTTTCGGGACGGCTGCCTACTCCTCTTTCTTCGCCCAAATATTCCCAAAAATCCGTAACCGAAGCCGGAACTATTGAGTGAAAGGCATTTATGGAAGAAAGATTTAAATACATGGCGGTATTATCCACTCCGTCGTAAACATCCACCCTGTAAGTGTCGCTGTTGGGCAAATCAAAATCATTTTCCAAAAGTTGGTCTATCATAACCGATTTTTCATCGTAAGAATGACTTTTTCCAGTGGCAATAAAAACCAATCCGTAAACCATACTGAAAACCAAAACCAAAGCGGTAGATAAATTTAAGAATGTTTTTTTATTGGTTTTTATTAAAGGAAGTATAAGTTTTAAAGCCAAAAGCGCAGCTATAGCTATGGCGCTTGTAACTATAAAACGGTAAAAATATGTGTTGTTGGCGTCGTAGGTGTATAAGCCAAAAGTAATTTTTCCGTCTTCTCCCTGTTGTGGGAAAAAGCCTATAACCGCAACAATTGCAAGCGTTATGCCCAATACCCACCTGTAAGGAGATTTAAAATCTACCGAGCTGTCTTCCAGGCACTGCGCCGTGCATAAGCACATAATTAAAATAGGCATATAAAACCAACGCGCGTAATACGCAGCGTTAAGCATATAGAACAAACTGTTTAATATAGGCACTAACGCCATAAATATGCATATTCCCAAAAGCCTTCTTTGCCAACTGCGCTTTTTTTGCTGCATAACCGCAAAAATGCCAACCATAGAAAACAAAGGAAGCCAACCGCCCAAGCTGGACCATTTAACATCCGCATCGGGGAAAAACACCGGTCTTGCAGGTAAATCAGGCGGAAAGAAAAAGCACTGAATAATATTAGGATATATTTGTTCTTTGCCGTAAAGTATTGCGTTCCAGCCAAGTTGTATCTCGGAAAGTCTTGAATTTTGAAATACGCAAATTATAGTGGGAAGCAATATTATCATAGACATTCCAAGGCCCAATATTGCCTCAAAAGCCAATGCGGCAAATCTTCCGAAACTTATTTTATAACATCCCGATACGGTTCTTACAATAAAATATAAAACCGCAAAAACCACCATTCCGAAAAAGAAGAAGTAGTTTACTATGGCGCAAACCGCCACCATTATTCCAAAAAATCCGCGTTTGTTTTCGGTTATAAAAAGTTCTATTGATAAAAGCAAAAGAGGAAAAATTATAATTGCTTCGTGAAAATGATTAAAGAATATATTATAAACCGAAAAGCCCGAAAAAGCATAAAGCAAAGCGCCTATTCTGGCGGTATCGGGCAATCTTGTAAAACGCCTTATAAAGCAATAAGAAGTAAGCGCCGCACAGGCGAATTTTAAAATTAAAAGCGGACCCATTAAATAGGGCACAAAACTTTCGGGGAATAAAAGAGTTAAAAGAAAAAACGGACTTCCCAAAGTATAAAAACTGTAAGAGCCTATAAAATTAACCCCTAAATCGGTTTTAAAATTCCATGCGGTTTGACCGCTTAATATGGCTTCGTGGCAAAGCTTATAAAACGGTATTTGCTGAACGTTAAAATCTCCGTAAAATAAAAAATATCCGCTGTCTTTAATCATAAAAGGAACAAATAAAACCGCAGCGGCAAAAAGCGCCAACAAAAAAGTTGACAAATACATTTCCTTCTTAGGTTTTAATAAATCTCTTTTCCTTGCGCTAAAAGACATTCCTCTTCACTCTCCTTAAAAAATCTTACCGCAACAAACAATGTGTAAATCATAAGTGCTATATTTAAAAGCGAAATTATACTCATAAAATAGGCATAACCCTCTCCGCCGAAAACACTTGTGCTTTGGTTCCAGCCAAACATAACAATTGCCTGATTTGCCGTAATTACAGCCGAAAACATAATAAATAAATTTAAAAACTCTTTTTTATTGTATATTGCAAACAGCATAATCGCAAATATTAAAACCGGATACTGATATCTTTCGTGCATTTTAACGGTAAGCATAAACAACAGTTCAATTAAAAGCAAACAAAACATAGGAGCGCTTTTTTTCTTTAAAACCGCCATTAAAACAATAACGCCCGCAACGATTAAAACGGTTAAAATATTTGAAAGCAAACCAAAAGTTAAATTGCCTGCTACGGTTTCCGTAATTTTTACCCAGTTTAAATTTAATAAACCGTAAATATTAAATGCATTTAATGTGCAATACGGATAGGTATTAAGCCCCGATAAATAAACGTCAAAAAACAAAAACGGATTTTTGCAGCCTATCATAAAAGGCAAAAATACAATTAAAACCGTAACAAACGCCCCGGCAATTCCAAACAAAAACTTTTTAAATCCGTATTTATAAAACAGAAAAAACAAAAACACCGGTAAAAAATACAAGCACTGAAATTTTGTCAGTCCCGCCAAAGCAAACATTACCGAAGCCGCAACCGGTCTTTTTTCCAACGCCCAAAAGCTTAAAAGCAGCATTAAACACATTAAAGAATCCGTTTGGCCCCAAAAAGCGCAGTTAAATATTCCTGCCGGATTAAACAGCCATAATGCCGCAGCCAAAAGCGCGGTTTTTTTATTTATTCTTTCGGCAAAAAAGTATATAGCCAGGCCTAAAAGCAAATCAAATAAAACCGGCCAAAATTTCATTAAAAACATCTGTACATAAACATCTGCGTTGGTATTGCCTAAAAATTTATAAAAAATACCGATTATATACAAACATATTAAATAAAGCGGCGGATAATCCAAACTGATTTCCTTTTTTGTATAAATATCAAAAAAACCGTTTTGCAATCCTAAAGCCCATGCCCTATACCAATAAGTATCGTGAATATTAACATAACCTATCATAATTATAAGCCTTAAAGAAAGCGCCGATAAAAATAATAAAATTAAAGCGTTTTTTATATTTAAATTAAAATTCCGTTCGTTTAATTTTGAACCTTCCATACTTTAACTCCGTTATTATATTTACAATATAAGAATAGCGTTTGCATAATTTATATAATATATAAAAATGATATTTTAAATTAAAAATAGTATATTGCTATTATATCATTATTTGGTATAATATTCAATGAAGAAAATAAAATATAAAATTAAAAAATCAGGTTTTGGGAGATTTATTATGTCTAACTTTTACTCTATGCTTTTTAGGATGAAATATATTGATCGCTGGGCGCTTATGAGGAATTTAAGAAAAGAAAATTTATCGGAGCATACTTTAGAAGTGGCTTTTATAGCCCACGCTCTTTGCATTATAGAAAAAACCAAATTAAAAAACGCAAATATAAATACCGAAAAAATAGTTTTGGCTGCGCTTTTTCACGATACTTCCGAAGTTATAACGGGCGATTTACCCACACCGGTTAAATATTTTAATTCCGATATTAAAACTTCTTACAAAAATATAGAAGCGGTGGCCGAAGAAAAATTATTAAGTCTTTTGCCGGATTACTTTACCGATGAAATTAAAGATGTTTATAATTTAACGGAGGAAGAAGAAAAAACGGTTAAACTTGCAGATAAAATTTCGGCTCTTATAAAATGTACCGAAGAAGTAAGCTTTGGAAATTACGAATTTAAGGAAGCTAAAAAAAGCACCGAAAAATCCATAAAAGAGTTTAACTCCCCTGCCGCCGATATTTTTATAAAAGAATTTTTGCCTGCTTTTTCACTCTCGCTGGATGAGCAAACAAAACTTTAAGCCAAACAATAACCAATTTAATTTAATTTTATTTAATTTTATTTTATTATTTAATTTTCAATATTTCTTGACAAACACAATTTTAAGCTTTATAATATAAAAAACGTATTAAAAGCAAAATAAAAAACATTATTTAATTCAAATTTAAATTAAATTAAAAAATGTTTTAAAAAATGTTATAAATTAAACTGTAAGGGGTGAACAGAATGTTCGTTATTAACTATTATTTTTATTATTACTTTACCAACGCGGACCGTCTGTACACCAAAACAGCTCGGCAGTAATGCCTTATGTTTTAGTAACTTCGGTCCGCAATTCGCGTATGCTTTAAAAGTATACCGTTTGCGGACTTTTTATTTTTTTAAAGATTCGGAGAAATCGGCGGCGTTTTTTTTAAAACCAAAGGTTTTAAAAAACGCAAAATTCTTTTGCGTTTAAAAGGCAAAGCCTTTTAAAACCGCCGCGGTGCAAACCAAATAAAAAAACAAAAATTTTAAAAGTTTAAAAAGATATGGAGATTTATATGAGCGATATTGAGAGTACCAGAAAAGAAATTGATAAAATAGACAAGCTTATGGCGGAACTTTTTGAAAAGCGTATGGACGAAGTTAAAAAGGTAGCGGAATACAAAATTAAAAACGCTTTGCCTATTTTAGACGAATCACGCGAGGAAAAAGTTATAAAAAAGAACTGCCGTTTAATTAAAAACAAAAATTATACCGGGTTTTATACGCAGTTTTTAAAAAACACCATGAAAATAAGCAAAGCTTATCAAAGAAATTTATGCAAAGGGTTAAGGATTGCGTTTAGCGGCGTAGAAGGTGCTTTTGCACAAATAGCCGCAAACAAAATTTTTAAAAATGCCGAAACTTTAGGCTACGCCGATTTTTCTTCCGCTTATAAAGCTGTGGAAAACGGAGAATGCGACTGTGCCGTTTTACCTTTGGAAAACAGCTACAACGGAGATGTCGGCGCCGTTATGGATTTGGCTTTTTCGGGTTCTTTATCCGTTACGGGAATTTACGATATTTTAATTGTACAAAATTTATTGGGAATTAAAGGGGCATCTTTGGAAAGCGTTACAAAGGTAATAAGCCATCCTCAGGCATTAGGCCAATGCGCCGCGTTTATTAAAAAACATAACTTACAGGTTATAGAAGCCGAAAACACAGCTTTAGCCGCTCAAAAAGTTTTAAAGCTTAACAAACCGGATATTGCCGCTATTGCCAGTGAAGAAGCTGCGGAAAAATACGGTCTTATAAAAATAGAATCTCATATAAATTCCGCCGAGGGCAACACCACACGTTTTGCGGTATTTTCGAGAAGCGCCGCACAAACCGAAAACAAAAATAATTTTATTATGTGCTTTACGGTTAAAAACGAAGCGGGAGCCTTAGGCAAAGCGGTATCGGTTATAGGTTCTTTTGGATTTAACCTACGCTCTTTAAAAAGCCGCCCTTCCAAAGACAGCGTTTGGAGCTATTACTTTTTTGCCGAAGGCGAAGGAAATATAAACACTCCTAACGGCAAAGAAATGATAGATGAGCTTAAAAAACACTGCAACAGCGTTAAAATTATAGGCGTATACAACAAAGAAATAACATTAAAATAAAACAGCATTAAAACGGCATTAAAAGTAACAAAACAAAGCTAAAACCATATCGGGCTTAAAGCCGCCGAAAACCTGAAAGTTTTTCGGCGCAAAAGCAAAGCTTTTGCCAAAGTCCAAAGGACTTTGGGGCTTTAAGCCCCGCACAAAAAACAAAAATAAAGTAAAGATAAAAATAAAAACCGGAGGTATGTAAACCGTGATTTCCGTAAAAACAAAATTTAAAAACTACAATATTATTATTAAAAAAGGCGAATTAAAAAACGCAAAAGAATATTTTAATTTAAACCGTAAGGTTTTAATTGTAACCGATAGCGGTGTGCCCGAAAAATACAGTAAAACAATACTGGACCAATGCAAACAGGGCTTAATTTTAACAATTCCTCAAGGCGAAGAAAGCAAAAATATAGATAATTACATTTTAATTTTAAAAACCCTTACAACCAACAATTTTACCCGCAAAGACTGCATTGTGGCGGTAGGCGGCGGAGTTGTGGGAGATATTTCCGGTTTCTCGGCGGCAAGTTATATGCGAGGCATTGATTTTTATAATGTCCCCACTACATTTTTATCTATGGTAGACAGTTCCATAGGCGGAAAAACCGCTATAGATTTTTGCGGATATAAAAATATTGTAGGCGCTTTTTGGCAGCCTTCGGCAGTGCTTATAGATACAGAAGTTTTAAGCACTTTACCCAAACGCCAAATTATTTGCGGTATGGTAGAATCCATAAAAATGTCTTTAACCCATAACGAAGAACTTTTTAATATATTTTTAAACAACGAACAGTTTAAAGAAGAAAAAACAGAAGAAATAATTTGTAAATCTTTACTTATAAAAAAAGCCGTAGTGGAAAAAGACGAATTTGAAAACGGCGAAAGAAAGGTTTTAAATTTCGGCCATACAATAGCACACGCCATAGAAAGCGCCGAAAGCTTTAACGAACTTTACCACGGCGAATGCGTAGCAATAGGTATGATACCCATGTGCGGCGAAGAAGTTAAACCAAAACTTTTAAAAGTACTTGAACATTTAAATTTGCTAAATAATATAAGCATAAACAAAAGCCAATTAAAAGAAGCCGTAAAACACGATAAAAAAGCTTACGGAAATAAAATAAGCATTGTTAAAGTAAACAAAATAGGAACTTATGAAATAGAAGAAACCGATATAAAAAATATAGAAAACTTATTGGAGGAAGCTTTTTAATGAAAAACTCTTTCGGAAATGCTTTAAATATTACCATTTTCGGCGAAAGCCACGGCAAAAGCGTAGGTTTGGTTTTAGACGGCTTGCCTGCCGGAATTCCCATAAACACGGAATATATAAATAAATGCCTTGATTTAAGAAAACCCAAAAAAGATATAGGCACTTCAAGAAAAGAAGCGGATGAGCTTTTTATTGAAAGCGGCGTTAAAAACGGATTTTCTACCGGCAGTTCTATTCTTTTAAGAATAGAAAATAAAGACGTTCGAGGAAGCGACTACAGTCAGTTTGAAGATATTCCCCGTCCGGGACATACGGATTATGTATCTTCGGTTAAATATAACGGTTTTGCCGATTTAAACGGCGGAGGCCATTTCAGCGGAAGATTAACCGCTCCCATAGCCGCTTTAGGCGGAATTATTCTGCCGGCGCTAAAAAGAAAAGGTATTTTAATAGGTTCGCATATTTTAAGTATTAAAGCCGTTAAAGAAAGCAAATTCAGCGAAAACACCAATACATTAAAAGAGCAAATAGAAAATCTTGAAGATAAAGCTTTTGCGGTTATAAACAGCTCCGCAAAAGAAAAAATGGAAAACGAAATTAAAAAAGCAAAAGAAAACGGAAACAGTGTGGGCGGCATTATAGAAACCGCGGTTTTAGGTATGCCGAGAGGCGCCGGCGAGCCATGGTTTGACAGTATAGAAAGCACGGTTTCTCACGCTTTGTTTTCTGTTCCGGCAGTAAAGGGCATACAATTCGGCAAGGGCTTTGATTTTGCAAATATTTTAGGCAGCGAAGCCAACGACTGTTTTACATTAAATTCTCAAAACGAAGTTGTAACCGCCACAAACAACAACGGCGGAATAAACGGCGGAATTTCAAACGGTATGCCCATAGTTTTTTCGGTAGTTTTAAAACCTACGCCCACAATATCCTATCCGCAAAAAACACTTAATTTAAAAACAAAAAAAGAAGAAACTCTTATTTGTAAAGGAAGGCACGACCCCTCTATAGTTCCCCGTGCAAATATAGTAATTAAAAGTTTAACGGCATTTTGCATAGCGGATATTTTAACGTTAAAATACGGCACCGATTGGATGGCTTTATAATGGAAAATACTTTTTATCTTTTAGGTAAAACTTTAAAGCACAGTTTTTCTAAAGAAATACATAATATGTTAGGCAACAATAATTATTTTTACAAAGAACTTAACGAAAACGAACTGAAAAGCTTTGTGCTTAATAAAAACTACAAAGGCTTAAACGTTACCATTCCCTATAAAAAAGCCGTAATGGAATATTTAGACGAAATTGATATTTATGCCCAAAACATAGGCGCGGTAAATACGGTAGTTAATAAAAACGGTAAGCTTTTGGGATTTAACACCGATTTTTATGGTTTAAAAAACACAATAATATACAATAATATAACTTTAAAAAATAAAACCGTTTTAATTTTAGGCAGCGGCGGAACCTCTCTAACGGCAAAAGAAGTTGCAAAAAATTTAGAAGCAAAAAAAATATTAATCGTATCCAGACATAAAAAAGAAGAAGACGGATATATAACATATCCGCAAGCCGAAAAAAAATACAGTAACGCCGAAATAATTATAAATACCACTCCCGTAGGTATGTTTCCGAATAATTTTAATTCTCCTTTAAATACGGATAATTTTAATAATTTAGAAGCGGTAGTAGATGTTATTTATAATCCGCTGCACACATTATTAACTTTAAAAGCCAAAGAAAAAAACATTAAAACTTCCAACGGACTTTTTATGCTGGTTTCTCAGGCGGCAAAATCGAACGAGCTGTTTTTTAACGAAGCCGACAAAGACGAAAACGAAAATAAAAAAACATACGAAGTTTACGGCAAATTATTAAAACAAAAACAAAACTTGGTTTTAATAGGTATGCCGGGAAGCGGTAAAACCACATTAGGTTTAAAGGTTGCAAAAGAGCTTAACAAAGATTTTTTTGACTGCGACAAAGAAATAGAAAAAGCATATAACAAAACGCCTGCCGAAATAATTAAAACCGAAGGCGAAGAAGCTTTCAGAGCCAAAGAAACTTTAATATTAAAACAGCTTTCTTTAAAAAACAATTCGGTAATTGCCCCCGGCGGCGGAGCCGTATTAAATCCCAATAATATTCTTTATTTAAAACAAAACGGAAAAATAATTTATTTAAACCGTCCCGTTGAATTAATAATTAAAAACATTAACAATAATAAAGCCGAAAATTCAAACAAAGAAAAAAGCGAAAATAAAAACCCCGAACGTCCGCTTACAAAAACAGCAAAAGATTTTGAAAATATTTTTAACAAAAGAAAATCGCTTTATAAAAAATACGCCGAAAAAGAAGTTTTATGTGATAATAATTTTTCAAACGAACTAAAAAATATAAAGGAAGCGTTTTTAAATGACCGACCGTAAAACCAAAAAAAAAAAAAAAAACGAAACCAATGAAAAAATTAAGATTAAAATTATAAACGGACCCAATTTAAATATGTTAGGCATAAGAGAACCGGATATTTACGGTAAAGAAACATATAAAGACTTATGCAAAAAAGCAGAAGAATACGCAAAAGAAAAATGTATAGATTTAAAAATTGTACAATCTAACAGCGAAGGCGTTTTGGTAGACGAAATTCAAGATTGCTATAAAAACTACAACGGTATAATTATAAATCCGGCGGCATATACACACACAAGCGTAGCCATACTGGACGCCGTTAAAGCCGTAGGTATTCCCACTGTGGAGGTACATTTATCCGATATTTCCAAAAGAGAAGATTTTAGACAAAAAAGTTTTATAAGAGCTGCCTGTGTAAAAACCATATTCGGAAAAGGTGCAAACGGATATTTGGAAGCTTTAAGCTTTTTACAGCAGCTTTTAAGCTACGAAAACGGCAAAAACAAATAATTTTAACAAAAACAAAAATCAAAGAATTTAAATAACAAATACCAAATTACAAATAACAAATTACGGAGAAATACAAATGACCGTTTTATTTAAACCAAAAAAGGCAGTCGGCACCGTTAATGCACCGCCTTCTAAAAGCGTAACGCACCGTTTGCTTATTTGCGGAGCATTTACAAAAAAAAGCGTAATAAAAAATATAGCTTTTTCGGAAGATATAACCGCTACGGTAAACTGCCTTAAAGCTCTGGGCGCTACTGTGGATATTAACGATTCCACCGTTACAATAGGCGGACTTAATATTAAAAACATAAAAGAAAAATCCGTTCTTTACTGTAACGAAAGCGGAAGCACTTTAAGATTTTTAATACCGATAGCTTTTATTGCAAACAAAGAAATTACCTTTTGCGGCAAAGAAAGACTTTTTGAACGCCCTTTAAACGAATATGAAGAATTAGCCCGGCAAAATAATATTTATTTTAACTTAAACCAAAAAGACACTGCTCTTACTGTAAAGGGGAATTTAAGCCAAACCGAATTTTCGTTAAGCGCAAATAAATCCAGTCAATTTATAAGCGGTATGCTTTTTATAATGCCGTTTTTAAATAATTTTATCAATGAAAATAAAAATAAAAATGAAAATGAAAAAAATCGCAAAATTTTCGCAACGCTTAAATTAACAAAGGAAATCACAAGTTTTTCTTATATTAACCTAACTTTAAGCGCCTTAAACACATTCGGAATAAAAACGGAATTTAGCCCGCACAAAAAAACAATTACCGTTTTAAGCAGCCTTTACAAAAGCAAAAAGTTAACTTGCGAAGGCGATTATTCAAACGCGGCTTTTTTAGAAGCTTTAAATATTTTAGGCGGAAAAGTAAATATTACGGGATTAAATAAAAATTCCCTGCAGGGAGATAAAATTTATACCGAAATTTTTAACAAAATTTTAAAAAACAGTTTTGAAGAAATAGATTTAAAAGACTGTCCGGATTTAGCGCCTATAGCCTTTACGCTTGCGGCTTTAAAAGGCAGTTCCGTTTTTGTAAATACCGAAAGATTAAGCTTAAAAGAAAGTAACCGAGCCTACGTTATGGCAGAAGAACTAAAAAAATTCGGAGCAGATATAAAGGTTTTAAAAAACAGCGTAAAAGTAACAAAAGCGCAACTGAAAACACCAAAAGAAATTCTTTACGGTCATAACGACCACCGCGTAGTTATGAGTTTAAGCGTTTTATGCACATATCTGGGCGGAGAAATTAAAGGGGCGGAAGCAATAAATAAAAGCTACCCCAACTTTTTTAAAGATTTACAGCATTTAAATGTAGATTTAGAATTTAAAGATTAAAAAACAACGGGCTGCAAGCCCACTAAACAAAAATTTTTTGTTTAGTAACAAAAGCAAACATTTGCTTTTGTAAAGCCCTTCGGGCTTTGGGCTTTTAGCCCTAATATACAAAAACTAAAAACAAAAAATAAAACAACCAAACAAACTTTAAACGGCTTTAGTTTAATTTTTTAAAAAGGATAATTTTTATGGATAAAAACACAAAATTTTTAATAGTAGGTTTAGGTCTTATAGGCGGAAGCTACGCAAAAACCTTAAAAAAGCAAGGCTTTAAAGTAGCCGCCATAACCAAAAACCAAGAGGATATTGATTACGCCGTAAAACATAATATTATAGATTTCGGTACCACGCTTATAGATGAAAAATTAATTAAAAACGCAGATATTATTGTCTTTGCACTGTATCCGCACATATTTGTAAATTGGATTAAAGAAAACGGTCATTTAATTAATAAAAACACCATTATAACAGACGTTACGGGCGTTAAAACGCCTATAGTTAAAAAAATACAAAATATGTTGCCCTGCGGCGTGGAATTTATTGCGGCGCACCCTATGGCAGGTAAAGAAACCTGCGGCGTTAAATACAGCAGCAGTTCTATTTTTAAAAATGCCAACTACATAGTGGTTCCCACAGAAAAAAACACCGAAAAAGCAATAAATGTTTGTAAAGATTTAGGCTCTGTTTTGGGATTTAAGGATATTTCCGTTCTTTCTCCCGAAGCTCACGATGAAATGATAGCTTTTCTATCACAGCTTACGCACTGCATAGCAATATCTTTAATGTGCGCAAACGATAATCCCGCATTGGTGCGCTACACCGGAGATTCTTTTAGAGATTTAACCCGAATAGCAAACATAAACGATGAAATGTGGAGCGAACTTTTTATTGAAAACAAAACGGCTCTTTTAAGAGAAATGGACGCTTTTAAAATTGCTTTCGACCGTTTATACTCCACCGTTCGGGATTCCAACCGCGAAGAAATGCGAAGGCTTATGAGAATTTCAACAAAAAGAAGAAAGAATTTTAACGTTAAAAAAGAATGTTAAACTGTATAGAAATATTTAATTATAAAAGTAATATAAAAAATATAAAAAGGATGTTTTAATTATGAATATGAATTTTAAAAGAAAATTACCCATACCTAAAGATATTAAAGAACAATTTCCGTTAAACGAAAAATCGGAAAAAATAAAGGCCGAAAGAGATGCCGAAATTAAAGATGTTTTTACCGGCAAAAGCAATAAATTTTTACTTATAATAGGTCCTTGCTCGGCAGAAAGCAAAGAACCCGTTATGGAATATTTATCAAGGCTTAAAAAAGTATCCGACCGGGTTAAAGATAAAATTATTATGATTCCCCGAATTTACACCAACAAACCGCGTACAACCGGCGCCGGATACAAAGGAATGCTTCACCAGCCAAATCCAAACAAAAGTCCGGATATGCTTGAGGGTATTATAGCCATAAGGGATTTACATTTATCCGCTTTAAGAGATTTCGGTTTTTCTTCGGCGGACGAAATGCTTTATCCCGATAACCACAGATACCTGTCCGACCTTCTTTCTTATGTTGCGGTAGGCGCCAGAAGCGTAGAAAACCAACAGCACCGTTTAACCGCAAGCGGTTTGGATGTGCCCGTAGGACTTAAAAACCCCACCAGCGGAGATTATGCACCTATGATGAACGCAATATCCGCCGCACAGCATTCTCATACTTTTATTTACAGAGGTTGGGAAGTTCAAAGCACCGGTAATTCTTTCTCTCATGCAATTTTACGCGGATACACCGATTTTTCCGGCAGACATATTTCAAATTATCATTATGAAAACCTTTTGGAAATAGACAATTTATACAAACAAAAAAATCTTTTAAATCCGGCGGTTATAGTAGATACAAACCACGAAAATTCCGGCAAAAAATATTTGGAACAAATAAGAATTGCCAAAGACGTTTTATACAGCCGCAACCATAATTCGGATATTAAAAATTTAGTTAAAGGATTAATGATTGAAAGCTATTTGGCAGACGGCAGCGGAAGTATAGAAAACCATGAATTCGGTCAATCTATTACCGACCCATGCTTAGGTTGGGAAAAAACCGAAAAACTTATTTTAACCATTGCCGATAATTTATAAAATTAATACGGTTTAATATATTTTTTTACAATTTAAATATAAATTTATATAATTTTGATTTTTTAAATTTTTTTGTTTTTAAAAAAAGAAAAGGATATAAAATGGAAACAGAAAACAATATAAAAATACGTTTTGCAAATACAGCCGATATACCCGATATTAACAAATTGCTTTTTGAAGTACATAAAATACACAGTAATTTAAGACCGGATATTTTTAAATCCGGCTCTAAAAAATACACTTCTGCGGAATTAACCGATATTATAAACAATAAAACCGATACGCCCGTTTTTGTTGCAGTAAAAGAAAACGCCGTTTTGGGTTACGCCTTTTTAATTAAAAAGCAATTTATTAACGATAATAATTTTACCGATATTAAAACGCTTTATATAGACGATTTATGTGTAGACGAAACCGCAAGGGGTATGCATATAGGTACAAAGCTTTATAATTATGTTTTAAACTACGCCAAAGAAAACGGGTATTATAACGTTACTTTAAACGTTTGGGCAGATAATAAAAACGCTTTAAAGTTTTACGAAAAAATAGGTTTAAAAGTTCAAAAAATAGGAATGGAAAAAATTCTTTAAACAAATTAATAATTTTTTATTAAAAAGATATATAAAAAGGACCGAAACTTGTGGCAACCTTCGTAAGGAAGGTGTGTCCCAAGTGGTGGCTTTTGTAATTTAAAATAAGTGTTAGATTTTAACGGTGTAGTGTTGCTATGCCGTTTTTTGTTTGTGTTTTGACAGGTGGTGTTGAAATACATTTTCCTTTTTTTCATGAGTAAGCTACCTTAAAATACCTGCACCATTGTATATTTGCAAACTAATATTTATCAACTCATTTTTCGAAAAAGCATCAAAATTCATTAAAAAATCATTGACATTCAAATATAAAGAGTATATACTGATATGATTTAGATTCAGTAAAATTCATTTGAGCAGTTAGAAATAAAAGGAGATATTATTATGCATAATTTCGAGTATGTTTCAAAAGAAGAATGGAAACCTATAAAAGACGAGCTCTTCGAAATAATCCACAGATTACAAAAAGAAGTTAGAAATCAGTTTACTTTTCAATATTATTTCGTGGGCAGTAGCAAATGGAATATGATAACTCGTGACCAAAACTCTAATACCGGTTTTGACTTTGATGTAAATATTGAAGTAAATGATCCAAATGAAGATTATTCTGCCGAAGAAATACGAAACATTCTTCGCAAAGGTCTCGATAAGGTTATTAATCCTTGTGTATATCCGACTTTCGGATATGATTACACCGAAGATTCCACTCGCGTTCTTACAATCAAGGTAAAAGATAGAGTTAACTCCCGTATATTGCATAGTTGTGACTTTTGCGTTATATATGAATGTAGCAATGGAAGACAACAATACATTCGCTATAACAAAAAACACCAATGTTATTCGTGGGAATATCAGCCCAAAGGATATTATAATCTTCCTGACAAAATTAAGTGGATTAAAAATCATAAGCTGTGGCAGCAAGTTAGAGATAATTACATAGAAAAAAAGAATACAAACGCCGATGATAATAAAAAATCCAGATCTATTTTTGCTGAAACAATTCATCAAGTCTGTCAACAAAATGGGTATTATTAATAGTAAAACGGAGGATTGTTTTTATGTATTGTAAAAATTGTGGTAGAATTGTAGATGATACTTCATCATATTGTAATAACTGCGGAACACGGATTTATAATAAATTCAATGCAAATATTTCTAAAGATAGTTCAAGTTTTGGATTTGCTATCTTGGGATTTTTTATTCCGATTGTTGGTTTAATCCTCTTTCTTATATATGAAGGAAAAAAGCCTAAACGAGCTAAATCGGCAGGTAAAGGCGCTTTGATTGGCTTTATAACTAAAATTGTTTTATCTATTATTCTTATAGTTTTATATGTCATTTTTTCCGCTTCGTTTTATAATAACATACCAAATGACATTGAATCTAATATGCCCGCAACCGGTAATATATTTAGAGAAGAAAAAACAGATAAAATTTTAAAAAAATATGTTGATGTTTCTTTTGGGAAATTTAGAGAAACTAATAATGGATATTTCTCCGAAACTTCCATTGATATTACGGTAAAAAACAAAGCCGAAAAACGATACACTTATTACATAACAATTGAAGCAGTAGATGCAAACGGTACAAGAATTGAAACAGATATGATTTATGCTGATAGATTAGGCGCTGGGCAGAAAATATATTTAACAGCTTTCAAATATGTAGAACAAGATAAAATTGGTCTATTCAAAAATGCAACTTTCAGAGTTTTAGAAATAAATATGTATGATTATTGATTGAGGTCTATTATAGGTAAACATTTTTTAGATTTTGAGAATGGAGAATATTAGGGTAATAAATATGGATTCAGGAAAATTACATATTATCTCCGGTTGTTCTAATGTTAAATATGATAATTAAGGAAACAGCGATAGATATTTCTTTTTCGACAGATAAAATAAGGTCTGGTAAGTAGTAATTATCTTGTAGAGTGTAACTGATACCTGTTTTTTCATCTACGTAATACTGTTTTATTTTTGTAATTTTCCAATATGATTGATTTTTCTACAATCCAATCACTTTGACTGATTACAAAGGCCGAAGGGAGAAACTTCCTTACGAAGCCTCTCCCTTCGGTCCTTTTTTATTTTTTTGATTTTTATTTTTTTACCGTAAAGCCGGCAAATTTAAACGGAGGAATTTCGCTTAATAAAACCTTATTTCCTTCTAATTTTCCGGTACAGTTTATAAATTCTATCTGGCTGTAATTATCATTTAATTCTACTTTCGGCTCGTAAATACTGTCGGCAAAAATATTCCATAATCCTACAGCCATTTCGCTTTCATCTTTATTCTTTTTAGCTAAAATATAAAGGTCGGGATTTTTGTAACTATAGGCGGAAAGTCCTTTTCCGTTAAACCATTTAACGGCGTTAGCTATAGCTTTGGAGCGTTCGTATTGCCTGTTCATTCCCTCTCCGTTTAAATATGCGTTAAACGTAAATACCAAAAACTTATTTCCGTTTTTATTTTGATACATAAACGAAGCCGGAAAGCTGTCGTTTAAAATTTCTCCGTATTTTGAATTACTTGAAAAAACACTTATAACCTTTGCGTTTTTATTTAACTTTGTTTTATAAGCTTTTAAACCGCTTAACTGCAGCCAAAGCTCGTTATTATCTTCTAAATAATATTCAAAATTCGGTTTATTTACTTCGCCTATTTCTTCAATACCTACGTCTATACCCTTTTGCATTAAAATTTCGGCAGCAGCCAAATCAATAATCATACCTTTTTTAAATGCGCTTTCGGGTACATATTTTATATTTTCGCCAAAAGCTACCGAGGCTTCGCCTTCGCCGTAATAAGTTGTGGGCACAGAAGCGTCGGACATCATTTTTGCCGCAGGAGAATAAAAGACCTGTTCCACTTTTCCGTTATTTTCCATTTCGGGCGTAAATTTCATATTTTCTATTTTGTTTTTTTCTTCGTATATTCTAACGCCTACGGGTTCTTTATCTTTAAAAGCTTTATCTATTTTATCGTATAAAGGCAAATTCCTAACATGATTATCGGTATAACCTTTTTCGTTATCTATAACAGAAGTATAATCTAAACAGTATTTTAAAATACCGTCAAATTTTCCTTCCGCCATTAAAGCGGTATCAAAAATCTCCAAATACGAAGAAGGCGTGGCGGTTCTGGGTCTTGGATAAACGTCGCCCTCGCAAATTATTTCAACATTATCGTTACCTTCGCACCAGCTGCGTTCCATTCTTTCAAGCTCAATAACATGCTGCAAGCGGCTGTTGCCTATACTTCTTTTAACCGCCCAGTAAGGAGCGCCTATTAAACGCATAAACGGTTTGGTATCTCCTGCCAAAATATTTGCAACTTCTACGGTATCAACTCCGCTGTAATCCCATAAAGACATTTCGGAGCAAACGCCCATTCTGCATTTTGGATTAACCTTGTTTAAATGTTCTCTTAAAATTTTAGAGTGATTTCTAATTCCCGTACCGTTTGCTTTAAGCCAAGCCGAACGGTATTTATTTTTACCGCCGGTGGTTACCTTTTTTTGAAGTTCTTCCGCCGTTAGTTTTTCGCCCAATTCTTCTTCTATAAATTTTAAATGAAGTTCGCACAAGCAGCAAATACTCCAATCCTCGGTACCCCAATATCCGTATTTATAATCGTCGTCAAATAAAATTAAATCCACGCCGCATCTGGCAAGACCTTCTACAAATTTTCCCACATATTCGCTAAAGTTTTTATCTAAAAAACAAGGATGAACACCGGCACTCCAACCGTTTATGCCTTTCATCTGCACAAGTTTTTCATTTATAGAGCCTTCAATCCATGTACCTTCTGACCAAGCTCCTACTTCATATCCTTCTTTATGCAAAATTTCGGTAATTTCTTTAAGCGTATGAAATATTCCGTTCCAAGAGGCTTCGTCCCCCGGTATTACGCCTTCGCCGGGAATAACACCCGTAGCAACCAAAACCCTTTTGGGATTTAGTCTTTTAAGCTCGTTAAGCATTTTTTCTTTTCCGCCGAATTTTCTAAAATCGTTACAATCTATAGGTACAGTTATTTCACGCATATTTTTAACCTTTCTTGTGTTAATACCAGTATTAACAGTTAATTTGTTATTATTAAAAATATTATCATAGCGTTAAATAATATTCAATGTTTTTAAGTACCAAAAAATTATTTAAAAGTTTCAATCGGGTTTTATCATTTGTTTTCAGCTTTAATTTTTTGCGGTTTTTCCTTTATTTTATTTTTGAAATTTGATTTTTTGTAAATGTTTTTTGGTAAATAGAACAGCGGCGGCGGGGAACGCTTTTTGCGTTCCCAAATTAAAAACAATTTTTGTTTTTAATTTAAAGCGTTTATAACGCTTTCGCCGCCGCCTGCAAAAACTTAAATTACAACAAAAATTTTAAACGCCGAATTCCGTACGCTTAATTATGTGATTTTGAAATCTAACGTCCAATTCGTTAAAATATCCGCTCCATCCCCAAACCCTTACTATAAGATTTTCGTAGTTTTCGGGATGTTTTTGAGCGTCTAACAAAGTTTCTCTGTTAACCGCATTTAATTGCAATTGATGCCCTCCGTGCAAAATATACCACTGCACAAGCTGTGCTACTTTTTTTACACCGTATTCGTTTCTGAAAATATTTGAAGAAAACTCCATAGTTAACGGTCCGCCGTTTATAATTTTTGTAAAATCAAATTTTGTAAAAGACTGCATTACCGAAAGCGGACCGTTTAATTTTACTGTTATGGACGGAGAATAAGATGAAGCAAACGGTGTATAAGCTTTGCGTCCGTCGGCTGTAGCGCCCACTTTTTCCGCCTCAAAAATATAGTCCATTGCGCTTCCGGTACCGGCTCTGTAAATTCCGCCGAATTGATTTTTCTTTCCGTTTAAATAATCTGAAAAATAAAGCATAATGGTACACATTAATTCATCTGCATAATCATCGTTATTTCCACATTTAGGCAATCCTTCTATTTTATGCCAAAGTTCGGTATAACCGTTAAAATCTGCGTCCAACGCTTTTATTAATTCGTCTTTTGAAATATATTTTTCTTCAAAAACCAATTTTTTAATACTTACAAGTGCGTCTGCCGCATTGGATATGCCTACCCCATGACAACCAAAATTATGATATTTTGCCCCTTCCGTAATATCTTTACCGTTTTCTAAGCATCCGTCGATTAATAAAGATATTATAGGCACTTTTGAAAAAACTATAGAGTTGGCTTTTTTTATTAACTCATCGCACATTTTTTCTATTTCTTTTTTTACAAATCCCATAAATTCATCAAATGTATCGGCTTTACTGATATATTTTCTTAAAGCTTTATCTACCGCCAAAGGAAAATTAAGGGACGTTACGTTAGGCACATCGCACCCACAGTTGGGAATTATAAATTCCCAACAAGCGGCAACCGTATAATTATAAGCGTCCTGCTTTTCGTAACCCAAACCTATAAGTCCCGGAATTACAACGTCATCGTTACAATATTGGGGAAACCCAAGTCCTTTTTTTGTAAGTTCGGTACCTTTTAAATAAAGCTCAAACGGAGTATCCTTGCAAACCCTCATATTAATTTTAGGGTCTATAATATTAAGTTCGTAAGAAGCTTTTAAACAAAGTTCCGCCAAACGGTTAAATTCATATTCTCCGTTTATTTTTCTTCCACCCAAAACCATACTTTGACCGTTATCTCCCTGTTGTACGCCCCTGTAAATATCGGTATCAAAATTAATGGATAAAAAGAAATTTTCCAAAGTTTCAAAAAGCTCTTCTTCTTTTACTCCGTTATTTAAATCGTTTTCAAAATACGAATATAAATATTTATCAAAACCGCCCAAAGTTATATGATCTACCATAAAACAACGCATACAGTAAATAATAAACTTAACAAACACCACGGCTTCGTAAAAACTTTCGGCTTTATTAAAAGGAACTGTTTTTAACGCATTATAAAGCTTAGGACATTCTGTTTTTGCGGCATTTTTGTACTTTTTTGCAATTTTTTCCATAGCGTTAACAATGTTTAATTCGCAGTTATAAAATTCTTTTTGTTTATTGTTGGCTTTTTTAATATATTCTTTTATTTCTTCTTTTGTTTTGATTAAGCCTTTGCCTACCAATTTTAAATAGTTGGGGGTAATATTGCCCAATCTTGCCGTTTCCCCCCATTCTATAGGCGGCATATTTTTAATCTTTCTGTAAAAACCTATTTCGTCGTTTTTAATAAAAACCGGCGTTTCGTTTTCCAACATTAAAATACCGCCGTAAGCGCCTTTATCATATTCGTTTAAATTTAAAAAATTGCTTAAATCCCAGGTTTTTTCTATTCTGTTTTTACGGTATTCTTTGCTTCTTAACGTATTTAAAAGTTCTTTTATTCTGTCGGTCATAAGCTATGCCTCTTTCATTGTTTTTAATTATTAAAATTTAAAAATTTAAAATAATAAATGTAAAATTTCGGTACAAGAATATTTTTTAATAATATTTTTAACATTATTTTTTATATCGGTTATTAAATTACAGTATTTCGGCTTTTATTCCAAACCTTTTAAAAATTTCCAAATGTGGATTGCACTGTATTTTATCGTTAAAACAAGGACTGTATTTTTTATTTATTAAATGGTATTTTGCACCTGCCGCCGAATTGTAAGGCAACAGCTGAATTTTGTTCTCTCCCAAATCGGTTAAAAACTCACAAATATCCGTTATATTTTCTTCGGTATCGGTAACGGTAGGTATTAAGGGAGTTCTTGCATAATGCTTTACGTTTTCTTTTACCAAAGCTTTATAATTATTTAATATAAGCTTATTTGAAACGCCTGTATATTTAATATGTTTTTCGTTATCTATTATTTTTAAATCATATAAAAAGCAATCTGTGTTTTTTAATAAAACCTTAAATTTATCTTCTTCCAAGTATCCGCAGGTTTGTAAAGCTCTGTTAACTTTATTTTTTAAAAGCTTTAAGCATTTAACTAAAAATTCGTACTGAACGGTAGGTTCCCCTCCCGAAAAAGTAACGCCGCCGTTTGAAAAATCAAAAAAATCCTTATTTTTTAAAACTTTTTCTGCCAGCTGTTCCGGCGTATACTCCTTTGCGGCAAATCTTATTAAATTTTTAGGACATTTCAATATACTTTTCTCGGTTAAAAAACCGGTATCTTCTATACATTTTTTACAGCCCAAACAACCATTGTTGTTTTTTATGATTTCGTTTTTTAAGCTTTTTCCTTCGGGATTATGGCACCAGCTGCAATTAAGCTTACATCCTTTTAAAAATACGGTGGTTCTTATTCCGGGTCCATCAAAAGCCGAAAATTCTTCTATGGCAAAAACCAGTCCCAAAACTTTTTCTCCTTTATTACATTTATTAATTTTTATATTAACTTATAAATTTATATCTAATATAAAAATTTAAAATATATTTTTTATGTAAAAGTTTTTTCTGTTTTTATTATATTGGTAAAACATTGACAAGTATAGCAAAAAATAATATAATATTAGCATAAAATTATCTTTTTTATTTTAAAGGACGCAATATTATGGAACATCAATCCGGAAATTCTTTAGGAAATTACAATTATAATTTTTTTACTTACTCCCCTTGCGTTTGGCATACGCATTTTCATTTAAATTACGAAGTAGCTATTGTTTTAAGCGGTGAATGTACCGTAACCGTTAATCAAACCTCAAAAACCGTAAAACAGGGCGAAGCCGTTTTTATTTTTCCCAATCTGTTGCATTCTTACGAAACTCCGAAAAACGCCAAAGTTTTTATTGCGGTTTTTTCGGAAGATTTTATTTTTAAATTTGCCGAGGGCACAAAGTCTTTACAAAGCGAAGATTTTGTTTTTCATTTAACAAAACCCGCTTTTAACTTTATAAATGAGTATATTATAAAAAATCAATCCTCCGATATTTATATTTTAAAGGCTTGCTTTTATACTTTTTGCCACCGGTTTTTAGCCGAAAACAAGCTTGTAGAAAAAGAAAAAAGCAATACGGACTTTTTTAACAATATTTGCAATTATATTGCCGAACATTTTAAAGAAAATATAACGCTTAAAAAAATATCCGAAGAATTTGGGTTTGAATACCACTATCTTTCAAGAAAATTTCACGATATTTTTAAAATCAATTTACCAACTTTAATTAACCAATATCGCATTAACTATGCATCGGACCTTTTGGAACAGGGTAATAAAACCATTACCGAAATTGCCCTTTTAAGCGGTTTTCAAAGCGTTAGAAATTTTAACAAAACTTTTAAAAGCATAAAAGGTTTTACCCCAAGGGAACAAAAATTTTTTAATAAAACAAACACAACTTAATACTTTTTTAAATACAAAATATAAAAACAACCTACAAAACAAAAATAAAACCGTAAAATCATTTTAAGATTTTACGGTTTTTAAATTTTATTTACTTTTATTTACTTTTTTAAAAATATAATACCGAAAATAACAAAGCAACTCTAAAATACAATTTTACGTTATTTTATGTTTTTAAAATTACGGCACAAAATTTTAAAGAGAAGCAAATATTTTTGTACCCTTAACTTTAAGCCAATTAAAAATTAAAATGTTAACAATTAACATAACCGCGGTAAACAACACAACATATAAATTAATATTAATAAACGAGCCCAACAAAAACAGCCCTGCTATAAACAATGCGCCTATAATCATATTTGAAAACATAACAATAACAACGCCTAAATTTTGTTTTATAGGCACTATTTCGTTAGTCCAATTTAAATTGGGCCTTTTTAAATTAACCGTTAACCCAAACAAAGCTGTAAACAAAACAAAAAGCTGCGGCAAAACAATTAAGCTTATGCCTAAAAATACGGTGGGTTTTAACATTATAAGCGAAATTACACTGCATAGCAAAATCGGTATTCCGGTAACTAAAATATGTACTTTAACCTTTGCTTTTAAGCTTAAAAACAAATTTATCGGCAATGACTGCAATATATAAATATTTTTACCCTCAAGCGAAATTGACGGCGCCGTAATACCGTTAAGCGAAGCCAGCAAGCATAAAATACCTATTATTAATCCCGCTGCATAATCATTACCGTTTTTATAATTAAAAATACTGCTTAGAACGGTTAAAAATTCATTTCCCTTTACTATAAGCATAACGGCGGCAGCCAATATAAATACAGTGCCCAACGCGCAATTTAAAATATAATTGGGGCTGCTTAAAAATCTTTTCCATTCTTTTTCAAACAAGGCTTTTTTTACGCCCGATTTTTTTAAACTTACATTGCCTTTAAATTCAACTTTTGCCGTTTTGGGCGTACTTGTTGCTATTTTTAAAAAGCTTCGTTTTATTAAATAATATGTTAATAAAAACGCCAATACGCTAACCGTTATAACTTCCGCCAAATTTAAAATATTACCTGCGGCGCTGTTACCGAAAGCATATAAAATATATGCGGACCCTTTTATTTTTGCGCCTATACTTGCGGCATTTGCCACCAAATAACCTATAACTTCGTTTGCTTTAAAATATATATAGTAATAAAGACCAAAAGCTATTAATGCTATAAAAACGGTTATTATGCTTTTGTTTTTAAGTTTATTGCTTATTTTTGCCACAACATAACCCAAAGCGCAGGAAATAACCAATATTATTATACTTACGGATAATATAAACAATATGTTGCTTAAAAGTTTTAAAACGGTAAAAGGCGTAACTATTAAATAAACCGCTGCCACCGGAATTAATATTATTCCAGAAAACATAAATCCCATAATATAAACGCCCAGCAGCCTTGAAAACATTATTACGGAAACAGGTATAGGCATAGATAAAAGCAAATCGTTATCTTTAGCCATATAAAGTCCCTGAAAAGTATTAAAAACGCTGCCGAATACTCCAAACGCTACGGCAATTAAACCGAATATTGAAAAATAAAGCCAATCCATACCTGCGGCGCATAAAGAACCGCACATAGAAAATGCCAAACCGAAAAACATTCCGCCTATAATGCAAACCAACAAAATTGCATAAAAAATTATAAACATTGCAGAAGACGCGACAGAACGCATTTTGCCGCTTTTTTGATTGTAAAAAAACGAGCGGAACATTTCAAACATTTGTTTTTTTAATAGAACCTTCAGCATTATTCGGCCTCCAATTCCAAAAATACATTTTCTAAGCTTTCGTCGCCCTTAACTTCTTCCATTGTTCCGGTTTTTATAAGCTTACCGTTTTTTATAATGGCAATTTTATCGCAAAGCTTTTCGGCAACTTCCAAAACGTGTGTAGAGAAAAATATGGCGCCGCCGGAATTGCAAATATCTCTCATAAGTCCTTTTAATATATGCGAAGCTTTAGGGTCCAACCCTACAAACGGTTCGTCCATTATTATTAATTTAGGATTATGTATTAAAGCGGATATTATTGCAAGCTTTTGTTTCATACCGTGCGAATACGCCGAAATCGGATTGTTAAGGTCTTTTTTTATCTCAAACAGTTCCGCTAATTTTTCTATTTTTTCGTTTCGTTCTTTTGCGGAAATACCAAAAATATCCGCAATAAAATTTAAATATTTTATACCGCTCATAAATTCGTACAAATCGGGGTTATCGGGTATATAAGCTATTTGTTTTTTGCATTCAATGGGATTTTCTTTTAAAGAAGTTCCGTTTATAAAAATTTCTCCGCTGTCAAATTGTAAAATTCCCGCAACGGATTTTATGGTTGTGGTTTTTCCGGCTCCGTTATGGCCTATAAAACCGTAAATTTCTCCCGGCAAAATATTTAAACTTAAATTGTCCACTGCTTTTTTATCGCCGTAAGTTTTAGTTAAATTATTAATTTTAAGCATTTTTTACCTCTGAATTTATATTATTTTTTATTTATTATGTTTTTTATTATATTAAAAAATTAACATTAAATGAATTTTAGCAAAACTTTGGTTTTTTGGGTTTGCCGTTTGCAAATAAAAAACCGAATTTTTTATTTTATAGCCAGCGCTTGCTTTTTAAAAGCATTATATCGGCTTTCGCACAGATTTTTTTCATATTTTACCACAGCGCCTTTATATGGGTCGGAAAAATAATAGTATTTATCGTCGTATCCTATAAGCACCGAGCAATGTTCGTTTGCAAGCCAGGTATAACGTCCGCCGTTTTCTAAAGTCCAAACAGAAGTATAATACGGTTTTTTCATTTCTATGCTAACCCAAACCATACACGGAATATCGTTATCTATGTACTTTTTACATAAATCGCTCATACTGCTTCCGGTTAAGTTTAAAACCTTTTTCCCGTTGCTTCCGTTTTCTTTATAATATTTATTAATAGCTTTTTCTATTACCGGTGCCATACACCCGTATGAATTTTTAGTTTTGGGATTGCCTATAAAATATTCGCTTGGGTCGGGTCCGTATTTTGTTCCGCCCGAAAAATAAAAATTATTGCTTTTGCTTAAATATTTATTAACAAAAGTTTTAACCGAAATATTTTCTTTTGAATATTTCATAGCTATTACGGCGCTTACGCTTTCGCAACCCGTAGGATATTCCGGAAACTGAGATATTACCGGAACATTTTTTATTATTTTTGTATTATTTTCCGGCGTTTCGGATTTTTCGGTTAAATCAACTTCTTCGCTTTTATTAACTTCTACTTTTTGGGTACTGCTTGTATCGTACTTTAAAAAATTTAAATTTTTAATATTTAATAAATAAATTTTAGGATTTTCCGTTACGGATTTTTCGGTGCTTTTTATTGTGGTTATAACAAAGTTATCGTCATCTATACCAAAAGCGTTATAAACCCTTTCGTTTATAAAATATCTTGCATAACTGTTATCTTTTTTGTAAAAAGTTAAAGTATCTCCGCTTTGATTTTCCGAAACCGTAACTATTTTTTCGTTTGTTCTGCAAATAAATGTTTCGCTTACCGAATTGGCTTTAAAACTTTTATCTAACGTGCCGTCAATATTAACGGTTTTAAAACTCGCGTCGTTATCTGCATCGGTTTGCTTTACCGCACCGTATTTGGAAATATTTCTTACCATTCCGTTAAATTTATGCAGCGACTGCTTTTGCGTTTTTGCATTTACAACTATAATATCACGGCCTTTATTTTCAAAATAAAACGCCGTATCCGATGTATCGGCCAAAGATATATGTTCCGAAAACCCGCCGGTTTTAACATAAGTTTTTTGAGAAATATTATATAAATATATTCCGCTTGTTTTTCCGTTTACAAAGCAAACGTAATTCCCGTTTTTGCTTACTGCCGTACAAACAGTGTTTTTTGCTTCTTCCCTGTTTAATTTTACGGTTTTTACTATTTGACAATCGTTTCCGTAGAATTCAATTTTACCGGTTTTATTATACGAAACATAAAATCCGTCGTTTAATATTCCTGTGGTAAAATCTCCTTCTTTAAAATCTTTTTGACCTAATATTTTATCGGTTTTTAAAGAATACATTACAACGTTAAGATTATAAGTATCTAATCCGGGAGTAATACAGTCTATTTTTAAAACTTCACTGTTAGAGTCCGACTGTATAAATTCGGCATTAATATTAAGCTCTCTGCAAATCCTTTTCATGGCAAACTTTTCGGCATTGTTTTTTGCTGTCTTATCTTCGGTATCCTCTTCTGTACTAAGTTCTTCATTGCTTAAATTTAAACCCGAACTGCTTTTATCTAAACTGTTGCTGTTTTCTTTATATCTTAAAAAAATTGCAAAAATAAGCATAAGAATTAAAAAAAGTACTATTATTAAAACCAATGTATTTTGCTTAGCTTTGCTTTTGTTTTTTTTACTTACGCCTTTTTTAGCCATAAAAATTTCCTTTGTTATTTAAAATTCAAGTTTTTTAATTAGGTGTAACACAATTATTAATTAATACAAATTAATTTATAAATTAAATTATATTATATTATATTTATTCCGCCGAAAACGCAAGAAGCGTTAATATAAACCGTAAACAGGTTTTCGTTAAAGCCAAAATGTTTTTTATTGCTTACTCCGCCGAAAAACGAATTTGATACTACTTTAATGTTTATTCCTTCGGGGACATAAATATCTATACCGCCGAACACCGTATTGGCATTTATTACGCAATCCTTTTTAATTAACGCTTTGGTTAAATCCAGTTTGGCGCCGCCGAACACGGTGTTAATATCCATACCGTTAAATTCTTTACCGGTATAATCTATATCGCGTCCGGTAAATACCGAGCTGTAGGTTTCGGTGTTTTTTTCGTTTTTAAAATTTATTTCCACACTGTTATTTTGTTTGTTAAACATTCCGCCGAAAATCAATTTTAATCCTATGGCTATTATAATTACCGGTAAAATCAATTTCCATATCATATTGTATTGCAATATATTTTGCGCGCAAAGAAGTAAAAATACGCCTATTAAAAGACCTATTAAGCTTCCGAATTTATCTTTGTTGGTAAAAATGCCTATAAAGCACGGAACAATAATAAATAAAGTCCACCAACCCTCAAATAAAATTCCTGTTAAAACAACGCCGCAAACTTTAAGAACAGCCAAAACACCCACAGCCAAAAAAACTATTCCCCATAAAATTCTATTTAAGTTTTTCAAAACCGTACCCTCCTTAAATTTTAAAAAATTAAGTAATAATATTTAAACGCCTAATTTATTACATAAATATTATATAATATAAATTTTTCTATATCAATAGTTATATTTTTTATATAATTTTTATTTAAACCTCTTTATTGTTTAGCTTTATTAAAGCCGATTTTAAATAAAATAAATATAAAAACACTTCGTCGGAATTATCGGTATCTATTAAAAATTCACCTCTTATTTTATTTAACCTGTACTGAACGGTGTTTCTGTGGGTAAACAGCTTTTCCCCCGTTAAAGCCAAAGAATGTTTACATATTAAATATGTGTATAGGGTTAAGCACAGCTCAGTTTTATTAGTTGCGTCATAATTATAAAGTTCTTTTATTTTGTTGTTAAAAATACCGTATTTTAAAACGGTTTTATTTAAAATAACGGAAAGCAAATAGTCTTCAATATTAATTACAAATGCTTTTTTGTTTTTTGTATTGTTTTCCGTGCTTAAAAATTCAAAAACATCTAACGATAAATCGTACATTTGCTTTATTTCGTATATATTGTTTATTTTTGAAGATACCGCCACTTTTAAATTATACTCTTCGGCTAAATTTTGTAAATCCCCCGTATCGTGGTCTTTGTGTAAAAATAAAATTATTTTTCCGTTATAAAAAATCGGATGAGAGGCGCTGAAGTTTTGCTTTAAATTTTTTTGTATATTGTTTAAAAACAAGGGGTTTGAATTTTCGGAAGAAATAGAAATAACCGCAAAACGCTCCGGCGTAAAATGAGCCAAAAACGTACCCGCAATTTTAATTTTAAACAATTCTTCGTCTTTAAATTTGCCGTTAAGCAAATCTATTATTATTTCTTCGGTAGTGTCCGTCGGTAATCCTCCCGAATGTTTTTCGCAAAAAAATTGTTTTGCCAAAAGCTGTTCTGCAAACAAACAGTCTTTTTCATCTGAAATTTTATTTTCTTTGTTTTTCTTGTTTTCATTATATTTTAAACTGTAATTTAAAACATAAATAATATATCCCAATTCCACTTTTCCGCATTTTAATGTATTAACTCTTATTTTTTCTTCGTTTCCGTCTTTGCTTTTAAAGCATATTATATTGCCTATGCTTTTCTTAAAATTTTTATTAAAGTTTTCGGTAATTAAAGCGCAAATGTTTAAAGGCAATTCGCTGTGCAGAACAGCATTGTTAAAGCCCTCGCTTTTAATTTGGTTTTCAAAATAAACCGAAACTATATGAAATCCGTTATCGGTTATAATTAAAGGACAATTAAATTCTTTGGCACAGGAAGCCAACATATCGTTTAAAGAGTTGCTGTTTAAAAATGTATTTAAAAGTGTTTTTTTATTCATAAAGTTCTCCTTTTGTGCTATTAGCACATATAAGCTTTATATAATTATACCATTAGCTTATTGAATAATCAATGGTTTGTGCTAAAATATAGACATAAAGAAAAAAGAAAAACAAAGAAAGCGAAAATAAAAATAAAATTAAAAAAATTAAAAAACTTTAACACTTACGAATAAAAATAATAATAACGGAGATGATACCAATGAATAAACAATATAAAAAAACAATTGATTTTAACATTGGCAAAAATCAACAAATTATTTAAGCACAATAAAAAATAAAAAAGCCAAAAACAAAAACAAAAAATAATTTTAAATTTACGGAGGTATTTATTATGTTTGAACTAAGACCTTATTCTCATAAAAACAATTCCCTTTATAATCCTTTTAAAGATATGGATGAATTTGAAAAACAGTTTTTCGGAAGTCCTTTCGGATTTTTCGGCAGCACAGGTTTAGATGAATTTAAAACCGATATTAAAGACGAAGGCGACCATTACGAATTAGAAGCCGATTTGCCGGGCTTTGAGAAAAAAGATATTAATTTGGATGTTAACGGAGATGTTTTAACCGTTAGGGCAGAACGTCATTCCGAACACGAAGAAAAGAATAAAAAAGGCAAATATGTTCGTTGCGAACGTTCTTACGGAGCTTACAGCCGTGAGTTTGACCTTTCGGGCGTAAAAGCAGACGAAATTACCGCCAAATACGAAAACGGTGTTTTAAAATTGAATTTGCCTAAAAAAACCGAAAACTTGCCTAAATCGCATCATCTTGAAATAGAATAATTTAATTTTTAAAATTAATTATTCTGTTTAAAAATAAAAATCCGACGGAGATTAAATTCTTCGCCGGATTTTATTTGTTTATGTTTATTTTTATTATTTACGGCAAAAGCCAAAGCCTAAAGGCTTTAACAAAAGCTGCGCTTTTGTTCCAAAAACAATTTTTGTTTTTGGGGCTTTTACCTTTTTACTGTTTGTTTTTGCTTTCCAAAGCTTCTATTTTTTTGTTAAGCTTTTTTTGATTTTCTAAAATCAAATCTATTTTTTTATGCAAATCATCTATTATAAGTTCGCTTTTTAAGTTAGGCAAGCGAGAATAATCCGAATTATCTAAATACGAAGACGAATATTTAACAGCGATTATAACCATACCCGCTACGCATAAAATATTAATTTCGGAGTAAAGAAATATTGCTATTGCTTATTTTCATCTCCTAAAAAAACAAAAATATCCGTTAAATAATAATGCTTTTAAAATAATAATAATATATATTATTTTAATTATAGAATTTAATTTGCCAAATGTAAACTGCAACAAAAGATTAAAACACTTAATACTTTGTTTATAAACAAGGTATTGAGCGTTTTAATAAATGTTTAAATTATAAAATTTTTATTATGTATCATTCTTTATATTTTTTTGTTTTTATACATCTGCTCATCCGCTATGGCCACGGCTTCGTCAAATCCCATTTTTTTAGGCTCGAAAGTTGTATAACCTAAAGCTACTGTCGGCATACGGCTGTCTGTTTTATTTTCTTCCGAAAGGGCGTTTTTAAATTTTTCGTTTAAATTTTCTATATCAATTAAATCTATACGCCTATCAAGAATAACGCAAAATTCGTCTCCGCCTATACGGTAGCACTGTCCGTTTTTTCCGTATACGGATTTTATAACGCCGCCAACCGTTTTTAAACAATAATCACCAAAAGCATGTCCGTATTTATCGTTTATGCTTTTAAAATTATTAACGTCAAACACTATAACCAATACGCGTTTATGATGCATCTGCCTGCGGCTGTCAAACGACCTTCTGTTTAAAAGTTTTGTTAACGAATCTATTTGCAGTACCATATTGCAATAGTAAATGTAAAACAAAATCGCAGCTATAGCAACCGTTAACCATACCACTTTTAATGTTCTGTCTATTACTTGGCAAATAAGACCCGTAAAAACTAACAACGCAATCATAGTAAGCGATATATTGTTTCTGTTCTGCAAATTTGCACCAAACTTTACAGCCGTAGCTATAAGGAATATTACCCCGAAAAACAATATAATATAATATATAAAATAAAATTTACCGTGAGTGTAATTATTGTTTTCATCTATATTAAAAATAAAACCGTAAAATAAAGATAAAAACTCCAGCACTATATGAATTGCGTTGGGAACAAAAACCAAATAGCGCGATTTTATAGGGTAAAAGGCGGTTGAAATTACTATAGGTATAATAGGCGCTACCGATAATTCAAAAAACTTTATTATGTTATGCAACACATAAAATTCGGGACCAAATCCGTTAAGCAATTCGCCCAAACATTCAAACAACGCTCCCACATAATAAGTACGGAAGTAATTATAAGACCCGTTTTACCCGATTTATTTAACGATTTATTTTTATATACCAACAATATAAGCACTAACATTGAAAGCTGAGTCATAACGATTAATGCTACATACATTTTCATTTCCTACGCCTTAACCTCCTTTTGCATAGTATGAATTTGGTAAATATATCAATATAAACTTGGTACAAGCATTATTTTACTACTTTTATTTTTATTTTTCAATATTATCTATAAATTTAAATTATAATTTGTAACGCAATTTTTACCTTTTTCTTTTGAAATATACAAAGCTTTATCTGCTTTATCTATAATATCGTGTATATTGGTACTTTGCAAATTTTCTTCCACGCACACCCCTACACTTATGGTAACGTGTATTTTTTCTTCTCCGTTTAAAATCTCCGTTTTTTCTACCTCTTTCCTTATTTTTTCGGCTGTGTTAAACGGATTATGCTCGCACTGCATAATAAGCAAAAATTCCTCTCCGCCCCAACGGCAGCAATGGCAGTGCTTGCACATAATTCTAAGCGAAATTTCCGCCACGGTTTTAAGTACTTTATCGCCAAACTCATGACCGTATTTATCGTTTATACCCTTAAAATCGTCTATATCAAAAATAATAATAGCCGCATGGTTGTTACCGCTTTTATCATTAAACGCCTTTTCAATATATTCTTTTATTCCGTGTCGGTTGTAAAGTCCCGTTAATGCGTCGTGGCGGTATAAAAAGCTGTAATTTTGTTTTACATATTCCAACTGATTTTGCGTTTCTTTACGAACGCACTCAATAATTAAAGATATTACAAACACCGAGCAGTATAAAAAAGGAAATCTTAGCATAAACTCGTTTGTATATGAGTACATAAGAAGGCTTTTCCCTGCCGGAATCCAAAAAAAGAAAAGCGTCATTAAAAGTGCCAGCATAGAATATCCGCTGCCCAATTTAACGCCGAAAATAAGCAACGCAAAACTTGGTATAAGGCATATCCAAAGTGCGCTGAAACCGTTTGGTATTCCGCTTATAAAAAAGAAAGCCAGCAAAGCTAAAGATTCCACTCCGAATGCCGTGTATACTATGACTTCGTTTATTTTTAAAACGTGTAATAATATTACATTAATTAAACACAAAAACGAAAAAATAAAGGTTACAACCATAAGCGTGTATTCGGCTGTAAATATATTTACAACACTCATTACAAAAGAAATAAACGAAAGAGCCGCATTTAAAAATTAAAAGATAATCTGCGCCTTAAATTGTCGGATACCACAGCGGCTTTAACCCTGCATATAAATTTTTGATATATTTCCGTAATTTTCATTATACGCCCCGTTAAATTTTTAAATATAGTATTAATGTTTATGTTTTAAAAATTGTTTTAGCCCTGTTAATGCCAATAATTATTTTTGCCGATTATAAATATTTTATAAACGCAAAAAACCGCAACATAATTGTTATTATGTTGCGGTTTTTACTTCATAATTGTTATTATGTTGTAAAAACTTTAAATTAAATATACAAAAGTACATTTAACGTAATAATAACAAACAAAAAATTATATTAATTTAAATTTTATACAAAAAATTTCATGCCAAAACAAGCCTTTTCGTTTTATTATAAGTAAAGGCTTTTATTTTAATACCTATTTTACTACAAAATTAACTCTTTTACCAGCTTTTTATTTAAAATGCTTTACAATAATATTTTTTTATGCTATATTTACTATGTACAAAGAGTTATTTTATATTAAATTTACAACATAATAACAATTACGTATCAGCCGCCTTTGGCGGTTTTTTTATTATTTTAAAAACGTTTACATAATAAGTTTCATATTTTCCATTCTTTTGCGGTGTTCCGTACCTGTGGAAATTATATATATCCTTGTTGTGTTTATACTGCTGTGTCCCAAAATATCTGCAAGCTTGGCTATATCCTTTTCTATTCCGTAAAAAACTCTTGCAAAAAGGTGTCGCAAATTATGCGGAAAAACCTTTGTAGGGCTTACATTTGCCTCTTTACAAAGGCCTTTCATCTGCCGCCAAATATTGGTTCTGTTTACGGCTTTTCCGTTTTTGGTTATAAAAATACTGCCGCTTGTTATTCCCTGCTCCGCCGCATAGCGAAGCAGTTTTTGTTTTAGTTGTTTTACAATAAATACCGTACGGGTTTTACCCTTGCTTCTTACCGATGCTTCGTTTTGTTTTACCGCTTCCACCGTTATAAATTTTAGTTCGCTTACCCTTATGCCTGTACCGCAAATGGTTTGCAAAATTAAATTTAAACGCTTATTACGCTTTTGTTCGGCAGTTTTGCAAAGCCTGGCGTATTCGGCTTTTGTAAGCTCTTTTTCCTCGGTACAAAAAACCTGCTGCTGCAGCTTTACCGATTTTACCTTTAAGTGATGAAAGCCTAAAAAATCAAACAAACAATTTATGCCTGCCAGCATAGAATTAACGCTTCTTACCGCATAAAGTTCCAGCAAATGTTTTTTATAAGCTATTACGGTTTCTTTTGTAATTTTAAAATCGGTTTTAAAGCTATTTGTTTTTTTAATGTATTTTAAAAACAAATTTACATCTCTTAAATATTTTTCTATTGTTGCTTTACTTTTTTCTTCTTCTAATAAATGTTCTTTAAAACCGTTAATATTTTTAATGCTAAAACAGTTTTCCATTTTAATACCTCCGGATTTTTTATTATTTTACCCAAAAAGTATTAAAACATAAATTTTTATATTACGGTGTTTTTTAAAAAAGTCCTGTTATTTTACCTGTTTCATCAACATCTATATTTTCTGCCGCAGGATGTTTAGGCAAACCGGGCATTGTCATAATATCTCCGGTAAGAACCACTATAAAGCCTGCACCGGCAGATATTTTAACGTTTTTTACCGTAACGGTAAAATTATCCGGCGCACCTAAAAGAGAAGGGTCATCCGAAAAACTGTACTGTGTTTTGGCAATACATACGGGCAGTTCTTTATATCCCAACTCCGTAAGCCTGTTTATTTGCTTTTGAGCCGCAGGTAAAATGTTTATGCCCTTACCGCCGTAAACCTTTTTTACCACAGCCTCTATTTTTTCTTCTATACTGCTGTTAAGTTCGTAGCTAAAAGTAAAGTTTGCTTTTTCTTTTTCGCAAAGCCTTACCACTTCTTTAGCCAACTCTTCTCCGCCGGCACCGCCGTTTTCCCAAACGGTAGAAAGAACCACATTAACCCCAAGTTCTTTGCATTTTTTTATTATAAAATCTATTTCATTATCGGTATCCGTAGGAAAACGGTTTATTGCAACAACGCAAGGAAGACCGTAAACATTTTTAATATTGGAAATATGCCTTAAAAGGTTTGGTATGCCTTTTTCAAGCGCTTTTAAATCTTCGGTATTAAGGTCTTTAATATTTAATCCGCCGTGCATTTTAAGAGCGCGAACAGTGGCAACCATTACCACTGCGTTGGGGGTAAGCCCCGCTTTGCGGCATTTAATATCAAGAAATTTTTCCGCCCCCAAATCCGCTCCGAAACCGGCTTCGGTTACGGTATAATCGCCAAGCTTTAATGCCAATTCGGTAGCGGTTACGGAGTTGCAGCCGTGAGCAATGTTTGCAAAGGGTCCGCCGTGAACCAGCGCCGGCGTACCTTCTAAAGTTTGTACAAGGTTAGGCTTTAATGCGTCTTTTAAAAGCGCTGCCATAGCGCCCTGAGCTTTAAGGTCGGCACAGGTTACGGGCTCATCGTTATAAGTATACCCTACTATTATATTTGAAAGCCTTTTTTTTAAATCGGTAATGGATTTTGAAAGACAAAGTACCGCCATTATTTCACTGGCAACGGTAATATCAAAACCGTCTTCACGGGGTACCCCGTTAGCGGTTCCCCCCAAACCGTCAACAATATTTCTTAACTGACGGTCATTCATATCCACGCAGCGTTTCCAGGTTATTTTACGAACATCTATGTTAAGTTCGTTACCTTGTTTTATATGGTTATCCAGCATTGCCGCAAGTAAATTGTTTGCGGCACCTATTGCGTGGAAATCGCCCGTAAAATGAAGATTAATATCCTCCATAGGCACAACCTGCGCATATCCGCCGCCGGCGGCTCCCCCTTTTATTCCGAAAACCGGACCTAAAGAGGGTTCTCTTAACGCCACCATAACGTTTTTGCCAATTCTGCTTAAACCGTCGGCCAGGCCTATGGTAGTGGTGGTTTTGCCCTCGCCTGCGGGAGTGGGAGTTATGGCAGTTACAAGAATAAGCTTTCCGTACGGCTTTTTGTTTTCTTTCATAATTGAAAGGTCTACTTTAGCTTTATATCTTCCGTACAGTTCTATATACTTTTCATCAATATTTGCTCTTTTTGCTATTTCTGTTATGGGTTTTAATTTACATTTACCTGCAATTTCTATATCTGATAAATATGCCAATTAAAATCTCTCCTTATATTTATGTATTTTTTACGGATTTTTGTTTATGTGTTTTTAATGCCGAAATTTTTTTATTTTTTGTTCTTTTTTGTTCTTTACTTAAAAAACAAAAACGGCATACTTAACCATAAAAGGATAAGTATGCCCAGACGGTCGACTTTTAATACTCTTTGATCCATGTGGTGCTCCACTAATCCGCCAGTTTCAAAAAGCTTTATTCTAAACGGATTATACCATAACCCCCCAACACTGTCAAGATAAAGTTAGCGGTTAAAGCAGCTTTACGGCGAAAACCCAAAACAAAAGTTTTGGGGCAAAAGCTTAAGCTTTTGCCAAAGCCCAAAGGGCTTTGGTTTTCGCCGTAAATAAATTTTATTTAAATTTTATAAATTAAAAAAAAAATAAAACCGACAAGCTTTGTGAAGAAACTTGTCGGTTTTGGTCTGAGTGGCGGGATTTGAACCCACGGCCTCTACCACCCCAAGGTAGCGCGCTACCAATCTGCGCCACACCCAGATTTGCTACCTGACTATTCTAACACATATATATTAAAAAAGCAAGGTAAAATTTTAATATTTGTTATTTATTTATTTTTTATTTTTTTATAAAAATAAACCTAAAACACATAATTAAAATTACCGCCGCTTAAAGCTGCAAGCTGCGGTAATTTTTTTGCTTATAATTTTTTATTTATATAAAAATAAATTATTCTATTCGGCAAAACCTGTTTGTACCAAATTAACCAATTCTTCTACGGCTTGTTTTTCATCTCCGCCGTCGGCACTTATACGAATATCGGTACCGCCTACAATGCCTAAAGATAAAACACCCAACAAGCTTTTTGCATTTACTCTGCGTTCGTCTTTTTCAATCCAAATAGAAGCTTTAAATTCGTTTGCCTTTTGAATAAAAAAAGTAGCCGGTCTTGCTCTGAGTCCGCCCTGATTTTGAACCGTAACATCTTTTACGTACATAAAAATATCTCCTTAACGAAGTTTATATAAGTTTATAATAAATGCGTAATACTAAAATAATTATATCACAAACTTCGGTATCGTCAACCAAAATAATCAATTATATTTAAAAATTTGTGCATTTTAATAGTTTTGCAATTCTTTTTTTAAAGTTTATGTTATTTTTAACTAATAGTTTTTAATTATTCTCAACATCTTTTGCCAATATAGCACTAACTTCTTCTTGTTCTTCTTTTGTCAATTTTGCTTCTTTTAATAAATCCGGTCGTTGTACGGCCGTTAATAAAACCGATTGTTTTCGGCGCCACCCTTCTATATTTTTATGGTGCCCCGAAAGCAATACTTCCGGCACCGGAATATCCTCCCAAACAGCCGGTCTGGTGTATTGCGGATATTCCAAAAGTCCGTCGTTTAAACTTTCGTTTAAATAACATTCTTCGTTAGATAAAACGCCGTCTATAAGTCTTACCACGCTGTCTGTAACGGCAGCTGCGGCAATTTCTCCCCCTGTAAGCACAAAATCTCCCAAAGAAATTTCTTCATCCGTTATTTTATCCAAAACCCTTTGGTCTACGCCTTCGTAATGTCCGCACAAAATAACCAAATGTTCTTTTTTTGAAAATTCCCGCGCTTTTTGTTGATTAAATTTATTTCCCTTAGGGGTTAAATAAACCGTATACGGTTTTGTATTTGCCGTAATGTCCTTAAAAGCGCTGTATATAGGCTGCGGCGTCATTACCATACCCATTCCGCCGCCGTAAGGAATATCGTCGGTTTTTTTATGCTTATCCAAAGAATATTTTCTTATATCCACGCACTCAATTAAAACTTTATTGCTTTTTTGCGCCCGTCCCACAATGCTTTCATTAAAAAAGCTTTGTATCATATTTGGAAAAATCGTTAAAATACTAATCTTCATCTTCAAAAATACCCTTTAAAGGATTAATGGTTATAACCCCGTTATCTATATCCACATCTGCTTCTATATCTTTTATATAAGGCACCAAATATTCGGTACCGCTTTGCTTTATATGCCAAACATCGTTGGCACCCGTAGCGGATACATCCGTTAAAACGCCCAACTCTTTTCCGTTTTTATTTAAAACCTTACAGCCTAATAAATCGTTAATAAAAAACTGTCCTTTTTTTAATTTAATATCGTTTCGGTTTATATAAATTATTTTACCTCTTAATTTTTCGGCTTCTTCAATATTTGTTATGCCCTTAACGGTTATTAAAGCAATATTTTTATGTGCTTTAACCGAAACGGCGTTTAATATTTCGCTTTCTTTTTGGTTTTCGCTTGGGTTTCGGCTTAAATAAAAAGTTTTAAAACCCGTTAAAAATTCGGCGCTGTCGCAAATAGGGTTAACCCTTAAAGTTCCGTTTATACCGTGCGTACCCACTATTTTGCCGCATTCCAAATATTGCTCTTTCATATACTTCTCCCAAATCCCAAATTTTTATAATATAAAAACTTATATTAATAATATAAATAAATAAAATATAAACAAAATTAGCCAAAGCATTAAAATTTATTTCAACACTTTGGCTAATCGCCGATTTTTACAAAATACAATTTATAATTATAAAACATATATAAAATAAAAATCGGCAAAAACTAAACAGTAAGTTAACAAACAAAAAATTTTGTTATGTTAATCAATTTCAACCATTATTTTTTGGTTGTTTCTATTAGCGGCAGAACGCATAACCGTACGAATAGCTTTTGCTATTCTTCCCTGTTTGCCTATAACTCTACCCATATCATTTTCGGCTACGTGAAGATGGTAAACAATAACGCCGTCTTCATTTGCTTCGTCTGCAGTAACCTTTACCTCTGCCGGTTCTTCTACAAGACCGGAAGCAATTGCTACTAATAATTCTTCCATTGTTTAAAGTACTCCGTTTTTCTTTAAAATTGCTTTAACGGTATCGGTAGGCTGAGCGCCGTTGCCAATCCATTTTTTTGCTTTTTCGCCGTCGATTACTACTTCAGCAGGATCTTTAGCAGGATTATAAGAACCTATTTCTTCTATAAATCTGCCGTCTCTCGGAAAACGGGAATCAGCTACAACTATACGGTAAAAAGGAGCTTTTTTAGCACCCATACGACGTAATCTGATTTTAACTGCCATTACTTGCACCTCCTATAATATCTATTTCAAAAAAGAAAACTTAAGCTATAACAAAAGTTCCTTTTAATTGATTTTTGTTTTTATAACCCCGGAAATCCTCCCGGTCCGCCCATTCCTCCGAATGCTCCGAAACCTCTGCCGGAATTCCTTCCTTTTTTGCCTTTTTTATTCATTTGCTTAAACATTGTTTTCATTTGCTCATATTGCTTTAAAAGGCGGTTAACGTCCTCTACTTTTACCCCCGCGCCGGCAGCTATTCTTCTTTTCCTTGAAGCTGCCAAAATAGAAGGCTTAGCACGTTCCTTGGGCGTCATACTCTTAATTATGGCTTCGGTTCTTAACATTTGGCGTTCGTCTATATCGTTTTCATTTATTTTATTGGCTCCCGGAATCATTTTTAAAATACTTTTAATGGAGCCCATTTTTTTAATTTGCTGGAATTGGTCCAGTAAATCGTTTAAATCAAATTTATTTTCTTCCAAACGCCTGGCGGTTTCTTCCGCCTTTTTTTTGTCCAATTTGCTTTCGGCATTCTCTATTAAACTTAAAATATCGCCCATACCCAAAATACGGGAGGCCATTCTGTCGGGATGGAAATCATCCAAATCGTCTAGCTTTTCGCCAACACCTGCATACATTATGGGCTTACCGGTTACTTCCCTTATAGATAATGCCGCGCCGCCTCTGGTATCGCCGTCTAACTTTGTTAAAATAATTCCGTCTATTGCTAAAATATCGTTAAAGGTTTTAGATATATTTACAGCGTCTTGACCTACCATAGAGTCTACAACCAGCAAAATATTATTAACCTCTACCGTTTTGGTTATTCTTATAAGCTCTTCCATAAGCTCGTTATCTATATGCAGTCTGCCGGCAGTATCCAATATAATAAAATCATGACCGTAATCTCTTGCATATTTTACCGCTTCCAGAGCGGTTTTTTCCGGCTTTTGAGTGCCTTTTTCAAAAACGGGAACTTCCGCTTTTTCACCCACTACTTTTAACTGTTCTATTGCCGCCGGACGGTAAATATCACAGGCAACAAGCAAAGGCCTGTGGCCTTCGGTTTTTAGTTTTTTTGCAAGCTTTGCGCTGTGCGTGGTTTTACCGGAACCCTGTAAACCGCACATCATAATAACCGTAGGTATTTTAGAGGCGGTTTTTAATCTTGCCTGTTCGCCGCCCATAAGAGCCGTTAATTCGTCCCTTACTATTTTTACAACCATTTGCGAAGCGTTAAGGCTTTCCATAACCTTTTCGCCTATGCATTTTTCGGCTACTTTATTTGTAAAATCTTTCGCTACTTTATAGTTAACGTCCGCCTCAAGTAAAGCCAACCTTATTTCACGCATTGCGTCTTTAACATCCGATTCAGTCAGTTTACCCTTATTACCCAGCTTTTTAAAAGCGGCGGCCAATTTACTTGTTAAATTATCAAAAGCCATATTTTTCTCCATTCGGGCATTTTGTATATAATAATTTTTTACATAATAATTTTTGTATAATCTTTTTAATTTATCGGCACTTTTGTTTTATTTATGTTTTTATTATGCTTTTATTGTGCTTTTATTTTCTCGGTTTCGGATTTTTTGCTTTTACGCAAAGTTTCCGAAACATTTATATCTTCGGTTAAATTGTTATATAAAAGCGAAATTTTTTCTTTGTCCGATATATTTTGCTCAATAATCTCTTCGGCGTTTTTACGCTTTTTTAATATTTGCAAAACATCTTCATATTGCATTAAAATACTTTCGGCACGCTTAATGGTTTCTCTTACTCCCTGACGCGATATACCGGTATTTTCCGCTATTTCCGAAAGCGACATATCATAGTAATAATAACCTTCCGCCGCAGTTTTTTGCTTCTCGTTTAAAAGGTTACCGTAAATATCTATAAGCTCGGCTATTTTTAAATTTTTAGGCATAATCTTTTCCTTTTAAATGTAAAGGTTTTTTATTTACATTTGGTATTGTATCATAATTTTTTTAAACTGTCAAGAAAAAAACTTTACATATATTTTTAATCCGTATAAAAAGGTTTGTCTTTAGCGGTTGCAAAAGAAAAAATTTTTAGGTATACTGTTAATATACCAAAACATTATTCGGTTTTTATTTTATCTTAATTGTTTTAATTTTTTATAAAGTTTATTATATCAATTATATAAGTTATAATTATATTAAGTTATATTTATATAAGGAAATACGGGGTTTTTATGTTTAAAAAAATTTTAAAAAAATCGGCTTCATTATTATCGGTTATTATTTCGGTTGCCTTAATAGCTTTAAGCTTTTCTTCCTGTGGCAAAAGCGAAGGCTTTTACGCAAGTATGGAGCTTGACGAGCAGCCTAAAAATTTGGACCCGCAAATAGCAAGCGATTTTAACGACCTTTTAATAATACGCAATTTGTACGAGGGTTTAATGAGATACGATGCTAACGGCAATTTAGCTTTGGGTGCCGCCAAAAACTACACCGTATCTAACAACGGTTTAACCTATACTTTTATTTTAAGGGATAATATTTTTTGGTCGGACGAAGAAACAAAGCTTACCGCCAAAGATTTTGAATTTGCTTTTAAAAGAGCTTTGGCAAGCGAAACCAAAGCTCCGTTCGGATATATGTTAAGCTCTGTTTCTTCTTTTGCCGCAAAAAGCGACAACGAATTCATTATAAACTTAAAGCTTAAAAACGATAATTTTTTAGAAGTTTTAACCTATTCCGTTTGTATGCCCTGCAACGAAGATTTTTTTATTAAGGCAAAAGGAAAATACGGATTGGATTACGACCACGTTTTATCCAACGGCTCTTTTTATTTAAAAAAATGGGGAAATGACAATTCTTTTTCTTTAAAAATTTCGGCTTTCGGCAAGTATTACGGCGCATTTTTACCCAAAGCGCAATCGGTTGGTTTTACCGTTCAAAATGAAGAAAGCAAAGAAACCCGAATAGCGAAAAATTATATAGATTTCGGATTTGTTAATAATCCCACAAAAGAATATAAAAGTAAAAACCTGCAATACACCGAATTTTTCAATACCGATTACTGTTTAATAATTAATCCCAAAAATAAAAGTTTAAGCAGCACCAATATAAAAATAGCAATTGAACAGTCCGTTCACAGAAATTTAATTAAAAACAATATGCCCGCAAACTACCTGCCCACTTTTTCGGTTATCCCAAACATTATAACCGAAAGCTCGGCAGATATTAAAGATACCGTTTCAAAAGTTTCGGCTTTAAACTATAATCCGGATGAAGCCATAAAAAATTTCAGAAGTATCCAAACCAAAAAATCCAAAACCGATATTTCGGGCACTACCATAATTTATAAAAAAGACGATAATATTAAAACCTTAGCTTCTACTTTAGCCGAAACCTGGCAGCAAACCATTTCGGGATATGTTAACATTGAAGAATTTGAAACCGACGCCGAAATTTCGGCAAAAATGGGAATTTCCGACTTTGATTTTGCCATTATTCCCTTTTCGGCGGATACTCAGGATATTTACATATATTTGGAAAAGTTTTTGAGTTTGGATTTAGGCGACTACACCCAAAGCTTTCGTTCTGCCGTTGCTGGCATAAAGCAAAGCACTTCAAGAACAGATTATTTAAACCAAACCTTAAATGCTCTTAACATACTTAAAAATTCTCATATCTGTATACCTTTGGTACAGTCGTCCGCTACATTTGTTTCAAGCGAAAATTATATTTTGCCTAAAATTCTTCCTAAAAACGGATATATAGATTTTGCGCTGATAGCCGAAAAATAATTTGTTTATATTAAATTTATAATTGTGTTTTAATATAATATAAAAATATTAAAAATAAAGGGCAGAGTAAATAAAGCAAAGGAACTTTTATGAAAATTCTTATTTTAAGCTGCGGAACGGGGCAAGGCCATAACAGTGCGGCGTACGCTATAGAAGAGGTTTTAAAAAACCGCAGCATAGATTATATTTTAACCGACCCGTTAAGCTTCGGCCGTAAAAAAACTTCCGATTTAGTGGCTTCGGCCTATAACGGAATAATTAAAAACGCACCGGGAGCTTTTGGATTAATTTACAAGGCCGGCGATTTATACAGCTCGTCAAGGCTTACTTCTCCGGTTTATTTTGCCAATACGCTTTACGCCAAAAAATTAAAAAATTATATTTTGTTAAATAATTTTACCGCAGTTATAACCACGCATTTATTTGCTATGGAAGCTTTAACCTGCATTAAAAAAGACAAAAATTTTAAAGTGCCGTGTTACGGTGTTTTTACCGATTACACCTGTATACCTTTTGTTGCCGAAACTCATTTAAACGGATATTTTATTCCGCAAAAAGATTTACTGCCCGAAATAGTAAAAAAAGGAATAAAAGAAAATCTTACGTTTGATACCGGTATTCCGGTAAGTCAAAAATTTTGCACCAAGCTTAAAAAAGAGGAAGCCAGAAAAGCGCTTGGCTTAAATAAAACAAAACCCGTTATATTAATTATGAGCGGCGGAGTAGGCTGCGGAAATTTAGTAAAGCTGTGCAAAGAACTGTTAAAGTTCGGTAATAAGGATTTTACCGCTTTGGTTTTGGTTGGCCGTAACCGTAAACTGAAAAAAGAAATAGATAGGCGTTTTTTTAAATACAACTGTTTTAAAACCGTATCTTTTACAAAAAAAGTTAATATTTATATGAATGCCGCCGATGTTATGGTTTCTAAACCGGGCGGATTAACTACAACCGAAGCGGCGGTGGCAAATATTCCGCTGGTTCATCTTTTGGCTTTTTCGGGCTGCGAAACAAAAAACGCCGACTTCTTTTCAAGCAGAGGTATGTCTTTACTTGCCAAAAATATAAAATCGGCGGTAGAATGTATTTGGCAGCTTATAGATAATAAGGAGCAAGCCGATACTATGCTTTCTATGCAACGCACTTATATTAACCCAAACGCCGCGGAAGAAATAGTTTTAAAGGTGGCAGAAGAAACAAATGACAGAATTTGATAATTTTTACAGTTTGCTTTTATGGTTATTTTTTATTTTGGGCGGTTTTTTATTAGGCAGTATTATGTTCAGCAAAGTTTTGCCTAAAATTATTTTAAAAAAAGATATTGAAAGTATAAGCTCCGACCGTAATCCCGGAGCCGCCAATGTTTTTATAAACTGCGGTATACCTTTGGGATTTGCCTGTTTAAGTTTGGATATTTTAAAAGGTTTTTTACCGGTATTTTTTGCAATGAGGATTTTAAACTATAAATATTTACCTTTTGCTTTGGTAATAACCGCTCCCGTATTGGGTCATGCAATTTCAATATTTAACGGTTTTAAAGGCGGAAAATGCATTTCAACATCTTTCGGCGTTACTTTGGCGCTGTTGCCCCAATGCAAAATAGTTTTAGCTTTGGCGGTTATATATATATTCTTTTCGATAATAGTAAAAATTAAATCCACGCGTTACCGCAGCATTGTAACCTTTACCGTTTTCGGCTTTATTTCTTTTATTTACTTAATATACTTAAAAATGTTTTCGTTTGCCGCCGGGTGCTTGGCAATATCGGTAATCGCAGTTTTAAAACATACAAAATATTTTAGCTTTGTGGCACATTTAGAACCTACGGAGCAAAACTTAAAAATTTAAAAACATAAAAAACATAAAAGAATACAAAAAAATATAAATTCGCAAAAAAATAAACGCTGTAAAAAACACAGCGTTTATTTTTGTTTTTAGGCAAACGAGAATAATCCGAACCAGCCCAAAACGGTGTATCTTAACACGGCAATGCGAGAAATCCGTGCTCAAAAAACAGATTCGGATTATTTTCGCTTGCCTAGTGTAACAGGACTCGAACCTGACACGCCTACGAAACAAAATTTTGTATAATACATTGCCTCAAAACTTGAAATACGACAGTATTCCTGCGTTTAGTCGGCTTCGTCTTATAACAAAATTTTTAGTTTCGATAG
>CADBQU010000018.1 GCA_902796905.1 Oscillospiraceae bacterium | reverse complement strand
TTTTCAAGGTTCATTTTTGCGCCCCGTTTCTTCAGGGCGCCCAATTATAATACCAAAATCTTTTCCGTTTGTCAACACTTTTTTGCATTTTTTTTGAAAAATTTTTATTTTGTAAAAAATGCAATCATTTTTAATAAAACAGTATTGATTTTTTGCATAATTTGCATATTGACAAACATGTTTTTAATGTTTTGCACTTTTTTAACCCTGTATAGAATTTGCAAAGTTTATTTTATGTATTTTTGCAAATTTTAAAATTCAATTTTATTTTATATATATTATATATGTATACGGTCTTTTTGTGTTTGGAAATTTTGGGTGGCGAGCCCCAAGCCCAAAGGGCTTTGCAAAAGCTTTAGCTTTTGCAAACCAAAAAACAAGTTTTGTTTTTTGGGGGCTCGCCGAAATTTTTTTAAAATTTTTTTATTTATTTTTTGCAAAGTCCGTTTTTTGGGACTTTGCTTATGATACCATTAATAATGTAAACCGAAAACCAATTTTTAAAAAAAACAAAACAAAGGAGAAATAAAATGAGCGTAGAACTTATAACCTTACTTGAATTTGTCGCAGCGGGAATAATACTTTATGCGGTTTTAAACGAAAAGAAACTTATAAAATTTGAAGACAAAATAGCAGAGCTTTTTAAAAGGAAGAAAACAAAAAAGGTTAGGACAAACAGTTTTAAAAAAGCCAAAGCCAAAAACAAGTTGCGTTTAGGATAATTATTTGTTACAATTATTTATATGAAAATTTAGGTGGTTTTGCGGCGACGAGCCCAAAGCCCAAAAATTTTGGACTTTGGCAAAAGCTTTGCTTTTGCCCCAAAAACAACAAGTTGCTTTTGGGGGCTTTCGCCTTAAGTTACATCTCCTACCTATTATAATATATTACCGTTTAAAGAAGAGGAAAAAAGAATGTACGAATATTTTGCAAACGTATACGACGAGCTTAACCGCAAAGCCAACTACAAAAAACGCTCGGAATATGTTTTAAAATTATTTCGTTTGTACGGCGAAAAAATGCCGACGCTTCTTTTGGACCTTTGCTGCGGAACCGGAGAATTTACAAAAGAATTCGTAAAAAACAAAATAGATGTTATAGGCGTAGATTTAAGCGAAGATATGCTTAATATAGCGCGCAGCAAATGCAACTCTCTTTTTATTTGCCAAAAAGCAAGCGAGCTTGACTTGTACGGCACGGTAGACGGAGCCGTTTGTATGCTGGACAGCTTAAACCATATAACATCTAAATACGAGCTTTTAAAAACATTTAAAAAAGTTTCGCTGTTTTTGGAAAAAGACAAACTCTTTATTTTTGACGTTAATACCGTTTACAAGCACAAAAATATTTTGGCAAACAACGCTTTTTGCTTTGATAAAGAAGATTATTTTGCCGTTTGGCAAAACGAAACCAAAAACAATAAAACCGAAATTTTTATAGATATTTTTAAAAAGAACGGAGAAAATTATACCCGCTACTCCGAAAGCTTTTTTGAAAGAGCCTACACCGATGACGAAATAAAAGATTTTGCAAAAAAATCCGGTTTTGTTGTTTTGGACGTTTTTGACGATTTAACCTTTTTAAAACCAAACGAAAAAAGCGAACGGCTTTATTACATATTAAAGAAAATATAGAAAATATAATTCAAAGTTATTCAAAACCATAAAGGTACAATGATTTTTTATCCGATTTAACTAAACATTAATATTTGAAAACATTCAAAAACATTAAAAAATATTTAAAACCTATATTTTAAATCTAAAAACGAGGAATACAAAAATGGGGAAAATTATAAGAGCAATTACATCCGACGGTTTAATTTACGCCACGGCAATAGATTCTACCGATATAGTATCCGACGCCGAAAACATACATAAAACCAGCGCGGTGGTAACCGCGGCTTTGGGAAGAACTCTAACCGCCGCTTCACTTATGGGAAATTCGTTAAAAGGCAAAAACGATTCCCTTACAATACGAATATCGGGCGGGGGACCTGCCGGCAGTATTATAGCCGTTTCGGACAGCAGCGGAAATGTTAGGGGCTATGTTCAAAACCCAATTGTGGAAATTCCCCTTAACAATTACGGAAAGCTGGATGTTAAAGGTGCGGTAGGCACAGACGGAACCTTAACCGTTGTAAAAGATTTGGGACTTAAAGAACCTTTTTCAGGCTCGGTAAAATTAATTTCGGGAGAAATAGCCGAAGATATAACCGCATATTATGCTATAAGCGAACAAACGCCTACTGTTTGCGCTTTAGGCGTTTTGGTCAATCCCGATCTTTCGGTAAAAGCCGCCGGAGGATATATAATTCAGCTTTTACCTTCTGCCGGCGAAGACACCATTACAAAACTTGAAGACAGTATTAAAAATACCGACAGTGTTACAAATATGATGGTTAGAGGACTGACGCCCGAAGACATTTTAAAAACCGTACTTAAAAATTTTGCGGTTGAAATATTAGACGAAGCCACCGCCGGTTATGTTTGCAGCTGCAGCAAACAAAGGGTTGAAAAAGCGCTTATAAGCATTGGCAAAAAAGATTTGGAAGAACTTGCAAAAGACGAAAAAGGAACAGAAGTAAAATGCCATTTTTGCAACAAAACCTACAATTTTACTCAAGACGAAATTAAAGCGCTTATAAAGAAATAAAAAATAATAATGTAATTTACACCATTGCGGTTTAGGCAAACTAAAGTTTGCCTGCCGCCAAAAGCAAATTGCTTTTGGCGGCAAAAAGGCAAAGCCTTTTTAAACCGCAATAAATAAAATTTTAAAACAAAAAAGAGTTTGGCAATTAAACCAAACTCTTTTTACTTTTGGCACGGGACGAGCCTAAAGCCCTTTGGGCTTTGCAAAAGCCTTGGCTTTTGCTTAAACAAAAACTTTGTTTTTGTTTAAAGGCTCGTCCCAATATTTATTTTTAAAAATTCAAATTTCCAAAGTCTAAAAACCCAAAAATCTAAACTTCTAAAACCTAAAGCTTTAAAGATTAAAAATTTTAAATATTTGTTATTCGGATTTTTCTTCTGTTTTTGAAGCGGATTTTTTTGCACCGCCCAAAACTATGTTTATTAATATACCTAATATAAGTGCACAAGCGATTTCGGTTATTGTAACTTTACCGAATGTTACCGACAATCCGCCTATACCTGCTATTAAAATTACGGATACAACAAATAAGTTGCGGTTATCGTCCAAATCTACTTTTTGTACCATTTTTAATCCGCTTACCGCTATAAAGCCGTAAAGAGTCATACAAACGCCGCCCATTACGCAAGCCGGAATACTGTCTAAAAATGCTACGAAAGGAGATATAAAGGATATTAACATTGCAATTATTGCCGTTGTAAGAATTGTATAAACAGAAGCGTTTCTTGTAATAGCTACGCAACCAACGCTTTCGCCGTAGGTAGTGTTAGGACAACCGCCGAACAATGCGCCTGCCATAGAGCCTACGCCGTCGCCCAATAAAGTTCTGGAAAGACCGGGATCTTCAATTAAATCTTTTTCAATTATAGAAGATAAGTTTTTATGGTCGGCTATATGCTCTGCAAATACAACGAACGCTACCGGAATATAAGCTACGGCTACGGTGCCTATATATGCACTGCTTAAGTGTTTTACACCCTGAGCCGCTTTCATAAAAGTAAATTCGGGGAAACTTAAAAAGGTATTAAATTTAACGCCGTTAGCCACCAAATCGGTAAAGGGTTTAAAATCAATTATTTGAAGTGTGGTATTTCCGGTTGCTACGCCTATGCATGTAAAAATTAAAGCTACGGCATAACCGGCCAATATACCAATTATAAAAGGAATAAGTTTTAATGTTTTTTTGCCGTATACGGAGCATAAAGTTACAACCAAAAGTGTAACCAAGCCGCATATAAGAGCTACATAATTTGCCGGTGTTTCGGCGGCACCCGTAGCAACATCGCTTTTAAGCATATCGCCTACGGCGTTTCCTGCCAAAGATAAACCTATAATTGCAACCGTAGGTCCTATAACTACCGCCGGCATAAGTTTGTTTATCCATTTAACGCCTGCAAATTTTACTATTATTGCAATAACAACGTAAACCAAGCCCGCAAATAAAGCGCCTAAAATCAATCCTAAAAATCCAAGTCCGGCGTAGCTTCCGGCTCCGGCAAAAGCCGCTAACATAGAGCTTATAAAAGCAAAGGACGATCCCAAGAAAACAGGGCTGTTGAATTTTGTAAATAAAAGATATACTATTGTGCCTACCCCTGCACCGAAAAGTGCCGCAGAAGCTGTCATTCCGTTACCTACAATAGCAGGTACCGCAATTGTAGCAGCCATTATAGCCAAAAGCTGTTGAAAAGCAAAAACTACAAGGCTTCCGAATTTTGGTTTGTCTTTTATGTTGTAAATAAGTTTCAAAGTTATTCCCTCCATATAAAATAATATTTTAAATAAATTCCCAAATGAAATATTACTAAACTTAATTTAAATTTTATTTTCCTAAAAAAAACCGGCTTTTTTAAAAACTAAAAAAGTCGGTTAAAATAAAATTTAAACAAATAATTTAATAAAAACACCATTTGAAAAAGGCACTGCGGATAAAGAATTTTTAAATTCAAAACTTGAATTTTGCATCATTATTCCGCACTCCTTTTTTTATTTATTTTAACTAATATATCAAAATTTTTAAAGTTTGTCAAGTAAAACTTTTTAAGCTTTTTATTTTAACTTTTTATTTTTATTTTTTGTTTTTTCGTTTGTCTTTTATTTTTGTGTTTGCTTTTAGGTTTGTTTTTTTGGTTTAAGTTTTTTAGTTTTAAGTTTGTTTACGGCAAAAGCCAAAGCCCTTTGGGCTTTTACAAAAGCAAAGAATTTGCTTTTGTGCCGAAAACAATTTTGTTTTCGGCAGGCTTTTGCCTTATTTTTATTTTAAGATACAAAAATATAAAAAATAAGGAATATGCTTTTATAAATACATATTCCTTAAAAATTATATAAAAATTATGAGCCGTAAATTGTAAATTGAAATTTATAAAAAAGTTTAATGTTATTAACCGAATCTTCCGGTAATGTAATCTTTGGTTTTTGCGTTTTCGGGATTTGAAAAAATAATATCGGTATCGTTATATTCTATAAGCTCTCCCAATAAAAAGAATGCGGTTTTATCGGAAATTCTTGCCGCCTGCTGCATATTGTGCGTTACGGTAACAATGGTATAGTCTTTTTTAAGCTGCAAAATAAGCTCTTCTATTTTTCCGGTAGAAATCGGGTCCAAAGCGCTTGTGGCTTCATCCATTAATAAAACCTGCGGTTTTATTGCCAAGGCTCTGGCTATGCATAATCTTTGCTGTTGTCCGCCCGAAAGTCCCAAAGCGGATTTTTTTAAACGGTCTTTTGTTTCGTCCCATAAAGCGGCGGATTTTAAAGAGGTTTCCACAAGTTCGTTTAAAACCTGTTTTGAATGTATTCCCTGAATTCTGGGTCCGTACGCTATATTATCGTATATGCTCATAGGAAATGGGTTTGCCTTTTGAAAAACCATTCCTATTTTTGCGCGTATTTCGGGAGCGCTTACAGAAGACGAATATATGTTTTTTCCTTCAAAAAGCACTTCTCCTGTTATTTTACAACCCTCTACGGTATCATTCATACGGTTTAAGGTTCTTAAAAAAGTGGATTTTCCGCAGCCGGAAGGACCTATAAGCGCCACCACCTGTTTTTCGCCTATATTTATGTTTATATTTTTAAGTGCGTTAAAGTTTTTATACCAAAGACACAAATTTTTAGCCTCTATGGTTTTGGACGATTTTGCCAAGCTTAAAACATTTTCTTTTTTTAAGCCTTCCTTTTGTGCCGTATTTATCATTTTTGCATTTTCCCCTATAGTAATAAAGCTTGGATTACTTTTTAAATTTTGCATATTTTCTCCGTTCTTCCGTTATAGTATATATTTGTTACGGATACCGAATATTTTTACCGTTTATTTTTTGGTTTCTGTTTATTTTTTGGTTGCGGCGGCAAGCCAAAGCCCGCAGGGCTTTGCAAAAGCTTTTGCTTTTGCCCAAAAAACAAAAATTTGTTTTTGGGGGCTTGCCGCCCTTAATTTTTATTTATTCTTTTTTCCTATTTTGTTGCCCAGCGCATAGCAAACAGTATTTATTATAAAGGTAATAGCCACCAGTATTAAAGCTATTGTAAACGCTATGTTAAACTCTCCCTGTTCACTGGCGTAAATGTATAAAGCCACGGTAAGCGTTGCCGAAGAAGACTGTAAAGCCTTTATAAATCCTACAAGCTTAAGTCCGAATCCCGCCGTAAATAACAGCGCCGCGGATTCTCCTGTAATACGTCCTACCGCCAAAACACATCCGGTAATAATACCGTTTTTGGCATTTGGCAAAACTACCGTTTTTATCATATGCCATTTGCCGCTGCCTAAGGCCAAGCTGCCTTCTCTTAAAGAATTAGGTACCGCCGCAAGGCTTTCTTTGGTGGTGGTTACTATGGTTGGAATTATCATAACGGTTAAGGTTAAGCCACCGGCTAAAATTCCCTGTTTTAATCCCATAATAGATGTAAAAAACAACATTCCCACCAAACCGTAAATAATAGAGGGTATACCCATAAGCGTTTCTATTGCGAAGCTTATGGCTTTTACCAACGGCTTGCATTTTGCATATTCGGTTAAATAAACCGCCGCGCCTATACCCAACGGCACCGCAAAAAGCATAGAAACAAATATTATGTAAAGAGTATTTAAAATATTAGGTAAAATTCCTATATTTTTATCTATATAACTGGTTTGAGTAGTAAGCATTTTTATGTTTAATCCCGGAAGACCTTTAAATAAAATATATCCTATTATTAAAAGCAGTATTGAAAAAGTAATACCGGTACTTAAGTACATAAAAAACTTTAAAAGGGCATTTTTAAATTTTCTGCTTTTAGGCATTACTTTACTCTTTCTCCCTTCTTACAAAACAGTATAAAAATCCGTTTATAAGCATAATAAACAAAAACAAAACCAAACCTATTGAAAAAAGCGCCTGCCTTTGCAAAGAACCGTAAGGAGCATAAGACATTTCCGAAACGATTGCGGTTGTTAAAAACCTTACTGATTTTAACAGCCCCGGCATATTTGCAACGTTACCGGCAACCATTATAACCGCCATAGCTTCGCCTACGGCTCTGCCTACTCCCTGCATAACCGAAGTAACCACACCGCTTTTTGCCGCTTTTAAAGAAACATAAAAAAATGTTTCGGTTTTTGTGGCGCCCAAAGCCAAAGACGCTTCTTCGTACTCCGGCGGCACGGCTTTTAAAGCCGTAACCGATACGTTTATTATATAGGGAAGTATCATAACCGTTAAAACCAAAATGGCCGAAAGCAGGTTTGCGCCCGAAGAAAGGTTAAACGCTTTTTGTATTGCCGGAACTATAATTATCATACCTATAAGTCCGTATACAACCGAAGGAATACCGGCTAAAACGCCAACCGCAATATGCACGGTTTTATATATTTTTGGCGGAGCTTTTTTTGCCAAATAAACAGCGGTGAAAATTCCTATGGGCACACCCAAAAGCACTGCCCCGGCAGTTCCGTAAATGCTTGTTAAAATAAAAGCCAAAATTCCGTACTGTTCGTTTGAATTATTCCAAACCGGTCCGAATAAAAATTTTAAAATTCCTATTTTTTGTATTGCCGGAACTCCGGCAATTATTAAGTAAACGCTTATAAAAAGCACAAACGCTACCGAAATTACTCCGCAAAGCAAAAAAATTCCGTGGAAACAATTTTCAAAAAATTTTTTGTTTTTAGTGTTTTTAATTTTATTTTCAGTTTTCATTGTATTTTGTTTAAGGTGCGGCAAGCCCCGTTTGGGGGTTTGCCGCCCGGCATATTTTTATTTTGTTTTTACGTTTTTATTAAACTACGGGAACCGCTCCGGCGCTTCTTATTAATTCCGCTGCATCTTTAGAAGTAATGTAATCTACAAATTCCTGAGCCGCTTCGCTTAACTTTGCGTCTTCTTTAAGTACAAGTATAAACGGACGCTGTACGGCGTATGTTCCGTTTTTAATGTTTTCTTCGGTGCACTCTACACCGCCTACTTTTACGGCTTTAATTCCGTTTTGACCTTCTACGGTTGAAAGAGAAGCATAGCCTATTGCGTTTTTGTTGTTTGCTACTGCCGAGATTACCGCACCGGTAGAAGTTAATTCTTGGCTTAATACGCATTTATCCGTTGTTTTTGTAACAGATTCAAAACCGTCTCTTGTTCCCGATCCGCTTTCTCTGCCTATGCAGGAAATTTTTAAATCTTCTCCGCCTAATTCTTTCCAGTTTTTGATTTTTCCGGTAAAGATATCCGCTATTTTTTCAACGGTTAAATCTTCTACATTCATATCTTTGTTAACTATAATTGCAATTCCGTCTAAAGCTAAAGTTGTTGATTTTAAGCCTTTTTCGCTGTCTTTTAAATTTCTGGAAGCCAAGCCGATATCGCATTTTCCGTTAGAAACCGTTTCAATACCGGTACCCGAACCCGTGGGGTCGTATGTTACGGTTACGTCTTTATTGTCTTTCATAAACTGTTCGCTTAAAGAGTTTATAACCTTTTCCATAGAGGTTGAACCGTTTGTGGCTACCGTTCCGCTTAATGCTTTTGTGCTGTCCTGTCCTTCGGACTGATTTTTACCGCTTTTGTTTTGGCAACCGGCAAATGCAAAAACAAGTAATCCGCCGATTAACAAAACAGATAAAACTTTTTTAAAATTTCTCATAATTTTCTCTCCTTTTTTTATGTTAATTTCATTATCGTTTTTAAAAGTAAAAACTAATACCTTATTTTTGTAAAATGTATTTAAAGATTTTTAAATGCAAATAAACTGCAAAAATAAAAAACGGCGGTATTCAAAATTAAGAATACCACCGTTTTACTTTTTGTTTTTTGTTTTCTTTTTTGCAGGCGGCGAAGCCCAAATTTTTGGGCTTTGAAAAAGCAAAAGCTTTGCTTTTTCCCGAAACAAAAATAAATTTTTGTTTCGTTTTCTTCGCCGCCTTATTTTACCGTTCCCCGGTTTTTTATTATTTTATATTTCCAAAACCGGTTTCTTTTTGAATAACGTCATGTGCTCCGCCTTCTACAATACTTGTAGCCGAAACCAAAGTAAGCTTTGCTTTTTGCTGCAATTCTTTTATAGATAACGCTCCGCAGTTGCACATTGTGGATTTAACCTTTTTAAGCGTTAACGCCACATTGTTTTTTAATGTGCCGGCATAAGGAACATAACTGTCTACGCCTTCTTCAAACGAAAGTTTTTTATCTCCGCCCAAATCGTATCTCTGCCAGTTTCTGGCTCTGTTGGAACCTTCGCCCCAATATTCCTTATAATAATTGCCGTTTATGGAAATTTTATTTGTGGGAGATTCGTCAAATCTTGCAAAATATCTGCCCAGCATTAAAAAGTCTGCGCCCATGGCAAGCGCTAAAGTTACATGATGATCGTGAACTATACCGCCGTCGGAGCAAACGGGAATGTATATTCCGGTTTCGTTAAAATATTCATCTCTCGCTTTGCAAACGTCTATTAAAGCGGTAGCCTGTCCTCTGCCTATACCTTTTGTTTCTCTTGTTATACAAATAGAGCCGCCGCCTATACCTACTTTTATAAAGTCCGCACCGGCTTTTGCCAAAAACAAAAAACCTTCTTTATCTATAACGTTTCCGGCACCCACCAAAACATCGTTTCCGTATTTTTCTCTGATCCAGGCAATCGTTCTGCTCTGCCATTCCGAAAAGCCTTCGGAAGAGTCTATGCAAAGAACGTCCGCTCCCGCTTCTACCAAAGCCGGAACTCTTTGCTCGTAATCTCTGGTGTTTATACCTGCGCCCACAATATATCTTTTGTCTTTATCCAATAATTCGTTCGGATTATCCTTGTGTGCGTCGTAATCTTTTCTAAAAACAAAATATCTTAAATTGCCGTTTTTATCAACTATAGGTAATGCGTTCAGCTTATTATCCCAAATAATATCGTTTGCCTTTTTTAAGGAAGTGCTGTCGTCGGCAACAACTAATTTTTCAAGCGGAGTCATAAAGGAATAAACCGGTTCTTCGCCCGTCATACGGCTTACACGGTAATCTCTGCTTGTAACAATTCCCAATAATTTGCCGGTAGCGCTGCCGTCTTCGGTTACGGCTATTGTAGAATGTCCGTTTCTTTCTTTTAACTCTAAAATATCTTTTAAAGTGGCGTCGGGTTTTATGTTGCTGTCGCTTACAACAAACCCCGCCTTAAAGTTTTTGGCAAACGAAACCATTGCCGCTTCGCTTTCTATAGACTGGGAGCCGAATATAAAACTTACGCCGCCTTCTTTGGCCAAAGCCACCGCAAGCTTTTCTCCCGAAACCGATTGCATAATTGCGCTGGTCATGGGTATGTTCATTGTAATTTTAGGCTCTTCGCCTTTTTTAAATTTAACCAACGGAGTTTTTAACGACACGTTTTCGGGGATACATTCGCTTGAGGAATAACCCGGAACCAATAAATACTCGTTAAAAGTGTGTGATGTTTCTTTAAAATAAAAAGCCATATATTTCTCCTTTTCTTTTTTATTAAATTCCCTTTAATTTTTCGGCAATTATACATTGTTAACGCTTTTATTAAGCTTTTATTATTAAGCTTTTATTAATATTAATACCAAAAAATATTAATAAGTTTAAATATTAAATTATATAATATCATATTTATTTAAAAAAATAAACCTAAATTTTAAAAAAATTCAAAATAGATAACACATTAATAAATAATACATTTCGGCAATAATATACATTCGCCGGCGAAAAATTTGTACGATTTTTTGTCCGTACAAAACAATGGGTGTACAAAGTCAACGATTTCTTCGTCTATACAATACAATCAAATTATAAAATAATAAAATAATATATTGTAAAAAAAATATATTTGTAGTATAATAGTTAAAGATTTTATGGTTTATATAAATTTATATAAATATATTGATATTTAATACATTTATTTTTTATATACCTATACAACATACCTTTATAGTTATATCTTTGTAATATCTGTATTTTTATAATTTTTTATATTTATATCTTTACATCATATATCTTTTATTTTTATATCGAATTTTAAGATTTTAATTTAATTTTATTATTTTAGTTAAGCCATGCTTTTAAGCGTGCAAACGAACGGGTCCTGTGCGATAAACAGCCGTGAATCATGTCAGGCGGGGAACCGAGCAGCATTAAGCGGATTTGTATATGCGCCGCAGCCAATCGGTTTGTTTGCACACTTAAAAGTATGGCAATTTTAAAATACGTTTTATGTTTATAATTAAATATTACAAATATTATAATTTATATAAAAAATTTTTAGGAGGTTAAAAATGTATCAGGCATTATATCGCAAATACCGTCCCACATCGTTTTCCGATTGCTTAGGCCAAACGCCTGTTACGGAAACTCTTAAAAACGCCGTGGAATCCCGTCATTTTTCTCACGCCTACCTTTTTTGCGGCACAAGGGGCACCGGTAAAACCACCTGTGCAAAAATTTTAGCCGCGGCGGTAAATTGCGAACATCCCGTAAACGGCAGTCCCTGTATGGAGTGCGATGCCTGTAAAGCTATATTATCGGGTTGCACCGATATTGTGGAAATGGACGCCGCTTCTAACAACGGCGTAAACGATATACGCCTTTTAAAAGAACAAATTTCTTTTTTACCCACATTTTTAAAATACAGGGTTTACATTATTGACGAAGTTCATATGCTTTCGGACTCGGCTTTTAACGCTTTGTTAAAAACGCTGGAGGAACCGCCCGAACACATTATATTTATTTTGGCAACTACCGAAGCTCACAAAATTCCCGCCACCATTCTTTCGCGTTGCCAAAGATACGATTTTAAAAGAATAGATACCGATATTATTAAAGGCCGCGTTTTGGAAGTATCGGAAAAAGAAAACATTAAAATTACCGACGAAGCCGCAAACCTTATAGCATTACTTGCCGACGGCGGAATGAGAGACGCTCTTTCGCTTTTAGACCAATGTGCCGGCTGTTCCGATAACATTACCGAAAAGGCAGTTGTGGAAATTTGCGGTTTGGCGGATAACGAGCTTAAAAACAAATTTATTGAATCGGTTATTAACAAAACTGCCGAAGGCGCAATAGAAGTTATAAACAGTGCGTCAAACAGCGGTATAAATTTAGAAAAGTTCTGCAGCGATATTATAAGTTATTACAGAGATATGATGATAATTAAAACGGTTAAAGAGCCAAAAAAACTTATATTATCCTCCAACGAACAATTTTTAACCGAAAAAGAAAATGCCAAAGCTTTTTCTTTAGAAGAAATTATGAGCAGTTTGGAGCTTTTGGGCCGCACAAAAGAAAATATGAGCAGTTTTAACCGCAAAAGCGAAATGGAGCTTTGCGCCATAAAAATTTCTTTAAGAGATTTTGACAGTATTTCGGCTTTAAAAAAGCGTATTGAAATTTTAGAAAATACTTTAAAAAACAAAGATTTTAATTTTTTAAACCAAAGCACAGAAAGCAAAGAAATTAAAGTTAACAAAGAAGTTAAAGAAAACAAAACTCAAGAAACAAAAGAGCCTTATCACGATACTTTTAATTTTAACAAAGAAGAAATTAAAGCCCCGGAAAAAACAGTTATCCAAAGCACGGACGAAAACAAAAAGAATACATTTACCGCTGCCTCCGAACCTGTAAATAACAACTCAAAGGTAACCGAATGGCCCGAAATTTTAGAAAGGGTAAAAGCATACAATATGCCTATTTTCGGTGTTTTATACAATACCACGGCGTATTTTTCAAACAACCGTATTTTAATTAAAGGCACACCGAATTCTTTTAAAGATATGGTTAACAACAACGCCAAAAACAGGGAAGACATTAAAAATGCAATAAAGGATGTTTTGGGCAAGGCATACAATATAGGTCCCTACAAAGAAAATCCCGAACCCCAAAAAGCCGCAGAAGCTTCAAATACTTCTGAAACTCTGGGTACTCCCGATATTTCGGACACTCCTGACACTTTGAATGATAACGGTACGGATGACCCTTTAATGCTTTTTGCAAAAAAGCTGCAATAACCAAACCGTCGGCAAAACGCCGCAGGCGTTTTAAAAACAAAGCTTTTCTTTGTTTTTAGGGACGAAATAAAATTTCGTCCCGGCCGCCGCTAAAACAAAAAATTATTGTATACTGCCGGGCGAAAGCCCCCAAAGCCCAAACTTTTGGGCTTTGGCAAAAGCAAAGCTTTTGCTCATAAAAACAATTTTTGTTTTTATGAGGGCTTTCGCCCCTTTTACAATCAATATAAAAATTGAAATAAATCTATTTTACCGAAAGGAATTATATGTTATGAAAGTAAGATTACCCCAAGGTCCCAGCCGCAATGAACTTATGCAGCAAATCCAAAAAATGCAAAACGATGCTACCGCTTTGCAGGCAGATTTGGATTCGAGAGAATACACCGCTACTTCCGGCGGCGGTTTAATTACCGTTACCGTTACAGGCGAACACGAAATAAAATCCATAAAAATAAAACCCGAAGCTTTGGAAGACGCCGAAATGGTGGAAGACCTTTTAACCGTAGCTTTAAACGAAGCCATTAACAATGCCAAAAAAGAAAGCGAAGACGAAATGTCGGCTTTAACCGGCGGCTTAAATATTCCGGGTATGAACGGAATGTTTTAATAAGTTTTAATAAGCTTTAACAAATATTAATAAGTATTAATAAGCATTAACAACCTATAATAAACAATATAGGTAATAAAATTAATCTTATTGCCTATTTATATTAAAATCGGTTTAAATTAAAATATAAAAATATTATATACCTATATACAATATTTAAGAACGGAATACTTTTTTACTATGAATTATAATGTTGCGCCATTAACCAAACTTATAAATGAATTTTCACGCCTTCCGGGAATAGGTAAAAAAACCGCCGCAAGGCTTGCTTTTTATATTATAAATCAGCCTAAAGAAAATGCCGAAGAATTTGCAAACGCAATTTTAAACGCAAAAAAAACGGTGCATACCTGCAAAATTTGTCAAAACTTAACCGATAAAGATATATGTGATATTTGTTCGGACGAAAAACGCGATAATTCCGTTATTTTAATTGTAGAAAACACAAAAGATGTTTTGGCTTTTGAACGCACGGGAGAATATAACGGCCTTTATCACGTTTTGCACGGTGTTCTGTCTCCGTTAGACGGCATAAATCCCGAAGATTTAAAAATAAAAGAACTTTTGGCAAGGTTAAACAATACCGAAGTTAAAGAAGTAATAATGGCAACCAATCCCACGGTGGAAGGCGAAGCTACCGCCAGCTATATAAGCAGATTTATAAAGCCTATGGGTATAAAAATAACCCGTTTGGCTTACGGAATTCCCGTAGGCGGCGATTTGGAATTTGCCGATGAAATAACTCTTTCCCACGCTTTGGAGGGCCGCCACGAAATATAAATGCCGAAAGTTAAAAAAATATTATATTTTTAGCAGATTTTTTAATATTTTTATTGACAAAACCTTTTGGTTATGATAGAATATTTTTTGCCGTTGAATGCTGGTGTAGCTCAGTTGGTAGAGCAGCTGATTTGTAATCAGCAGGTCGGGGGTTCAAGTCCGTCCACCAGCTCCATTACGGTTTATCCGCAAACGAACTGAAAACTCGGCTTAAATAAAAGCAAAAAGTTTTAAAGCTTTTGGCACAGCCGTTAAGTTTAAACTTTGTTTAAATTGTTTAAATTAAGTTTAATGTGTTCGGATGAAAATTAAATATGGGAGTGTTCCCGAGTGGCCAAAGGGGGCAGACTGTAAATCTGTTGTCTTCGACTTCGGTGGTTCGAATCCACCCGC
>CADBQU010000017.1 GCA_902796905.1 Oscillospiraceae bacterium | reverse complement strand
ATACTGACGTATTGTGAGCGAAGGGCAACAATGCCGATAACGGCGCCGTTTCTTCAAAAAAGTATTGTACCCTGATTGTATTGTCTAACTAAATTTATATAACGGGACAAATTTTCCGATATGGGGAATATTGTGCCTATGTTGTATTGTCTATACAATAAAAAATCAGCAAAGGTAAGCAAAAAATAAAGTTAAGAGGAAAATTTAATGACTGCTTTTTATAGATTTATGCGTATTTTTGCCGTAATTTATGCAAGGGTATGTTTTAAAATTAAAGTAAACGGAATAGAAAATTTCCCAAAAACCGGCGGAATAGTTTTATGCGCAAACCATCAATCCATAAACGATGTTTTTTTGCTGGGAACGGTTTTAAAAAGACAGCTCCATTTTATGGGTAAGGAAGAACTTTTTAAAAACCCTGTAGCACATTGGTTTTTTATAAAATTAGGCTCTTTTGCCGTAAAACGCGGAAAAGGAGATTTTGCCGCAATAGAATTTGCCGAAAAAATAGTTAAAGAAGAAAAGGTTTTTGCAATATTTCCCGAGGGCACAAGAAGTAAAACCGGAGAGATTTTAAGGGCAAAAAGCGGAGCGGCGGTTGTGGCTGCCGCCACAAAGGCACCTATAGTTCCCGTAGCAATAAAATATAACAATAAAAATAACAGGCATTGTTTTACAAAGGCAACTTTGTCTTTCGGCAAACCCATAAATACCGCTAAAGAAACGGAACTTGATTTAACAAATCCCGCAGGCGGAAGAAAAGAAATAAGAAAAATAAGCAGCGAAATTATGGATAGCATAAAAACGCTGTACGAACAAAGTAATTAAGTAATTAAAAGGTAAAAAGCATTTAAAAACAGTTAAAATCAGTATTTCGTATTAAAACTTATTTAAAATTTTACGTTATTGTTTAATAGTTAAAATATATATTAAAATATTTAACAGTATTTAAAGGAGAATTTTTTTGGTAATTACCGTAGCTAAAACCGCAGGATTTTGCTTTGGCGTAAACAGGGCTATAGATATTGTTGAAAATTTGGCAAAGGAACATAAAAACGTTTGCACATTAGGTCCCATAATACATAATAACCAAATGGTAAACAAATTAAAAAGCGAAGGCGTAAAAATAATAGAAAGTGTCGAAGATATAACAAAGGAGCAAACGGTGGTTATTCGTTCGCACGGAGTTCCCAAAAGCACTTTTTTAACCGCCGAAGAAAAAAGCAAAAAAGTTATAGACGCCACTTGTCCGTTTGTAACCAAAATACATAAACTGGCGGAAACGGAAAAACCGGTACTTATAGCCGGAGATAAAAATCACGAAGAAGTTATAGGCATTAAAGGGCATTGCTTAGGCGATTGTTTTATTTTTAAAAACGAAGAAGAACTTAAAGAAATTATAAACAATAATCCCGATTTAACAAAAAAAGAGCTTGTTTTTGTGGCTCAAACAACATTTAACAGAGCAATATATGAAAAATGTCTTAATTTTTTAAAAAAAGTATGTACAAACGCAAAAATTTTTGATACAATATGTTCAGCTACCGTAAAAAGGCAGCAAGAAGCAGAGCTTTTATCAAAACAAAACGATGTTATGATTATAATAGGCGGCAAAAACAGCTCTAATACAAACAAGCTGTATGAAATTTGCAAAAAGAACTGTCCGTCGTATTTAATTGAAACAGCAGCCGAATTAAACGGCAAAATGTTAGAGCTGCTTAAAGATGTTAAAAAAGTAGGTGTGATTGCAGGCGCGTCTACACCGGCTTTTATTATTAAGGAGGTCATTCAGACTATGCAAAACGAGAACACTGAGGAAAAGGTATTTAGCGCTGAAATAACCGACGATATGTCGTTTGAGGAGGCGCTTGAAGCCTCGCTCAGCAGTTTTAATACCGACCAAAAAGTAAAGGGCGTGGTATTAACCGTAGGCCCTGCGGAAATCCAAGTAGATATCGGACGTAAACAAACAGGTTATATTCCGCAAAGCGAATATTCCTGGGATCCCAATGCCGATATGCAAAAGGAAGTTAAGGTTGGGGATACATTAGATCTTATCGTTATGAAAACCAACGACCAAGAAGGCACTATTATGCTTTCAAAACGCAGATTTGACAATATTGCAAACTGGAGTAAAATTGAAAAAGCCAACGAAACAAAAGAAGTTTTGGAAGGTAAAGTTGTAAACGCCATTAAAGGCGGTATAATAGTTAAAGCTTTGGGATACGATGTATTTGTTCCCGCAAGCCAAGCAAGCCTTTCCAGAAACAGCGACCTTTCTTCTATGGTTGGAACAACGGTTCCGTTTAAAATTTTGGAAATCCGCCGCAGAAGAAACATTATAGGCTCTGTTCGCGAAGTTTTAAAAGAAAGAAAAGACGAAGCCAGCGCAAAAATTTGGGATTCTATAGCGGTAGGCGATAAATTTAAAGGTACCGTAAAATCCATTACCGGATACGGCGCATTTGTAGATATCGGCGGAGTAGACGGTATGGTACATATTTCGGAACTTTCTTGGAGCAGAATTAAACATCCCAGCGAAGTGGTATCTGTTGGGGACGAAATAGAAGTATACGTTAAAGATTTAGACAAAGAGAAAAAGAAAATTTCTTTAGGCTATAAAAAAGCCGACGAGAACCCCTGGACAATATTTACCGAAAAATACGCAGTAGGCGATGTTGTAAAAGCTATGATAGTAAATATAGTTTCTTACGGCGCATTTGCAAGAATTATTCCGGGCGTAGACGGTTTAATACATATTTCCCAAATTTCTTACGACCACATTGAAAAGCCTCAGGATGTTTTAAAAATAGGCGATGAAGTGGATGTTAAAATTACGGAAATCAACCCCGAAACCAAACGCGTAAGCCTTTCTATTAAAGAAACTTTACCTGTTCCGGAGAAAAAGGAAGACGAAGTTGTGGCTTCTACCGAAACAGCGGAAGAAACAAAAGAAGAAACAGCTGAATAACAGCAAAAAAGACGGAAGCTTAGCTTCCGTCTTTTGTATTTTATAGGTTTACGGTAATAAAACTTATAATAAAATAACTTTTATTTGTTTATATTTTTGTTACATGGTGTAGCTTGTAATAAGGACATTGTACGCATCGTAAAATTCGTATATAAATCCTTTTAACGAGGGTATTTCCTGTTTTGCCTCGTTTAAAGATTTTGTTAATAAAGACTTTTGGTTTTCTAAATTTTGATTTAATGTATCAATGTCGCTTTCCGAAAAATCGTTTTTTAAAGCCGAAATATATGTAAATTCGTAGCACAAGTAATTGTTTTTATCCAAAATTTTACATGTGAACATACTATTGGAATTTTGAGCCTCTAATTCAGATATTGTTGATTGATTATCTTTAATAAATTCAGCAACGGAAGAATAGGTTTTGCCGTTGGTAAGTTTTGAGGTTGTAACAGATGTTTTGGGTACGGTTGTTTTTTTTACGGAAGATGTTTTTGTTTGTTTTGAAACAACTTTTTCGGAAGAAACCGAAGCTGCGGAAGAAGTTTCAACACTGCTTATATTGCTTGACGAATTATCAATTGTTACGGAACTTGTTAAAGAACTGCTTTGGTTTTTATCTTTTTTGCAAGAAGTAAAAGATAAAATTAAAGCTGTTGCAAGTAAAATACTTAAAAATTTTTTCATAAAATACTCCCCATATACTATGTGTTTTTTGACTGTGAAATTTTGTTTATTTGCGAACATTCTATTAAAAAACCAAAGCCGCAGGCTTTAACGGCAACAGCCGTTTTTAGGCATTGCCTAAAAAGGTT
>CADBQU010000016.1 GCA_902796905.1 Oscillospiraceae bacterium | reverse complement strand
ATACTGACGTATTGTGAGCGAAGGGCAACAATGCCGATAACGGCGCCGTTTCTTCAAAAAAGTATTGTACCCTGATTGTATTGTCTATGCTTGTAATACATCCCCATGAGAAGTTGTTTTGTTTATAAATTGGGAAATGCAGAAAAACGGTTGTATTTTAAATTTGTTGATAATGCTGATAATATAAACGGACAAATTTTTCGCCAAGAAAAGTATAGTACCTTAATGGTATTGTTTATTTTACAAAATAAATTAAAAGGAGTTTTTGCTATGGATAAATTTGATGATGTTTTACAAAAGGCCAAGGATATGGCAGAAACCGCTTATAAAAAAACCGGAGACGCTATTGATATAGGCAAACAAAGGGTGGAAATAGCTTCCTTAAACGGTAAAATTTCAAACCTGTACGAACAGTTGGGAAGAAAAGCCATTGAGGATTTAAAAGAAACCGAAAACGAAGATGTTTGTTTAATTATTAATAATATTAAAAGTTTGGAAGATAAAGTGGAAGAACTTAAAACAAATATTTTAAATACAAAAGGCAAAGTGGTTTGCCCAAACTGCAAAAAAGAATTGGACATTAACACCAAATTCTGTTCTTATTGCGGTGCCAAAGTAAACGAATAGTAAAAAATAATTATATGGTTATTTATTAATTTATAGTATATTTTTATATTTCGGATGTATTTAAAGTTGATGCGGAATACCAAATATTCCGCATTTTTTTATGAACGCAAAAACGGTATAATACAAAAGCGTTAAAAGCTTTTAACGGCAGGTGTTGCTTTTTATTTTTAACATTGTTTTCGGCGTTGTTCTTTTTATTTTACTGTTATTAAAAGGGTTTGGCATAACGCCGGTATTATTTAAATTAAGAAATAATTAATAATTTGATTATTTTTTAAAAACTTTTTTAAATTATTATAATATAAATTTGATATTGACCGGTACGGTAATATTATTAATACAAATACTTTCGGCGTAAAAAATGCGGCAGCGGAAGAAAGGAAGATTTTTTTGAACGATATTTTAAATATAGGATTGGTTATAGCCGACGAAAACGAATATTCTCCTTTGTTTGACGTTTTTTCGGATTGCGAAATAACCGAGGTTTTATTTGGCAAATTAAAAGCCAACAACATAAAAATGCAGGTTAACGGCAAAACGGTTGTAATAAATGCAATACGCTCGGGCTGCGGAAAGGTAAACGCTGCGGTTGCCGCAAGCCATTTATGCGAAAACAACGATATTATTATAAATTTCGGATTTGCGGGAAGTATATTTAATTACAAAGTGGGAGATGTAATTTTAGGCACCTGCTATTTGGAACATGATTTCGATATTTCGGCTTTGGGTTACGAAATAGCCGAAAAACCAAACCAGGAATACGTTTATTTTGCAAATAAAAAATTGCTTGACGTTTTTAAAGATGTTTATAAAGAGGCAAAAGAATGTAAAATAGCTTCGGGCGACAGCTTTGTAAGTGAAGACGCTACAAAAGATTTTTTAAAAAACGAGCTTTTGTGCGGTGCCTGCGATATGGAGGCAGCTGCCGTAGCTTATGCGGCTTATACCTACAATAAACCGTTTTTAAGCTACAAGCTTATTTCCGACGGAGCGGACGAAGACGCCACCGAAACTTACAAAGAAAGCTACGATAACAAAAGCGATAAACTTTGTGTGATATTAAGGAATTTAACAGAAAAATTATCGAAAGAAAATTTTGATTTTTAGTTTTTGATAATTTTTAATTTCAATAATTTCAATAATTTTTATTTTCGATTTTTGAATTTTTTAAAAAATTAATTGCAATATTTAAATTTCAGTTTATTTAAAATAAATTAAAATTTTTATTTGAAATTTTTAGTAAGCGATTGTTTATAAGGAGTTATTAATGGGAAAAGGAATAAAAAAAAGCGGTGGACAAAGTTTTGAATACGGTGCTACCATTCTGCTTATTTCTACGGTTTTGGTAAAAGTTATAGGCGCACTTTTTAAAATACCGCTACAAAGATTTATAGGGGCTTTGGGCTTTGGATATTTTTCTTCCGCATACGATTTGTTTTTGCCTATTTATGCACTTAGCATGGCGGGACTTCCCGTGGCGGTGTCTCGAATTGTAGCCGAAGATGTGGCAAACAAAAAATTCAAACAAGCCCGAAGAACTTTTTCTGTGGCAAAAAAAGCGTTTTTGATAACGGGTATTACGGGCCTTGTGGCAATGATAGTTGCGGCTTATCCTTACGCCTATGCAACCACTACTAAATCAAGCGATTTGCATTATATTGCTTTTTGCGTTTTTGCAATTGCACCTTCTTTGCTTTTTTGCTGTTTAATGTCGGCCTACAGGGGTTATTACGAAGGCTTAAGGAATATGTACCCCACGGCTGTATCGGATGTTATAGAAGCATTGGGAAAACTGTTTTTGGGTTTGGGCTTTGCAATTATTGTTAAAAAGCTTACAGGCAGCGTAGAGCTTGCCGCTGCCGGTGCGTTGTTCGGCATAATGGTAGGAGCGGCTTTGGGTTTGCTTTATTTGGTAATAAGGCACAGGGTAAAAGGCGACGGAATATCTTATGATGATTTGGCATTATCTCCCGTAAGCGACAGCGGCAGGAAAATTTTAAAATCTCTTATTTTAATTGCCATTCCGGTTGTATTGAGCTCTTTGGCTACAAACATAACGCTTTTAATAGACACCACCATGGTTAAGTGGCAGTTAAAAAATGTAATGAATTCGTCATGGGACTATATAAGTACAATATATAAAGACTCTATTATAGATTATAATTTAAAACATGTAGGTACGGCTTCGGTTTTAACAAAAGATAATTTTAACACTTTTCTTTACGGCATTAGGGGCGAAGCATATACTTTGTTTAATTTAATACCAACGCTTACTTCGGTTTTGGGCGTAGGAGCTATTCCGGTATTAACTACTTCTTGGACGCAAAAAAACAAGCCTTTGGTAAAGAAAAACGTAGAATCTATTTTAAGGACCACGGCTTTAATTGCCATGCCTGCCGGCATAGGCGTATCGGTATTGGCAAAAAATATTATGACCTTGCTGTACGGGGATGTAGCAAGTATACAAATAGGCACACCGCTATTGGTTATTTTGGGTATAGCTGCGGTTTTTGCAGGCTTAGCGGTACCTATTACAAGTATGCTTCAGGCAATAGGCAAACAAAATATACCCGTAAGAAACATTATTATAGGAGCCACATTAAAGGTTGTTGTAAACTTTATTTTGGTGGAACGTCCCGAAATTAATATTAAGGGAGCGCCTATAGGCACGCTTTGCTGTTATGCTACTATTTTTATTTTAAACTTAATAAGCATAATAAAATATTCTAAGGTTGTACCGAATTTTATGTCCACAACAATTAAACCGCTTATAAGCGCAATAGGCTGCGGAGCAACGGCGTTTTTGGTTTCCGGATTAACGGAAAAGTTTATATCTAAAAATTTAATAGTTACCGCAATTTCCATAATAGCTGCGGCTTTGGTTTATATAATTTTATTAATGCTTTTAAAAACTTTAAGCAAAGAAGATATAGAAGCTTTTCCAAAAGGAGATAAAATTGTTAAAATTTTCCAAAAACTAAAAGTTTTTGATTAAAAAATTCGTAAAATATAGCTATTTACACAAAAAGAATTAAAAAACTATTGATTTTTAGTTGAAAATGTGGTATAAATTATGATGATAAAAGATTTTAATGATATTGATATAAAAAGTATAAAAAACAAAAGCAACTACGGTTTTGAAGATTTGTGCGTTATTATGAAAATATTAAGAAGTCCCAACGGATGTGAGTGGGATAAAGTTCAAACGCACGAAAGCATAAAAGAAAACGCCGTAGAAGAGGCTTATGAGGTTTTTGACGCCATAGAAAATAAAAACGCCGAAAACCTAAAGGAAGAACTGGGAGATTTACTTTTACAGGTTATATTCCATTCCGAGATGGAAGAAGAAACCGGCGGATTTAACATAAACGACGTTATAGATAACCTTTGTAAAAAACTGGTTTTTCGTCATCCGCATGTATTCGGAGATACAAAAGCCCAAAATGCAGACGAGGCACTTGATAATTGGAACAGCAGAAAGATGGTTGAGAAAAACCAAAGCAGTTTTACGCAAACGCTTAAAGCGGTTCCAAGGCATTTTCCTGCGTTGCTAAGGGCGCAAAAAGTTCAAAAAAGAGCAAAAAAAGCAGGATTTGATTGGGACGATAAATTTTTGGCTTTAAAAAAGGTTTACGAAGAAGCGGACGAGCTTAAAGCCGAAATGGAAAAACAAAGCTTAAAGAATTTAAACAATTCGGATACGGATAATTTAAATAATTGTGATAATTATGATAAATTAGAAGAAGAATTGGGAGATTTGATTTTTTCGGCGGTAAATGTTTCAAGATTTATAAATGTAAACAGTGAAGACGCTTTGCATAAAGCCACCGAAAAGTTTATAAACAGATTTGGTTTGGTTGAAGAAAAAGCAAACCAAAAGGGAATAGATATGGAAAAAGCTTCGTTGGAGGTTTTAGACCGACTGTGGGAAGAAGCCAAAAAAGAAAATTAGCTTTTTAAAGGCATTTGCCTTTAGGAATAAAAAAATTGGAGGAAATTTACAAATGAACAAATCAGAACTTATTGCAGCTATGGCTGACAAAGCAGGATTATCTAAAAAGGACACAGAAAAAGCTCTTGCAGCTTTCATTGACAGCGTATCCGAAGAATTAAAAGCAGGTAAAAAAGTTCAGTTAGTTGGCTTTGGTACCTATGAAATTCGTGAAAGAGCAGCAAGAACAGGCATTAACCCCAGAACCGGCGATCAAATTAAAATTGCAGCTTCCAAAGCTCCTGTATTTAAAGCAGGTAAAGCATTTAAAGACGCTATCCAATAATAAGGATATTAAAAGGGTTGCTATAATAAGGGCAACCCTTTTATTTTTAGGCAATTTTTAAAAAAGTAAATATAAAAAATCAAATACGGGCGATAAGCCCTCCGAAAAACAAAATTATTTTTCGGAGCAAAAGCTTTGCTTTTGCCAAAGCCCCGTGGGGCTTTGGGGCTTATCGCCCCAAATAAAATCAAAAAAATGAATTATTAAACGGTTGGATTAATAAAATGAGATTGGATAAGTTTTTAAAAGTATCAAGAATAATTAAACGCAGAACTGTTGCAAACGAAGCTTGCGACGCCGGAAAAGTTTTAAAAGACGGTAAAGCCTTAAGGGCTTCGTACGATGTTAAAATAGGCGATGAAATAGAAATTTGTTTTGGAGCAAAAAAAATAAAATTCAGAATTTTAAGCTTGAATGAAAGTGCCAAAAAAACCGACGCCGTACAAAATTACGAAATTATAAATTAAAAGACCTATATTAATAAGGTTAAAACGGTTAGACAGTACACTAATAACATAAAAAATCTTTTTCTTGCATAATAGTTTGTAAGGAGGGATTTTTTTGCATAATTTAATAATGGAAAACCGAAGCAGTCTTAACTTTACCGGAATAGAAGATTGCAAAAGCTTTGATGAAAACGCAATTGTTTTAAGCACCGAAATGGGAGAGCTTACCATAAAAGGCGAAAATTTAAAAATAGAAAGTTTTAACAACGAATCAAAAGAAATGGTTTTAAGCGGAAAAGTTTTTGCTTTAATATACACAAACGAAAATACCCGCACGGGATTTTTCTCTAAAATATTTAAGTAGTATGTGGGAGATAAAAGCATTAGACCAATCGCTTACTTTTATATTTTCGTTTTTGTTCGGAATGGGCATTTGTGTTATATACGATGTTTTTTCGGCGTTAAGGCTATATAAATTTAAAAGCAAAACGGCAACTGTAATTTTAGACATATTGTTTTTTACGGCAAGTGCCTTTTTGGTGTTTTGCTTTTTTATGCTTAGAACTTACGGAGAAATACGTTTGTTTTGCATTTTCGGGATGCTTTTGGGATTTATATTTTGGCACAGTTTGGTATCACGCATTTTTATGCTTTTGGTTAAAAAAGCAATTAAAATAAAAAATATTTTAAAAAAATATTTTAAAATACTGATAAAACCTCTTGCAAGTGCCGTTCAATTTGTGTATAATTTCCATAGAAAACAAAAAATAAAAAGAAAAAACAAAAAACAAAAAAAGGCGCAAATAAAAGCGCAAAAAAAATTAAACGAAAAAAACAGAAAAAACAAGCAAAAAGCGATTGATAAAAAAACAAAAAGGAAGAATAAAAATTGGCAGCGGAAGGGAAAAAACGCAGAAGCGTAATTTTAAGAATACTGCTTTTGGCTTTTGCTGTATACACGGCGTTTTCTTTGGTATCTTTGCAAATGGAGCTGGTATCGGCAAAAAAAGAATTAAGCGAAAAGCAGGCCATACTTTCGGAAAAGAAAGCGCGTATTAACGAGCTTAACGATTTGTTGGAAAACGGAAAAGAAAAAGAACTTATTGAAAAGGCCGCAAGGGACAGATTGGGATATGTGTATCCCGACGAGCAAATATATATAGATCCTTCGGCAGATTAGTGTGACAGGACTCGAACCTGCCACACTAGGCAAGCGAGAATAATCCGAACCAGCCCAAAAACGGTGTATTTTTTGAGTGGCGGATTTTTTGCAGGGCGAGGCACAAAACGCAGTTAATCCTAACGGATTAACGAGTATTTTAACACGGCAAACGAGAAATCCGTGCACAAAAAACAGATTCGGATTTTAAAGATAAGTTTAAAACGGCAGTTAAGATATAAAAAATAAAATATAAAAGAATAAAATAAATAAATTTTAAAACAAGAACAAATAAAAATTAAAACAAAAACAAATAAATTTTTTAAAATATTAATAATTTTTTGTTTTTTAAAATATTACAGGAAAAACATTTAAAACAGAGGTTAGAGGAGAAAAGCTTTTTTTATGCAGGTTAAGGTAGGAGATATAGTAGAAGGAAAAGTAACCGGAATTACGGGATTCGGAGCTTTTATTGATTTAGGCGAAGGACAAACCGGAATGGTACATATTTCGGAGGTTTCGTATAATTTTATTAACAATATAAACGAAGTACTAAAGGTTAACGATAAAGTAAAGGCTAAGGTTACGGCTATATCCGACGAAGGGAAAATATCGTTGAGCATTAAAAAAGCAGAGGAAAGAAAGCCTGTAAAAAGAACTCCTCCGCCGGTAGATAATTCTTTTGTTTGGACACAAAGCAAACAAGAGGGAACGTTTGAGGAAATGCTTTCTAAATTTAAGCAAACTTCGGACGAAAAAATTTCAACATTAAAACGCAAAAACAACGATTCCCGCAGAGGAAAAAGGCAGCGTTAAAAACAATAATACAATATAAGCTTATTAAAAGTTTTTATATTATTATATTATTGGTTAAAATTAGTTAGAAACCATAAAAGGTTATAAATGCGGCAATACTTTTAAACGGTATTGCCGATTTTAATGTTAGATATAATATTAATAAAAAGCAGATAAAAAATAAAAATAATGTTATTACGGCGGCAAACCAAAAAACAAAATATTTTGTTTTTTAGCAAAAGCCTTAAGTTTAAGCTTTGTAAAATTTAAAGATTTAAAGATTTTAAAAATATGGGCTTTAAGATTTAGCCGCCTTACAAAAACAAAGGAAGAAGTATGAATTTAAATTTTGTTGCGCCTTGTATGTTCGGCGTGGAAGGTCTTTTGGCCACGGAATTAAAAAGAATGGGTTGTAAAAACGTTTCTGCCGAAAACGGCAGAGTAAAGTTTGACGGAGACGAAAATACTTTAGCCAAAGCCAATGTTTTTTCAAGATTATCCGAAAGAATTTTAATTAATTTAAAGGAATTCAAAGCCCTTACTTTTGACAGTTTATTTGATGAAGTTAAAAAAATCCCTTTTGAAAATTTTATTTCAAAAAACGATGCTTTTCCCGTAGTGGGATACAGTATTAATTCTTCTTTGCACAGTGTGCCGAATTGCCAAAAAATAATTAAAAAAGCAATTGTTGAAAGGCTTAAAGAGGCATATAAAATAAGTTGGTTTAAAGAAGACGCAGCAAAAGTTTTAATAAGATTTTCCATAATTAAAGACAGCGTATGTATAATGATTGATACTTCGGGCGAAGCGCTGCATAAAAGGGGATACCGAGCCCACAGCTCTATAGCGCCCATAAAAGAAACGCTTGCCGCCGCTATGTGCGAGCTGGCAAGGATTTTCCCCGATACGATTCTTTACGATCCGTTTTGCGGTTCGGGTACAATTCTTATAGAAGCGGCGCTTATGGCTATGAAAAAAGCGCCGGGGTTAAACCGAAAATTTTTAAGCGAAAATTTTGGCTTTTTAAATAAAAACGCTTTTAAAAATGCAAGAGCGGAAGCTTTGGATTTAATAGAAAAAAATATTTCTTTTAAAGCGTTCGGATATGATATAAGCGATGAATGTATAGCGCTTACTAAAGAAAACGCAAAAAAAGCCGGAGTGGAAAATTTAATAGAAGTTAAAAAACAGGACGTAAAAGATTTAAAACTTCCGGAGGACAGATTAAAGGTAATTACAAATCCGCCGTACGGCGAAAGACTTTTGGATATTAAAAAGGCGGAAGAGCTTTATAAAATTGAAGGTAAAGTTATGCCGGAATTAAAAGGATACGGATATTTTATAATAAGTCCTCATGATGAATTTGAAAGCTTTTTCGGCAGAGAAGCCACTAAAAAAAGAAAGCTTTACAACGGTATGCTTAAGTGCAGTTTGTATATGTATTTTTAAAGCGAAATACAGTATTTGAAAGTATTAAAAGAATATAAAGGAATACGGGAATATAAAAATGAAAGATATTCGCAATGTTTTTATAATTAATCCTAAAGCCGGCAAAGGAAATATTCAAAAAAGTCTTGCGGAAAAGCTAAAGGGAATGGAAGTTTACTTTACAAAAGCTTGCGGAGACGCAAAGGAAAAAGCCAAGGCGCTGGCAAAAACCGGAGAAAAAATAAGAATATTTTGCGGCGGCGGAGAAGGAACTTTTTTTGAGGTTTTAAACGGAACCGTTGGATGCAAAAACATAGAACTGGGGGTAATACCCTGCGGAACGGCAAACGATTTTTTAAAGGGGTTTGGCAGCAAAGAAGAATTTTTGGACTTAAATTCTCAGCTTAACGGAACAGCCGTGGGTATAGATATTATTAAAGCCAATGAGAATTATGCGGTTAATTCTTGCTCTGTAGGTATGGACGCAATTGTTTGCACCAATTTGGAAAAGTTTAAAAAATGGCCGCTTATTAGCGGTAAAATGGCGTATACGCTTTCTTTGATTTATACTTTTTTAGGTAAAATTTCTTTGGATCTTGAGATATTCGTTAACAACAAAAAAATAAACCGAAAATGTCTTTTTGCGGTTTGCGCAAATGCTCCGTGGTACGGCGGAGGATATATGCCGGCGCCTTTTGCAAATCCGTTTGACGGAAAGCTGGACTTTACAATTATTAAAAAGGTTTCGAGATTCGGCATTTTATCGCTGCTTAAAACCTATACCAAAGGAGAACATATAAACCGCAGCTTTTGCGAGAGCGGAACCTGCGAAGAAATTCGCATTAAATCAAAAAAAGATGTTCCGGTTAATTTGGACGGCGAAATTTATTATACAAACGATATAACCTTTAGCATTATTAAAAACGGAGCAAAAATTATTTTGCCGAAAAATGTATATAAAAAATTTGAAAAATTTTCCGAAAAGCACTTGATTTTTCAAAAATAGGTGTTATAATAGATTTAGCACTCAGGGGTATAGAGTGCTAAATCTTATTTTTTTATATTTTAATTATTTTTAATTAATTTTAATTAAAGTTTAATTGGTTTTAAAAGATTTTAATTAATTAAACGATTGTAATTCAGGAGGTAAAATTATGACTATTAAACCTTTGGCAGACCGTGTGGTTACAAAATTTATTGAAGCTGAGGAAACTACAAAAAGCGGTATAATCTTAACTGCCGCAGCAAAAGAGAAACCTCAGATAGCGGAAATTGTTGCAGTAGGACCGGGAGGACTTGTTGACGGTAACGAAGTAACAATGTATGTAAAAGTAAAAGACAAAGTTCTTTTAAGCAAGTATGCGGGAACAGAAGTTAAAATTGACGGCGAAGAATACCAAATTGTAAGACAGTCCGATATTTTGGCTATTGTTGAATAATTTGATGATTTGAAAAATTTGTTAAACCGAAAATTTTAAATATTTTATAATAGTATGGGTTAAGGGCGAAAGCCTAAAGCCCAAAGGGCTTTACAAAAGCTTTTTAAAAAGCTTTTGCCGAAAAACAATAAATTGTTTTTCGGGGGCTTTCGCCCTAAAGCATAAACACAAATATAAATTTAAGCTGTTACAAGGGAGGAAATAATAATGGCTAAAGATGTAGTATTTGCAGAAGACGCAAGAAAAAGTTTACAGGCAGGCGTAGATAAACTTGCCAATGCCGTTAAAGTTACGTTAGGACCTAAAGGAAGAAATGTTGTATTAGAGAAAAAATACGGTGCTCCGCTTATTACAAACGACGGTGTTACAATAGCAAAAGAAATAGAATTGAGCGATCCTTTTGAAAATATGGGCGCACAGCTGGTTAAGGAAGTTGCAACCAAAACAAACGATATTGCAGGCGACGGTACTACCACCGCTACGGTTTTGGCACAGGCGCTTATATGCGAAGGTATGAAAAACGTTGCAGCCGGAGCCAACCCCATGGTTGTTAGAAAAGGCATTAAAAAAGCAGTTGATACCGCAGTTGATACAATAGTTAAAAATTCTCAGAAGGTTTCGGGAAGCGAAGATATTGCAAGAGTTGCTACTATTTCCGCCGGCGATGAAGTTGTAGGTAAACTTATTGCCGAAGCTATGGAAAAAGTATCTTCCGACGGTGTTATAACGGTTGAAGAATCCAAAACCGCAGAAACCTACACGGAAGTTGTAGAGGGTATGCAGTTTGACAGAGGTTATATAACCCCTTATATGGCTACCGATACAGATAAAATGGAAGCGGTTATAGACGATGCTTTAATTTTAATTACAGATAAAAAAATAAGCAATATTCAGGAAATTTTGCCGCTTTTGGAGCAAATAGTAAATGCGGGCAAAAAGCTTGTTATTATTGCCGAAGATATTGAAGGCGAAGCGCTTTCTACCTTAATTGTTAATAAATTAAGAGGTACTTTTATTTGCGTAGGCGTTAAGGCTCCGGGATTCGGCGACCGCAGAAAAGAAATGTTAAGAGATATTGCAATTCTTACCGGCGGCGAAGTTATTACCGAAGAATTGGGCTTGGAACTTAAAGATACCACTATGGAACAGTTGGGTAAAGCAAGCCAGGTTAAAGTACAAAAAGAGAATACTATAATTGTAGGCGGCGCAGGCGATAAGCAGGAAATCGCAAACCGCGTAGCTCAAATTAAAAAACAGATTGAAACCACAACAAGTGATTTTGACAGAGAAAAATTACAGGAACGTTTGGCTAAACTTGCCGGAGGCGTAGCCGTATTAAAAGTAGGCGCAGCAACGGAAGTTGAAATGAAAGAGCAAAAATTAAGAATAGAGGACGCTTTGGCCGCTACTAAAGCTGCGGTAGAAGAAGGCATAGTAGCCGGCGGCGGCGTAGCTTTGGTTAACGCAATAAATTCCGTTAAAGAATTATTGAACTCTACAGAAGGCGACGAAAAAACAGGCGTTGCAATTGTATTGAAAGCTTTGGAAGCTCCTATACGCCAAATTGCAAAAAATGCCGGTCTTGAGGGTTCGGTTATTGTAGATAAAATTGTAGAAAGCAAAAAAGCAAACTACGGTTTTGACGCTGCAAAAGAAGTTTACTGCGATATGATTTCGGCAGGAATTGTAGATCCTACAAAGGTTACACGTTCAGCATTGCAAAATGCCGCAAGCGTAGCTTCTATGGTATTAACAACCGAAACATTGGTAGCCGAGAAAAAAGAAGACGCCGAAAAGGCAGAGGCGGCGGCAGCCGCAGCGGCTGCAGGCGCCGGCGGAATGTATTAATAAAAAATTAAACCTATAATTTTAAAAAAATATAATAACTTTTTAAAAGTTAAAAGTTAAAAGTATTAATACATTATTTTAAATTTATAATTTATAAGCAAACAGTATGGGGAATTTTCCGTACTGTTTGTTTTTTATTTATTTTTTATTTTTGTTTTTTGTTATTTTATTTATGCGGTTTTAAACGCAAAGCCTTTTAAATACAAAATATTTTGTATTTAAAACAAACCAAAAGCAAAAAGTAAACCAAAAGCAAACCGTAAGTTTTTGTTTTAAAACCGATATTTTTTAAATAAAATAACGCAAAAAGGACTTTATTTTTTTACCGTAATGTGGTATCATAAATAAAATATGCTTATTTATAATGGAGTAGGTATATTTATTGTTATTTTAAACAAAACAAAAAATCCGAAAGGAACTTATAATAATGGGTATTTTACAAAAATTAGCCGGCAGTTATTCAAAAAAAGAAATTAAAAGAATTACTCCTATAATGCAGTCTGTTTTAGATTATGAAGACAGATTTAAGGCTTTAAGCGACGACGAGCTTAAAAACAAAACCGTGGAGTTTAAAGAAAGACTTGAAACCGGTGAAACGTTAGACGATATTTTGCCCGAAGCTTTTGCGGTTTGCCGCGAGGCCGGAGACAGGGCTTTGGGAATGCGTCATTTCCCGGTACAAATTTTAGGCGGTATTATTTTGCATCAGGGCAGAATAAGCGAAATGAAAACCGGTGAAGGTAAAACATTGGTTGCCACTTTACCGGCGTATTTAAATGCGTTATCCGGCAAAGGCGTACACATTGTAACCGTTAACGATTATCTTGCCAAAAGAGACAGCGAATGGATGGGCAAGCTTTATAACTTTTTAGGTCTTTCGGTAGGACTTATAGTTCACGGAATGTCCAACCAAGAAAAAAGAGACGCATACAATGCGGACATTACTTACTGTACCAATAACGAATTGGGATTTGACTATTTAAGAGATAATATGGTTATTTACGCCGAAGACAGGGTTCAGCGCGGACATAACTTTGCCATAGTAGACGAAGTAGACTCTATTTTAATAGACGAAGCCAGAACTCCGTTGATAATATCGGGAAAAGGAGATAAATCCACCGATTTATATGCTGCGGCAAACAGGTTTGCCAAAGGCTTAAAAATGATTAAGGTTGCCGAAACCCACGATAAAGAAACAGATGAAGAGCAAAATTTGGAAGACGGCGATTATATAGTTGACGAAAAAGCAAGAACAGCTACTTTAACCGCCAGAGGCGTAAAAAAAGCCGAACAGATTTTTGGTTTGGAAAATTTAAACGACGCCGAAAATATGACCATAGCGCATCACATAAACCAAGCTATAAAAGCGTACGGCGTTATGAAAAAAGACGTAGACTATGTAGTTAAAGACGGAGAAGTTATTATTGTTGACGAATTTACCGGACGTCTTATGTTCGGCAGAAGATACAACGAAGGTTTGCACCAGGCAATAGAAGCCAAAGAGGGCGTAAAAATTGCAAACGAAAGCAAAACTCTTGCAACCATTACATTCCAAAACTTCTTTAGATTGTACAGCAAGCTTTCGGGTATGACCGGTACGGCTTTAACCGAAGAACAGGAGTTTAGAGAAATTTACCGTTTGGACGTTGTGGAAATTCCGACAAATAAACCTATGATAAGGGAAGATTTAAGCGACGTTATTTATAAAACCGAAAACGCAAAGTTTAATGCGGTTATAGATTTAATTGAAGAATGCAACCAAAAAGGTCAGCCAGTTTTGGTTGGTACAATAACAATAGAAAAAAGCGAACTTTTAAGCAAAATGCTTAAAAAGAGAGGCATTAAACACAATGTTTTAAATGCCAAACATCACGAAAAAGAAGCGGAAATAGTAGCGCAGGCAGGTAAGTATAAAGCCGTTACCATTGCTACAAATATGGCCGGACGCGGTACCGACATTATGCTTGGCGGTAACGCCGAATATTTGGCTAACGCGGAGCTAAGAAAACAAGGATTATCGGAAGAGCTTGTTGCGGAAGCTTCGGGATTTGCCGAAACGGACGACGAAGATATTTTGGCTGCCCGTAAACAATATAAAGAATATTATGAAAAATTTAAAGCCGAAATTGCTCCCGAAGCCGAAAAAGTTAAAGAGGCCGGCGGACTTTACATTATAGGCACCGAAAGACATGAATCGCGAAGAATAGATAACCAGTTAAGAGGAAGAGCCGGACGTCAGGGAGATGCCGGTAAGAGCATATTTTTTGTATCGTTAGAAGACGACCTTATGAGATTGTTCGGCGGCGACAGAGTAATAAACATTATGAACGCCTTAAAAGTAGACGAAAATCTGCCGCTTCAAAATAAAATGCTTTCAAGGTCTATAGAAAATGCTCAAAGCAGAGTAGAAAGCCGAAACTTCGGTATAAGAAAGAGCGTTTTAGAATACGACGACGTTATGAATACTCAGCGTGAGCTTATATACAGCCAAAGAAATAAAGTTCTTGACGGCGAAAACGTATTTAACAGCATACACAGTATGATAGAAGAATGCGTAAACAGAGAAATTGAAAATTATTTAAAAGACGATGTAATACACGATAATTGGGATTTAGACGGTTTAAGAGAATACTTTAAAAACTGGATATTGACCGATGACGATTTACATTATACGGTTAGAGAACTTGAACAGATTTCGAAAAAAGACGTAGCCGACTTTATTTTAAATAAAGCAAACGAGATTTATAAGAGCCGTGAAAAAGAATACGGCGAAGACCTTATGCGTGAAATTGAAAGGGTTATGCTTTTAAGAACGGTGGATGAACACTGGATGGAGCATATAGACAATATGGAAGAATTAAGACAAGGTATAGGACTTCGCGCATACGGTCAGCATAATCCGGTTGTAGAATACAGAAATGAAGGAACGGATATGTTTAACGATATGATAGACTCTGTAAAAGAAGAAACCGCCAAGCGGGTTTTAACGGTAGTTGTAAAAACAGAGCAAGACGTTAAACGTGAAAAAGTAGCCGAAGAAACTTCTGACGGAAACAAAGGAAATACCGTAAGAGGAAAAGGCGTAGTAAGCAAAAATGCGTTATGTCCTTGCGGCAGCGGCAAAAAATATAAACGTTGCTGCGGCAAAGATTTGGATTAATAATTTTATAATTTACAATTTACAATTTATAATTTATAATTTGCAATTTGAAATTGGATATTTGAAATTGGATATTTTGGGGTTAAGAAATAATTAAACGGGTAAAAAACGGTGTTTTTGTAACGGCTTAAAACCTTTAAAAGCTTTTTGTTTTATTTAGTTTTAAACAGGTTAAAAACGCCGTGTTTTAAAACCCGATTTGCTTTAATTTTTAGGGTGTAAAAAATGGGAAACGAAATAAAAAAATTGGTTATTAAAGTGGGTTCTTCAAGTATTACTTATAAAAACGGCAAACCCAATTTGCAAAGAATTGAAGATTTGGCGTGCGTTATAAGCGAGCTTAAAAACAGAGGAATAAGCGTTATATTGGTTTCGAGCGGAGCTATAGCTATAGGGCTTGGACGAATGAACTTACCCGAAAAACCAAAAGATACACCCACAAAGCAGGCGCTTGCGGCAATAGGTCAATGCGACCTTATGGGAATATACGACAGATTTTTTTCGGAATTCGGTTATGTGGCTTCTCAGATATTAATAAACAGAGATGTTATTGATAAACAGGAAAGAAGAGAAAACGTAGTTAATACCATAAATAAATTGTTGGAAATGAATACGGTCCCCATAGTAAACGAAAACGATACCATATCGTACGAAGAAATTTTATTCGGCGATAACGATAAGCTTTCGGCTATAGCGGCGCATTTATTTGAGGCGGATACGCTTATAATTTTAACGGATATTGACGGGCTTTACGATAAAAACCCTAATACCGATAAAACCGCCGAAAAAATAGATGTTGTGGAAAGCATAACCGAAGAAATGCTTGAAGCTGCCGGCGGCAGCGGAAGCAAAGTGGGTACGGGCGGAATGAAAACAAAGCTTGAAGCCGCAAAGTACGCTACCGACAGAGGAATAAACGTTGTGGTTATGTCGGGAGAAAATCCTAAAGATATATACAAAATTTTTGAAAATCAACAATTGGGTACGTTTTTTAAAGCCAAAAAATAATAAAAACTTAAATTAAATTGGTTTTATTATTTTATTATTGCTTTTTTGAACGGTAAAAATTTTGGGCGAAAGCCCTAAAAACCCAAAGGGTTTCGGCAAAAGCAAAGCTTTGCTTTTGCTCCCGAAAACATTTTGTTTTCGGGAGGCTTTCGCCGTTAAATAAAGCTGCTTTAAAGATTTATTTTTTCATTGGCAAAAGGAGAAAAATATGGAAATTGAAGAGATGAACATTTTAGGCAAAAAAGCTAAAGAGGCGTCGCTTATTTTGGCTCTTAAAACCGCAGAAGAAAAAAAGCAGGCCTTAAAAAACGCCGCGGTTTATCTTTTAAAAAACAAAGATTTTATATATTCTCAAAATAAAGAAGATATTTTAGCTGCGAAAGAAAACGGATTAAGGGATTCTTTAATTGACCGTTTAACGTTAAACGAAGCAAGGTTAAACGGAATTGCAAAATCTTTGGAAGAAATAGCCGAAGAACCGGACCCGATAGGAAAAGTTTTAGAAGAATTTAAACCCAAAAACGGACTTTTAATTAAAAAAGTTTCGGTTCCTTTAGGGGTTGTAGGAATAATTTACGAAGCAAGACCGAATGTTACGGCAGACGCCGCCGCTATTTGCCTTAAAAGCGGAAACGCCTGTATTTTAAGAGGCGGTAAAGAAGCCATACGCTCTAATACCGCTATAGCGGATATTCTTAACAAAAGCTTTTTAAAAAGCGGTATTCCCGAAGGAACTTTACAGCTTGTAACGGATACTTCAAGAAGCAGTGCAAAAGCTTTAATGAAATGCGAATATTTAAATGTTATTATTCCAAGGGGAAGCGCTTCTTTAATTAAAACAACGGTTACCGAAAGCATAGTTCCGGTTATAGAAACCGGTACGGGCAATTGCCATTGTTTTGTTGACGAATTTGCAGACACGGAAATGGCGCTTAATATTGTAGAAAATGCCAAATGTTCAAGGGTGTCGGTTTGCAACGCTTTGGAAACTTTATTGGTGCACAAAGAAAAGGCAAAAGAATTTTTGCCTAAATTAAGCGAAAGATTAAAAAAATACAATTGCAAGCTTTTAGGCTGCGAAAAAACGGTTAAAATAATTAAGGCCGAAAAAGCCGCCGAAGAAGATTATGCAACGGAATTTTTGGATTATATTTTGGCTGTTAAAGTGGTAGACGATTTAAGCGAAGCTATTGAGCATATAAAAAAATATTCTACCGGACACAGTGAAGCTATTGTTACGGAAAACGCAAAAAATGCCGAAAGATTTTTAAATGAGATTGATTCGGCTGCGGTTTATTGGAATGCTTCTACAAGATTTACCGACGGCGGAGAGTTCGGCTTTGGCGCAGAAATAGGAATTTCCACTCAAAAAATTCATGCGAGAGGTCCTATGGGCGCGAAACATCTTACAAGCTATAAATATATATGCTTAGGAAAGGGAGAAATAAGATGAAAACGCCAACAAAGTTTAAAACGCTTTGGCTGCCGTTAACGGTTTTTGCGGCGCTGGTTATAGTTTTTTACAAAGCGGTTGACAGACTTCCGGATGTGTTTAATGCCGTTTGCACATTTTTAGGATATTTCAGTCCTATAGTTGTAGCGCTTATAATAGCATTTATTTTATATATACCGCAAAATAAAATAGAAAGCTTGTTTAAAAAGCTGAAGTCCGATAATTTTTTTAATAAGCACAGCAGAGGATTATCGGTTTTAATAACCTATTTGGTTTTAATTATAATTTTAGGAGCATTGCTTTATTTTATAGTTCCGGCTATAGTTTCAAGCGTTGCAACTTTAATTAAAAATATACCTACGTATTATAATGAAAGTATTAAGTATATAAAACACTTAGGCGGAGCGGACGGAAAAATTTGGGGTGTAGACGTATCTCATCCCGAAAGGTGGATTTCGCTTGATAAAATATTAAGTTATTTTGATATATCTTCGTTTGGAAAATATATTGAAGGCGTAACAAAATTCGGAAACGGATTTTTAAATTTCTTGCTTTCGGTTGTTATGTCTGTTTATATGCTTTGTTCTCATGAACATTTAATAGTTACCTTTGGCAAGGTTTTAAATTTGGTATTTAAAAAACGTACTCTTTATGCAGTGTATTCTTATATTGCAAGAGGATGCGAAATTTTTTACGATTATTTGTACGGCGCATTTTTAGACGCAATAATAGTGTCAATAGAGCTTTCCATTGCTTTTAGCATTATTAAAATACCGTATGCTATTTTAATAGGTATATTTATAGGTTTATGCAATTTGATACCTTATTTCGGCGCCATAATTTCGTGCATAGTGGCGTTGCTGGTAATTTATATAACTACGGGTAATTTTGCCACGGTAGTAATTGCGTTTGCGATTATTTTGGTATTACAGCAAATAGACGCAAATTTGGTACAACCCAGAGTTATAGGAAAATCCGTAGGCGTTAAACCTTTTTATGTTGTAATAGCCATAACATTAGGCGGCGCAATGTTTGGATTTGTAGGAATATTGGTTTCAGTTCCGGTTACGGCATTTATAAGAATGCTTATTTTGGATATTATGGAAGCAAAAAAAGAAAGAGCATTAAAAAAAGCTGCCGAAGAACAGCAAAATAAAAATGAAGAAGTTTTACCGAAAGAAGAAAACGCTGCAAACGAAAACCAAAAAAACGAAGAGTAAAACAAAAATTTCAAATGAAAAATTTTAAATAAAATTTTTTAAATAAAAGATTGAATTGATTTTTAAATTTTAAATTTGGCGCCAAAGGCAAAGCGCAGCTTTGCCCAAAAGCCTTTGGCTTTTGCCAAAACTAAAAGTTTTGGTTTGGCGCCGAAAAAAATATATTTACGGGGAGCTAAAAATGGAATTATTAAAGCAAAGGATTTTAACCGACGGCGTAGTTTTACCCGGAGGAATTTTAAGGGTGGACAGTTTTTTAAATCATCAGATGGATATAGATTTAATTAACGAAATAGGAAAAGAATTTAAAAGATTATTCGGTAATGAAAAAGTAGATAAAATATTTACCATTGAGGCTTCCGGAATAGGCATTGCCTGCATAGTGGCGCAATATTTTAAAGTGCCGGTGGTTTTTGCAAAAAAAGCAAAATCAAAAAATTTAATAGGCGACGTTTACAGTGCAGAGGTTAAAAGCTTTACCAAAGGCAACAGCAATACCATAATGGTTTGTAAAGACTACATAAAAAAAGGCGAAAATATTTTGGTAATAGATGATTTTTTGGCTAAAGGAAATGCGCTTATAGGTTTAACCAATATTTTAAAGCAGGCACAGGCCAATATAGTAGGCTGCGGAATTTGTGTTGAAAAGGCTTTTCAAAACGGAGGAGAAACCGTAAGGAATATGGGAATAAGGGTTGAATCTTTAGCTAAAATTAAAAGTATGAGCGACGATTCTTTGGTTTTTGAAGATTAATAAAAACCGATACCGAAGTTAAGAGGAATAAAATAAGATTGATTTTTTAAAATAAAAATCAATAAAATTTAACGGATTGATAGGAAACTTAAAATTACGGCGAAAGCCCCCAAAAACATTTTTGTTTTTGGGGCAAAAGCAAAATGCTTTTGCCAAAGCCTAAAGGCTTTGGGCTTTCGCCTTATAATAAAAAATAATAAAAACAGCAAAAATAAAAGGAAAACAAAAATGAAAATTGCACTTTTGGATGTACAGACTTTATCGGATAACGATGTATCGCTTGAAATTTTTAATAAGTTCGGAAAGGTTTATAAATCCGTAACTTTAAGCGGGAAAAAGCTGATAAATTTTTTAAAAGATAAAGATGCGGTTTTGGCAAACAGGTCTGTTTTAAATAAAGATGTAATTGAAAGTTGTCCCAATTTAAAATACATAGGGCTTTTTGCCACGGGCTATAACAATGTGGATTTAAATGCAGCCGACAAAAGAAATATAACGGTTTGCAATGTTCCGGAATATTCAACAAATACCGTAGCGGAACAAACTCTTTGTTTTATGCTAATGCTTTGTAAAAACACCGAAAAATACAGCCGCTTTGTAAAAAAAGGAAAATGGAGTTTTAAAAAAGAGTTCGGATATTTTCCTTTTGCATTATCGGAATTAAACGGAAAAACCGTAGGGATATACGGTTTGGGTAATATAGGAAAAAGAGTTGCCGAAATTTGCAGCGTCTTAAAAATGAATGTTATTTATTTTAGCAAAAGCGGTAAAAAAGACGTTCCGTATAAATATGTAAGTAAAGAAGAGCTTTTTAAAAACAGCGATTTTTTAACTTTGCACTGTCCGTTAACAGACGAAACAAAAGATATTATTAACGAAGAAACATTGAGTTTAATGAAAAAAAGCGCTTTTTTAATTAATACTGCAAGGGGAGGTCTTGTAAACAACAAAGATTTGGCAAATGCTTTAAAAAACAAAAAAATTGCCGGTGCCGCTTTGGATGTTGTTAAAACAGAACCTATAGAAAAAAATGACCCCCTTTTAAAACTTAAAACCGATAACATTATTTTTACACCGCACATAGCTTGGGCTTGTTTGGAAACAAGAAAAGAGCTTATTAAACTTTCGGCAAAAAATTTAGAAAAATTTTTAAGCGGAAATCCTATAAATGTTGTAAACCGAAAATAAAAAAATGAAATAAAAATGCGGTAAAAATATAAAAAAAGACAAATATAAAAAAGAAAAATATAAAAAAGAAAAATATAAAAAAGGCAAAACAAAAAATAAAACGAGGTGGAAGATATGGAAAAAATAGCAAAGTTTTTTAAAGTGAGTCCCGAACAGTACAGCGGAGATATAAACGAGGTTTTATTGCCCAAAAGGGCTACTTCGGGCAGTGCGGGATATGATTTTTTTGCTCCGTGCGACATTATATTTAAACCCGGAGAAACAAAAAAAATAGAAACGGGTATAAGAGCTAAAATGGCGGACGGATATGTGCTTATGCTTTTTCCGAGAAGCGGTTTGGGTTTTAAATACCGTTTTATGCTTGATAATACCGTTGGAATTATAGACAGCGATTATTATTATTCCGATAACGAAGGTCATATTATGACAAAGCTTACAAACCATTCGGATAAAGAAATTATAATTAATAAAGGAACCGGATTTATTCAGGGTGTTTTTGTGCCGTTTGGCATAACCGAAGACGATGACGCTACCGGAGTAAGAAACGGCGGATTTGGAAGCACTACCAAAAAATAAATAAAACAACAAAGGCAAATTAAAAAACAGAATATATTTTTAGGGCGAAAGCCCTCCAAAAACAAAATTGTTTTTGGAGCAAAAGCAAAAGCTTTTGCCAAAGTCCAAAGGACTTTGGGCTTTCGCCTTAATATAACCGTACAACAGTATTTTGTACGGTTTTTATTTTTTAAAAATTTAATTTAATAAAACTATTGACAAATTTTAAAAAACGGATATAATAATTAATAGATGAACAAATATTCAACCGTTCAAATGTTCACATATTCAAATAACACACAAAAAAATAAGGAGTATATATGGGAAACGACATTTTACAAAATGAAGTGCATTTGGAAAATATAAAAAAAGCTAAAAAAGCTATGCCTTCGGCAGAACGTATGGGAGACGCAGCGTTTATATTTAAAATGCTGGGAGATAATACAAGGCTTAGAATTATAATGGCTTTAATGGAAAATGAAATGTGCGTTTGTGATTTGGCAGAGCTTTTACAAATGACAAAATCTGCGGTTTCTCATCAATTGGCGCCTTTAAGAAACGCAAAGCTTATAAAATACAGAAAATCAGGTAAAAATGTATTTTATTCTTTGGATGACGCACATGTAACAGGTATGGTACAAATGGTATTTGACCATATAGCGCACCAAAAATAAAAACAAAAAATATAATTTACGGCGAAAGCCCCTAAAAACAATAATTGTTTTTAGGACAAAAGCTTTGCTTTTGTCAAAGTCCGAAGGACTTTGGGGCTTTCGCCTAAAACAAAACACTTTAAATTTACGAAGGAATAGGTTATGGAAAAAGTATATAGTTTAACAGGAATTGATTGCCCGGTATGTGCATCTAAATTAGAAGGAAAAATAAGCAAAGCCAAAGGTGTGGAGGAAGCTTTTATAAATTTCTTTTCTTCAAAGCTTATTGTTGAATATAAAAACACCGAATATAAAATCGTTGAAGACGAAATTTTTAAAATAATTAAAAAATTTGAACCGGAAGCGGAACTTAAAGAGGTTTAACGCTTAAAATATTTTTAATGTTAAAATTAAAATAAAAACAGTAATAAAAACACATAAAAAATATAGTATAATATAAAGAGGAAACTTATGAAAAAAAGCACTAAAGATATTATAAGAATAGCGGTTGCGATAGTATTGGGAATAGTTGCCGGCTTTCTAAACGAAAGCTATACGGTTGCGAAACTTATATTATTCTCCGCTGCGTATTTAATTTCGGGATACAAAGTTTTATATAAAGCAATAACGAATATATTTCACGGTGAAATTTTTGACGAAAACTTTTTAATGTGTATAGCTTCTATAGGTGCGTTCGCTTTAGGCGATTACCGCGAAAGCGTTTTTGTTATGGTTTTTTATAATATTGGAGAAATGTTTGAAGATTATGCCGTTAACCGTTCAAGAAACTCTATTAAAAACTTAATTGATTTAAAAATCAATACCTGTTTTAAAAAGCAGGGAAATAAAAGGGTTGAAGTAAAACCGGAAGAGCTTAAAGTAGGAGATATTATAGTTGTAAATCCGGGCGAAAAAGTAGCGGTAGACAGCGTGGTTGTAAAAGGCGAAAGCAATTTAAACATAAGCCACTTAAACGGAGAAAGTATACCAAAAGCCGTAGGCGTGGGCTCGGAAGTTTTAAGCGGAAGTATAAACCTTTTGGGCGTATTGGAATTAGAAGTTAAAAAGACTTATGAAAACAGTGCCGTAAGCGTAATACTTAATATGGTGGAAAATGCTGCGGTAAGAAAATCAAAAAGCGAAAAGTTTATTACAAAATTTGCGAAATATTATACTCCGGCGGTTGTTATATCTGCGGTGGTTTTAGCGTTTGTACCTCCTTTGTTTTTAGGTTTCAGCGCAACGTTTTTTGATTGGTTTAAAAGAGCTTTAACGTTTTTGGTTATAAGCTGTCCGTGCGCCTTGGTAATATCGGTACCTTTGGCGTACTTCGGAGGCATAGCGGGAGCTTCAAGCTTAGGCATATTAATTAAAGGCGGAAACTATTTGGAAAATCTTACAAAAGTAAAATCCATTTGCTTTGACAAAACCGGAACGCTTACAAAAGGCGTTTTTAAAGTAACGGAAGTAAAAGCCGTAAGCGGTAAAGAGGAAGAACTTATAAAGCTTGCTGCCATTGCCGAAATGCATTCTACGCATCCCATTGCAAAAGCAATAGTGGATGAAAGCAAAATAGATAAATCAAAAGAATATAATGCCGAAATTAAAGAATTGGCGGGCTTGGGAATAGAAGCGAAAATTGACAACGATATTGTTTTGGCAGGAAATATAAAGCTTATGGAGCAAAACAATATAAACATAAGCGTTATGCCGAAAAACTGCAAAACGGTTGTTTTTGTAGCAAAAAACAATGAATTTTGCGGATATATAGCTATAGACGACGAAATTAAGCCGGAAGCCGAAAAAGTAATAGAACAATTAACGGCTAAGGGAATAAATACTTATATGCTTACCGGAGATAACGAGGAGTCTGCCAAAGCGGTTGCCAACCGACTTAAGCTTACGGGATACCGCAGCGAGCTTACCCCGAAGGGTAAAATGGAGTTTATAGAGGATATTAAGAAAAAACACAATAAAAACGAAAAGATTGCGTTTTTGGGCGATGGTATTAATGACGCCCCTGTATTAAGTCTTGCGGATGTGGGTATATCTATGGGTTCCATAGGCTCGGATTCTGCGGTAGAAGCCAGCGACATAGTTATAATGGACGATAATTTAAAAGGACTTATAAGAGCTTTTAAAGTATCGGGAAATACAAACAAAATTGCAAAAGAAAATATTTATTTTGCGCTTACGGTTAAAGCAGTGGTTTTAATTTTAGGCGCTTTGGGACTTGCAAATATGTGGCTTGCCGTATTTGCCGACGTAGGAGTATCGGTTATAGCCATAATAAATTCTTTAAGGGTTTTAAATACCAAAAAAATAAAATAAACAAAAAATCAATACAAAATTAATACAAAATAAATATAAAACGGTATTCGATAATTTTATAATTGTCGGTACCGTTTTAAATAAAAAATAAAAAAATTTCAAAAAACTGTTGACAAACCGTAAAAATAAACATATTATTTTTATATTGATATTATATTTTATTATTGAATTTTACCGGAGGTTAATTTTAATGGTATTTGAAAAAGTCAGGGCTTTATTGGCCGAACAGTTTGATAAAGATGAAGATGAAATTACACTTGACACCGATATTGCAGAAGATTTCGGCGCTGACAGTATTGACGTTGTGGATTTATTGATGTCGTTGGAAGATGAATTTTCCATAGAAATTCCGGACGAAGCAATAGAAAGCATAAAAACCGTTGGAGATTTGGTAAACTACATAGAAAGCAATATGTAGTAAAACGGTTTTAAATAAAGCTTTTAAAAATATATTTTTATTGTATTTTAATACCGCCTTTTTTGGGGCGGTATTATTTATTTAAAACAAAAACAAAGGACCGAAAATAAACCGTATTGTTATTTGCGATTTTCGGGCGGCGCCGCAAACTTCAGTTTGCGGCAAAGCCAAAGGCTTTGCCGAACGAAAAAGTTTTTTCGTTCGGCGCCGCATAAAAAATATTAAATTTTGTTTTATGCTTGCAATATTTTGTAAAATTATATATAATGTATAATTGGTAAGCTAAAATTACCGTTTAATTAAAAATATAACTTTTATTTGGGTGAATAAAGTGAAAGACGATAAAAAAGTAAAAGAAATTACTTCTATGGATGAAGATTTTGCGCGTTGGTATACCGATGTTGTAACCAAAGCGGAACTTGTAGGATATACCACCGTTAAAGGATGTATGGTAATTCGTCCGTACGGATATGCTATTTGGGAAAACATACAAAAAATAATGGACGGTATGTTTAAAGAAACCGGACACGAAAATGTTTATATGCCTATGTTTATTCCGGAGAGTTTACTTCAAAAAGAAAAAGACCATGTAGAAGGCTTTGCACCTGAAGTAGCCTGGGTTACTCACGGCGGAAACGAAAAGCTTGAAGAAAGACTTTGCGTAAGACCTACCAGCGAAACTCTTTTTTGCGAGCATTATGCCAATGTAGTGCATTCCTGGAGAGATTTGCCTAAGCTTTACAACCAGTGGTGCAGCGTAGTACGTTGGGAAAAAACCACAAGACCTTTTTTGCGTTCGAGAGAATTTTTATGGCAGGAGGGTCATACAATACATGCTTCTGCCGAAGAGGCAAAAGCCGAAACCATAAAAATGCTTAATGTTTATGCAGAATTTTGCGAAAAATATTTGGCAATGCCGGTAGTAAAGGGAATTAAAACCGAAAAAGAACGTTTTGCGGGCGCCGAAGAAACTTATACAATAGAAGCTTTAATGCACGACGGCAAAGCTTTACAAAGCGGAACTTCGCATTATTTCGGAGACGGTTTTGCAAGAGCTTTCGGTATACAGTTTGCAAATAAAGAAAATAAGCTTCAGTATCCTCATCAAACTTCTTGGGGAACTACTACCAGATTAATAGGCGCGGTTATAATGACACACGGAGACGATAACGGTTTGGTATTGCCGCCGGCGGTAGCGCCCATACAGCTTATGGTTATACCGGTAGCTATGCACAAAGAAGGCGTAACCGAAAAAGCTACCGAAATTTACAACCGTTTAAATAAAATTTGCAGAGCAAAAATAGATTTAAGCGAAAACAGCCCCGGCTGGAAATACGCCGAATACGAAATGAAAGGCGTACCGCTTAGGTTGGAAATAGGACCGAGAGATATAGAAAACAACAGCTGCGTTATAGCAAGGCGCGATACGGGCGAAAAAATTACGGTTTTATTAGATGAAGTTGAAAATAAGGTATTGGAACTTTTACAGGATATTCGCGATAATTTATTTAACAGAGCCAAATTAAGAAGAGACAATATGACCTATACGGCACATAATTTGGAAGAGTTTAAAAATATAGCCGATAACAAATCCGGATTTATAAAGGCTATGTGGTGCGGTTGCAGAGAATGCGAAGATAAATTAAAGGAATATGCGGGAGTTACTTCAAGATGTATTCCTTTTGAGCAGGAACATATAGAAGACACTTGTGTGGTTTGCGGAAAGAAAGCCGATAAAATGCTTTATTTCGGAAAAGCATATTAAAAATAAAAGTGGGGATAAAAAATGAAAAAAACATTAGCTTTAGTTGCTGTTATAATAGCGCTTATAGGTGTTATTACTTTTTCTGCCGTAGCTAATACAAGCAGTGAAGGAGAAGATGTTTCGGGCAGCAGATCCGAAGGGGCTTCGAGCATATCTTCCACCGTTTCGGTAGAAAGCATAGGCACCGGCAGTACGGTTTCGGTTGCCAGCATAGAAAAAAGCACATCATCCAAAAAAGGAAGCGTAGGGGTAGTAAGCGTACAAAGCCAAAAGAGCAATACATATACCGTCGCTTCTAAAAAATCAAACGCTACCGATAAAACCCAAAGTGTAGACCAGTGGGGTAACGCACAGGGAAAAGTAGATGTAAGCGATGTTTCGAGTACGGCTGCAAGCAGTAAAGCGGAAACCGGAAAGAAAATATTCAATTTAAGCAAATTGTTAAAAATACTTATATTTATTCCCATTGCTTTAATAATAGTTTGTATAGTTGTTTTGGTTAAAGTTAACCGTAAATCGTTTTTAACGGGCGAAGGTAAAAAAGCCAAAGGAAACAAACAAAAATCAAATACAAATAAATTCGAAACCGGAGAAATAGATATAAGCAGCCATAAAAAAAGCGGCGGAAGACACACAAGAAAAAGAAGATAGATAACCGTAGGCAAGTGAGAATAATCCGAACCTGCTTTTTGAGTCCTGTTATACTAACCGACTGAGTATTTTTAATACTCGGTCGGTTTGGTTTTTATAGGTTTGGTTGCAAACAAAAATTACACATAAAAATAATATTTATATGTGTAAAAAGGTTTGCGGCTGCCGCAATAAAAAAATAAATAAAAATTTAAAAAAATGCTTGCTTTTTGGTTTTGCTTGTGGTATAGTATAAGGGCGTGTTAAAGCGCTTGATATGCGTTGATGCGGGAGGTGGCCTGTTTTTACAGGGGAATTTCCGCGGAGTATGTCCGATTTATAAACCGGGCGAAGAATTTGATTTGCAAGAGTAATGGGCATTTTGCGGCCCTCCCGGATTTGTCGTTTTAAGGCAGTCCGGTTTTATAATGTAGGCCGTATGAAACACCCGGCTCCGTGTATTTCAAAAAACCGCCAAACAACTTAGGAGGCGAACAAAAAAATGGCAATTAAAGAGAAAATCAGAATTCGTATTAAAGGATACGACCATGAGTTGGTAGACCAGGCAGCGGAAAAGATAGTTGAAACCGCAAAACGTACAGGCGCCAGAGTATCGGGCCCGGTACCGTTACCAACCCAAAAAGAAGTGGTTACAATCTTAAGAGCGGTTCACAAATACAAAGATTCCCGCGAACAGTTTGAAACCAGAACTCACAAAAGGCTGATAGACGTATTACGTCCTTCCAACAAAACTGTTGAGGCGTTAACGGGTCTTGAGCTTCCTGCCGGCGTTGAACTTGAAATTAAACTTTAAGTTACTCAAAGGTTTATTTAAGTTTTTCGTTCGACCGGTCAAGTTGGGAAACCAACCAATAACCAAATAGGAGGAAATATAAATGCAAAAAGGTATTATTGGCAAAAAGCTTGGTATGACACAGCTTTTTGACGCAAACGGCAATGTCGTTCCGGTAACTGTTATTGAAGCAGGACCGTGCGTAGTTACCCAAAAGAAAACTACAGAGAACGACGGTTACGAAGCGGTACAGGTAGGTTTTATCGACCTTAAGGCTTCAAAAGTAAACAAACCGATGAAAGGTCATTTTCAAAAAGGCGACGTAGCTCCCAAAAAGGTTTTGCGTGAATTCCGTTTAAGCGATATTTCGGCTTTAAACGTGGGCGATATTATTAAAGCCGACACATTTGCCGAAGGCGACAGCATTGACGTAACCGGAAAGAGCAAAGGTAAAGGCTATGCAGGCGTTATTAAGAGATGGAACTTCTCCAGACTTAAAATGTCGCACGGTACCGGACCTGTAGCACGTCATGGCGGTTCCTTGGGTGCATCAAGTACACCTTCGAGAGTTGCCAAGGGCAAGAAAATGGCAGGCCACTTAGGTTTTGAAAGAGTAACGGTTCAGAATTTAAGTGTTGTTAAGGTAGACGCAGAAAATAATATTATCGCTGTTAAAGGTGCGGTTCCCGGACCTAAAGGCGGAATCGTTGTTTTAAAAGACAGCGTAAAAGCATAAGGGAAGGAGTGTTTTAAATGCCAAAAGCAAACGTATTAAATATGGCCGGCGAGAAAGTCGGAACAATTACATTAAAGGACGCTCTTTTCGGTATTGAGCCAAATGCCGTTGTAATGCACATGGCAGTTGTTAATTACTTGGCAAATCAGCGTCAAGGCACACAAAGTACCCTTACCCGTACGGAAGTTGCCGGCGGCGGCAGAAAGCCCTGGAGACAAAAGGGCACAGGCCACGCAAGACAAGGTTCTATCCGTGCACCGCAATGGAGACACGGCGGCGTAGCTTTAGGACCTAAGCCCAGAGATTATTCTTACACGTTAAACAAAAAGGTTAAAAGACTTGCTCTTAAATCTGCTTTATCCGACAAAGCAATGAACAAAGACATTATTGTTTTGGAAGAGCTTAAGGTTGAAGGTTTTAAAACCAAAACCGTTGCGGATTGCTTAAACGCTATCGGCGCTACAGGCAAAACTCTTATAGTTTTAAGCAGTGTTGATAAATTTGCTATTAAGAGCGCAGCTAATCTTGCAGGCGTAAAAACCGCGCAAATCAACACAATTAACACTTATGACATTATTAATGCCGACAAGTTGGTAATTGTTAAAGACGCCGTTAAGATGTTACAGGAGGTATATGCATAATGAAAGCAGCTGAAAGCATTGTATTGGCTCCGATTATTACCGAAAAATCAATGTCTGTTGCAAAAGACAAAAAATATACTTTTAAAGTAGCAAAAGACAGCAACAAAGTTGAAATTGCAAACGCAGTTGAAAAGTTATTCGGCGTAAAGGTAGCTAAAGTAAACACCATTAACGTACGTGGAACCGAAAAGAGAATGGGACGTTATGTAGGAACTACTCCCGCTTGGAAAAAAGCAATCGTTACACTTACGGAAAAATCTAAAACCATTGAATTTTTTGATGGTTTGATGTAAAGCAAGAAACGATATAATCTTTATCTTGCGGCAATGTATGGGGGAAACCCCGCTAAGCCTAATAGGAGTGTGAAATAAATGGCAATAAAACATTATAAGCCTACTACTCCGGGACACAGAAATATGACGGTTTTGGATTATTCCGAACTTTCTAAAGTTGCTCCCGAAAAGAGTTTGTTGGCGCCTGTTAAAAAGAATGCAGGCAGAAACAGCTACGGTAGAATTACAGTTCGCCACAGAGGCGGCGGAAACCGTACAAAATACAGAATTATAGATTTTAAGCGTGCACGCTTTGGCGATGTAGCCGAAGTTAAAACGCTTGAATACGATCCGAACCGTTCGGCATTTATAGCTTTAATAGCTTATGAAGACGGACAAAAGAGCTATATAATTGCTCCTTACGGATTGAAAGTCGGCGACAAGGTTGAAAGCGGACCGGATGCCGATATTAAAATAGGCAACGCATTACCTTTGGTAAATATTCCTGTTGGTACATTTATTCATAACGTAGAGCTTTACCCCGGAAAAGGCGCACAGTTGGCGCGTTCCGCCGGTAACCAGGCTCAGTTAATGGCTAAAGAAAACGGAATGGCGCTTTTAAGATTACCTTCGGGCGAACTTAGAAACGTTCCGGAAAACTGTATGGCAACAGTAGGTCAGGTTAGTAACTTAGAGCATGAAAATGTTCATTTAGGTAAAGCCGGACGTAAACGCCATATGGGTTGGAGACCGACAGTACGCGGTTCTGTTATGAACCCGAACGACCACCCGCACGGCGGTGGCGAAGGCAAATCGCCGGTTGGACGTCCCGGACCTGTTACCCCTTGGGGCAAACCTGCTTTGGGATATAAGACACGTAATAAAAAGAAGGCTTCGAACAAGTTTATCGTAAGCCGTCGCAAGAAATAGTCGGACGAAAGGAGATTGAATTATGGGAAGAAGCATTAAAAAAGGCCCTTATGTGCAACCTGTTTTGCTTAAAAGGGTTGAGGAAATGAACAAAAACGGCGAAAAGAAAGTTTTAAAAACATGGAGCCGTTCTTCAACAATATTCCCCGATTTCGTCGGACACACCTTTGCAGTACACGATGGACGCAAACACGTTCCCGTATACGTAACAGAGGATATGGTTGGCCACAAATTAGGCGAATTCGCACCCACAAGAACCTACAGAGGTCATGCCGGTGCAAAAACTACTAAGTAAAGCGGCGAAAGGAGAATTAACTATGGAAGCAAGGGCAACCTTGAAATACGCGCGTATTTCACCCAGAAAGGTTAAAATTGTTTTGGATTTGATCCGCGGACAGAAAGCCGACAAAGCCATGGCTATCCTAAGGTTTACACCTAAGGCCGCCTGTGAATATTTAGAAAAGCTTTTAAAATCGGCTATGTCCAATGCTGAAAACAATCATCAGATGGACGTTTCCAAATTGTATGTTGCGGAATGCTATGTAGGTCCGGGACCCACACTTAAAAGAATAAGGGCAAAAGACCACGGCAGAGCACACCGTATATTAAAAAGAACATCTCATGTTACCCTAGTTCTTAGGGAACTTGAAGACTAAGAAGGAGGTTAAAGTTAATGGGCCAGAAAGTACATCCTAACGGAATGCGTGTAGGCGTTATCCGTAACTGGAATTCACGCTGGTTTGCCGGCAAAAGTGATTTCGGCGATACTTTGGTTGAGGACTATAATCTCCGTAAGTATTTAAAGAAAACACTTTACAGCGCAGCCGTAGCAAAAATTGAAATTGAGCGCGACGCTAAAAAAGTAAGAATTCATATTCATTGCGCAAAACCGGGTATTGTTATAGGACGTAACGGTTCGGAAATTGAAAAGTTGCGTGCAAATTGCCAAAAACTTATAGGCAAACCCGTACACATCAATATAGTAGAGGTTAAAAATCCCGATTTAAACGCTACTTTGGTAGCAGAAAATATTGCAGCACAGCTTGAAAAGAGAGTTTCTTTCCGCAGAGCTATGAAGCTTGCCATGGGAAGAACAATGAGATTGGGTGCTAAAGGTATTAAAACACAGGTTTCCGGCAGATTAGGCGGAGCTGAAATAGCAAGAAGCGAACATTATCATGAAGGTACTATTCCGTTGCAGACGATTCGTGCCGACATTGATTACGGTTTTGCAGAAGCCAACACAACATACGGTAAAATCGGTGTTAAAGTTTGGATTTATACGGGCGAAGTTCTTCACGACGCTCGCAGGCCTCAAAAGGAAGGAGGCAACCGCTAATGTTAATGCCCAAAAGAGTTAAGTACCGCAGAGTACACCGTGGCAGACTTACCGGTGCTGCCACAAGAGGAACCGAGGTTAACTACGGCGAATACGGTTTACAGGCTTTGGAACCGGCTTGGATAACATCCAACCAAATAGAAGCCGCCCGTATTGCTATGACACGTTACATTAAACGTGGCGGTCAGGTTTGGATTAAAATATTCCCTGACAAGCCGATTACCGAAAAACCCGCAGAAACCAGAATGGGTTCCGGTAAAGGTTCTCCGGAATATTGGGTAGCAGTAGTTAAACCCGGAAGAGTAATGTTTGAAATCGGTGGAGTTGACGAAGAATTAGCAAGAGAAGCTATGCGTTTGGCAGCTAACAAATTACCGATTAAATGTAAATTTATTAAAAAGCAGGAAATGGGTGGTGAGCAATAATGAACGTTAAGGAAATCAGAGAAAAAAGCGTAGCTGAACTTAATGAAACGTTAAAGGACCTTACGGAAGACCTTTTTAAGCTCCGTTTCCGCCACGCCGTTAATCAGCTCGAAAACCCCATGCGCTTAAACGCTGTTAAAAAAGATATCGCAAGAGTAAAAACCGTTTTACGCGAACGCGAACTTGAAGACAGCGCAAAGTCTTAAGAAAGGACGGTTGACTATGAGCGAGAGAAACCTTAGAAAAACAAGAGTAGGCAAGGTTGTAAGCAACAAAATGGACAAAACCGTAGTAGTTGCAATTGAAGACAACGTTAAACACCCACTTTACAATAAGATTATTAAAAACACTGTTAAGCTTAAAGCTCATGATGAAAAGAATGAGTGTTCTGTAGGCGACAGAGTTCTCGTAATGGAAACCAAGCCCCTTTCCAAAGATAAAAGATGGCGCTTAGTTGAAATTATAGAAAAAGCTAAATAGGGAGGAGAATAACTGTGGTACAACAACAGACATACCTTAAGGTAGCCGATAACACCGGTGCAAAAGAACTTATGTGTATCCGTGTTTTAGGCGGTTCCGGCAGAAGGTACGCAAATATTGGTGATGTTATAGTAGCATCAGTTAAAAAAGCTGCTCCCGGTGGAACAGTTAAAAAAGGCGACGTAGTTAAGGCCGTTGTAGTAAGAACTGCAAAAGGTTTACGCCGCAGCGACGGTACTTACATTCGTTTTGATGAAAACGCAGCCGTTATTATCAGAGACGATAAAAACCCCAGAGGTACACGTATCTTTGGACCGGTTGCCCGTGAGCTTCGTGAGAAAGAATATATGAAAATTCTTTCTTTGGCTCCCGAAGTACTGTAACTGGGAGGAAAAACAGATGAAAAAAATGAACATTAAAACCGGCGATACAGTTGTTTTATTAACCGGCGATAAAAAATATCGCGGAAAACAGGGCAAAGTATTGCAGGTAAGTCCTAAAGAGGGCAAAGTTATTGTTGAAGGTTTAAACGAAGTTAAAAAGCATGTTAAGCCCCGCAAAGCCGGTGATCCTTCGGGAATTATTACTACCGAAAGTGCTATATATGCCAGCAAAGTTCAGCTTGTTTGCCCTAAATGCAATAAACCGACCCGTGTTGCACACAAAATTTATGCTGACGGTAAAAAAGACCGTGTATGCAAAAAATGTAATGAAACTTTTTAGAGTTAGGAGGAATATCACATGGCTAGATTAAAGGATACCTACGTATCAACCGTAGCACCTGCCTTAATGAAAAAGTTTGAGTATAAAAGCGTCATGCAGATTCCCAAGCTCGATAAGGTAGTTATTAACGTTGCTTGCAGCGAAGCAAAAGACAACAGCAAGGTAATTGATTCGGTTATGAACGACTTAGCTCTTATTACCGGTCAAAAAGCCGTAGTTTGCAAAGCAAGAAAATCCGTTGCAAACTTTAAACTTCGTGAAGGAATGCCTATAGGTTGCAAAGTAACCTTAAGAGGTGAAAAGATGTATGAATTTATTGACAGATTCTTTTCTGCTGCACTTCCGAGAGTTAGAGACTTCAGAGGAATAAATCCGAATTCTTTTGACGGACGTGGAAATTATTCCATGGGCATTAAAGAACAGTTAATATTCCCTGAAATTGAGTACGATAAAATAGATAAAGTTAGAGGTATGGACATAATGTTTGTTACTACCGCTAAAACCGACGAGGAAGCTCGCGAGCTTTTAACGCTTATGGGCGCCCCGTTTGCAAGATAAGGAGAGAGGAACTATGGCTAAAACTTCAATGAAAATTAAGCAAGCAAAGCCTGCTAAATTTTCCACAAGACAATACAACAGATGTAAAATATGCGGCCGCCCTCACGCTTATCTTCGCAAATACGGTATTTGCCGTATATGCTTTAGAGAATTAGCGTATAAAGGTGAAATTCCGGGCGTGAAAAAGGCCAGCTGGTAAGAAGGAGGAAAAACGACATGCAGATTTCAGATACAATAGCGGATATGTTAACAAGAATCCGTAATGCAAATTCGGCAAAGCATGATTCGGTTGATATTCCTGCTTCAAACGTAAAAAAGGCTATTGCACAAATTTTACTTGATGAAGGATATATTGCCAACTTTCAGGTTATAGAGGACGGAAAGCAAGGCACCATTCATGTAACACTTAAATACGGTCCTAATAAATCACAGGTTATTAAGGGCTTACGCAAAATAAGCAAACCCGGTCTTCGTATATACAGCAATGTAGAAGATATGCCCAAAGTAATGAAGGGCTTGGGAATAGCTATTTTGTCTACCTCTAAAGGTATTATGACAGATAAGCAAGCACGCAAAGCCAACGTTGGCGGCGAAGTTCTTGCTTTTGTATGGTAAGGAGGTCAGTATAAATGTCAAGAATAGGAAAACATCCGATTACGGTTCCTGCCGGCGTGGAAGTTAAGGTTGACGGAAATACTGTTACCGCAAAAGGCCCTAAAGGCACTCTTACCGAAACATTCCACAATGATATGAACATCGAATTAAAAGACGGTGTTATAACCGTTACCCGTCCTTCCGACGAAGCTAAGCATCGTTCTTTACACGGCTTAACAAGAACACTTATAAACAATATGATTATAGGCGTATCCCAAGGCTTTTCTAAAGAATTAGATGTTATGGGTATTGGTTACCGTGTAGCTAAACAGGGTAAAGACCTTGTTATGACTCTCGGCTTTTCACACCAAGTAACTGTTTCAGAGGTTCCGGGTATTACAATAGACGTACCCAACCCCAACAAAATAGTTATAAGCGGTCCCGATAAGCAACAGGTTGGTCAGTTTGCTGCCGAAGTACGTGAAAAACGTCCTCCGGAACCCTACAAGGGCAAGGGAATCAGATATACCGGAGAATTTGTTCGCCATAAGGAAGGCAAAGCCGGTAAAGGCGCTAAGTCTTAAGGAAGGAGAGAATAAACAATGGTTAAAGTTAAAGATTCTAACAAAACCCGTCTTATTCGCCATAAGCGAGTACGCGGCAAAATCAGCGGAACACCTGAATTTCCAAGACTCAATGTTTTTCGCTCCAATAAACATATTGTTGCTCAAATCATAGACGACGTTAACGGCAAAACATTAGTTGCCGCTTCCTCTATGGAAAAAGATTTCGGAACAACAAGCGGTAACTGCGAAGAAGCCAACAAAGTTGGTAAATTAGTAGCAGAACGCGCAGTTAAAGCCGGAATTAAAGACGTTGTTTTTGACAGAGGCGGTTACGTATATCACGGACGTGTTAAGGCTTTGGCCGAAGGCGCTCGTGAAGGCGGCTTACAATTCTAAGAAAGGGAGGATAAGATTTTGGCTACAAGTATTGACGCATCGGTTTTAGATTTAAAAGAACGCGTAGTTGCAATCAACCGCGTATCCAAAACAGTTAAAGGCGGCCGAATTATGAAATTCTCCGCTTTAGTAGTTGTAGGCGACGGCAACGGAATTATAGGCTACGGTATGGGAAAAGCCGGCGAAGTTCCGGAAGCTATTCGCAAAGGCATTGAAGATGCCAAGAAAAACTTAATTAAAATTCCTTTAAAAGGAACTACAATTCCTCACGAGATTATAGGCGAGTACGGAGCAGGCAGAGTTCTTTTAAAACCGGCTGCAACCGGTACCGGCGTTATTGCCGGCGGTGCAGTTCGTGCAGTTTTAGAAACTGTAGGCGTAAAAGATATTCGTACGAAGGCTCTTCGTTCGAACAATCCCTGCAATGTAGTAAGAGCAACCGTTAACGGTTTGGCTTCTTTAAGAAGTGCCGAAGAAGTTGCTGCTATTCGCGGAAAATCCGTGAAAGAAATTTTAGGTTAAGGAGGAAGCAGTTATGGCAACAAAAAAAGCGGCTTCAGCCGAACTTAAAATTAAATTGGTTAAAAGCTTAATAGGCGCTAAAGACAATCAGATTGCCACAGCTAAAGCTTTAGGTTTAACTAAAGTTGGCAGTGAGACTGTTCAGCCCGACAATGCAGCAACCAAAGGTAAAATAAACACAATAATACACCTTGTTAAGGTAACTAAGGCTTAAACTGAGGAGGTGCAACTATGAATATTCATGAATTATCTCCGGCAGAAGGCTCTACAAAAGATGTAAAGCGTATCGGCAGAGGTCATGGCTCCGGTCAAGGTAAAACAGCCGGCAAAGGACACAAAGGTTCTAAAGCGCGTGCCGGTAAAAACAAAAGAGCAGGATTTGAAGGCGGACAAATGCCTTTACAAAGAAGAATTCCGAAACGTGGCTTTAACAATATTTTTGCCACAAGATTTGCTTCGGTTAACGTTTCCAAGTTAGATGTTTTTGAAGACGGTGCAGTGGTTGATACCGCAGCATTACAGGAAAAAGGTTTAGTTAAAAAAGCATTTGACGGCGTTAAAATTCTCGGCAACGGCGAAATAACAAAAAAATTAACTGTAAAAGCCGCAGCTTTTTCAAACTCTGCAAAGAGTAAAATCGAGGCTGCTGGCGGCACTGCCGAGGTGAAGTAGAATGATAGAAACATTAAAGAACGCATGGAAAATTGTAGATATTAGAAAAAAGATATTTTTTACAATATTTATAATAATATTATTCCGAATTGGCGCAGTAATTCCGGTTCCGTTTATTGATTATACGGCATTAAAGAATTCAATTTCCTCTACCGGTTCGCAAGCTAACGATTTCTTTAACTATCTTTCTGTATTAACCGGCGGTGGCTTGGAATATGGCGCAATATTTGCTATGTCGGTTACCCCGTACATCAACTCATCAATTATTATTCAGCTGTTAACGGTTGTAATTACTCCTTGGCAAAGATGGGCCGAGCAAGGCGAAGAAGGCAGAAAAAAGCTGGCTCAGGTTACAAGATATGCAACTGTTATATTAGGACTTATTCAGGCAGGAGCCTATTACTACTATTTGCAAGCCAATAACTTTGTAAGCGTTACTGGCGGAGCTAAAATATTTGCAGCATTTGTTATTATTTTAACTCTTACCGCAGGAAGCGCCATAGTTATGTGGTTAGGCGAACAAATAGACGTAAAAGGTATAGGCAACGGTATTTCTATATTGTTGTTTGCCGGTATTTTATCGCGTGCGCCGCAGGCTGCAACTTCCCTTTGGAACGCGGCATTCAAGTTAAAACAGGCGCCGGCGGTATTGGCTATAATTTTAATATTCCTTGTAATGGTAACATTTATAGTATGGATGACCAATGCGGAACGCAGAATACCTATTCAGTATGCAAAGCGTGTTGTAGGAAGAAAACAATACGGCGGACAAAACACGCATATACCTATTAAGGTTAATATGTCGGGCGTTTTGCCTATAATCTTTGCAAGTTCCATATTAATGCTTCCTACAATGTTGTTATCCTTCGGTTTGTTTAAAACCAATTCAACGGCTTATAAGTTAATGAGCTTATTCAGCGTTAGAGGAGTATTTTACGCAATAATTTATTTTGCATTGATTATAGCTTTTGCTTACTTCTATGTAAGCATTCAATATAATCCTATAGAAATGGCAAACAGCCTACGCAAAAACAGCGGCGCTATTCCCGGTATTCGTCCCGGAAAGCCCACCAGTGATTTTATTGCAAGAATAATAAGCCGTATTACATTAATAGGCGCAATATTCTTAGGTATAATTGCCATATTACCTATATTTGTAGGTCAGGTTGGACAGATTAACCTTTCAATAGGCGGTACTTCAATATTAATTATTGTAGGCGTAGCACTTGATACGGTTCAAAATCTTGAAAGCCAAATGATGATGAGACACTATAAAGGTTTCCTTGATTAGGTGAATATATGAAATTAATTCTTTTAGGAGCTCCGGGTGCCGGCAAAGGCACCCAAGCAGAGCTTATTTGTGAAAAATTAAAAATACCTACCATTTCTACCGGAAATATAATAAGAGAAGCATTAAAAAACGGTACCGAAATGGGATTAAAGGCTAAGGCTTTTGTTGACGAGGGCAAGCTTGTTCCTGACGAGGTTGTTATTGGAATAATAAAAGAGAGATTAGCCAAAGATGACTGCAAGAACGGATTTATATTGGACGGATTTCCGCGCACTATTCCCCAGGCCGAAGCGCTTGATACAATGGGAATAGAAATAGATAAGGTATTATCTATAGAGGTTAAGGACGAAGATATAATTCGCCGTATGTCGGGCAGAAGAGTTTGCGGCGACTGCGGAGCAAGTTATCATATTGAGTATAAAAAGCCTGTTGTTGAGGGTGTTTGCAATGTTTGCGGCGGAGAACTTACCATACGCAAAGACGACAAACCCGAAACGGTTTTAGACAGACTTAAGGTTTACCACGAGCAGACCGAGCCGTTAAAAGAATATTACGGCAAAAAAGGTATGCTTGTAACAGTTGAAGGTCAAGAGGAGCTTAAAGATACAACTAAGCTTACTTTTGAGGCCTTGGGAATATAGTCTATGATTATACTTAAAACCGGCCGCGAGCTTGAAATAATGAAAGAAGCTTGCAGAATATCGGCCGGAGCACTTAAATTGGTAGGCGAAGCGATAGAACCGGGAATAACTACCGGCGAGTTAGACAGGCTTGCTGAGGAGTATATTTTAAAGCAGGGCGGCAAGCCCAACTTTAAGGGATACGGAGGTTTTCCGGCTACCGCTTGCATATCTATAAACGATGAGGTAATTCACGGCATACCCAGTAAAGAGCGCAAAATTAAAGCGGGCGATATAGTCAGTGTAGATTTAGGCGCTTCGTATGACGGTTATAACGGCGACAATGCCGCTACATTTGCGGTAGGAGAAATTTCTCCCGAAGCAAAGCGGCTGATTAAGACGACCGAAGAAAGCCTTTACGAAGGCATAAAAATGGCTCGTCATGGCGGCAGAATAGGCGATATAGGTCATGCGGTACAAAAGTATGTTGAGGAACGTGGTTACTCGGTGGTTCGTCAGTTTGTGGGCCACGGAGTAGGTACGAGCCTGCACGAAGCCCCAGAGGTTCCCAATTTTGGGAATCCGGGACATGGCGTTCGTTTAGTAAATGGAATGACCATAGCAATAGAGCCTATGGTAAATATGGGCACTTATAATGTTAGGACACTCTCAAATAATTGGACTGTTGTAACAGCGGACGGAAAATTATCGGCTCATTTTGAGCATACGGTTGCTATAACTTCGGACGGACCTGTTATATTAACCAGAGCGTAATGAGAAGAAAAAGTCTTAAGGTAAAAAAACAATTCAATTAAAACGAATGGAGGCAATTTCATGTCTAAAGAAGATGTAATTGAACTTGAGGGCACCGTGCTTGAAACTATGCCTAATGCAATGTTCAAGGTGGAAATTCCGGGCGGTCATACAATAATCGCTCATATATCGGGAAAATTAAGAATGAATTTTATAAGAATTTTGCCGGGCGATAAAGTAACCGTGGAAATGTCCCCATACGATCTTACAAAAGGACGCATTACATGGCGTTCAAAGTAAAAAAAGGAGGCACATAAAAATGAAAGTCAGACCTTCTGTAAAGAAAATATGTGAAAAATGCAAAGTAATTAAACGCAAGGGTAAAGTAATGGTTATCTGTGAAAACCCTAAACACAAACAACGTCAGGGTTAATTCCCTAAAAATTAAGTGAGGTGCATTGATAAATGGCGCGTATAGCCGGTGTTGACTTACCGAATGCAAAAAGGGTTGAAATTGGTTTAACCTACATTTTCGGTATTGGTCTTACAACCTCAAAGAAAATTCTTAATGCAACAGGAGTTAATCCAGATACTCGTGTTAAGGATTTAAGTGAGGAAGATATTTCAAAACTTCGTGAGTATATTGAACATAATCTTCAAGTAGAGGGCGACGCTCGTCGTTCCATCGCATTTGATATTAAACGTTTAGTAGAAATAGGCAGTTATCGTGGCAGCCGTCATAGAAAAGGCTTACCTGTAAGAGGTCAGCGTTCTAAGACTAATGCCAGAACCCGTAAGGGTCCTAAAAAGACAATTGCCAACAAGAAAAAGTAAGCGGGGAGGAAAAATTTAAATGGCTACAGCTAAAAAAGGTACTACGACCCGCAGGCGTCGTGAGAAAAAGAACATTGAACGTGGTGCTGCACATATCCAGTCCACCTTCAATAACACAATCGTTACTATAACCGATATTAACGGTAATGCTCTTTCTTGGGCAAGTGCCGGAGAACTCGGTTTCCGCGGCTCCAGAAAATCCACTCCTTTTGCTGCGCAAAGCGCTGCAGAAACAGCTGCTAAAGCTGCTATGGAACATGGATTAAAAACCGTAGAAGTATACGTTAAAGGCCCCGGAGCCGGAAGAGAAGCTGCAATTCGTGCTCTTCAGGCTGCTGGTTTGGAAGTTAACATGATTAAAGATGTTACTCCTATTCCGCATAACGGTTGCCGTCCGCCCAAAAGGCGTCGTGTATAATTTGGAGGTGTTTTAGATTGGCTAGATATACAGGTGCAGTTTGCAGACTTTGCCGCCGTGAAGGAGAAAAACTTTTCCTTAAAGGCGATCGCTGCTATTCTGAAAAATGTTCGTTAAACCACAGAGCTTACGGTCCGGGTCAACACGGTCAGGGACGTAAGAAATCTTCTGAATACGGTTTACAGCTTCGTGCTAAACAAAAAGCAAGAAGTTTTTATGGTGTTAGCGAAAAGCAATTCCACCATTATTTTGAAGTTGCCGAACGTAAAAACGGCGTTACCGGCGACAACTTATTAAGAATTTTAGAAAGCCGTCTTGACAATGTTGTATACAGAACAGGTTTTGCTTCTTCAAGAGCAGAAGCCAGACAACTTGTAGGACACGGTCATTTTGAAGTAAACGGCCACAGAGTTGATATTGCTTCTTATCTTCTTCGTGCAGGCGATGAAGTAACTCTTTGCGAAAAAAGCAAAGGCTTAGAAAAAATGAAAACAATTATAGAAGCTAACGCTTCGAGACCGGTACCGGCTTGGTGCGATGTTGACCGTGATAAATGCTCGGTTAAAATTGTTAACCTTCCCGAACGCGAACAAATTGAAGTTCCGGTTGAAGAACAACTTATTGTTGAATTCTATTCTAAATAATAGTTTTTTAAGTTTTAGTTTGCTTTTATTATACCGCACTTATATAAAAGCGATAAAAATAACAACAGTGTGGAGAAACGGAGCTTTAAATGATAGAGATTGAAACACCAATTTTGGAAACAGTTGAAATTTCATCCGAAGGCAACTACGGTAAGTTTACGCTTAAACCGCTTGAAAGCGGATACGGCACAACTTTAGGTAACAGCCTTCGCCGCGTGCTTTTATCTTCACTTCCGGGTGTAGCCGTTACTTCGGTTAAGATTGACGGCGTTCTTCATGAGTTTTCTACTATTGAAGGCTGCAGAGAAGATGTTACCGAGATTATTTTAAACATTAAAGGCCTTACCGCAAAGCTTCATTCGGACGAAACCAAAACGGTTTACATTGAAGCTGAAGGTCCTTGTGTTGTTACGGCTAATGATATTAAAACCGATGCCGATGTTGAAATATTAAACAAAGATTTATATATTTGCGAGCTGGACGACGGCGGCAAATTATCTATGGAAATTAATTTATCTCACGGCAGAGGTTATGTTTCTGCGGAGGCCAACAAACCCCAGCAGACCGTTACCGGCTTAATTCCGGTAGACAGTACGTTTACCCCTATTAAAAGGGTTAAATTTAATGTTGAAAATACCCGTAAAGAGCAGATTACAGACTTTAATTGTTTAACGCTTGAAATTTGGACTAACGGTACAATTTCGGCGAAAGACGCCGTATCTCTTTCGGCTAAAATTTTAATTGAGCATCTTAAACTTTTTGTTGATCTTTCGGCAGAAACACACGATGTTGAGATTATGGTTGAAAAAGGCGACGTTGGCAAAGAGAAAAATCTTGAAAAAACGATTGAAGAGCTTGATCTTTCAGTTAGAAGCTTTAACTGCTTAAAGAGAGCCGGTATTAATACGGTAGAAGACCTTATAAGCAAATCCGAAGAGGAAATGATGAAGGTTAGAAATCTTGGCAGAAAATCGCTTGAGGAAGTTATCCATAAGCTTAATTCTTTAGGCTTTAACCTTTCCGACAGCGACGAATAATTAAGAATAATCTAAGGAATCTAAGGAGTGAATATTAATGGCAGGTACCAGAAAACTCGGTCGTGCAAGCGACAGCCGTATGGCAATGCTTCGTGCAATGGTTACTTATTTACTTAAAAACGGTAAAATTGAAACCACAGTTGCACGTGCAAAAGAAGTTCGTTCCATGACAGAAAAATATATTACACTCGCTAAAGATAGCAGTTTGCATACAAAAAGACAGGCAATGTCTTTTATTACAGAGGACGAAGTAGTTAAAAAATTATTTGATGAAATTGCTCCTAAGTATGCCGAGCGCAACGGCGGTTATTGCAGAATAACAAAAACCGGACCTCGTAGAGGCGACGCAGCTGAAATGGCTATCATCGAGTTAATTTAGTAATTTTAAAATTTAAAAAAGCGGACCGAATAATCGGTCCGCTTTTTCTTTTAACAATATAATTTTAAAAACTTTACTGTTCTTTTATCATTTGGCTGTAGGGTAAAAAAGAAAAACCTTTACGCTTATAAAGCTCTATCGCTTTTTTATTATAGTCTTCTACCTCAAGCCTAAAGCGTTTGCAGTCTTTTTCGGTTTCGGCTAAAAATGTAAAAAATTCCGAGCCCAATCCGCAGCTTCTGAATTCCGGTTTTATGTAAAGCTCTTCAAGCCAAACGGTTTTGCCACCGGCTTCTTGTGAAAATGTAATTGCCAAAAGTGCATAGCCGGCAATTGTGTTTTCTTTTGTTTTAATAAAAAAAGCCTTGGCGTAATCAGAACGGTTCGTAAATTCCAAAAAAGTATTTTTAATATAGCTTTCGGGAATGGGATGCAAAACGACATCGGTAGAATAAAATTCCAACACTAAATTTTTATAAATTTCGTAATCTGCCGAGGTTACTTTTGTAATCATAAAAACTCCTAAAATGAAAAATTTAAACCAAAGTATTTTAAATAGTGTAACATGAGTTATTGTCGATAAGGACAAAATTGTATGTATCCGGCAGGGGAAGGAATTCTCCTGCCGTTTTGCCTGATTATCAGGCGGTTTGTTTACGCTCTTTACGCATAGTTTCTATTTCTTCCTCGGTGGGAACGTTGACGATGCCGACGTAAGAATAGTAGATCTCGATCTCCTGCGTTTTCTTTCCGTCGGGACCCTTGACACGCTCGTGAACGGCGATCTTGTCGATGAAGGCGTTGAGAACGTCCGCCGTCAGCTCGTCGATACGGGTGTACCGCTTGGTCAGCGCGATCATCTTGGCGACATTGTCCACCTTGATCTCGGAGCTCTCGACCTCCGCCGTCAAGCGTTCAATTTCTTCCTGCAAGCGTACCCGTTCATCCTCGTAACCGTCGCTGAGATTGCGGAAATCGCTTTCCTTGAGAATGCCGTGAGCGTAAGACTCAAAGTTTTTCTTCAAAAGGAATACGATCTCTTCAATCCGCTTTTCGTCGTCCGCGATCTTCTGCTTTTTGAGGAAAAGATTGTGTTTCTGGTCGGCGACGCTCAACTCCATCTGTTCCTGAACAAAGATTCGCTCGAACTGTCTGAGGTAGGAAAGAAACGCCTGAAGTTGTTTCAAAACCAGCCGGTATAGAACATCCTCGCGGATATAGTGCTGTGTGCAGGTCTTTTCCCGACTGGTACTCTTGTACTTGGAGCAGCGGAAGAATCTGCTGTTTTTGTTTTCTCCATAGTACATCTTCGCACCGCAGTCTGCGCATACGACCAGCCCCGAAAAGATGCTTTGCAACCCCTTCTTCGGCTTCCGGCGCTTTCCCTGACGGATCATCTGCACCTTTTCCCACGTTTCCTTGCTGATGATCGGATCGTGCGCGTCCTCAATATACGCCCGCATATCCTTCGTGGTCGGT